>JAZKIN010000209.1:0-20794 GCA_040384885.1 Pseudomonadota bacterium | reverse complement strand
GGCGAACCGATGGACGTGCTGGTCAACGGCTGCCTGATCGCCCAGGGCGAGGTGGTCGTGGTCAACGACAAATTCGGCATCCGCCTCACGGACATCATCACCCCGTCCGAGCGCATCCGAAAACTCAATAAATGATGTTGGGACTGCTCGCAGGCGCGGCCGCGCAAGTGGCCGCCGCGGCGCCGGGCGCGCCGCCGGCTGCGGCGCCGCTCGGTCCGGCGGTGGTGTCGGCCACTGCCGCCTCGTCGGCCGGCAGCCTGCTGCAAACGATCTTCGCGCTGTGCCTCGTGCTCGGCCTGCTGGTGGTGCTCGCGTGGTTCCTCAAACGATACGGCCCGCGCGCGCCCGCCGGCGCGGCTAATTTGCGCATCGTCGGCGCGCTCAACCTCGGCGGGCGCGAACGCGTGATCGTGGTCGAAGTGGGCGAGCAGTGGATCGTGGTGGGCGCCTCGCCCGGCCGCGTCAACGCGCTCGCGACCATGCCCAAACAGGTCGGCGCCGAACCAATGTCCGATGCCGCCGAACTGGCGCCGCACGCGCCGCCGGCCGGCAGCTTCGCCGACTGGCTCAAACAAACGATCGATAAACGCAATGCAAAATAAGCTACGGGCAGCCGGCCCCCTCGCCCCCCTCGCGCGCTGCCTGCTCGGCGCCGCCCTGCTCGCGCTGCCGGCAATGGCGCTCGCGCAGCAGGGCATCCCCGCCTTCACCAGCGCGCCCGCGCCGGGCGGCGGCACCGCCTACTCGCTGCCGGTCCAGACCCTGCTCCTGATGACGGCGCTGTCGTTCCTGCCGGCCGCGCTGCTCATGATGACCAGCTTCACGCGCATCATCATCGTGCTCTCGCTGCTGCGCCAGGCGCTCGGCACCCAGTCTGCGCCGCCGAACCAGGTGCTGGTCGGGCTGGCGCTGTTCCTGACCTTGTTCGTGATGGGGCCCGTGTTCGACAAGATCTACGTCGACGCCTACAAGCCGCTGCAGGAGAACAAAATCCAGATGGCCGAGGCGATGGACAAGGGCGTCGCGCCGCTCAAGGCCTTCATGCTCAAGCAGACGCGCCAGTCCGACCTGGCGCTGTTCGTCAAGATCTCGCGCTCGCCCGCGCTCAACGGCCCCGAGGACGTGCCGCTGCGCATACTGATCCCGGCGTTCGTGACGAGCGAACTGAAGACCGCGTTCCAGATCGGTTTTGCGATCTTCATCCCGTTCCTGATCATCGACATGGTCGTCGCCAGCGTGCTCATGTCGATGGGTATGATGATGATGTCGCCCGCCGTGATCTCGCTGCCGTTCAAGCTGATGCTGTTCGTGCTCGTCGACGGCTGGCAACTTCTGCTCGGCTCGCTGTCGCAGAGTTTTTACTAGGGGCGCCGAATGACTCCGGAAACCGTCATGACGATGGGCCGCCACGCGATGGAAATCACGCTGATGGTGGCCGCGCCGATGCTGCTGGTGGCGCTGATCATCGGCCTGATCGTGAGCATCTTCCAGGCCGCGACCCAGATCAACGAAGCGACCCTGTCGTTCATCCCGAAACTGGTCGGCATTTTTGTCGCGCTGGTCGTCGCCGGTCCGTGGATGCTGTCGATCATGCTCGACTACATGCGCCATGTGTTCACCAGCATCCCCGGCATGATCGGATAACAGCCCCGCATGATTACGCTGACCAGCGTCGAGATGAACACGTGGATCGCCGCTTTGCTGTGGCCGCTCACGCGCATCCTCGGCCTGATCGCCGCCGCCCCGATTTTTGGCAGCGGCAGCATCCCTGTCTCGACCAAGGTCGGCTTCGGGGTGATCCTGGCGCTGATTATGGCGCCGGCGATACCGGCGCTGCCGGCGGCCGACCCGCTGTCGATGGCGGGCCTGCTGATCCTGGTGCAGGAACTGCTGATCGGCCTGGCGATGGGCTTCGTGATGCGCATCGTGTTCGCCGCCGTCGAGATGGCGGGCGAGGCCTCGAGCCTGACCATGGGCCTCGGATTCGCGAGCTTTTTCGACCCGATGACCAAGGGCCGCTCGTCGTCGATCAGCCAGATGCTGACGCTGGTGGCGACGATGGCGTTTTTGGCCGTCAACGCGCACCTCGTGCTGCTGTCGGCGCTGGCCGAGAGCTTCGTGACGATGCCGGTGTCGGCCACGCCGATGGCGGCCGGTGCCCCGTTCGAAGTGGCGCGCTGGGGCGGGCGGATCTTCAGCGCGGGACTGCAGCTTTCGCTGCCGATCCTGGCGGCGCTGTTGATCACCAACGTCGCGCTCGGCATTTTGACGCGCGCCGCGCCGCAGCTTAATATTTTCGGTATCGGGTTCCCGGTCTCGCTCGGGGTTGGATTGCTGGTGATCGGGCTCGTGATGCCGTATTTGTCGACGCCGTTTCAGAATCTGTTTAATGAAGGCATCGAGATTGCACGGGCCGTGGCGCGAGCTGCGGCCGGGAACGCCAGCCCCTGAGCGCGAAAGGAGCCGGCGTGGCTTACGGTCTGCGGGTTTATCGGAGTATGTCGGCGGTCATACACAACACGCTGCAGGCGCTATTCGATCCTTGCTGCGGCCGCGAACGCGCGCCTGTGCGCACGATAAGCCGGCGTTACGTAGTCAACCAGCCTTATATCCTTCATTGCTGCTCACTGAAGAAGCGAAAAGAGGATTTTCGTTTTCTACTGGCGTTGCCTGAGAAAGTAGCTCGCTGTCCCAGCCGCCATAAATCTTGCGGTATCGTAGATACCCAGCCCGCGCTGCCAACCACCAAGTTTCGCCGCAGGCCTCATACGGCTCCCGACCAATGGTTTGATAACGCGGAATTTGGCCGGTGCGCTTATATTCTGCTATGGCCTTCAACTGATCTGACGAAAGCGCACTTTCATCGGCTGGCTGTCTGTCGTCCCTGGTACGTTGGCCCGAAAACCTTTCGACATCTCTACGGTTCTTGGCCCGCATTTTCGCCCTCGCAATCTCGTTTTCACGCGTCGCTGTCCATTCATCTAGCTTAGCTTTGGCTCCCTCTGGATTATCTGGGTTGCCCGGTATTAACTTAAACCATGCCCGTGAGTCGTGAACATAGTCATCAAACATCGTCATAACCGCCGGGCCGGGTATCGATCTTTTGTCCCACCACGTGGCAATTTCCTCCCATTCATCCAAATGAGAATTGTCAAATCCACGTTCTTGGGCGGACGGCACGAATTTCTTGCCTTTGTCGGCGAGCCAAACCTCAAATTTGGCAATTTCGACTTCAAATTCACGGCTTGCGCTGTCGAGGTCGTTCTTGTCAAAATTATTAGCGCGAAGAAAGCTTGGACTCGATTGCAAGGGCGTCTTTCCGCTCGCACGGCGCGCCAGACGCCATTCCATCTGGAGCCGGGCCTGCTCACGCATGACTTCGGTCACGCTTCCCTTAGTCTTCTTGCAAGCGGCCAAATAATCATTTAAAGCTTTGATAGTTGACGGCTGGATTACGAAACGCTTTTTCGCCTCTGCGCTTGCAAGCTCGAGTTTCAGCGGAACACCTGCAAGACGTGCCATCTTATACATATAGACAAGTGGAATGCGCGCCAACATGTCGGAACCGTCCGCTCGAGCGCCGCGTCCCTGCTCCAGCGGTGCATAACCGCATCCAAGATCTGAGTGCACGCCAGGGACGACGACCTCCAAGCTATTGTCGGGCATGACCGATTTCACCGAGATCGAGTCAACCGGGAAGCTGCGCCGTAATTCATGTGCCGCAACAAGATGGATGCAACGGATATCTGGAGGGATGCGCAGGCTATCTTCAGTGTCGGACCAAGCACCGTGTCCATCAAACATTTTTCCCGCGACGCTATTACCTAAGGAATTTCCCAAGCCTACTGACGCAACGGTATCGAACAGGCCCAGGAAATCAAACTTGACAGGAAATCCACCAAGTGTCATCCCTTCACTCTTTCCGAGCAATATCGCGTCGAGTTTGCACAGGGACAACAACCAGTTTGTGAACGCCCTCGCCTGAGTCGCCCCGCGCGAGAATCCGAATACTGAAACAAAGATTTTTTTGACGACCGCTGGATCTTTGTTTTTCGGCACGCCATTTTTATCAAGGAGATTTTTTTCAATTGCCTTATGCAATCTCAACAAAATTATTTCAAATATTTCTCTTGCAAATTGCCAGTTCATGCTATCAGAATGATCGGAATCTTGTCGTTTGGTTCGGGAAACCATCGCCTTTCGACTTTCTTTCGTCAACCTAATTCGCCTGATTAACAGATTGGCTTCCTCCGTTAGAATCATCGGAACGCCCTTGTGAAAATAGCGATGAACGTTGTTAATCGCCTGTATCAATCCCCAAACGATGCGCGCCTCGCCCAGGTGTCCTCCCGCCGCACCCATGACGCCAGTACCCAGATCGTTTATCTGAGGGAACGGCGATGCAACACCGGGAATGTAAGCCTTAAAGAAATGCGAGTATCGCTCCGGTTGATACTTCCAATCAAAGGTGTCTGGCAGGGTCCCTTTGACAGATATTCCTGGATAGCAGTCGTACAAGCGAGCCACGTTTGAATGGTTTTTTCCGGTTTCGGCCTGGATATAGTTATTTTTGGTCCCATCGAAGAAGAATCCAAAAAACAAATTTGTTTTGCATGATTCACCAGGCGACCCAAGAATCGGTTGCTCCCTAACTTCATATGTTTTTCTTATGCGATCAAGGGCGATCTTATCGTAAAACGTATCTACTGCCTCAGCATTTGCAAACGACTCATCGATCACGGGGCATAAAATTGCGCTCATGGCTTTTCCTTCATTACTTTCTCAAGTAGCTTGTTGCTTCTAACTAGAGACGCTTCATAATCCTTCTTCAACCACTCAAGATACAACTGGTCATTGGGCCCACTAAATCCCTTTAGCACTTCTGGTTCATATTCCAACGTAGAATCCCAAGCTTTTCTCGCATGTTTTTCTGGATTGGTGTGTAGTTCCTCAAGCAACGACAGATAAAGAGCTACGCCTCCGGCCTCGTGCTTCCTATATAACTCCCAGCGCTCGCGCTGATATGCCAACGAAGGGACAGGCCATCCCTTTATGGACCCAGGCCACTTTAGGTGATTGGGGGGATAGTCGCTTGAGACCACGCTCATGGCACCTTCCTTCGCGCGAATTACCCACAACTCTCCCGCCTTCCCGTCAACGTATTGCGGTACGTCCACAATGTATGTCTTCGTTACCTCGGGCGACGTCCCATCAGCTTGTTCCGCTAGCGAGTACGTCGAATGAACTTTAATCTTCATTCCCGGCCGCCATTTTTTTGGCAAGGCGTAGCAGCAAGTTGTCCCGCCGGCGTTGAATGGCTCTATCGACTCGCCGCCTCCCTGATTTTTCACGTTGTTCGGGTCCGAAATAAAATAACGAAATTCCTCTGCGCTGTAATTAACGCCATGAATATTTACGGAAATGCTCTGGGAAGCATCAAGCTTTCCACACGCTGCCAGCAACGGTGCTCCAAGTACACACGCTGCCACTACGCGTCGCCAAAATCCAAACCACGTCCGGTTAATTTGCATTGTTGCTCCAATAAATAACGCTACAAAGTTCAAACGCGCGAATGCTGCCACTCTTTCAGAATTGCAATTGCTTCCGTTTCATCTAATGCCACGCCGCCAAGCAAACAGGCTTCACACCAAACCAACCTATCCGCGGCATCTAGTTTTCGGTGGGCCGCGGCGCGATGTGCCACGGAAATAATCAAAAAATTTTTCATAGGCGATGCGTACACTGGGAGCCCTCGATCAAGCAACATCATCATTGCTTCGTCCGTTTCGCTGTCGCTCACGAGCGTGGCAAACTGTTGTGCATCGAGAGTAGCTCGGTCGGCTGGTCGGCAGTAGGTGACAGGCAGGTCAAGCTCGGCCCACTCGCCGTCGCGCGCCATATACGACCAGCGTGTCGCCGGTCCAGCCAACTGCGCGCGTTGGTTCACTGTGAGTGCATTGAAGATCGCCGGCAAACGGCGCGTGTCTGGAAATCTGAAGTTAAACCGCTGGTCGTCGGCCTCGACAATGCACCATGCTGAAAGCCGTTCGGTCAGATTCGCGATGTTTTCGGTCGTCTCGATCGCGCTGACCATTGGCCAGCCGCTGCATTTATTGAGCAATTTTGGCAACCGTCCGCTGGATCCTTCAAATCGGAGCAAAAACGGAGATACGCTTTTAGTATCTTCTGTGCACCCCGGTAAGGCGTCGAACAGTAGTGCCAATGCGTCAACCCGTCCCAGCGCGGCGATCATCTGGCGATGCAGACCCGGGACGAACACACTATCGATCAAGAGATACAGGCTCACGCCATCAGCCAACCCATGTACCTGTTCGTCCAGCCGCGCAAGCCATGCTTCGTTGTACGTTTCGATAAACATAGTCTAGTTAACCACCGTAAAAGCGGGCGCGGCCGCAAGCGATTTCTTCAAACACGCTACACAGATGCTTCGAGGTAGCGCCGGCATCGAGTAGTTAATTCGTGCCGGCCCGACGAAGCTTTTCTTTCCAGCATGGATGGTGATCTTCCCCGGGCACTGCACCGTGATATTTCCGCCCTCGATCGTGATGTTCGCCCCGCCCGCGGTCGACATACTGATTCGCTTGGCCGCAGCCCAGTCGATGTGCGCATTCGCGCTCGCCACATTGACCTCGTCGCGCGCCTGAACCTTGAGCGCATCGCTTTGGGCCTGGATATCGATGGCGTCCTTAGCAGCGATCAGTTGCAGACCGATGTTGTTCTCGCCCGGCGCCACGGTTCCGCCCAGCACGCTGATGGCTTGCCCGCTGTGCACCCGCATCTGACCGCCTGCGACGAACTGGGTGTCCTGGCCGCTCATCAGCGTCACTGTTTCGCCGTTCGCCAATTGCAGACTTTTGCCCGCAGCCACGCCTAGCCCGCCTTTTGCCGCGATGGCGATAATCGCGTCTGTCGAATGCGGAACCTTGTCTTCGATGGCGCGTACGTTCTTGTCGGCCGCGTCGGCCTGGGCGGCCTCAAAGCTGTCCGTGCCCACCATGCCAGAAACGGCAGTCAGCATGGCTTTGAGCGGCGAAGCTTTATCGTCAAGGCTGCTCGAATTGACCTTATCCGCGCCGATGTGCGATGCCAACGCCACCGTCTGGTGCGTGATCGCCGCGTCACTGAACGTCTCGGCCAGCTTCACTGCCTGCTTGAGCAAGGCAATGCTCGATACGTTATCTCCGGCCGGGTCGCGCGCGCCGAATTTATGGTCAATTTTGTAGCTCGACACCAGCAGGCCGCCGCCCGCCCTCACGGCCCCATAATCGTCGGTGCGCAATTCGGCGCCGCTGCCGCGAAAGCTGCCGCGGTAGTTGTCGGCGGTGTGAATCAGATGCCCGAGATTCAATTCGCTGGCCGCGTGGCTGCACTTGAGCTGGACCCGTCCTTGCGCGTCGGTGTCGTCGAAAAGCAGCTGGTTGTAGCCTTGCCCGCCAAACTCCTTGCTGCGCACGCCCCACTGCGCGGCGCTGTTGCGGTGGCCCGCGCCGGCGGCGGAGGCGCCGTGCCAAAGCGGACTGTTGCCCCCGGCGGTGTTGCCCTGCCCGGAATAGGCGTGGTCGTCTGCCCGCTCGAAAATACCCTCGCCCTTTTTGCCACCGGCCTGCCCGCCCGGAGTGGGAACAATGCCGCCTTCGCCCTGGCCGTTGTACAGCGCGCCGACGATGATCGGGCGGTCTATATCGCCTTCCAGAAACTGCACCAGCACCTCTTGGCCGATGCGCGGCAGGAACTGGCTGCCCATGCCGCCGCCGGCCGAACGCTGCGCCACCCGCACCCAGCACCCCGCCGCGCCGCCGTCCTGCCAATGGAAGCGGATGCGCACGCGCCCGAACCGGTCGCAATACAGCTCGTCCGCGCCTCGCGGGCGGTCGTTGCCGTCGGCTCCGACCACGATTGCGCTTTGCGAGCCGCCTGCGGTCGGCTTCGACCGGGCGCGCCCGTCGCTGCCGTCGATCTCCGGTCGCCACGTGACGTAGCCCAGCACCGCGTCGAAGCAATTGGCGTAGCCGCTCGCCCGCGCCTGCGCGATGACCAACGCAAAGTCCTCGCGCGGCTTGCCGCCCAGCACCTCCTGCAACAGCTCCGGCAGCGGACCGAACAATTCGGCAAGGGCTTGCTGGGCCGGCGCAGGCAGGTTGTTCACGCCCACGCTCAGCACGCGCAACACGGTGAACGCGGGCGCGACCCCCAACCGTTGCAATGGCGTGTCTGTGATCCTCACACTGGTGCCGGCGCGCAGGGTGCGCAGCGTGGAGCGGCCACTCCATGCCTGGCTGCGCGCCTCGCGCCCTTGCATCGCCAGGTCTGCGTAGCGGCGCGCCTGAGCCTCGTTGGCGTAGGCGTACTGGCCGGGGGCGTCGAAACTCTCGAGCGGCGGCAGCCTGCCGCCGCTGCGCAGTAGCGACGGCGAGCTGGCGGATACAATCCTCTTGGCCTTGTAGTCGTAGCTCAGCACCGTCGTCATCGATGCGCACATGCTGCGCCGCGCCTGCAGCGCCTGCACCGTGTCTTGCTGCTCGGCGCCGCGCGCGCTATGGAAACTGACGCCGCCGGCGGCGGCACTCGTGGCGTCCTCGGGCACTGCGCAGGCCCGGCTGCTGTCGGCGAACAGCACCATCGCCGGGCCGTCCGCAGTCTGTTCGAAGCGCCAGGCAAGGCCCTCTTCGGTCAACAGCCTTTGCACAAACTCCAAGTCGCTTTCGCGGTACTGGCAGCAGTAGCTGCGCGGCAGGGCGTTGGCCATGAAAGGCTCGGCCTCGTCGCTCCAGCGCCAACGCGCCAGCGGCAGGTAGGCCTCGAATACCGAATCGACGATCTCGATGACCGATTTGTCTTGCCATACGCGGCAGTTGCGGGCCTGGCTCAGGCGCCACATCCACGGGGTCAGGCGCAGCCGGTAGCGCGCAAAGCCGCCCTCGCTGCCAAGCATCGCCGCTTCCGTGATATCGCCGCAAAAGATCGTGCGGCTGCCATCGGCAAGGCTCACTTTGAGACTTGCCGGCTGGCCCAGCAAAGGCGCGAGTTTAACGTGGGCGCTGGTCGAGACAACGATCACGTCGCGCCCGCCAACGCCCTGCACCGCGTCGTCGGCCGCGAATGCCTCCACCAGCAAGCCGCCCGAACCCAGATTTGCCCTGCCGTCGCCGACGGTCAGCTCGTACAACCTGGTGACGCTCGAAAACTGCGCGAGCGCGGTCGTAACTTGTTTGATCAGGTCTGTTCTCATGGCTCCGCAAACACCTTTCGGAAATTGCCAAACTTCAATGCGTTCTAAAGGAAAATTACTTTAGAACATGCCGAAGTGAAGTTTTGACGAGTTCCGAGCGCAACTGTTTGCGTTTGCTCTATGTTTTGTGTCGAGATGACAATTTGAAGAGCGCCGAGCTCAGGAAAAACAGCTCGTCTCTTTCTAGGTCTGGCAGCGCCGCAGCCCAATATCTTTGAATGGCCTACAGTGCACCACGGCTCATTTTCTTAGATCGTTAGCTGCCTGGTTCGATCGGCCGATCTCGTCCCACATGAAATCGACGCAGCGCGGTTGGCCCGGTAGTAGGTAATCGAGACAGCCACCTAATATGACCTGCTGGTGCAGTAATTTTACTTGTGGCATTCGGGCGCGGGCAATTCGGCTTCATCGCCCCATGTTTCAATCCATAAGATTGCCTCGTCTGCGGTCACGTGCAGGCCGGAGGCCTTGTACTCGCTCCACACGCCTAAGGCGCCTTGGCGAAAAGCCTCTTTCTTTTCCTCGCGTTCAAGGTATTGGTTGATCGCTTCCTTCAGAATCGAGTCCGATGTCCGGTCTCGTGACTCCGCAAGCCGATTGATACGATCGCGCGTGCCTTGATCAATTTTAACTGCAATTGCACAAATTTTTGAAGCTGGCATAACGGGTTCTCGCGCATGTACAAGTATTACTAGGTAGTCGCCAATCGTACTCGCTTCTCCGGCTACTTGACCACCCACGCGCCATGGCGTTGCGGTTGCGGTCTCGGATTTCGTGTTCCAGGTCAGCGGATGGGTTCATCGCTCTGTGGCCGCATTTTTTGCGATCTCAAACGGGCAAGTCAGGAAAGCTGCGGACGTCGTGACTTGGCGAAAGTACTGCCATGAAGTGGGATTGTGGTCGCCGTCGTCGGAACAAAGATCCTTGCCAGTCGCAAAGTAGGGAAGAATTGCGTGCGGTAAAATCGTCGGCATCTGCCCCTGCAAAGGATTCACCTCATGCATCGTCATCTTTCTAGCCTCTGCGCCGCCCTCCTGCTTCTATGTGTCGCACCCATCCTGCACGCGCACGAACGCCCCAGCGTCGCGCTCACGGTCGATGTGAGCCATGTGGGCAAGGATAAATGGCTTGTCGACTACCGTTTCCAGAGCGCTGTGACCTCGATCACGCTTCCGTCTGTGGGCGAGTATCGGCAGAAGGCATGGAAGCTCCTCACCCCGGGCTTGCGCCTGAAGACGGCGGCGGACAACGACGTAATATCCCGCGACGGCAAACCGTTCAAGGCGGTCAGCGTCGAGATCACGACGTTCGACGGGCTCGCGCCAAAGGCATACGCACCCTTCAACCGCTTCACCGACGGCGGCACCGCCATGTTTCTAGGCCTGCTGCAGGGCGAGGCGCACAAGGGACAGCACGCGTTTGCGATGTCGACCGATGTCCGGCTCAAAGGATTGGCGGGAGAGAACGTCATCGCGCCGCCGCTCAACAAGCTGACCCGCGGCGGCGAGCGCGGCTACGCGTATTTCGGGCCGGCGCAGGCTGTCAGCATCGGCAACACCAAATTCCTGCTCGATCCGCAAACCCCTGCGTGGTCGCGCGAAACGATGCTCGATGTCGGCGCGAAGATGTCCCAATACTATGAAAAAGCCTATCAACGTCCCTTGAAGGATGAGCTGTTCATCATGCTGTCGGTCGCTGGCTATGAAGCGCCGGGGATATCGATCAAGGGCGACGCGGTCATGGGCCAGTTGTCCTACCGCTTCGATGGAAAGGAGTTGCTGGGCGACCATCCGAAGAAGCGCGAACTGCTGACCAGGCTCGTGGCGCATGAGATGGCGCATCTTTGGCAACTAAATATCGAGCGCGGCGGCGTTGGCGAAGACGATCCCTGGATCCACGAAGGCGGCGCCGAAGCGATGGCCCTCGACGGCTTGCTCAATACCGGGCTGTTAAGCCAGGAGAAAATCGCAGCCTACCGCAAGGCGCAGACGGCGACCTGCGAAAAACTGGGCAACTCCGTCGCCACATACGACGGCATTTATGCGTGCGGCCTGGTCCGTTTCGACAAGCTCGGCGTCGCGATCGTGCCCTTGTGGCGCTCGATGATCGAAGCGACCGAGGCGAAGGGCGAAGTCTATTCGCAGCAGATGATCGACGCCATTGTCGGGGCCAAGACCGGCACGCAAGTTTCGGCGCAGAAGTAAGCACTATTCAAAAATGTACTACACCAGTGTGAGCTATTCATTTTCGAATAGCCCTACCCAACCGATGCCGCCAGCCAGAACGCGTTGCGCACAACGCACGGCAGCGACGGCTGCGGCCTGAAGCGGTCGATAATCACATACATCGGCAATCTGCAAATCACAAAACAGCGCAAGGCCAGCGCGAAGCCGGCGCGCCACTCGTCCGGCGCCAATACCTGGCCCGATGCCGCCTCAAGCGCGGCGCGGTGCCCTTCGATCGCTTCCTCCGCAATCGCGCCCTGCCCCTGCTCCGGCAGCACATGGCAAAGCAATTCGGCCAGATCGTATTGCGGCAGCCCCACGGTCGCAAGCTCCCAATCGTAGGCGCACAGTTGCAGCCCCTGTGCGTCGCGCCGGAATGCCATATTGCGTGGATTGAAATCGTGATGAATCAGGCTCCGCGGCATGGCTAACGTTTGCGGCAGCCATGTCGGCATGTCGTCGATCCATGCGCGCTGCACGCCGCCGACTTCGCGTCCGATTAGTTCGGCCAGGCGTGGCCCCGCATACTCGGCCAGCGCGTTCCACAAGGGCTGCATGGCCAGCAAACCGGGACCGCAGCTGTCTTCCGCGATCCAGCCGGTTGCCAGCAATTCGCGCTCGCGGCCCAGCCAAACCGAATGGATCTCGCCCAGGCCGCGCACCGCCGCATCGAGATGGGCCGCGCTCCAGTGCATGCCGGGGGCGCCGTCGTGCGCCATCTGCGCGTCGTGCAGGAAGCCGTACAGCATGCCGCTGATGCCGTCGGCGCCGGCGGGCAGAGCCGCCAGCGTGGCCGGCATGTGGCGCGCGATGCGCTCGTCGTCCATCAGGCCGATCGCGCGCTCGCGGGCCGCTGAGCGCCGGTACGGCATTCGGTGCAAATGCTCGCCGAACACGCGTTCCAACCCGGGGCTGCATAGCGCGGCAGTGGCAAGTGTGAGCGCATCTTGTTCGTCGTCGTCAGGTTTTAACTTGAGCACCGCGTTCAGCGCGCCGCCCGCATCGAGCGCGCCTTGACAATGCCACAGTCCCGTGCGTCCGCCGCTGCGGGCGGCGGCCAATTCGCTCATGATGCCGGTGTCGCCGCCCATCGGCGTGGCGGTGAAGTCATTGATCGCCACGCCCAAGGCCGTGACCAACATCACGTGCAGGTCGGCCGTACTCGGTTCGGCTGCAGTGCGTGCTTCGCTCGGCGGCAGGAAGCCGGTGTCGACGAAATCGGCGAAGTAGCGGTTGAGTAGCCGCGCGTCGAGCCGCGGGATCGTGATCCCATGCTGCGCCAGCCACCGTTGCGACGCGCTTGAACCGATGCGGCTGCGCGTCGGCTCCAAAAACAGTTCGAGTTGGCTGCGCCCGCCCAGCCCTTCGGGCCGCGCCAGGAAGAACGGCCGCAGCACGCGCAGGTCCGAGGGGTCGTGTTTGCCCATCTGCTCCACCTGCGCGAGCCATTGGTCGAGCGGCACCAGCTGCAATGGATAGCCGCGCAGGCGCAGCGACAGCACCAGCTCGCGCCAGCTGCGCGGCGCGTCGTGCTGCAGATGCAGTACGCGTGCCATCCCTGCCGCCGCGCCATGCGCAAAGCCCGAGCGCGCCATCGTGCACAGCACCTGCGCGGCCGTATCGACGGGCACGCAATCGATCTGCCAGTCGATGTCGGCGGCGACCAGGCTTTGGGTGCTGCCGCGGATCGCACGCGAGATCAGGTCCTGCTGGTTCGATTCGCCGCTCACGCTATGCCCGCACACCAGGCCGGAACGCAAAATGCCGACGGCCAGGCCGCGCGCGGCGGCGCTGCGCAGCAGCGACTCGCCGACGCATTTCGCCTGCGCGTAGCCAAGCGACATCTGCGTGACGTACGGCGCCATGTCGGTGTGTTCGTCGACCGCGCCGGGGCCGTCGGGCGCGTAGCAAACGGCCAGCGTCGACACCACGTACAAGGCTTTGCCGCGCACATGGCATGCGAGGCGGATCGCATTGAGCGTGCCGTTCACATGGCTGCCACGCAGGCGCCGGTATGGCTTGATCCAGCTCACCTCCGCCGCGCCGTGGATCACCGCGTCGACTCTGTCTGCAAGCGCCTCGAACTGCTGTGCGCTCAAGCCATAGTCCGCTTCAGCCACGTTGCCGCGCACCGCACTCACGCGCATCAAGGCATCGCGCGTTTCAGTGTCGTTCAACCGCGCCCTGCAAAAGGCTTCGCCAAGTCGCCGCTGCGCATGCGCGTCGTCGTCGGCGCGGACCAGGCAGACGATCTGCCAATCGGTCGAGCGGAGCAGCTCGCCCAAAACCTGCGCCCCCAAAAAGCCCGTCGCACCGGTCGCGAACACGCGCCGTATCTCCAGCACGGGCGCAGATGCGGGCCGGATGTCGGCGCTTAACTGCGCGTCCGACAGCATCTGCGTGTCGTGCAGTGAGGTCAGTTCGTTCGAGAAGATCGCTGTCATGCCGTGCCTCGCAAGTCGGTATTCCATTGCACAAACGTCGCGCGCACCGATGCGATGTGGTCCGCAAGGTCCGCGAGGCGCCAATCGGCGGTCGGAATCGCCGCTCCCACATGGACGTCGATCACGCCGGGCCGCACATGCAGGCCAAGCCCCGGATCGACGTCGGCGGGAATCAAGAAAAACATCGGCACGATCGGCGCGCTCAAACTGGCTGCCAGGTGGAACGCGCCCTTGTTGAAGTGCCCGATCTGGCCGCTCGTCACGCGCATCCCTTCGGGGCTCAGGAACACCGATTCGCCGCTGCGCCGCAAGGTCTCGGCCGCGCCCGCGAACAGGCGCCGGCGGCGTTCCGGCAGGGTCTGCGGCATGGTCCAGAAGATCCCGGTCAGGTAGCCGATCACGCCGAACGGCAGCAGCTTGCGCAAAAAACCACTCAGGAAAAAGCGCGTGTTCGGCATGCCGAGCGCGATCAGCACGAACATGTCGAGCGTCGACGTGTGGTTGGCGATGTAGACCGCCTGCCCGGCCGGGAATGGCGCGGCCTGGTGCTTGCGCACGCGGATGCCCCACAGCCTGAGCGCGAGGTGGCCGATCGGCGCGAGGATGCGCTCGCTGTAGAAGCGGCGCAGCGCGAAGCCGGTGAGGCAGGCGACCAGCAGCATCCACAGCGCGCCGGCGGTGATAAGCACCAGCATGGCGGCGCAGCGCAGCGCGAACGCGAGCTGCTCGCCTACTTTGCGCGGCGGCGTACGCTGTTCGCCTACTGTGCGCGGCGGCATATGACGGTCTGCATCGCGAGGTTGAGGCGCCGCTCGAACAGCAGCACCGGCGAGAGCAGGATCTGGCCGAGGAAGTACGGCAGGATCGCGCGGTCGAGATTGAGCCCGCATCCGCGCAGCAGCTTGAAGGCGGCCCCCGCGAACAGATAGAAGTACGAAGGGAACGCGCCCCACGGCAGGTACTCGACCACCTCGAGGCCCTGCTTTTTCACCATCGCGATCAGCGTCGCCTTGCTGTAGAGCGCGGTGTGCTGGGGCGCCTGCAGCCCGGGCCAGCGCGCGCCGTACAGCTTGTAGCTCAGGCTGTCGAAACGCGGCACCTCGATCACGAGGCGGCCGTCGTCGGCCAGCAAATCGCGGCAGCGCGCCAACGTCGCATTCGGGTCGTAGTCGTGCTCGAGGAAGTGCCACATCGTGATCAGCGAAAAACTGCGCGGCGCCAGGCTCTGCTCGGCCAGCAGGCCGCAGCGGAAGTCGACGTCCTTGAGCGTGGGCAGGTGCGACAGGTCCTTGAAGTCGACGCCGGTCGCGGCGACCTTGTCGCGTGCGATCAGCTCGAGCAAAAAGGTGCCGGCGGCGCAGCCGATGTCGAGCACGCGCTGGCCCGGCGCCAGCTTGAGCGCGCGGTCCACCAGCGCCAGCTTGGACAGGTCGTGCTTGCGCATCGATTTTTCGTAGAACGGCGTGAGCCAGCCCCAGTCGGTCTTTTTGCGGTGGGCGATGTATTCGTCGTCGTAGTACAGCTTGACCCAGTCGAGCGTGAGGCGCGGGCTTTGGTACGCAAGAGCGCACTGGCGGCACCGCACGAACGAGAAGCGGCCCGGCTTGCCCGTCAAGTCGTCTTCGCCCGTCACGAGCGGGTCGGCCGCGGCGGCCCCGCACAGGTAGCAGGCGCACGCTTCGAACGCGTCGGTGGAGGGGGCGTGGGCGAGGTTTGTCATGGGGTCCGGTTTCAGTAAGTGGGTTTGGAAAATCCAAGCGCGGCCACGCCCAGCAGGGCGATCAGGGCAAGGCCTTCGATCGCGGCCAGCGCGCGCCAGTACCGGCCGGTCTGCAAGGTGCGGTCGCTGAGCAGATCGTGCAGCGCCAGCGCCAGCCACAGGGCCGCGCCGAGGCCGAGTCCCGCCTGCGGCGACACGCCGGACGCCGCCAGCCACACAAAGCATGGGTACTTGAGCAGCACCAGTTGGGCGCGCAGCAAGCGGGGCCAGGCGCCGCTGGCCGCATACAGGCCCGCCATGGCGGTGCACAGCAGGCCGTAGGCGGCCAGGCGCATCGGCTCGCGCCACGCCCACAGCAAGCCCAGCACCGGCACCGCCTCGGCCAGGCACAGCAGGGCAAAGCGGCCCGCGTGGGTGCTACCGACGAGCACCCGCTGCGCATGGTGGCGCGCGTCGTGCGCGCGGTCGGCGAGGTCGTCCCACAGGCGGAACTGGGCGATCAGCAAGGCGGCCAGCAGCATGCTCGCCGCCATGCGCGATGGCCCGCCACCGCGCGAGGCGCCCAGCATGCAGGCGCCCACGACCAGCCACAGCAGGCCGATGCGCGGGCGCAGCAGGCGCGTCGCGGCGTAGCTGTGCAGGTCTTCAGGCCAGGATTTCGACGACACCGCGGTCTCCATCAAGCATCAGGCGCTCGCCGCTGCGGATGCGCGTGGTCGCGCCTCGCACGCCGACCACGGCGGGAATGCCGAATTCGCGCGCGATGATCGCGCCGTGCGAGAGCATGCCGCCGCGCTCGACCACCAGCCCGCGCGCGAGGAAAAAGACGCAGGCCCAGCCCGGGTCGGTCTGGCGCGTGACGACGATGTCGCCCTCGCGCATCAGCCTGACCTCGGTCGCGTCGGCCAGCACGGCGGCGGTCGCGCTGATTCGGCCGCCGCATGCACCCGTGCCTTGCAGCGGCGCGGCCGGATCGGCCTCGGCGACCGCCACGGGCAGCCCGGCGGCGCAGGCCAGATAACGCCCTTCGGCCAGGGTGATGCTGTCGGGCGGCGCCATGCGCGCCAACTGCGCGTGCGCGTCGCGCCGCTGGCGCACCAGCGCGCCGGCCGAATACGGGAACATCGCCTGCCCCGACAGCAAGTCTTTGAGTTCGTCCATCGTGAGCTCGAAGGCATCGTCCGGCGCGTCGAGATGGCCGGCGGCGACCAGGCTGCGTCCGCACGCGAGCACGATGTGGCGCAGGTGCACATACAGGCGCGCCTGCTGCATGCGCGCGCGCTCGCGCAGCCGGATCGCGCCCTGCGTGGCCGACAGCAGCAGGCGGAAGCGCCCTGCCCGCCCGGCCAGCGGCATGGCGCGCACCAGCGCCAGCGGGCTCAGATGCCTGCAGGCGGCGTCGGTCGCGGCCAAACGCGCAGCCACCTGGCGCGCCAGCAGCGTCGCGGGGGAATCGGCGTCGAGGCCGACGTAGGTCTTGAGCAGGTTGAGCGCCTGGTGCGGATTCTCCTCGGCGCTCGGATAGGTCAGCATCAGCTCGCCCGAACTGCGAAAGCCCCAGCGCTCCAAGTAGTCCTCGAAGCGGGCGCGGAAGGCGGCCAGCTCGGGCACGGTCGTGAGCGCGGTGTCGATCGCCGGGACGTCAAGCTCGCTGAACAGGCGGAACAACACCGGATTGTGGCGCACCTTGCGCGACAGCTCCCACAAGCGCTCGACCGGCACGTGGCTGGCGAGGTCGGGCAGCCCGACCAGCAGGTTGTTGTGCACGCTCTCGCCGGCCTGCGGCCAGGCCTTCTTGAGACTGCGCTGCAACAGCGCGTAGCAAACCATGGCGGCGGTGTCGGCCAGCGCGGCGTCGTTCCAGCGGCGCAGGCGGATCGTCAAAAAGCCGTCGAGCGCGTCGACCAGTTCAGCCGGCGCCATCGCGACCAACGCGGGGCGCCGGGTGCCGTCGCAGAAGCCGGTCACGGCGCGTTCGAAGCGCGCCACGCGCGACTGCACGCGCAGGTATTGCCACGCCGTTTTGCAGGGGATGCGCAGCGCTTCGGCCGCGCGGTCGAACCACCCCTGTTGCGGCATCGCGTGGCGCAGCGCGGGCATCTCGGCCGCGCCCACGAAGTTGTTGAAGGCGCGCGCGAGCCATCGCCCCGCCGGCGCCAGTTGCAGCAAGGCGTGGATATTGCTCAGGTTGTAGTATAGACGCCCGCCGTGCACGCCGACCAGGTTGGCCAGCACCGGCTCCATCGCCGCGATGCGCGTCGGCGAAATGCCAAAGCCGAGGCCAAGGTTGCGGAAGTAGGCCGTGTAGCCGGCCCGCACCACCGAGTACAGCAGCGGCGAGACCGGCTCCGGGAAGTTCTCGGCGATGTTGGCGTTGGTCCAGACCGCGCTGCGGCCGTCGGCGGCGGGTGCGGCGGCCACAGGGGTGCTGATCGGCCGCGCCTGCAGCAGCCACAACTCGCCGGCCTGGTCGATCGCCCATTCGATGTCGAGCGGGCAGCCGAACAGCGCTTCGAGGCGCGAGGCCTCGGCCACGAGCTGCGCGATCTCGCCGGCCGCGAGCGGCGCGGGCGCCTCGTCCGGCATCACATGTTCGACGACGACGCCGCCGCCCTCGCGCGCGACCACCACGCGCGCCGGATCGATCGTGCCCGAGACCAGCGCGTCGCCGAGGCCGGCGCAGTACTCGATCATCATCACGGGGATTTGGGCGCAGCCGGCCGGCGCCTGGGTGAACAGCACGCCGGCGTGGCGCGCGTCGACCTGGCGCTGCACGATGACGCCCATGCGCGCCAGTCGCACCTGCCGGCGCGCCTGGTAGACCAGGCTGCGCGCCGACCAGGCCGAGGCCCAGACGGTGCGCACGGCATCCTCGAGCGCGCCGGCGTCGGCCACGCCGAGCACGGTGTCGAGCTGGCCGGCGAACGAGTGCGCGGCCGAATCCTCGCCCACGGCGGAGCTGCGCACGGCATGTAAGGCGCCGCCCCCGACGCAGGCGCCAAGCGCGGCGCGCAGGGTCGGCGCGAGCGGGCTGGCGCAAATCTGCGCGGTCTTTTGTTCGCCGCCGGCGTCCGTTTTCTGCAGATGGTCCTGGAACAAAGCGTCGGTCAGCACGACGCCTTGCGGCACGCGAAAGCCGTTGGCGAGCATGCGCGCAAGCGCCGCGGCCTTGCCGCCATGCACGCTCGCATCGTGCGCGTCGGCCAAAGGAATCAGGCCGGCAAAGGCGGGCGTGGGCATCATGCGGGCCTCGGTTTAAGTTTGAGCAGATACATGCAGTAGCTGAAGCTCCAGTGCAGGCTGATGCCGAACAACGGCACCCACAGCCAGGCCATGGCGGGCAGCGGCAGCAGCAGGCTCAGCGCGATGAGGGCGCCGAGCGTCGAATCGACGCGGTCGATCACGAGGCACCACAGGCGCAGCAGCGGGCCGCGCGCGGCCTGGCCGGGGGCGACGCCGAGCTGGCGCTTGAGCAGCGAGTTGGGCAGCTCGGCCAGCATGAAGGCCAGTCCGCACAGCAGGCCGGCCAGCGCCATCTGGGACGCCGGGCGCGCCCACACGCCGGCGGCGAGCCATGCCGGCAGCGCGTCGCGGAACTGCGCGGCCAGCCCGAATCCGAGCGCGGCGGCGAGCGGCAGCACCATCAGCCCGCGCCAGGTTTTGTTGGCGCCAAAGATGGGCCGTCCGCGCCAGGTGGCGGCGCCGTCGAGCGGCACGGCGAAGCGGCGCGACCACGCGCTGCGCAGCCACGCGACGTGGGCCACGCCGGCCAGCGCGAGCGCGAGCGACACGAACACGGCGCACGCGAGCGCGGGCGGGGCAATGACCGCGCTCACAGCAGCATCCCCGTGCGCTCGCGCGCGCCGAACATGAGTTCGACGCCCGACAGGCGCTTGACGGCGCGCAGCCAGGTCCACCAGTGGACCTCGTTGGGCGCGTCCTGCGCGAGCGCGCGCAGGTGGTAGCCGGGCACGCGCACATGCATGTGGTGCAGCTCGTGCGCGTCGATGTGCAGCAGCAGCCAAGACAGCCAGCGCGGGAAGCGCAGCGAACGCGTATTTGCCTGCTGCTCCATGTGCGAGAACGGCGCGACGCGCTCGTCGCCGGCGCGATGGGTCGGCATGTGCGTGTGCTGGCTCACCAGCAGCAAGTCCTGGAACGCGAGCGAGAGCAGCAGGCCGCAGCCGACCAGGCGCAGCGCGTTGCCGGGGCCGACCCATGCCAGCAAGGCGCAATAGGCCAGCAGGTAGGCGGCGTTTTCGAGGCGGATCCGGCGCATCACGGCGGGCGTGAAGTGGCGCGCGAGCCGCGGCGTGTTCCAGAAGTTTTGCACGCGGTACAGCAGCGAGAACAAAGGCAGGCCGCTGCGCCAGGCGCCGTTGATGATCCAGCGCTCGTAGCGTGCGACCGGGCGCGGCACCAGCGCCATCGTGGTCAGGTCGCGGTCCTGCCAGCCGGTCCAGACGTGGTGGAAGGCGTGCACATGGCGCCAGGCGGTTGGCGGAATCAGCGCCATGAAGGCCGACACCATGCCGGCGGCCTGGTTAAGCGGCCGGCTGCGGAACAGGGTGCGGTGGCCGCACTCGTGCAGCAGCACGAACCAGACGCTGAAGCCGAGCGCGAGCAAAAGCTGGCCGGCGGCCCAGGCCCATGCATTGCCGAACGCGGCGAGCAGCACGCCGGCCGCAGTGAGCGCCAGCGCCAGCGCGAAGTACAGCGCGCCGCGCGCGTCGGAAGGCGCAAGGATGTAATCGGGGGCGTCGTGGGTGTTGTTGACGTGGGTCATGGAAGCGGCGGGCAAGAAGGACTTGAAGTCCAGTATTGCACGTCCAACCATGAAGTTTTTTCATCTTCGCGGCGGTGTGGATCGCGGTGCTTTTGGTACTGTAAGGCGGTACTTTGGCGGGATGATGCGGTGCGCAGGCGCGCGTTTGCGCCAATCGGGGCGGGCGAAAAACGGGAAGGATGTAGAAAGAAGCAGCGCTAGAAAAAGCGAAGGCAAAGCACGAACAAACCCTAAACCAACAAACGGAGATGCAGTGTTAGAAACAGCGGAAGGCCAAGTAGCTACAAACCTAAACCAACATCGTCCTCGCGAAGGAGGGTGTCGCGAAAGGGTCTGAAATTTTATAGAATGTTGCTCATCAGAGAAAAC
>JAZKIN010000208.1:0-10453 GCA_040384885.1 Pseudomonadota bacterium | reverse complement strand
TGACGTCGGTGCCGCTGGCGCTGATGAACTCGTCCTCCATGACGCGCGTCTTGCCCGCGACGGCCTCGAGCGGCAGCAGCTCGTAGTCGACCGAATAGTAGCCGGTGCGCTTGATCGCGACCGAGCCGTCGCGCTCGCCCCACATCGCGAACTGCACGGCCTTCTCGCCGACCTCGCGCGCCTCGCGCTGGTCGACGTCGGAGACGCAGCCGATGAACGAGCGCTGCAGGTAGCCGAAGGTGTCGCCGCGCACCCGCTTGATGCCGAGCTTGGCCTTGATCTCGTCGCACAGCAGGTCGGCCAGCGCGCCGGTGCCCGACAATTGCACATTGCCGTGGTCGTCGCGCTCGACCTCCTTGGCCAGCAGCGTGGCGATCGGCTGGCCCGAGGCGTCGTGGATGCCCTCGGACACGGCGACCACGCAGCGCCCGTAGCGCGCGTAGGTGGCCTTGACGTCGGCCAGGAATTGTTCGAGCACGAAGGTGCGCTCGGGCAGGTAGATCAGGTGCGGCCCGTCGTCGGGGAATTTTTTGCCCAACGCGGCCGCGGCCGTGAGGAAGCCCGCGTGCCGGCCCATGACCACGCCCACGTACACGCCCGGCAGCGCCGCGTTGTCGAGGTTGGCGCCGGCGAAGGCCTGCGCCACGAAGCGCGCGGCCGAGGGGAAGCCCGGCGTGTGGTCGCTGCCGACGAGGTCGTTGTCGATGGTTTTGGGGATGTGGATGCAGCGCAGCGGGTAGCCGGCCTTGGCCGCCTCGAGGCTGACGATGCGCACCGTGTCGGACGAATCGTTGCCGCCGATATAGAAGAAATGTTCGATCTCGTGCGCGCGCAGGACCTTGAAGATCTCCTGGCAGTAGGCGATGTCGGGTTTGTCGCGGGTCGAGCCGAGCGCCGACGAGGGCGTCGCGGCGACCAGTTCGAGGTTGTGGCTGGTCTCCTGGGTCAGGTCGACGAAGTTCTCGTCGACGATCCCGCGCACCCCGTGCAGCGCGCCGTAGACGCGCGTGACGTGCTGGAAACGGCGCGCCTCGAGCGCGACCCCGACCATCGACTGGTTGATGACGGCGGTGGGGCCGCCTCCCTGTGCGACCAGAATTTTTCCTGACGACATGCGCATCTCCTTGCTGTTGGTGGACGACCTTCAGCAAGGATAGCGCGAAACGCGCGCCGCCTACGGCTTGTTGCCGATATTTCGGTCAAGGAATTTTTCGACGCGGGTCCAGAAGTCGATGCTGTTCTTCGGCAAAACCCAGCCGTGGCCCTCCTCCTGGTAGACCACGTACTCGACGTTCTTGTTGCCGGCCTTTTGCACGGCGTCGCGGAACTGGCGGCCGTGGTAGTCGGGCACGCGCACGTCGGCGCCGCCGTAGGCGAGCAGCAATGGCTGGGTGATGCGCGCGGCATGCACCAGCGGCGAGGTGGCCTTGAGCTGCGCCGCGTCCTTGACGCGGTCGCCGATCATGACCGGCATGCCGTAATCCTTCCAGGTGTCGCCGAAATCGGAAACGCCGCTCCAGTGGCCCGTGTACATCAGTTCGATGTCGGTCACGCCGACCCAGTTCACGCCGCACTTGAAGATGTCGGGGTTGCGCAGCAGTCCCATCAGGGTGGCATAGCCGCCGTAGCTCGCGCCCGCGATGCAGATGCGCTGCGGGTCGACGATGCCCTGGGCCACGGCCCATTTGGCGCCATCGGCGATGTCGTCCTGCATGGCCAGGCCCCACTGCTTGAAACCGGCCTTGTAGTGGGCGTCGCCGAAACCGGTGGTGCCGCGGAACGAGGGTTCGAGCACCGCGTAGCCGCGCGAGGCGAGAAATTGCGAATCGCGTTGCCAGCCCCAGCTGCTGCCGCGCACGAACGGCCCGCCGTGGACCAGCACCACCAGCGGCAGGTCCTTGCGCTTGCCGCGCGGCAGCGTCAGCAGCGCGGGGATCGTCAGGCCGTCGCGCGCCTTGTAGCTGACCGCTTCCTGGGTGCCGCTGCGGGCCGGGTCGATTTTCGGATAGGCGTCGCCGATCTTGTTGACGACCTTGGTGTCGGTGTTAAACAGCAGGAACGACGGCGGCGCGACGTCCGAGTAGGCCTGGACCAGCACCCACGCGGTTTCGGCGCGCGGCGCCACCGACACGATGTTGACCGTGGCCGGCAACGCCTTGTCGACCGCGTCCTGGACCGCCTTCATGCGGGGGTCGAACCAGATCGTCGATTCGGCGTCGGTGGTGAAACGCAGGCCGAGCACCTTGTGCTGGTCGGCGATGATTTCGCCGTCGAAGTCGTAGCCCTTGGTGACGATGATCGGCTCGGCGCTGACCTTGCCGCTGGCCAGGTCGAAGGTGTGGACCGCGCCGGTGTCCTTGCCGTTGTTGGTGCGCACGTACAGCGTGCCGTCGGGCCCGAACAGCAGCGGCACGATCACCTCGCGCCCGTCGTTGCCGAACAGGCCGAAGCGGCGCAGCTCGCGCCACGCGCCGGTGGCCGGCTCGATGTAGTACAGCACCGTGCTGTCCTTCTCCCTGACGCTGGCGATGCGCGGCTCGCCCTTGTGGTCGAGCATCCATTGCTGCGCCTCTTTGGGCATCGGCACCCTGCGGCTGACGCCGGTGAGGGTGTTCAGGCGCAGCAGGCGCAACTGGCGGATTTCGATGCTGGTGCCGCTGATGTCGGGCTCGGTGACGTAGATGTGCTCGGAATCCTGGGCACCGCTCTGCTCGAGCATGCGCGTGTTGACGCCGAGCCGCTCGCGCGCCCCGACCTTGGTGCTGCCCTGGCGCGCCCCCCATTCGCGTTCGGCCAGCTGCACCATGCCGCTGCCGTCGGCGTTGACCGCGTACAGGCCCGGTCCATATTCAAGATCGCCCTGCGCGCGCTGGCGGTCGGCGGTCGTCACCACCAGCCGCTTGTTGTTGACCCAGCGGAAGGTGCCGACGTCGGCCAGGTCGAAACTGGCGACCGCATAGCCCTTGCCGGCCTGGAAATCGATCACGGCCAGGCCGTCGCGCTTGCCCGCGGTGCCCACGCGCACCGCCAGCAGTTTGCCGTCGGGCGAGAGCAGCATGTCGCTGTAGGTCGGGTTTTCGTAAAAATGTTCGATGTTGGGCGGCGCGGCCGGCACGCCTTGCGCGTGCGCGCAGAACGGGGCCGCCAGCAACAGCGCGGCGACGCAGGCGCGCGCGAGCGCGCGGCGGGGCAGGGACGGGGGCGCGGCGATACGATCAGGCATACAATGTTCTCGAATAAGTTAGTCAGATGACAAGGCGGCAAGCGTAACAGTTCGCCGCCGCCGGCGCCAGCGATCCGACGCGCCGGCGGCGCAACTGTTGCTTTTCGTCGCTATCGGAGCGCGTCATTCCGGCGCGCGGATATGGTCGACCAGGCCGCGGCTGCGCGCCGCCGGCGGCGCCGTCAGCAGGCTCGCGAGCACCAGCACCGCGAGCCCGGCCGGCACCCCGAACACGCCGGCCGAGATCGGCGCGATGCCGAACCACTGGGCGGCGCCGCCGCCGCCGAGGATCGGATTGGTCGCGAGCATGTAGTACAGGCACACCGAGAAGCCGGCCAGCATGCCCGCGATCGCCCCGTTGTGGTTGGCGCGCTTCCAGAACACGCCCAGCACCAGCGCCGGGAACAGGGTCGAGGCGGCCAGCGAGAACGCCGCGCCCACCAAAGACAGGATGTCGGCCGGTTTTTGCGAGGCCGCGTAGGCGGCCACGAAGGCCACCCCGAGCAGCAGCAGCTTCGAGATCGTGACCCGCTTCTGGGTCGAGGCGGCCGGGTCGACCATCTTGTAATAGACGTCGTGCGAGAGCGCGTTCGAGATCGCCAGCAGCAGGCCGTCGGCGGTCGACAGCGCCGCCGCCAGCCCGCCGGCGGCGACCAGGCCCGAGACCACGTACGGCAGGCCGCCGATTTCGGGCGTGGCCAGCACCAGCACGTCGCCGTCGAGCGCGATCTCGGCCAGTTGCACGATGCCGTCGCCGTTGACGTCGGCGATCGCGATCAGGGGATTGAGCTTGTCGACGTTGGCCCAGTAGGCGATCCAGTTGGGCAGGTGCGCGTAGTCGCTGCCGACTAGGTGCGAGTAGATGTCGTACTTGACCAGCACCGCCAGCGCCGGGATCGTCAGGTAGATCAGCAGGATGAAGAACAGGGTCCAGAACACCGACACGCGCGTCTCGTGCACCGAGGCCGTGGTGTACGAGCGCATCAGGATGTGGGGCAGCGCGGCGGTGCCGAGCATCAGGCAGAACACGAGCGCGAGGAAGTTGTTGCGGCGCTGGTCCGACTGCGCGCGGTCGGCGCCCGGGAACGGGCGCGCGTGCGGCACGGGCGGCTGCGCGCGCTTGAGGCTGGCGTCGCGCGCGGCGGCCCATTGGAGCGCGGCGGCCTCGGGGTTGCGCGGCCACGCGGTCAGGGCCCGCTCGGCGGCGCGGATCTCGGACAGCGAGGCCTCGCGCTGGCGCAGCGCGTCGAGCCGGCGCTGGACCGCCTCGCGCCCCGCCTCCCACGACAGCGGCAGCGCGGCCAGGCGCGCCGCGTCGGCCTCGGCGCGCGCCCTGAAGATCGCGCGCACCTGCAGTTCGCCCGGGTCGCGCCGCAGTTCGGCCTCGCGCTGCGCCAGTTTCGGCAGCACCGCGCCGTAGGCCACCTGCGGCAGCGGATTGTCGGCGTGCTTGTGCGACAGCCACATGGTCGGGATCAGGAACGCGACCAGGATGATGATGTACTGCGCGACCTGGGTCCAGGTGATGCCGCGCATGCCGCCCAGGAACGAGCACACCAGGATGCTGGCCAGCCCGAGGAAGATCCCGACCGAGAAATCGACGCCCGTGAAGCGCGAGGCGATCAGGCCGACCGCGTAGATCTGCGCCACCACGTAGGTGAACGAGACCACGATGGTGGCGCCGACGGCGATCGCGCGCACCGGCGCGCCGCGCCCGCCGGCGCCGCCGCCATAGCGCTCGGCCAAAAAGTCGGGGATAGTGTACTGGCCGAATTTGCGCAGGTAGGGCGCGATCAGCAGCACCACCAGGCAGTAGCCGCCGGTCCATCCGAGGATGTAGGCCAGGCCGTCGAAGCCGTGCAGGTACAGGCCGCCGGCGAGGCTGATGAAGCTCGCCGCCGAGATCCAGTCGGCCGCCGTCGCCATGCCGTTGAACATGGCCGGCACGCGCCGCCCGGCCACGTAGTATTCGCTCACGCTCGAGGTGCGGCTGATGACGCCGATGGCCGCGTACAGCGTGATGGTGGCGAACATGAACAGGTAGCCGATCCACAGGCGCGGCATGCCGCGCGCCTCGAGCAGCGCGAGCGCGCCCAGGAACAGGCCGAAGCAGGCCGTGAACCACAGGTAGTAGCGGATCAATTTGCGGAAGTAGCCGGTTTGGGCGCTCATCCGGCGCCCCCGTCGTGCTCGCGCATGCGCCGCCGGTAGCGCGCGTCGAGGCGCCGCATCGCCAGCGCGTAGCAGGCCAGGATCGCCAGGAACGCGAGCGCCGAGCCCTGCGCCGCGAGGTAGAACGGGAGCGGCCAGCCGAACAGCGTGATGTCGGCCAGTTCGCGCGCGAAGAACACGGCGCCGAAGCCGGCGCCGAACCAGAGCGCGAGCAGCAGCGCGGTCAGGCGGCGCGTCTGGCGCCAGTGCGCGGCGCGCGCCGCGAGCATGGCGGCGTGGCGCGCGGCCGGGGCGCCGGCGGGCGGGGACGGGGCGGGCGTGTGGTTCATGGCGGGGCTTTGCATGCGTGGTTCAAGCGTGGTTCAGATGGCTTCGTCGGGGGCGGCCGGCGCCGGCGCGAAGGAGAGCCGGAACAGGCAGCCGGCGCCGGCGCCGGCGGCGCGCGGGTTGTCCGACAGCTCGACCTCGGCGCCGTGCTGCTGCGCGATCTCGCGCACGATCGCCAGCCCGAGGCCGCTGCCGGGCGCGCCGCCGCCGAGGATCCGGTAAAACCGTTCGAACACCTGCGCCCGTTCGGCTTGGGCGATGCCGGGGCCGGTGTCCTCGACCTCGAGCACGGCGCGCCCGCCTTGTTCGAGCACGCGCACCGTCACGCTGGCGCCGGCCGGGATGTAGTGCAGCGCGTTGTCGATCAGGTTCGAGAGCATCTCGCGCAGCATCAGCGCATTGCCCTCGATCCGCACCGGCAGCTCGGGCTGCTCGAAGCCGAGGTCGATCCGGTTGGCGAACGAGGCCGGCACCCAGTCCTGCACGGCCAGGCGCGCGACCTCGCGCAGGTCGAGCGCGGCGAAGCCGGCGCCCGCGTGCGGCACGTTCTCGGCGCGCGCCAGCGCGAGCAGCTGGTTGACCAGGCGCGTGGCCGACTCCGAGCTCTTGGCCAGTTGTTCGAGCGAGCGGTGGATCTCGAGCGGGTCGCGCTGGCGCAGCGCGAGCTCGGACTGCATGCGCATGCCCGCCAGCGGCGTCTTCATCTGGTGCGCGGCGTCGGCGATGAAGCGCTTTTGCAGGCTGATGGTCTGGGCCAGCCGTTCGAGCATCTCGTTGAGCGAGCCGACCAGCGGCGAGATCTCCTCGGGCACCTGGCGCGAGTCGATCGGACTCAAGTCGTCGGGCCGGCGCGCGCGGATGCGCGACTGCAGCTCGGCCAGCGGCGAGAGCCCGCGCGCGAGCGCGAACCAGACCAGCGCGAGCACGATCGGCAGGATGATGAACTGGGGCAGGATCACGCCCTTGATGATCTCGTTGGCCAGCTGCGCGCGTTTGTCGAGCGTCTCGGCGACCTGCACCAGCACCTTGCGCGGGGCCTGCCCGCGCGGGCCCAGGTTCACGTACGAGAACGCGATCCGGACCTGGGTGCCGTGCAGCGCGTCGTTGCGCAGGTGGACCACGCCGGCCGCGTAGCCGTCCGCGCCCGGCGGCGGCGGCAGCTCGCGGTCGCCGTCGACGTGTTCGGCGCGCGGGCCGGTGATCTGGAAGTACACGCTGTCGATGTCGTCGGCGCGCAGGATGTCGCGCGCGCTGCCGGGCAGGCGCGAGACCAGCTTGCCGTCGACCTCGCGCACCTGTTGCGCGAGCACGGTGACGCTGTCTTCGAGCGCGCGGTCGAACGGATCGTTGGCGATCGACTTGGCGACCAGGTAGGTCAGCGCGATGCTCATCGGCCACAGCAGCAGCAGCGGCGCGAGCATCCAGTCGAGGATCTCGCCGAACAGCGAGTGCTGGATGCTTTCGTCGGCGTCGGTGGCGGGCGGCAGGTAGGGCGGGTCGGCGCCGTCGGGGGCGGCGTCGGCGCCGGCGCCGGGCGCGGCGTGCGGCGCGGCCCCGGGCGCGGCGGCGTCGACGGCGCGTGCGCTCACCTGGACTCGTCCGGTGCGGCGCCGCCCTTGGCCGGCTCGGGCAGTTTCTCGAGGCAGTAGCCGAGCCCGCGCACGGTGGCGATGCGCACGCCGCCAATTTCGATCTTTTTGCGCAGGCGGTGCACATACACCTCGATCGCGTTGTTGCTGACCTCTTCGCCCCACTCGCACAGGTGGTCGACCAGCTGCTCTTTGGAGACCAGCCGCCCGCTGCGCGCGAGCAGGATCTCGAGCAGGCCGAGTTCGCGCGCCGACAGCTCGATCGCCTGGCCGTCGATCGAGGCGCTGCGCCCGACCTGGTCGTACGACAGCGGGCCGTGGCGGATCACGGCCGGGCCGCCGCCGGCGCCGCGCCGGGTCAGCGCGCGCACGCGCGCCTCGAGCTCGGACAGGGCGAACGGCTTGGCCATGTAGTCGTCGGCGCCCAGGTCGAGTCCGTTGACGCGCTGCTCGATCGAGTCGGCCGCGGTCAGGATCAGCACCGGCAGCAGCGAGGCGCGCGCGCGCAGGCGGCGCAGCACTTCGAGGCCGGACATTTTGGGCAGGCCGAGGTCGAGGATCAGGAGGTCGAACTCCTGGGTCGAGAGGGCGGTGTCGGCCGCTTCGCCGTTGCCGACGCAATCGATCGCATAGCCCGACTGGCGCAGCGAGCGGGTCAGGCCGTCGGCGAGCACGCTGTCGTCTTCGGCTAGTAAAATACGCATGGGGGTACCGGGTGCATGGAACGTGGTTGGCGGGTGTGCCCGTGTATTGTGGTTCATCAGGCGCCGCTTTGGCCAATTTTTTCGTCGAATCGTCGGCAACGACCCGGCGCGGTGGCCGCCCCCGCGCTTGGACCACGGACGGCGTAAAACGACTTGTTTATCTATTTTGGGCCCGTTTGCAAGTTGCGCTTGCAAATACCACTGTTTTTTTATACAGTGTCGTCTGTTACCTGTGAACCGGCCCTTTTTCAAGACTGAAAGAACATTATGGACGATAAAAAATCCGCTCTAACGGGCGTTGAGAAGGGCAAGGCGCTCGCCGCCGCCCTCGCGCAGATCGAAAAGCAGTTTGGCAAGGGCTCCATCATGCGCATGGACGGCAGCGCCCCGATCGAAGAGGTGCAAGTCGTCTCGACCGGTTCGCTCGGCCTCGACATCGCGCTCGGCGTCGGCGGCCTGCCGCGCGGGCGCGTGGTCGAGATCTACGGCCCCGAGTCGTCGGGCAAAACCACGCTGACGCTGCAGACCATCGCGCAAATGCAAAAGCTGGGCGGCACCTGCGCCTTCATCGACGCCGAGCACGCGCTCGACGTCGGCTACGCGCAAAAGCTCGGCATCAACCTGACCGACCTGCTGATCTCCCAGCCCGACACGGGCGAGCAGGCACTCGAGATCTGCGACGCGCTGGTGCGCTCGGGCAGCGTCGACCTGATCGTCATCGACTCGGTCGCCGCGCTCACGCCGCGCGCCGAGATCGAAGGCGACATGGGCGACTCGCTGCCGGGCCTGCAGGCGCGCCTGATGTCGCAGGCGCTGCGCAAGCTCACCGGTTCGATCAACCGCACCAACACGCTGGTCATCTTCATCAACCAGATCCGCATGAAAATCGGCGTCATGTTCGGCAGCCCCGAGACCACGACCGGCGGCAACGCGCTCAAGTTCTACGCGTCCGTGCGGCTCGACATCCGGCGCACCGGCTCGATCAAATCGGGCGACGAGGTCATCGGCAACGAGACCAAGGTCAAGGTCGTCAAGAACAAAATCGCGCCGCCGTTCAAAGAAGCCCACTTCGACATCCTGTATGGCGAAGGCACGTCGCGCGAAGGCGAGATCCTCGATCTCGGGGCCGACAACAAGGTTGTCGAAAAATCCGGTTCCTGGTACAGCTACAACGGCGAACGCATCGGCCAGGGCAAGGACAACGCGCGCGCCTACCTCAAAGAGCGCCCGGCGCTCGCGCGCGAGATCGAAAACAAGGTCCGCGCCGCGCTCGGCGTGCGCGAGCTGCCACCGGTGGCCGGCGACAAGCCTGCCCCCGCGGCCAAGCTGAAGGCCGTCGCCGAGTAATTCGGCATGGCCGCGCCGCAACTTAGCCTGAAGGCGCGCGCCTTGCGCTTTCTGTCGATGCGCGAGCACAGCCGGCTCGAGCTCGCGCGCAAGCTGGCGCGCCACGCGCAGGACGGCGACGACGTCGACGCCCTGCTCGACCTGCTCGAGAAAAACAACTGGCTGTCGCAGGAGCGTTTTTCGGAGTCGCTGATCCACCGGCGCGCTTCGCGTTTCGGCAACAGCCGCATCATGGCCGAGCTGCAAAGCCACGGCGTCGGCGGCGAGGCGCTGGCCGGGCACAAGCTGGCGCTGGCCGATGGCGAAGCCGCGCGCGCGCTCGCCGTCTGGGAGCGCAAGTTCGGCGCCGTCGCGCCAGACGCGTCCGCGCGCAACAAGCAAATGCGTTTTTTGCTGCAGCGTGGTTTCTCCCAGTCCGCCGTGCGCGCCGCCCTGCGTGGCGCGCCCGACGACGAGGTGTGGGAGTAGCCGGGCGGGGCGGGTCGTACGACGGCGCGGGCCATCGGCTTGTGCAGTGGCACGCCGGCAGCGCGGGCAATGGCGGGCAGGCAGACAGGGTAGCGCACGTTTCAAAGCACGGCCCCCGTTTCCCAGGGGACGCAACAGCGGAGGATTCGGCGCCGCCCCTCATCGCCGTAGGCGGGCTAACACCTGCGTACTCCTCACCGGCCGATGATGGATGCCGAGTCCTGCGCTGTTGGGTTCCGCGCAGCACATACCCAAGCTACTAGTCGTAGTGTAGGCGCACTTCCCCGGAATATAGACCTCGACCTTGTGTTGCACTGAGTTGGCACCTGGGCAGTGTCAGAAATCGTGTCGATAAAAACCTAAATATCAAAAACCAACATCGTCCTCGCGAATGGCTCGGCGCCCCCGCGTTGACCTATAGAGCGGTGGCTCAATGCAACTGTTCTTTGGGTCCCCGCCTTCGAGGCTGTCGCGAAAGGGGGCAATACGCTGGAATTGGCGCCTGATACGCTTCAGAAATCGCGTCGGAGAAAATTAATTATTAAGAACCAACATCGTCCTCGCGAATGCGGGGACCCATAGAAGTGCGCCCAGCATGGGCATAGTCTTGCGGGTGCAAGTCC
>JAZKIN010000207.1:0-4754 GCA_040384885.1 Pseudomonadota bacterium | reverse complement strand
CATCGTCCTCGCGCATGGCTCGGCGCCCCCGCGTTGATCCATAGAACAGTTGCTAATCGCGAACGTTCTATGGGTCCCCGCCTTCGCGAGGACGATGTTGGTTGAGGGTTTTGATTGGGCGCCTTCGCGATTTTTATCATGCATGGACATTGCGCCCGCGCGGTTCGCAAGCATGGTTTTTTAAAGCCGCGCACAGCATGCTTGTTGCAGTGTAAACTCTCCGTTTTCATCTGCACGAAAGCAGTCATGCGCCTGTATTTACTTGCGTCCGCCAGTTTGCTGACCCTGCTCGCCGGGTGTGCCGGTGCGCCGTCGGCGAGCGTTTCCGCGTCGCCTTCGCGGCCCGCCAAAAACATTCTATTCTTCCTCGGCGACGGTCTCGGCATCAACACCATGACCGCCGCCCGCATCTACGCCGTCGGCGAAGACGGCGAGCTCACGCTCGACACGCTGCCCGAATCGGCCTTTGTCAAAACCTTCGCCGGCGACGCCCAGGTCACCGACAGCGCGGCCTCGATGTCGGCTTACATGACGGGCGTGAAAGCCAATTTCGAGGTGCTCTCGATGAGCGCCGAGACGCTCTCGATCGTCCCCGCGGCCGATGCCAACGGCGACCTGTACCTGAGCCGCTGCCGCAACGGCCGGCCCGCCGTCACGCTGGCCGAACTGGCCAAGGCGCGCGGCATGGGCGCCGGCATTGTCAGCACCGCACGCATCACCGACGCCACCCCGGCCGCCACCTACGCGCATGTCTGCAGCCGCTATCTCGAAACCGATATCGCCAGCGCGCTGGTGCCCGGCGGCGCCGGCTACAACGCGGCGCTCGGCGCCGGGCTCGATGTGATATTCGGCGGCGGCACCCAGGCCTTCGTGCCCGCGGCGCAGGGCGGCAAACGCAGCGACGGCCGCGACCTGCTGGCCGAGCTGGCGGCGCGCGGCTACCGGCGCGCGTCCAACACGTCCGAACTGAAGGCGCTGGCGCCGGCGGCCGCGCGGCCTGCCATCGGCCTGTTCGCCAAGGCGAATATGCGCTACGACGCCGTGCGCGATCCGGCGCTCGAGCCGAGCCTGGGCGAGATGACGCACAAGGCCATCGAGCTGTTGTCGCAAAACCCGAACGGTTTCTTTTTGATGGTCGAGGGCGGATTGATCGACGGCGCGCAGCACAACAGCAAGGCCAGGCGCGCGCTCGAAGAGACGGTCGCATTCGACAACGCGCTCAAAGGCGCGATCGCGCAGATGCGGGTGCTCGACCCGGGCCTCGAAAACACGCTGATCGTCGCCACCGCCGACCACGAACACACCTTGCAGATCAACGGTTACGCGCCGCGCTCGGGTAAAACCACGCCCGACAAACCCGGCGTGCTCGGGCTCTCGCGCAGGATCATCGAGGGCACCATACGGCCCGACCGCGACGGTGCGCCGTATTCGATCATCACTTTCGGCAACGGCGAAAAGCGCACGGCCGGCAGCCGCGGCGCGGCGCCGCACTTGACCGACGCGGTCGTCGGCGCGCCCGACTACCAGCAAGAGTCGACCATCCGCATGCCGGCCGGCGAGTCTACCCACGGCGGCACCGACGTCTACCTCGGCGCGATCGGGGCCGGCGCCGGGCGCTTTCGCGGCACCCTCGACAACACCGAGGTGTTCGGCCTGATCAAAGCGGCGGCCGGCTGGTGAGCGCGCGCCCATCCGGGAGCCCCGGCAGCAAGCACACCAATCACAGCAAAAACACACATGCCATGACACCGATCCGTCGCCCGCGCGTTTCCACGCGCGTTTCCATAGTCCTGCTGGCCGCCTTGTGCGCGGCCGGCGCCAGCCAGGCCGCCGCGCCGGCGGCCAAAAACATCATCTTCTTCCTCGGCGACGGCATGGGGCCGACCACCATCACGGCGGCGCGCATCCACAAATACAAGGAGGAGGGCCTGCTCCATTTCGAACGCATGGAGCGCGTGGCGCGCATCAAGACCTACTCCAACAACGCCATGATCACCGACAGCGCGGCGTCGATGGCGGCCTATATGACCGGCATAAAAAACAACAGCGAAGTCGTCTCGATGCGCGACGCCAAGGCGATCACGACCGACAAGGACGCCAACGGCAACGGTACGATCGACCGCTGCCTGCCCGGCAACGGCAGCATCGTGCCCACCTTCCTGGAGCTGGCCAAGGCGTCCGGCCGCTCGGTCGGCGCGGTCACCACCACCGAGATGGTGCACGCCACGCCGGCGGCGGCGCTGGCCCATAGCTGCCACCGGGCGGCGCTGTACTCGATCGCCGCGCAGCTGGTCCCCGGCGGCGCCGGCTACAACCGCGCGCTCGGCGACGGCGCCGATGTGCTGATGGGCGGCGGGCGCAATTACTTCACGCCGTTCGACAAGGCGCGCAATCCGAAGGGGCGGGCCGACGGGCGCGACCTGATGGCCGAGATCGCGGCGCGCGGCTATACGGTCGCGGCCAACCGCGAGCAGATGCTGGCCGCGCCGCAGGGGCGCAAATTCATCGGCATCTACAGCGATGTCGACCATCTCGACTACGAGCGCACGCGCCGCGCGGCCCAGCCTAGCCTGGCCGAAATGACGGCCAAGTCGATCGCGCTGCTGGCGCCCAATCCGAAGGGGTTTTTCCTGATGGTCGAAGGAGGCAAGATCGACCATGCGCTGCACGACACCAACGCCATGAATGCGCTCGGCGACACGGTCGCGTTCGACGACGCCGTGCAGACGGCGATCGAGCAGATGCAGTTGCGCGATCCTGGCCTGAAGAACACGCTGATCGTGGTCACGGCCGACCACGACCACACGATGGCCTTCAACGGCTATCCGAAGCGCGGCAATCCGATGCTCGACGTCGTGCACACGTATTCGAGCGGGGAGCCGGCCAAGGATGCCGACGGCAAGGTCTACACGACGCTGGTGTTCGGGACCGGTCCGCAGCGGCCGCCGCAGCGGGTCGGCGTGACGAGCGCCGAGGCGCTGGCGCCGGAGTACCACCAGGAGACCGGGATCAAGCTGTCGGGCGAGGCCCACGGCGGCGGCGACGTCAAGCTGTTCGCGAGCGGCGCGGGCGCGGCCGCTTTCAAGGGGACCATGGAAAACACCAAGGTGTTCCACCTGATGAAGGCGGCGGCGGGCTTGTAGCGGCCTGCCTGTTGCTGGTATAAAAAAAGCCCCGGTCGCGAGACCGGGGCTTTTTGTAATCAGTGCCGACAGCGATGCTGTCTTATTTCAGGTGGTCGGAAATGAGCTTGGTCATTTCGAACATCGAAACTTGTGCTTTGCCGCCGAAGACAGCTTTGAGCTTGTCGTCTGCATTGATCATGCGACGGTTGGCTGGATCTTGCAGATCGAGCTTTTTGATGTAGTCCCATACCTTCTTGGTGACTTCGGTGCGTGGCAGCGGTGTCGCGCCAACGACGGCAGCCAGGACGGCGGACGGGGTCATCGCCTTCATGAAGGCGGCGTTCGGCTTGCGTGGAGCTGCTGCTGGTTTCGCGGCGGCGGCTGCTTTAGGTGCTGCCGCTTTTTTTGCTGCTGGTTTTGCCGCTGCTGCTGGCTTGGCCGCAGCCTTTTTTGCTGGCGCTGCTGCTGGGGTTTTTTTGGCTGTTGCCATCTTCGAGCCTCCTTAACGAACACATGGGAAATTGCGCAATTGATCGCACGGCTTATATTGGTGGGGTTTTACTGTTGATGCAAGTGTTTTTCGAAACTTTTTGGCCTAATTAAGGGGGAATGCGGCCCATGTAGCCCGGGAGGGGGCGGAATTGCCCAAAGTTGGTGAAAAGCGGGCGTTTACAGAGGGAGGGGCAGGTGTATGCATGGGGAGGGCATGCTGCAGTAGTCGCCGCCGGAGTAGCTGCTGCAAACACACCACCACATCGTCCTCGCGCAGGCGGGGATCCATAGAACAGTTGCTACGAGCTAGCGTTCTATGGGTCCCCGCCTACGCGAGGACGATGTTGGTTTGGGTTTTTGGGGTTTCACACTAAGCGATTTTTAATGCGCTCCGCCGCAACGCGTAGGCGTCGCGCCATGAAAAAAGCCCGCCGCCCGCTTGCACGGGACCGGCGGGCTTTTATCGTGCCGCGGCGCTTAACGCATGCCGGGCATCATGCCCTTCATCCCGCGCATCATTTTCATCATGCCGCCGCCCTTGAGCTTTTTCATCATGGTCTGCATCTGGTCGTACTGCGCCAGCATGCGGTTCACTTCCTGCACCTGGACACCGGCGCCGGCCGCGATGCGGCGCTTGCGCGTGGCCTTGATCAGTTCCGGCTTGGCGCGCTCCTGCGGCGTCATCGAGTCGATGATGCCGACCATGCGCCGCACCTGCTTGTCGGCCTGGTCCATGTTGGCGCCGCCCGCCGCCTGCTGGAATTGCGCCGGCAGCTTGTCCATCAGGCTCGCCATGCCGCCCATTTTTTTCATCTGCCCAAGCTGCGACTTGAAGTCGTTCATGTCGAAGCGACCGCCGACCTTGAGCTTGTTGGCCAGGTCGGTCGCGGCCTTGGTATCGACGCCCTTGCGCGCCTCTTCGACCAGCGCGAGGATGTCGCCCATGCCCAAAATGCGGTTGGCCATGCGGGCCGGGTCGAACGCTTCGAGACCGTCGAGTTTTTCGGAGACGCCGGCGAACTTGATCGGCTTGCCCGTGATGTGGCGCACCGACAGCGCGGCGCCGCCGCGCGCGTCGCCATCGAGCTTGGTGAGCACGATGCCGGTCAGCGGCAGCGCGTCGTTGAAGGCCTTGGC
>JAZKIN010000206.1:141-34164 GCA_040384885.1 Pseudomonadota bacterium | reverse complement strand
GGCAGCTTGTGCATCACGCCCGCGTCGTCGCGGTTGAACTGCATGAACACCAGGTTCCAGATTTCGATGAAGCGGTCGCCGTCTTCGTCGGGCGAACCGGGCGGGCCGCCGGCGATGTCGGCGCCGTGGTCGTAGAAGATCTCGGTGCACGGGCCGCACGGGCCGGTGTCGGCCATCTGCCAGAAATTGTCGGACGCGTAGCGCGAACCCTTGTTGTCGCCGATGCGGATGATGCGCTCGCGCGGCACGCCGATCTCGGTGGCCCAGATGTCGTAGGCCTCGTCGTCCTCGAAGTAGACGGTGACGGTGAGTTTGTCCTTCGGCAGGCCGTAGACCTTGGTCAGCAGCTCCCACGCGTAGTGGATGGCGTCGCGCTTGAAGTAGTCGCCGAAGCTGAAATTGCCCAGCATTTCGAAGAAGGTGTGGTGGCGCGCGGTGTAGCCGACGTTTTCGAGGTCGTTGTGCTTGCCGCCGGCGCGCACGCAGCGCTGCACCGAGGTCGCGCGCGTGTACGGGCGGCTGTCGGTGCCGGTGAACACGTCCTTGAACTGCACCATGCCGCTGTTGGTCAGCAACAAGGTCGGGTCGTTGCCGGGAACGAGGGAGCTCGAACGAACGATCGCGTGCCCCTTCGATTCAAAAAACTTGAGGAATTTGTCGCGGATTTCGGATGATTTCATGTTGTGATTGGGCGTGAAAGGGCAGCATGCTGAAAAAAAGATTATAGCGTAGTCATTCCTAGACGTTGCAGGGGCGAGTGGCTATAGTGGCGGGTGGGTGATGATGACGGGCTTGTCTGGCGTAGGAGTAGCGAAGCCGGAACACCAAAAAAAACCCAACCACATCGTCCTCGCGCAGGCGGGGACCCATAGAACAGTTGCTCATCGCCGGCGTTCTATGGGTCCCCGCATTCGCGAGGACGATGTTGGTTTGGGATGGTTGGGTGCTCGCGGCGCGAATTTTGATGCGGAGGCGACAGCGAATTCTGTCACCGCATCACGGCGTCTGAATCAAGCCATTGCGGCCGCCCTTAATTGCAATTTCAACCAATCCGCACCCCATGACCCGATTCCGCGCCCTCGCCGTGCTTTTCATTTGCCTGCTCGCCCCTGCCGCGCGGGCGCAAGCGCAGGCGCCCGCACCGACGCCGTTCCCGGACGGCATGCGCGAGAGCGTCATCACCGATCCCGGCACCGGCCTGCCGGTCCAGCTTGTCACGGGCGGCAAGCCCGGCGCGCCGTGGGTGGTGCTGGTCCACGGGCTCGGCCAGCAAGCCTCGCGCGACTGGATCCCGGTGCTGCCGCCGCTGCTCGAACGCTACCAGGTGCTGCTGGTCGACCTGCCCGGCTTCGGCCGCTCGGGCCGGCCCGACGGCGTGCTCTCGCCCAAACGGTATGCCGACTTCGTTCAATGGGTCATCACGCGCCACACGCGCCGGCCCGTGTTCGTGGTCGGCCATTCACTCGGCGCGGCGGTCGCGCTGCGCCACAGCCACACCTATCCGCAGCAGGTCACGCGCCTGCTGCTGATCGACGCCGCCGGCCTGCTGCAAACGACTGTGTTCGCGCGCCACCTGGCCAAAGTGCCCGATGCGATCCCGGGCAGGGTCGCGGGCATGCGCGTGATGCCGGGGCTGGTGCGGCGCGTGAGCAGTGTGCTCAACCATGTGTCGGGGCAGTTCCAGGACCTCACCGCGAGCAACGCCAACACCCTGACCATGCTGGCCGGTTCGGAGCTCGCGCGGCGCTACCTGTACAAGGAGAGCGGCAACATCAACGCCGCGCTCGGACTGGTCAACGACAACTTCAGCGCGCTGCTCGGGGACGTCGGCGTGCCGGTGGCGATGCTGTGGGGCGAGCACGATCCGGTGGCGCCGCTGCGCACCGGGATCGCCCTGCGCGCGCTGCTGCCGATGGCGACGCTCGAGGTGCTGCCCGGCGTCGGCCACGTGCCGATGAGCCAGGCGACGGACCAGACCGCGGCCTGGCTGCTCGCCACCCTGCGGGGCGCGCAGCCCGGGCCGCCCGAGGGCCGCGCCGGCGCCTCGCAGGGCGACGCCGTCTGCAAGGACCAGCAAAACCTGGTCTACACGGGCCGCTGGCGCACGCTGCGGCTAGAGCACTGCGCCAACATCCGCATCGAGAACGCGAGCATCGAGCGGCTGGTCGCCACGCGCAGCACGGTGGCGCTGACCGACGTCACGATCGCCTCGGGCGGCACCGCGCTCGAACTCAAAGACACCAACCTCGCCGCGACCGGCCTGCGGATCTCCGCGGCGCGCGTGTGGCAGCTCGATAACAGCCGGCTCGACCTGGCCGCGGCGCGGCTGCGCGCGCCCGAACTCGGCGCCGACAAGGGCGGCTCGCTGCTGTTCATGTCGCTGAGCCGCTGGTGCGACGGCGCCGGCGACTGGTATTTGCACGACACCTGGAAGCCCGACGCCGGCAAGCTCGACCAGCAATTCCAACGCGCGCCCGGGGCGCGCTGCGCGCTAGGCGAAATCGGGGCCGATCAGGTCGATGCGGTCGGTGCAAAAGCCGTCGACGCCCCATGACAGCAACTCGCGCGCGCGGATCGGATCGTTGACCGTGTAGCAGAACAGGCCGAAGCCGGCGTCGCGCACCGCCTGCGCCTGCGCCGCGTTCAGGTGTTTCTGGTTGGTGTGCACCGCCACCGCGCCGAGCGCGCGCGCCTGCGCCGCGAAGTCGGGCGGCACATGGTCGAACAGGCAGGCGCGCGGCAGCTCGGGCGCGGCCGACTGGGCCGCCGCCAGCGCCTCCATGCTGAACGACGAGAGCAAGGGCAGGCTTGCGGGGTCGCCGGCGGCGGCCTCGCGCGCAAACATGGCGCGCGCCAGGGCCGCCACCACGGCGCCGGTGCGCGTCTCGAAGCCGGGCGCCGGCTTGATTTCGATATTCATCCAGATCCCATGCTCGCGGCAAAAGCGCACGAAGTCGGTGAACAGGGGGACGGTCTCGCCGGCGAAGCGCGGGCCGAACCAGGCACCGGCGTCCATGCGCGCCAGTTCGGCCGCGTCGTAGTCGAACACATTGCCGGCGCCGGCCACGGTGCGCCCCAGGTAGGGGTCGTGCATGACCACCGCGAGCTCGTCGCGCGCGAGCATGACGTCGAATTCGACGGCGCGGTAACCGTGCGCGAGCCCGCAGCGCAGGCCGGCGATGGTGTTCTCGGGCGCGAGCTTGCCGCCGCCGCGGTGGGCGACGACTTTGGGATAAGGCCACATGCTGCGGGTGTCGCTCATGATGGAAGCAGTCGGAATAAGTTGCGCGATGCGGGCAGCGTCGCGAGCGCGATGAACACGCCGAGATTGACGCCGACGGTCGCAAAAAACTGCAGCCGGAACGATGCCTTGCTCGTCTTGTGGCGCAACCATTGCTGGGCGAGCACCGCGCCGGGCCAGCCGCAGCCCAAGCCGAGCAGCAATAAGGTGTTCTCGCTGGTGCGCCTCGCGCCCGCCTTCGCCGCGGCCTTGTCGCGCGCGTAGGCGACGAAACAGAACACGCTCATCGCGCCGTATAGCGCGCCGACGAGGTGGGAAAGGCCCAGGGTGGCGCCGATGGCGATGTAGCACAGCACGAAAACGGCAAGCGGAATGTAAGGCATGCGGAATCATACCGGGCCGCGCGCGTTCGTGCCAGTCGGGGGCCGGTCGGGGGCCGGTCGGGGGCCGGTCGGGGGCAGGATGCTTTGATTCATCGACCGTGCGATGCCGAACAGACCATCGTGGCGTGCGCCGCTAATCTTGAACGCTACACCTTCCCCACCACACGGAGACTGACATGGCATTTGATTTAGCTTCCCTCTTACAGCAATACATCGGTGGCGACGGCGCCCTCAAACACGATCGCGCCGAGGACGATTTCGACCAGGTCGCGCAGAACGCGCCGCGCGAAACCGTCGCGCGCGGCGTGACCGAGGCGCTGCGCTCGGACCAGACCCCGCCGTTCCCGGAAATGGTCGGCAACATGTTCGGCCATAGCGACCCGAACCAACGCGCCGGCATGCTCAACCAGCTGATCTCCGGCCTCGGCCCCACGCTGTTGTCCTCGCTCGCGGGCGGCACGCTCGGCTCGCTGTTCCGCGGCCGCGACACGCCTGCGCCGATCACGCCCGAGCAGGCGGCCACGATGACGCCCGAGCAAGTGCGTGAAATCGCCGAAAAAGCCGAGCAAGAAAACCCCGGCATCATCGACCGCATGGGCGACTTTTACGCCGAGAACCCGACGCTGGTCAAGACCATCGGCGGCGCTGCCATCGCGATCGCGCTGAGCAAGATCGCGCAGGGCATCCAGCAGCGTCGTTAATCGACACCCCAACCATTCCAACCATTCCAACCGTTACAACACTAAAAAAGAGGCATTCAATGGGCATTCTGGCCAATATCTTCCGTAAAATTTTCCCATCGTCCAAACCGGCCGAAGCCGCACCGGCGCCAACGACCACGGCAGGCACGACGGCAGCGCCGGCCGCGCCCAGGCCGGCGGCGATTTCCGAAGTCGACGTCGAGGCGATCCTCAACAACATGGCGGCGTCGGCCGGGCAGCCGCTCAACTGGCGCAGCTCGATCGTCGACCTGCTCAAGCTGCTCGACCTCGACAGCAGCCTGCAGTCGCGCAAGGAACTGGCGGCCGAGCTCAATTACTCGGGCGATACCAGCGATTCGGCCAGCATGAACATCTGGCTGCACCGCCAGGTCATGAACAAGCTCGCGGCCAACGGCGGCAAAGTGCCGGCCGACCTGAAGGACTAAGTCGTCCCTGCCCTTGTCCCGGCTCTTTTCGGCGGGACTTCAAACCCACATCGTCCCAGCCTCGGCCGGAACCTTGTGGGTTTTGCACTTTAAGCTCGACTTAAAATCGCACGCTGGCCCGCGCTATTCAAAAATGTATAGCCAATTTCTGTCCAATACATTTTTGCATAGCCTCGCAAGGAGCAAGCCCTGCGAACCCTCGTTTTCCCTCGCCATTTCCGGCAGTTAGCAGAATGCGCCACTAAAGCCGCAATGAGACCAAAAAAGTGGCCCTGAGCACCTCCCGTGAACCTATGTCCCAGTAGAAACATTCTGTAACCGGGGTCTGACCCCAGTTTCGAAATTATTTGCCGAATTTTGGACCTAGCAAGGGCTACGGCCTGGATTAAAGCCAACTAATTCCGCTATCGGGGTCAGACCCCGGTTTTAAAACGGTTGTGGCTTTTGGTTTCGCTCTGCGGTTGGTATTGCACTGCGGACCTACGTTTAGAAGTACCGCAGGCCGAGCGCCGACTTGACCTCGTCGGCGGTGCGCGCGGCCACTTCGCGCGCCGTCGCCGTGCCCGCCTTGAGCAGATCGAGCACGTGGCCGCGGTCCTGCGCGAGCGCTTCGCGGCGCGTGCGGATCGGGCCGATCAATTCTTGCAGGCATGCTTCGAGGCGCGCCTTGACGATGCTGTCGGCCAGGCCGCCGCGCACATAATGCGCCTTCATCTCGGCCAGGCCCGCCTGGTCGTGGTCGAAGGCGTCGAGGTAGATGAAGGCGACGTTGCCCTCCAGATGGCCGGGGTCGGCCACGCGCAGGTGCAGCGGGTCGGTGTAGATTTTCTTGACCGCGGCGCGGATCTCGTCGGCGCTGGCGCCGAGGTTGATCGTGTTGCCGAGCGACTTGCTCATCTTCGCCTTGCCGTCGATGCCGGGCAGGCGCCCCACTTCGGGCACCAGCGCCTTGGCCTCGACCAGCACCTCGCGCCCGGCCACGCGGTTGAAACGGCGCACGATCTCGTTGGTTTGCTCGATCATCGGGATCTGGTCCTCGCCCACCGGCACCAGTTGCGCCTTGAAGGCGGTGATGTCGGCCGCCTGGCTGGCGGGATAGGTCAGGAATCCGGCCGGAATGTCGCGCTCGAATCCGCGCAGCGCGATTTCCTGCTTGACCGTGGGGTTGCGCTCGAGGCGCGCCACCGTGACCAGGTTCAGGTAATAGAAGGTCAATTCGGCCAGCTCGGGGATTTGCGACTGGATCAGGATCGTCGACAAGCTCGGGTCGATGCCGGCCGCCAGGTAATCGAGCGCGACCTCCATCACGTTGCGGTGCACCTTGCCCGTGTCGTCCATATTGTCGGTCAGCGCCTGGGCGTCGGCGAGCATGATGAACTGGCGGTGCGTGTGCTGGAATTTGACGCGGTTGCACAGGCTGCCGACATAGTGGCCGAGGTGCAGCGGGCCGGTCGGCCGGTCGCCGGTCAGGATCACAACGGGGGACGCGGCTGCGGCGGTGCTGGGTGTTGACATGCTCATCGGGACTCCTAGTGTGCGCCCCGATGGTGGCCGCCAACAAAAACGCCACCTGTTTCGAGGCGGCGTTGACAATTTAAACTACATGACTGTTCCTGGCCGCGTGCTTTAGCAAGGCCACCAATTCGTACGTGCGATAGGGCATGAGGAAAAATTCATGCCGCATGGTTGCAGCTAAGCCGGGCGATGTCAACTATTTTGCTCGGCGCGACGGCGCAGCAGGCGCCACGCCCACAGCGCCAGCCCGGCCGAGCATGCGGTGATGAGCAAGTACAGCGGGTCGCGCGCCAATGCGGGCTGCTCCCAGACCATGCGGGCGACGTGGGCCAGCGCCAGCAGGCCGAACACGATTCCCGTGACTATCACATAGGCGCGCATCGCGAGCTCCTCAAAAAAAATTTGTCGATGATCGTTGGCGTCACCATGGCCGCCACCACGGCTTGCCCGCGGCCTTCTCCGGTGCCGCTTTCGGGCCGGCCAGCCCCATGGCGCCGATCGCCACGAAGAACCCGAGCACCGACTCGTCCGCGCCGAGCTGCAATTGCTTATGCACCTTGCTGAACGGATAGGCCGCGTTGTCGTCGGCGAAGCGGATGAACCAGTAAGGCGAGTCGGGCTCGACCACCCACTCGCCACCATAGGTTTGCCGGATGCATTCACCGAGGAACGATCCGAGCGTGTGCACGAGTTTTTCCTTGACCGCGGGGGCGGCCTGCGCATGCTGGCCGTTGATGTAACGGTCGAGCCACTGCACGCCACGCTGGTCGTAGCCGACCACGACGCCGAGTTGTTCGGCGGCCACGCTGCGCACCAGCGCCGCGTTCGCGCAAATCTTTTCTTTCATGTCCTGACAGCTACCGATCTATAAAGAATGTTTTTCTCTTTGGCGGCGTGGCGCGATGCGATGAACTCGAGCGAATCGAGCACGCCATTTATTTCCTGGTTTGTTGCTTCCGCCCCGATTTCGCGAAATGTTTCCATAGAGTATGAAGCCGAAACCGTGCCGCGGCAATGCCAAGCGAACTTTTCAGTTTGCATCCACCTCTAACTTAACAAAATGTTCCGTTTCTGTTCCAGCAAGTCCCCTTTCCGAACCAACAAAAACTGGTGGAATTCATGGATAAAAAACACGGCACTCCCTCCAATGGGCCGCCCGAACTGTGGGGCGGCCTCGAATGCACGGTCAACCGCGTCGGCGACAACTACTTCAGCCAGGTCGAGCGCAACGGCCACGCCACGCGCGAAGACGACATCGCCCGCTTCGCCTCGCTCGGCATCAAGGCCATCCGTTATCCCGTGTTGTGGGAACGCACCGCCCCCGACGGCATCGCCACGGCCGACTGGTCCTGGCCCGACGCCCGCCTGCCCGCCCTGCGCGCGGCCGGCATCGCCCCGATCGCCGGGCTGGTGCACCACGGCAGCGGCCCGCCCCACACCAGCCTGGTCGACCCCGCGTTTCCCGAACAACTGGCCGAATTCGCCGGCGCCGTCGCGGCGCGCTACCCCTGGCTGAGCCACTACACCCCCGTCAACGAACCGCTGACCACGGCCCGCTTCAGCGGCCTGTACGGGCTGTGGTACCCGCACGGACGCGACGACCGCAGCTTCATCACCGCCTTGTTAAACCAGTGCAAGGCGGTGGTGCTGTCGATGCGCGCGATCCGCCGCGTCAATCCGCACGCCTGCCTGGTCCAGACGGACGACCTCGGCAAAACCTACAGCACGCCCGAGATGGCCGGCGTCGCCCATTTCTACAACGAGCGGCGCTGGCTGGCCTGGGACCTGCTGTGCGGCATGGTCGACGAGGCGCACGCGATGTGGCCCTACCTGGCCGGGCACGGCACCGATCCCCACGCCGTGCTGTGGTTCCGCGACAATCCCTGCCCGCCCGACATCGTCGGCGTCAACTACTACGTCACGAGCGAGCGCTGGCTCGACCACCGGCCCGAGCGCTTCCCCGAGCACTTCCGCGGCGAGGTCGGCGGACGCGCCTGCGCCGATGTCGAAACCGCGCGCGCGCTGGCCACGCCCACGCCCGGCATCGGCCCGCTGCTGCGCGAGATCTGGGAGCGCTACCGGCTGCCGCTGGCCGTGACCGAGGCGCACATCGCGGCCAACCGCGAAGACCAACTGCGCTGGCTGCTCGAGATCTGGCAGGCCGGCGCGCGCGCGCGGGCCGACGGCGTCGACCTGCGCGCGGTCACGGTCTGGTCGCTGCTCGGCTCGTTCGACTGGAACAGCCTGGTCACCGAGGCCAACGACTACTACGAACCGGGCCCGTACGACGTGCGCTCGCCGCTGCCGCGCCCGACCGCGGTGGCGGCCCTGATGCGCGAACTGGCCGCCGGGCGCGCCGCGTCCCACCCCGTGTTGCACGGACAGGGCTGGTGGCGCCGCCCGGGCCGGCTGCTGTGTGCGCCCGTCGCCACGCCGGCCGCGCCGGCGGGCATCGGCGGCGTCCACCACCTGGAAGCCCGTGTCGCCGCGCCGATCCTCATCACGGGCGCGACCGGCACGCTCGGGCGCGCCTTCGCCCGCATCTGCCGCGCGCGCAACCTCGCGTTCCGCCTGCTGGCCCGGGCCGAGATGGACATCGCCGACCCCGGCTCGGTCGAGCGGGCGCTCGCGCGCCACCGGCCGTGGGCGGTGGTCAATGCGAGCGGCTACGTGCGGGTCGACGAGGCCGAGCGCGACGCCGCGCGCTGCTTCCGCGAGAACACCCACGGCCCCGCGGTGCTCGCGGCCGTGTGCGCGCGCCACGCCGTGCACCTGACGACCTTCTCGAGCGACCTCGTGTTCGACGGGCGGGTGCAATCGCCGTACCTCGAGACCGACCTCGTCGCCCCCATCAATGTCTACGGCAGGAGCAAGGCCGAGGCCGAACTGAGGGTGCAGCAGGCCCACCCCGGCGCGCTCGTGGTGCGCACGAGCGCGTTTTTCGGCCCGTGGGACGACGCCAACTTCCTCGCGCGCGCGCTCGGCGCGCTCGAGGCCGGCGCCCCGTTCGCGGCGGCCGGCGACCTGACCGTCTCGCCGACCTACGTGCCCGACCTCGTGCACGCCTGCCTCGACCTCATGATCGACGGCGAACAGGGCATCTGGCACCTGACCAACGGCGGCGCGCTGACCTGGGTCGCGCTCGCCGACAAGGCCGCCAGCGCGGCCGGCGTCGACGCCAGCCGGCTCGCCGCGCACGCGTGCGCCGACGCCAACTACGCGGCCGCGCGCCCGGCCTACAGCGCGCTCGGCAGCGCGCGCGCGATCCTGCTGCCCGCGCTCGACGACGCGCTCGCGCGCTTCGTCGCGCTGCGCCGCGACGGCCCCGCGCTCGAGGAGCGCATCGACGCGGCCGAGGGGCGCCACGTGCTGCCCGGCGACGCCCACGACGACCCGACCCGCGAGCCGATTTATGCGCCCTGCTTCCATGCACATTATTCCTGACCAGCGCCGCTTCCCCGTATCGGCCGGGGTCCTGTTCGGCCTCGGCCTGGGCGGCTTCTTCGACGGCATCGTGCTGCACCAGATCCTGCAGTGGCACCACATGCTCAGCAGCGCCGGCTACCCGCCGGCGAGCGTTGCGAACCTGCAGGTCAACACGTTTTGGGACGGCCTGTTCCACGGGCTGACCTATGGCTTCGTCGTGGCCGGGCTGGTCGTGTTGTGGCGCGCGGCGCGGCAAAGCCACGCCCGGTGGTCGGGCAAAATGCTGGTCGGCAGCATGCTGGTCGGCTTCGGCAGCTTCAATCTGGTCGAAGGGGTCGTCAACCACCAGTTGCTGGGGCTGCACCACGTCAACGAGACCGTGGCGCGCGCGCAATGGATCTATTGGGACATGGGATTTTTGGCATGGGGCGCGGCGATGCTGGTCGGCGGCGCGCTGCTGCTGAGGCGCGGGCGCAGGGAGAGTGCGAGCTTCAAGCCGGGGGTCAGCGGTATTGTGCCTTGATGGGAGGTGCTGTTGCCTGCCGGTCCAGTGCGTGGGTTTGCGCCTAAGTCGCTTCAGAAATCGTATCGGAGAAACCCTACAAAACACAAACCAACATCGTCCTCGCGCAGGCGGGGACCCATAGAACGTTGGCACATAGCAACCGTTCTATGGGTCCCCGCATGCGCGAGGACGATGTGGGTGTATTTTTTATCTTGGTTCTTTGCGATCTACAAGCCCCACACGTTTGGCGGAACGTGCTTCTCTCCCCCATCTGCACAAGAACGACGGCTTGCCGGCCCCAGCCGCCGGTATAGAATGGCGGCGCCACCCACCATCGCCAAGGTCCCCGTGCACGCGCATCCCGCCTTTCCCTTCCTCCGTGAGATCCTGCTGTTCCTGACGCTCGCTGGCATCCTGATCCCGCTGCTGCAACGCCTGCGCATCAACCAGGTGCTCGGTTTCCTCGCCGTCGGCGCCCTGCTCGGCCCGTTCGGCCTGGGCCTGTTCGCCGCCGAGCTGCCTTGGCTCGCCTACCTGACCTTCCCGCGCGCCGAGGGCGTCGACGCGCTCGCCGAACTCGGCGTGATGTTCCTGATGTTTATGATCGGACTCGAACTGTCGGCCGCGCGCCTGTGGTCGCTGCGGCGCTGGGTGTTCGGCGCCGGCACCGCGCAGGTGTGCGTGAGCGCCGCCATCATCGGCGCGATCGTCGCCCTGCTCGGCCATCCGCCCGCCACCGCCGTCGTGCTCGGCCTGGTGCTCGCGCTGTCGTCGACGGCCGTCATCATGCAACTGCTCGCCGAGCAGCAGACCACCCACAGCCGGCTCGGCCAGGCCGCGTTCTCGGTGCTGATGCTGCAGGACCTCGCGGTCGTGCCCGTGCTGATCCTGATCGGCGCGATGGCCAAGGGCGGCGACGGCAATATGGCCACGCTGGTCGGGCTCGCCATGCTCAAGGCGGGCGCCGCGATCGCCCTGATCTACTTTTTGGGCGGACGCGTGGTGCGCCCCGTGTTCCGCATGTTCGCCCACAACCGCCAGCCCGACGTGTTCATGGCCCTCATCCTGCTCAGCACGCTCGGGATCGCGGGCCTGTCGGCGCTGGCCGGCCTGTCGATGGCGCTCGGCGCCCTGATCGCCGGCCTGCTGCTCGCCGAGACCGAGTTCAAGCACGAGATCGAACTGATGATCGAGCCGTTCAAGGGCTTGCTCATGGGCCTGTTCTTCATGACGGTCGGCATGGGCATGGACGCGCGCCAGATCGTCGACTCGCCGCTGTGGCTCGCCGCCGCCGTGCTCGGCCTGTTCGCGATCAAGGGCCTGGTCGTGGCCGTGCTGCTGCGCGTCGGCGGCCTGGGCTGGGGGCGCGCGGTCGAAGGCGGCCTGCTGCTCGGCCAGGGCGGCGAATTCGCCTTCATCGTGATCGGCTATGCGATCGCGGGCAAGCTGGTCGCGCCCGAACTGGGGAAACTGGTCATGCTCGCGGTCGGCCTGAGCCTGTTCGTGACGCCGCTCGCGGCGCGCCTCGGGCGCGCCTTCGGCGACAAGCTCGAACGCGACGGCGACGCCAAAAGCGCGCAGGGCGACCACGCCGCGCTGACGGCCGCGCACGGGCAGATCATCATCGCCGGCTTCGGACGCGTCGGCCAGCAACTCGCACGCCTGCTCAGCGAGCGCGGCATCGCCTACGTCGCCTTCGAAAACGACGCGCGGCTGGTCTCCGAACTGCACGCACGCGGCTTTCCGGTCTACTTCGGCAACGCCTCGCGCGCCGAATTGCTGCGCAAGGTGAATGCCGGCGCGGCGCCCGCGATCGTGCTGACGATGGACCACCCGGCTTCGGCGCTGCAGGCGGTGTCCGGCATCCGGCGCGCGTTCCCCGAGGTGCCCCTGTTCGCCCGCGCGCGCGACGAAAAACACGCGCGCCTGCTCAAGCGCGCCGGCGCCACCTTCGTGGTGCCCGAGACGCTCGAGGCGAGCCTGCAATTGTCGGCCTTCGTGCTGCAGGCGACCGGCCTGGGCGAGGAGGTGGTCGACGACATCATCGACGCCGAACGCGCCCTGTTCCAGGCCGCGCTGGCGCGCGCGCCCATGTCCGGGCAGGACGAGGACTGAGAGGCCGCGCCAGGACCTTGTCGTTGGCGCAAGCAGCCGGAGCGCCGCTCGTGAGTTGAGGCAGCGTGGCGCCATCGCATGCTTTCCCCAATCAGATTCTTGATTCTTTTTCTCGAACGAACCCGCAGCGCGCGGGCTTCCTTAGAATAGGCTGCACGCCGGACGCGCCATCGCGGTCCCGCTGCGGCGACGCTGCCGACGCACCAATGAGCCGTCGCTGCGGCCCGGTTCCGCAGTTTTCAAGTAGAAGCGCACCCGGATTTTCCGGGCGTGATAGCAAGGGGAGGCCTTGATGGCATTGATTAAAAAAACCAATATCCTGCTGGCGCTACTGGGGGCAACTGCCGCCATGTGCGCAAACCAGAGCATGGCACAAGCACCCGCGGCAGCGCCAATTGCGCCTGCCGCAACGGCGAAACCAGAGGTGGTCCGTCCGGCCGTGTTGCCAGGACGGGGCCTGGCCGAACATGATTTTTTGTACGCTGGCGAGGCAAAAACCCTCGACATCTACATCGTGCGGGGCGGCAAAGTCACTTGGGAACACCATGACAAGCTAGCCAGGGGCGAGATCAGCGATGCGCTGATGGCCTCTAACGGGAACATCGTCTACGGACATCAGTATGGTGTGAAGCTGATCAATCAGGCGCGCGAAACCCTGTGGAGCTATCCGGTCGATGCCGGGCACGAAATCCATACCGCGCAGTTCATCGGCAATGATCGGGTGATCTTTGTCCAAAGTGGCCCGCGCCCGCGCATCATGCTCGCCAACGTCAAAAGCAACAAGATCGAACGCGAGATTCCTATCATCGCCGGCAATCTGAATAAAGTGCACGGCCAGCTGCGCCACGCGCGCCTCACCCCGACCGGCACCTATCTGCTGGCCCAGATGGATCTGGGCCGGGCGGCGGAATACGATGAAAACGGCAAGGAAATCTGGACCTACGCTTTTCCCGGCATCTGGTCGGCTGTGCGTTTTGAAAACGGCAACACCATGCTGTGCGGCCGCACCGGCATCGTTGAACTGAACGCGAAGGGCGAAACTGTTTGGACCTTCGGGCCTGCCGATGTACCCGAATACAAATCAAACAGCTACCAGATCGCCACGCGTCTGCCGAACGGGAATACGATCGTCAACCACTGGGTCAACCAGTGGAACACCCCGGCCGGCAAGGTCGATGTCGCGACCGCGCCAGTGCAGGCAATCGAGCTAACGCCAGCCAAGAAAGTCGTGTGGGCCTTGAACTCGTGGTCGAATCCCGATCTGGGACCATCGACGGTAATCCAGATTCTCGACCAGCCTGAGAAGCGCGAAATCGCCCGCTTCGGCGCGATTCGGTAATACGGCATCGGCGGCGCAGCAGCGCCGCCGATTGGCGTGGTGCGGCGTTTCCCGGCCGCTGCCTAGTTGGCCGGCGCGATGCGGCGGAACAAATATTTGTTCATCTCAGAGCCGGCCAGCAAGAACGCGCCCGGCCCGTAGGTTTCGGTGCTGTCCGCATTGACTCTGGCAGGCGCAGCGCCAACCGGCTGCACGAAACCGAGCATGCCATCACTCCTGACCGACTCGCTCAAGACGGTCCAGCCTTTCGCCGCTGCCGGCCAGTAGGTCTTTTCGTCGAGCAGGCCATTGTTCAGTCCCCACAAAATCGCATAGGTGTAAAAGCCCGTGCCACTGGTCTCCTTGACCGGATAGCTGTCCGGATCGAGCAGCGACGAATGCCAGCTGCCGTCGGGCTGCTGCAGCGAGACCAGGCGTGCCGCCATTTCGCGGTAGAGCTTGATGTAGCGTGGCCGGTCCGGATAATTTTCGGGCATTCCCGACAACACCCGCACCAGACCACCCATTACCCAGCCATTGCCGCGCGACCAGAATACCTTCTTGCCGTTCTTTTCGCGCTTGTCGAAGTAGCTCTGGTCGCGGAAATACAAGTGCTCATCCTTATCGTACAAATAGTCGGTGGTCTTCCACCACAGCTGGTTGGCGATGTCGAGATACTTGATCTCGCCGGTGGCCTTGTACAAATAGGTCAGCGAGGTCGGTCCCATGAACAGGGCGTCGCACCAGGCCCATTCGCGCTCCATGATGTCGCGCGTGGCCAGCGACAGCGACTCGGTATGCGGCTGCGCGATAATCTGATCGGCCAGCGCCTTGAACGGCGCGAGCATGGCCGGGTCGCGGTGGCGCATGTACATAGTGGCGAACACCTGGCCGACGCAGTAGTCGTCGGCGAAAAAGCGCCGCTTGCCGCTGTCCCAGCCCAGATCGGTCCCGATCTGCTTGAGGAAGGCGTGGTACTTAGCGTCGCCCGACACATCACCAAGCGCGAAGATGCCTGTGTAGGCGGCGCAGTAGGTCCAGTTGTACTTCGGCTTCTTAAAGCCATCGACGGTCCAGCTATTGATCTGCCAGTCGGCGACCTTGCGCATCGCGCCTGCCACGTAGCTTGGCGTAAAAATCTCCGGACCGGCAGCTTGCGCGGCGCCGCCGGTGGCGAGGAGGGCAAAAAAGGACAGCGTGCTAATTATTTTCATGGGAGTGATGGATAAGTTGAGCGACGATTAAAAATCCCGCGCGCGCGGGGGCAGTTGGTCAATTCCAAAAGGCTAGACGAGCGCCCGCTCGGCCGCGCGGCAGCCCCACCACGCGGCCTCCTCGAACAGCGAAAAGCCCGACAGGTCGGCGTGCGCGAACAGCACCGCGCCGTCGGCCTCGCGCAGCGCGGCCAGCCCGGCGTTGCGGCGGAACCCCGGCAGCGGCGCGGCCATCGCGTGCCCGCGCAGGGTGATCTCGACGCGTTCGACGCAGGGCGCAAAGTTGATCCCGTAGGCCGCCTTCAGGTCGGCGCCGGCCAGCGCGACCAGTTCGTCGGCGCCGGCGCGCGCGAGCCACCTGCGCGCCTCCTGCGGGCTGCGCCCGGTCAGCGCCACGTACGCGCTGAACACGGTTTTTTCGGGCGGGCGCACGCGGATGTCCTGGTGCGTCGAGACCACATAGCCCAAGCCTTGTGCGAGTCCCTGTGCGGGACCCTGCGCACCCTCCGACCCGGCCCGCGCGCCATCGTAGACCACGTTGTCCCACGACAGCGGCGCCGCCGGCAGCTCGGTCGGAAAATCCTTCATGAGGAAATTGGCCACCATCCACGGCGCGTAGACCGGCATGTGCAGGGCCGGGTCGAAACCGTAGTCGCCGATCGACTCGACCACGCGCGCGGCCACCTGCAGCGGCATCGCGCAGATCGCCTTGCGCGCCTTGACCAGCCAAGTGCGCGCGACCCCGCCCTCGAGCGCGAAGCACAGCACCTCGACCCCGCCGTCGACCTTGCGCAGCTTGGCCGCGCTGCCGCGCCTGCGCGCCACGCCAGAGCGCTGCGCCATCGCGCCGACCAGCTCCGACAGGCCGCCGGGCCAGGTCAGCAGCGCGCCCTCGCCCGCGTTGGCGGCCTTGGCGCCTGCGCGGCAGCAAAAATAGTGCAGGCCGGCCCAGGCCGACACGTGCTCGTAGCCCGTGCCGTAGTCGTCGCGGCAGCCGTAGTCCGCATACCAGTGCAGCGACGGCGCGCGGAAGTTGTTCTGCTCGAGCCACTGCTTGAAGGTCAGCGCGTCGAGCTGGTCCCAGGCCGGGTCGGTCGAGCCGTGCTGCGCCGGCAGCACGAAGAAGCGCCGCCCGTCGGCGCCGCGCAGCGCGCCGATGCGCTCCATCTCGCCGAAGAAGCGGTGCTGCTCGGCAAGTTCGGACGGCGCCAGCCCCTCGGTCGGCAGCATCCCCTCCTGCCACTGGCCGGCGACCAGGATGCGCTCGGCCGGCCCGTGCAGCAGGTAGCGCTCGTCGTAGCTTGGCGCCTCGGCCAGCGCGTCGCCGGCGAGCAGGCCGAGGTCGGCCAGGATCTCGCGCACGTGCACCGACTCGGGCGTGGGCAGCGGCAGGTAGTGGGCGCCGGTCGGATAGGCCAGCTCGCCGAAGCGCCCGCCGGCGGCGTTGCCGAACGGCTCAGGGCCGTCGATCATGAGCGCGTCCTTGTGCCCCGCGCGGCCGAGCTTCCAGGCCGCGCTGACGGCCGCCACGCCCGAGCCGAGGATCACGATGTCGGTCTCGATGACCTCGGACGGCGGCGGCAGGCGTCCACCACGGCGCAGGAAGTGGCCCTCTTCAAGGCCCGGATAATGGAGCACCGGCGCGATCTCCTGCCAGCGCAAAAACGCGGCCGGGCCGGCCACGGCGGTGGCGCCGGCGGCGGCGCTCCAGGCGAGGAAGGCGCGGCGCTCCATCAGCGCATCACCGTTTTCCAGTCGCGCTCGAATTCGCGCACCAGCGACTGCGTGTTGAGCCGGTTCGGTTCCATCTTGAGCGGCTGCATGTCGGGCGGGAAGGTGAACATCGCGCGCGTGGTCTCGGCGTCGAGGAAGCGCATCGGCAGCCGGTAGCTCGACGGCGGCGTGAAGCCGCCCTCGGGCGAGGCGAGAATGAAACCCCACTCGCCGAACGAGGGCACGTACACATGGTAGGGGTGGGTGCGCATGCCGACTTCGCGCAGCGTCGCGTCGACCGTCCAGTAGGCGTGCGGCGCGAAGAACGGCGAGGTCGCCTGCACCACGATCAGGCCTTTCGCGGCCACGTGGTTTTTGAGGCCCGCGTAGAACGGCACCGAATACAGTTTGCCGAGCGCGAAGCTGGACGGGTCGGGGAAATCGACGAAGGCGGCGTCGAACATCTCGGCGCTGCCCTTGAGCCAGACTGCGGCGTCGCCGTTGACCACCTTCACGCGCGGGTCGCGCAGCGCGCCCCCGTTCAGCTTGACGAGCTCGGGGCGCGTCGCGAACGCGTGCGTCATGGCCGGGTCGAGGTCGACCAGCGTGACGTGCTCGATCTGCGGGTAGCGCAGCACCTCGCGCAGCGCCAGGCCGTCGCCGCCGCCGAGCACGAGCACGCGGCGCGCCCACGGCAGCGTTTGCAGCGCGGGGTGCACCAGCGCCTCGTGGTAGCGGTATTCGTCGCGCGAGGAGAATTGCAGGTTGCCGTTGATGTGCAGCCGCAGGTCCTCGTGGAAGCGCGTGATCACGAGCCGCTGGTAGGGCGTGTTGGTGGCGTACACGATGTCGTCGCCGAACAGGCCGTGCTCGCCCCACTGCACCATGCGGTCGGCCATGCCGAAGCCGAACACCAGCACGCACATCACGGCGCAGGCGCGCAGCGCGCGCGCGGCCATCTTGTCGAGCTCGGCGCGGAAGGTGTGCAGGGTCCACATCGCGACCGCGACGTTGAGCATGCCGAACAAAAATCCCGAACGCACGAGCCCGAGCTTGGGCGCGAGCACCAGCGGGAACAGCACCGACACGGCCAGCGCGCCGAGGTAGTCGAAGGTCAGCACCCGGCTCACCAGTTCGCTAAAACCCGTGTCGCGGTCGTTGAGCGCGCGCATCACGAGCGGGATTTCCATGCCGACCATCGCGCCGATCATGAACACCATCACGTACAGCACCGTGCGGAACGGCGCCTCGGTCCACGAAAACGTCATGAACAGCACCGCCGCCGACAGCCCGCCGACCAGGCCGACGGCGAGCTCGATGTCGATGAAGCGCGACAGCACATCCCGGTCTTCGACATACTTCGAGAAATGGGCGCCAACGCCCATGGCAAACAGGTAACATCCGATGATGGTCGAAAACTGCAGGATCGAGTCGCCCAGCAGGTAGCTCGACAGGGCCCCGGCGATCAGTTCGTAGGCGAGGCCACAGGACGCGACGACAAACACGGAAAGTATCAAAATTCGTTTGGTCATTGCGCTTTATTTGTTTTAAGATTGTTCTTTGTCATTCTGACTATTTTTTTCAGGAGCATGCGGTGTCGCCCATCCTAAACTATCTGCTGTATCTTTTAACGGGCATCGGGATGGTCGCGGTGTTTTTTGTCATTTACACCACAATCACGTCCTACGACGAAGTGCTGATTATTCGCCAAGGCAACGAAGCGGCCGCGCTCGCCCTCGGCGGCACCCTGATCGGCTTCTCGCTGCCGATCGCCTCTGCGATGATGCACACGAAAAATTATTCCGAATTCCTCGTCTGGGCCGGCATCGCGATGGTGATCCAGGTGCTCGTGTTCGGGGTCGTCACGCGCCTGCTCAAAAACGCGAAAGAGCAGATGGAAGCCAACAACCGCGCCTTCGGCGGCCTGCTCGGCGCCATCTCGGTCTCGATCGGCCTGATCAACGCCGGCGGCATATCGTAAGCCTGCCCCGCCCCGCCGCCACGCACCGCACCACGAACCAAAAGGAACCTACACCATGTCTATCGGCTCATTCATCAGAAAACAGTTCATCGACGTCCTCCAATGGAACGAGGAGTCCGAGGGCGTGCTCGCATGGCGCTTCCCGATGCAGGACTTCGAGATCCAGAACGGCGCGATCCTCAACGTGCGCGAATCGCAGATGGCGGTGTTCGTCAACGAGGGCGTGATCTGCGACGTGTTCGCCGCCGGCACCCACAAGCTCTCCACCAACACGCTGCCGGTGCTGACCAACCTTAAAAACTGGGACAAGTTCTTCGACTCGCCCTTCAAGTCGGACGTCTACTTCTTCAGCACGCGCGTCCAGACCGGGCGCAAGTGGGGCACCGCGCAGCCGGTCACGATCCGCGACAAGGACTTCGACATGATCCGCGTGCGCGCCTTCGGCATGTACTCGTACCGGATCGCCGACCCGCGCGTTTTCTTCACCGAGATCAGCGGCACGCGCGAAGTCTACACGCGCGACGAGGTCGAGGACCAGCTGCGCGGCATCATGCTCGCGACCATGGCCAGCTCGCTCGGCGGCGGCAACGTGCCCTTCCTCGACATGGCGGCCAACCAGACCCTCATGGCCGAGCAGATCAAGGGCGGCCTGGCGACCGCGTTCGGCCGCTACGGCATCGGGCTCGACGAATTCAACGTCGCCTCGGTCAGCCTGCCCGAGGAGCTGCAGGCCGCGCTCGACGAGCGCATCGCCGCCGGCATGAAGGGCGGCCTGTCGGCCTCCAAGATGGGCGGCTTCACCCAGTTCCAGGTCGCCAGCTCGATCCCGCTCGCGGCCCAGAACGAGGGCGGCCTGGCCGGCATGGGCGCGGGCATGGGCGCCGGCATGGCGATCGGCCAGACCATGGCCCACAGCATGGGCAACGCCTTCGGCCAGCAGCAGCCGCAGCAAAATCAGCAGCAGCCCGCGGCGCCGGCGGCCGAACCGATCGAGGACCGCCTGCTCAAGCTCAAGGGCCTGCTCGACAAGGGCCTGATCTCGGCCGCCGACTACGACAGCACCAAGGCCGAACTGCTCAAGAAACTGATCGGCTAAGCACGGCCGATGCAAACAGTTCTCTGTCCCGGCTGCGGCGCGCCCGTCAAGTTCAAATCGCACGCGTCCGTCATGGCCGTGTGCGAATTCTGCCAGGCCGCCGTCATCAAGGATGCCGGCGCGGTCCAGGACCTGGGCAAGATGGCCTCGGTGCTCGAAGACTATTCGCCGATCCAGATCAACACCGCCGGTGTGTTCGAGGGCCGCCAGTTCACGGTGGTCGGGCGCATCCAGCTGCGCTACACGCACGGCATGTGGAACGAGTGGTTCCTGCTGTTCGACGACGCCAGCAACGGCTGGCTCGGCGACGCCAGCGGCCAGTACATGGTCACCGTCGAGAGCGACGTCGACGGCAGCGTGGTGCCGTTCGGGCAGATCGCGCCTGCCCAGCACTACAGCTTCAGCGGCGTGCGCTACACCGTGGCCGACCACCGCGTGGCCGACTGCATCGGCGGCCAGGGCGAGCTGCCGTTCAAGGTGGGCCAGGGCTGGCAGTCGCGCACGGTCGACCTGCGCGCCGGCGACGCCTTCCTCACGCTCGATTATTCCGACGCCGAGCTGCCGACCGCCTACCGCGGCAAGGCCGTCAAGCTCGAGCAGCTGCAGTGCCAGCTGCTGCGCGACGACGAACAAATCAAAGCCAGCGCCGGCAGGTACCGCGGCAAGCTCGACGTGCTCGACTGTCCGTCCTGCGGCGGCGGCATCAAGTACCTGCCCGGCGTGACGACCCAGCTGGTGTGCCCGGCCTGCCAGGCGCAGCTCGACGCGGCCGGCCCCGAGGCGACCGTGCTGGCCGCGGGCGAACGCGTCGAGAGCGAGCAGACCACGCTCGCGCTGGGCGCGCTCGGCAAGATCGGCGGCAAGGACTACACGATCATCGGCCTGATGCGCCGGCTCGACGACGAGGACAGCGCCTGGACCGAATACCTGCTCTACAACCCGCAGGCCGGCTTCAAGTGGCTGGTCGAGACCGACGAGGGCTGGTCGTACGCCGAGGTGCTCGACACCTGGCCCGAATGGAACGCCACCGGCGGCGAGAGCGCCACGCTCGACAAGGCCAGCTACGACAAACTGTACGACTACGAGGCGCGCGTCGCCTTTGTCGCGGGCGCCTTCAACTGGCGCGTGGCGGCCGGCGACGCGGTGCAGGTCTATGAATTTGAACGCGGCAGCAGCAGCCTCGCGGCCGAGTTGTCCGGCAACGAACTGAACTGGACCCGTTCGACCGCGGTCGCCTTCGACCAAGTCGCCGCGTGGTTCGGCAAGGGCGCGAGCGGCGCGCCGGCGGCGCCCGCCAAGCCGGCCTCGACCGGTAGCACCTGCGTCAAATTCTTCATCTGGCTCGCGCTGCTCAACGCGATCCCGCTGATGTTCAATTTCGGGCGCACCGCGATCTACCTGCTGTTGGGCGGACTGGCGATCTGGCTGCCGTATGAGCTGAGCCGCATCAAAAAGAAAGATGGCGCAAACAATGACTAAGGGTTATTTCATTTACGCGCTCGTGGTCACGGCCGTGGTCACCGTGCTGAGCTGGAGCTCGATGGCCGGCTCGACCAAGAAATCGGGCCCCGGCAGCGTCTGGAGCACGCGCTCGAGCGGCGGCAGCTACGGCGGCGGCGGCCACAAGTGAGCATCCAGCACCACCGTCCGGCCGGCAGCCACCTGCTGGCCGACCTGTATGGCGTGGGCGCCGACAAGCTCGTTTGCTGCGAGGCGATCGACCGCCTGCTGCGCGCGAGCGCGCTGGCGGCCGGCGCCCGGATTTTGCACAGCCACTTCCACAGCTTCGGCGAGGCGCAGGGCGTCACGGGCGTGCTGCTGCTGGCCGAGTCGCACATCTCGATCCACACCTGGCCCGAATTCGGCTTCGCCGCGGCCGACATCTTCATGTGCGGCGCGGCCGAACCGCAGCGCGCGCTCGCGCTCATCGAAGACGCGCTGCGGCCGCAGTCGCGCATCGTCCAATGCATCGCGCGCGGCGCCGCCGGCACGCTCGGCTTTGGCCCGGCCGCCGCGACGCGGGCCGCTGCGGCCGCCGTGCGGCCCGCCGCCACAGAACAAATAGGAAATTAAAGCGTGTCCAACGAGCTTCCAGCTACGCCCCGCAGCACCCCCGCCCTGCCGACCGCGCTGGGCCACATCCGCGTGCTCGACCTGAGCCGCGTGCTCGCCGGCCCGTGGTGCGCGCAAAACCTGGCCGACCTCGGCGCCGACGTGATCAAGATCGAGCGCCCGCTGGTCGGCGACGACACGCGCGCCTGGGGTCCGCCGTACGCGCGCGACGCCGACGGCAACAATACCAGCGAGGCCGCCTACTACCTGTCCGCCAACCGCGGCAAGCGCTCGGTCACGGTCGACATCGCCAGCGCCGAGGGCCAGGCCCTGCTGCGCGAACTGGCGAGCCAGTGCGACGTGGTGCTCGAGAATTTCAAGGTCGGCCACCTGAAACGCTACGGCCTCGATTACGACACGCTCAAGGCGCTCAAGCCCGACCTGGTCTACTGCTCGGTGACCGGCTTCGGCCAGGACGGGCCCTACGCGCACCGCCCCGGCTACGACTTCCTGATCCAGGGCATGGGCGGGCTGATGTCGATCACGGGCGAGCGCGACGACCTGCCCGGCGGCGGCCCGCAAAAGGCCGGCGTGGCGATCACCGACCTGATGACCGGCATGTATGCGACGGTGGCCGTGCTCGCCGCGCTGACCCACCGCGACCGCACCGGCGAGGGCCAGCACATCGACATGGCGCTGCTCGACGTGCAGGTGGCGATGCTGGCGAACATGGGCAGCAACTACCTCAACAGCGGCAAGCCGCCTAAGCGCATGGGCAACGCGCACGCGAACATCGTGCCCTACCAGACCTTCGCCTGCGGCGACGGCCACATCATTGTCGCCACCGGCAACGACAGCCAGTACCAGAAATTCGTCGATGTCGGGGCGCGTCCCGACCTCGGCGCCGACGCGCGCTTCGCGACCAATCCGCTGCGCGTGCGGCACCGCGACATCCTCGTGCCCCTGCTCGCCGAGATGGTCAAGACACGCACCCGCGCCGAGTGGATCGACCAGCTCGAGGCGGCCGGCGTGCCGTGCGGTCCGATCAACGACATCGGCGATGTGTTCGAGAACCCGCAAGTGAAGGCGCGCGGCGTGGCCATCGAGATGGACCACCCGAGCGCGGGCAAGGTTACGCTCGTGCGCAGCCCGATGAAGCTGTCGGCCACGCCGACCACGGCGCACCGCGCCCCGCCGCTGCTGGGCCAGCACACCGACGAAGTGCTGCGCGAGGTGCTCGGGCGCAGCGAAGCCGAGATCGCACAGCTGCGCGCCGGCGGCGTGCTGTAGGCGCCGCCTTGGCGCCCCGCCTTGGCGCGGCCGCCTCGGCCCAACCCTGCCCTCCTAGTGCAATTGATGCTTGAGGTCGGACAGCTCGTCGTGCACCCGGATCACCGCCTCTTTCAAGTGCGGCGCCACCTGGGCCGAGGTGCCGCACACACGCTTGGCCTCGTCGCCGAGCATTTCGAGGTCTTCGACGCACTGGCGGATGCGCGACTGGTCGCCCGACTGGATGACCTCTTTGGCGAGGCTGGTTTGGCGGTCGAGCTTTTGGATGCAGTCTTTAAGCTGGGGCGGCGTGGTGGCCTCGTTCAGGCTCGTTTGCGCGGCCTGGCCGATGGCTTGCTCGACACGGTTGAACCTTTGTTGGATTTCATTTGCTTGCAGCATGGTCATTCCTCCTTGTCAGGCACGGAAGTGCCAAACCTGTTCGATCCGCGAAACCGGCGTAAGTTGCGGCCGAAGGTTGATGGCACCACAATGCGCGAACCGACGCCTAGCACCACCACCATTACCACAACCACTACCACTACATCGTCCTCGCGCATGCGGGGACCCATAGAACAGTTGCTCAGCGCCAGCGTTCTATGGGTCCCCGCATGCGCGAGGACGATGTTGGTTTGCTCCGTTCGGTGCATGGTGGCGCCATTGCGTGCGCGCGCCAGGACGCGGACTGACTTCGCTTGCGGTCGACAAAGTTCCACTTTGGGCGCCACACGGGCCCGTTTCGTCGCAAACCACGCGCCTTCATGCGCGCCCGGCGCCACAATCGGAACCACAAGCTACCGACATGGATAGCCAACCTTTACCGAGCCCCGCCATGCGCCCAGCCTTCCCGATCAAACACTTCCTGCTCGACGGCGTCTACACCGTCGTCCTCTGCACCATCTGCGCCTTATTGATCAGCCTGGTGGTGGGCAGGCAGCACATGTTCCTCCCTAACCTCGTCGTGTCGCTGTGCATCGGCATACTGGCCTGGGCGCCGATCGACCTGTTTCGTCTTAACATCTGGCGCAAGCCGATGCCGATCCGCTGGGGTCCGTTCCTTGCGGTCACCCTGTTCTTCGTCCCGCTGGCGTACTACGGCGGCAGCAAGCTTGCAGGCCGCCTGCTCGGCGTCGAAATCAATCCATCCTGGTCGATGTTCACCTTCACGCTGGTCGCATCCTCGTGCCTGACCCTCGTCTTCACGAGCCGGGAACGCATGATCATCGCGCGCGAGGCGATCGAGCAGGAAAAACACCGCGCCGACCAGACCATGCTGCAAGCCACCCAGGCCCAGTTGCAACTGTTGCAGGCGCAGATAGAGCCGCACATGCTGTTCAATACCCTGGCCAACCTGCAAGGCCTGATCGCGCTCGACCCGGAGCGCGCCCAGCGCATGCTCGACCAGCTGATCCAGTACCTGCGCGCCACGCTCGGCTCCTCGCGCGCCGGCGCCACCACGCTGGCGCAGGAGTTCGCGCTGATGGAGGCCTACCTGGGCCTGATGTCGGTGCGCATGGGCGCGCGCCTGAGCTATGCGCTGACCCTGCCCGAGACCCTGCGCGGTGTCTCGTTGCCGCCGATGCTGCTCCAGCCGCTGGTCGAGAACGCGATCACGCACGGGCTCGAACCGAAGATCGACGGCGGCCACATCGCCGTCGAGGCCAGCCACGACGGCGCGCTGCTGCGCCTGCGCGTGGCAGACAGCGGGCTCGGCCTGCACGCGGGCCAGGGCAAACCCGGCCATGGCATGGGCATGGCCAACACCCGCGCGCGCCTGTTGGCCTTGTACGGGCCTGGCGCCGGCCTGAGCCTGGAACAGAACGTCACCGGCGGCGGCGCCGTCGCCTGCCTCACCCTGCCCATCGCAACACAGTAAAGGAGAGCCCATGCGCGCCCTGATCGCCGAAGACGAACCCATCCTGGCCGCGACGCTGGCCGCGGCCCTGCGGCGCTTGTGGCCCGAACTGGCGATCGTGGCCACCTGCCTCAACGGGGTCGAGGCCGTGGCCCAAGGCCTCGCCCTGCAGCCCGACATCATGTTCCTCGACATCAAAATGCCCGGCATGACGGGCCTAGAGGCGGCCGAGGAACTGGCCGAGCAATGGCCGGACGGGCGGGCGTTCCCGCAGATCGTGTTCGTGACCGCCTACGACGACTACGCGCTGGCCGCATTCGAACACGCGGCGGCCGACTATGTGCTCAAACCGGTCAGCGACGAGCGCCTCGGCAAGACCGTCGAACGCCTGCGGCAACGGCTGCAGCGGCCCGGGCCGGCGGGCGGCGACGAGCTCGCGGCGCTGCTGGGCTCCATGCGCGCGCTGCTGCCGGCGCCGACGCCGTGCGAACGGCTGAGCATCATCCGGGCCGCCGTGGGCAACCAGGTGCGCATGATTCCGATCGGGGAGGTCGTGTATTTCGAGGCGCTCGACAAGTATGTCAACGTGGTCACCGAAACGGGACAGGCGCTGATCCGGACGAGCTTGAAGGAGTTGTTGCCGCAGCTGGACGACAAGCAGTTCTGGCAGGTGCACCGCGGCACCGTGGTCAATGCCGGCTGCATCGCCAGCGCCGCGCGCGACGAGGCGGGAAAAACGGTACTCACGCTGCACAAGCGCAGCGAGCGCTTGCGCGTGAGCCCGTTGTACGCCCACTTGTTCAAGCAGATGTAACGATCGCGGCGGACGGGGCGCGTGGCGCCCTGTCCGCCGCGTGTCAAGCGCTTACTTGGCCACCACCACCTGGGTGCCGGCGATCAGGTCGTGCAGGCAACGCTTGTCCGAGCGGAAAATGAACAAGGCATCGATCAAGGCGATGAACGGGCCGATGCCGGGAATTACGCTGAGCAAGGCGACGGGCACGAGACGCTTGAGGAGGATGTGCGGAAGTCCGGGATTGTTGCCCTCGAGGTTAGCGATCCGGATGCCGACGATTTTCTTGCCGACCGTCTGCCCGTTGGCTTTGAGGAAATAACCATGCACCAGCGTATAGGCCGCGATGCTCAGCACGCTGAATATCGCCAGCGACATGAACGGCAGGTTCTCGCCCCTGCGCATCGACTCCATGCCGCCGAACACCATGAACAGTGGGATGGCATAGATCATACTGATGACGCCGTCGATCAGCGCGGCGCCCAAGCGCGAACCGCGGCCGGCCAGTTCCATTTCGGCGTTCTGGACCGGCTTGGTCAGGTCGGTCATCGGTGGGGAGTAAGGGTTTTGATTGTCCATGGTCTCTGATTGGATTATAAAAAGGGCAAGAACTGCACCCTAACATAAATCAAACGGCTTAGGAATAGTCGGCGTCGAGCTCCGAGCCCGCATAGTTCTCGAATTCGGCGAACAGGGTTTTCATGGCCGTGCGGCTGCCGATTTTTTCGATCACGGTGCAATGCGTGCGGTACTGTTCGATGCGCTCGGCCAGCACCGGCTGGTGCTGCGGCGGCACCTTGGCCAGCAGTGCGGCCCAACCGGCCTCGAAGTCGGGCTTGTTCTTGCGCACGCTCTTGACGAAGCGCTCGAACTCCTTCTGCCCGGTGCGCGCGACGATGCGCCCGCCGCCCTCGATCGCGAAAATGACGGCCACCGCGAGCACGCCCTCGGCGTTGAGGTCGGGGTCGCTGATGGGGCCGTTGTGGTGGTGGCGGCGCAGCCAGTTGGCCGCGAACACGACCGCCTGCACCTGCTTGCGCTGCAGCAGTTGCGCCGCGTAGCGCTCGGGGCCCGACCAGTTCTGGCCCGGGTCGGCGCTGCACAGGTCGGAGAACAATTCCTTGAGGCGGCGCTGCAGGTAGACCGGGTCGTTGTCGTATTCGCCCAACAAAGCGTCCTCGGGCAGCTGCGACAGTTCGCGCACGAGACGGAACCCGACCTGGAACGCGTGCTCGGCACCGTGCTCGACCAGAAAATCGAGCGCGGCCTCGTCGCTTTCGTGCCCGAGCACGTGCTCGAGCCCGAGCGAGACCCCGCCCACGGTCAAAAAGTAGGCGCGCGCGATGCCGTCGGCGGTTTTATCGTTGGTGAATTTCTCGGCCACCATGGCGGTGATGCCGGCCAGCTCGTCGGCCAGCATCACGGCCTCGTCCTCGACCCCGCGCGCGCTCAGGCAACGGATCGCCCGCACCAGCCGCGGCAAGCGCTCGGCGACCAGCGCCGGCAGTTGTTGCGCGGCCGCGGGCGGCGGCGCAACAACTGCCGCATCGACCGCATCGGCGGCCGGCTTGCGCGCCTTGGACGACGCCTTGGCCGCCGTCACGAGAAAATATCCGTGCCGATGCTCTTGCGCGAACCGCGCTTGGGCACGCTGCTGCGCGTCGACGGCACCTGCTTGCGCAGCCGGTACAGCAATTCCTTGGTCGAGCGCTGCAGGAACTTAGGCTCCTCGTCCGGGTCGTCGCTGAATTCGGCGTCGGCCAGGTCGCCGCTGTGGCGGAAGTCGGGGAACAATTCGAACAGGGCGCGGTCCCAGCCGTCCTCGCTGGCCTTGGCCAGTTCGATCGCCAGCGGCACGAGGTCGGAGTCGGACGAGGTCTGGCCCGTGATGTACGGGCCCTTGGCGATGATCTCGGCGGCGACCTCGAGGATTTCCTTCGGCGCCATCGAGAACAGGATCGCGAACACCGTCGCGCCGTGGTCGGTGGCCGAGGCCTCGGCCAGCAGCTCGTGGCGGCGCTCTTGGTCGTCGGCCGAGAACACGATGCCGTGCACGTGCGCGAACAGCGACTCGGCGACGCGCTCGGGGTCGTCCTCGATGTGGTCGTCCGACCAGGTCGCGGCGACGAAGGCGAGGCTGTCGGCCCAGGCCTTGGGCGGCACCAAGAGCGTCGCCAGCGAGGTCTTGCCGCCGTCAAAGCCGGACAGGTGCAGCGCCGTCACCTGCGGCGCCAGCCCGGCGATCAGGTCGACCACGGCCAGGTCGCCGTGGGTTTCGACGGCGTCGGAGAAGGCTTGCTCGGCGTGCTGCAGCGAGCCGGCCAGCACCAGTTCGCTGACCTGCTTCGAGAGCGCCGGGAGCATCGCCTTGGTGTCCTTGCTGCTGTCGGTCATGCTTATTCCCCGTCCTGGTCGAACATATTGGCGAAGTCGTCGGTGACGTCGCTGTCCTCGTCGTCGTAGTCGCGGTTGTTCTCCTCGCCGTCGTCGTCCTTGGCCAGCTGGTCGAGCGACTGGTCGTCGGCCTCCCACTTGCGCGGGTGCTTGAACAGGAAGGCGGTGATGATGGCCTGGCGCGCGAGCTCGGGATGGTTGCGCGTGATCGCGTCGTACATTTCGGCCTGGCCCGCGCAGGCGGCCATGCCGAACACCTTGGCCGGATCGCCCCCCTCGTACTCGGCGCTCTCGGCGAGCAGGCCCTTGGGATCGCTGAAGCTGATGTGGTCGACCAGCGCGAAGCTCATCATGTTGACGTCCTCGATGCCGCCGCCGCCCGCGTATTCGGCCGCCAGCGCGTCCTGCATCATCTGGTAGTTCTTGCGGTTGGGCGGATCGCCCAGAATGCCGTCGATCTGGCCGCCGAGCTCACGCGACTGGTAGGCGAATTCGGGATGTACTCTTTTCATGATCGTGTCCTGTTGTGGTGCGTGTTGTGCTGCATATGATGTGGTCGAGCGCGGCTCAGGCCGGCAGCGTGACGCCGTTCAGGCTGAACAGCGAGCGCCACAGTTCGTACGCCTCGGCTTCGGCGTCGATGATGATGCGGTGGTTCACGCTCTGGTTGTACTCGTCGCGCTTGGCGCGGTCCGACAGGATCTCGTAGGCCTTGGTGATGCTCTTGAAGCGCACCTCGGCCCCGGGCGCGTCGTTGCGGTCGGGATGATAGCGCATCGCGAGCGAGCGGTAGACCTTCTTGATCTCGTCGTCGGTGGCGTTGGGCGCGACGCCGAGGACGGCGTATAAGTTTTCCATAAAGCAAGCTCCGGCGTCGGCCGCGAATCGATAATCCCGGATTATCCTATAGAACGCGAGTTCCCGTGCCGGTTCCGGCGGCTTGCCAACTGCGGAACCACGGTTCAACGTGGCAGAAATCGCAAGGCCGATACCTTGGAAAATCCAAACCAACATCGTCCTCGCGAAGGCGGGGACCCATAGAACAGTTGCTATGAGCTAAGGTTCTATGGGTCAACGCGGGGGCGCCGAGCCATGCGCGAGGACGATGTTGGTTTTTTTGCATTTAAGTTTTTATCGACACGATTTCTGAGGCGACCCAAGCGCCAATTCAGCGCAGCGCGCCCGCGCTAGCACCATGTGGTGGTCGGCGAATGCCGTTTCCGGGCGCCGCTACGGTAAAATGCGCCAACCCGATCATTTCAGAAGCATTAATTCATGAGCAACGAAAAAAACAAAGCGGCCGCCGCGCCGAACGCGCCGTCCTCTAATTTCCTGCGTGCGATTATCGAGACCGACCTCGCGGCCGGCACCCACGCGCGCGCCGGGCTGCCGCCGGTGATCACGCGCTTCCCGCCCGAGCCCAACGGCTACCTGCACGTGGGCCACGCCAAGTCGATCTGCGTCAACTTCGGCCTCGCGCGCGACTTCGGCGGCCGCTGCCACCTGCGTTTCGACGACACCAACCCGGCCAAAGAAGACCAGGAATACGTCGACACGATCATCGACAGCGTGCAATGGCTCGGCTTCAGCTGGGAGCAGCCCGCACCCGACGTCGACGGCGTGCAAACCCACCTGCACTACGCGAGCGACTATTTCGAGCAACTGTACCTGATGGCCGAGTACCTGATCACGGCCGGCCACGCCTATGTCGACAGCCAGAGCGCCGAGCAGATCAAGGCCAACCGCGGCGACTTCGGCAACCCCGGCACCGATTCGCCGTTCCGCTCCCGCGCGCCGGCCGAGTCGCTCGCCCTGTTCCGCGACATGAAGGCGGGCAAGTACAAGGACGGCGAGCACATCGTGCGCGCGAAGATTTCCGAAGACGCGATGGCCTCGCCCAACATGAACATGCGCGACCCGGCCATCTACCGGATCCGCCATGCGCACCACCACCGCACGGGCGACGCCTGGTGCATCTATCCGATGTACGACTACACGCACCCGATCTCGGACGCGCTCGAGCACATCACCCATTCGCTGTGCACGCTCGAATTCCAGGACCACCGCCCGTTCTACGACTGGCTGCTGGCCACCCTGGCCGAGGGCGGCTTCTTCGCCCAGCCGGTGCCGCGCCAGTACGAGTTCTCGCGCCTGAACCTGACCTACGTCGTCACCAGCAAGCGCAAGCTGCGCGAACTGGTCGACGCGGGCATCGTCAGCGGCTGGGACGACCCGCGCATGCCGACCATCGTCGGCCTGCGCCGGCGCGGCTACACGCCCGAAGCTATCCAGCTGTTCTGCGAGCGCATCGGCGTGTCGAAGGCCGACGGCTGGATCGACATGAGCGTGCTCGAGGGCAGCCTGCGCGACGACCTCGATCCGAAGGCGGCGCGCGCGACGGCCGTGCTGCGCCCGCTCAAGCTGATCATCGACAACTTCCCGGCCGGCGAGAGCGTCGCCTGCAGCTCGCCCGTGCATCCCCACTTGCCCGAGCGCGGCGTGCGCACCTTCCCGATCACCAACACCCTGTGGATCGAGCAGGAGGACTTCATGGAGGTGCCGAGCAAGGGCTACTTCCGGCTGACCCCGCCGAGCGGCGAGACCCCGGGCAGCCGCGTGCGCCTGCGCTATGGCTACGTGGTCGAGTGCACCGGCTTCGACAAGGATGCCGACGGCAATCCCACGGCCGTGCACTGCAATTATTTCGCAGACAGCAAATCGGGCACCGAGGGCAGCGCCAACTACAAGGTCAAGGGCAACATCCACTGGGTCAGCGCCGACACCGCGCTCGAGGCCGAGGTGCGGCTGTACGACCGCCTGTTCACCGACGCCCAGCCCGACGCCGGCGGCAAGGACTTCAAGCTCACGCTCAACCCGGCCGCGCTCGAAGTGGTCACCGCCTACCTCGAGCCGGGCATGTCCGAGGCGCAGGCCGACCAGCGCTTCCAGTTCGAGCGGCACGGCTACTTCGTGGCCGACCGCGTCGATTCGCGGCCGGGCAAACCGGTGTTCAACCGGATCACGACGCTCAAAGACAGTTTTAGCAAGTAAATTAGCGCCCACAACAATCCCGCTGCCGTCCCGGACCGCAGCGGGATTTTTATTGGCGTCCGGGAGAAGTAAGAGTAGGCCATCATTTGAACCTATTAGTTTTGCTTGGTACACTAAAATGTAATCTTCGGTAAGTTCATACCCTTGCACCACCGCGGCCCGCATGGCTGGCGCAGCACGATGAAAGCAATAGCAATGCCCCTTTTTAATGATCGGATGAAATCACTGTCGGTCGCGCGCTCCGGCTTCTGGCTCGGCGTGCCCTTGTCGCTCGCGGTCGGCCTGCTGTTCTATTTCGCGACCTCGAAATCGATCGAGAGCGATTCGCAAGAGCGCTTCGCGAACCACGCGCGCAATGCGCAAAACACGATCAGCGCGCGCATCAAGTCGTACACCAACGTGCTGCGCGGCGCGGCCAGCCTGTTCGCCACCAGCGAGCCGCTGACCGGGCGCCAGTTCCACGCCTATGTCAGCGGGCTGTCGATGGAACGCTACTTCCCCGCCATCGAAACCATCAATTTCGCCCAGTACGTACGCGAGGCCGACCGCCCCGCGTTCGAGCAGGGCCAGCGCGCGGTGCTCGCGGCCAAGGGCGAGCCGGCCTCGAGCTTCCAGATCTTCCCGGCCGGGCGCCGCGCCGACTACTCCGTCATCGTCTACGGCGAGCCCGAGGCGACGCACTGGAAGCGCACGCTCGGGCTCGACATCCTGGCCGTCGGGCAGGCCACGGCGGTGCTGATGAGTTCACGCGACAACGGCACCCTGATCACCTCGGGCCGGCCGATCGCGGCGATCTCCAAGCCCAAGCGCGCCGGGCTCGGCATGCGGCTGCCGATCTACCGCCCCGGCATGCCCGTCGGCACGGTCGAGCAGCGCCGCGCCGCCTACCTCGGCACCGTCGGCATCGCCTTCAGCGTGCCCAAACTGGTGCAGGGCGTGCTCGACGAGATGCCCGTCAGCGACGTGCGCCTGACGCTGGTCGACAACGGCGCAGGCTTCGACCGGCGCACGCCCGACCACGCGCTCGGCGGGCGCGTGCTGTTCGACAGCGACTACGTCGAGGGCGCATCGGCCGCGAACCGCGCGCACGCCGACCGCTTCACGACCACGCTGCCGATCGACTTCAACGGCCGCACCTGGAACGCCACCTTCAGCACCGGCAAGGACGAGCTGTACACGGGCTTCGACGCCTATTTCCCGTGGCTGGCGATGCTGGCCGGCTTCATCAGCTCGATGCTCCTGTACGCCCTGTTCGACACCCTCTCGACCTCGCGCCACCGCGCCATCAAGATGGCCAAGGGCATGACGCGCGAATTGCGCGACAGCCAGGCCAAGCTGCAGCTGTCGCACCAGAACCTGCGCCGCCTCGCCGCGCACGCCGAGAACATCAAGGAGGGCGAGCGCAAGCGCATCGCGCGCGAGATCCACGACGACCTCGGCCAGAACCTGCTGGCGCTGCGCATCGAGGCCGACATGCTCGCCTCGCGCACGCGCAACCGCCATCCGCGCCTGCACGCGCGCGCGCACTGGACCTTGTCGCAGATCGACGCGACGATCAAAAGCGTGCGCCAGATCATCAACGACCTGCGCCCCAACGTGCTCGACCTCGGCTTGAACGCGGCCGTCGACTGGCAGGTCGCCGACTTCCGGCGCCGCACCGGCATCGCCTGCGAGCTCGTCGAGAACGACCACGACATCCGCGTCAGCGACCATGTCGCGACGGCGCTGTTCCGGATCTTGCAGGAATCGCTGAGCAATATTTTGCGCCACGCGCGCGCCAGCAAGGTCAGGGTCGAGCTGCGCATGGATGGCGGGCGCATCGCCATGACCGTCCACGACAACGGCGTCGGCCTGCTCGCGAGCGGGCGCCATAAACCGGCCTCGTTCGGCCTGGTTGGCATCGAAGAACGCATCAACATTCTCGGCGGAACCTTCGCCATCATCAGCGGCGCCGGCGATGGCACAACCATCGCGGTTTCCCTGCCCGTCGGCAACGAAGACGACGACGCCGAGTCGGCCGACAGTGTCGATTTCCCCGCGCACAAAGCGGTCGACACAATTCAATAATTCGCACCCGCACGCGGTTGTTGTAAGCGCGCCTCAATGCGCGTGCCTTCCTACGCCGCCCGTCCTAGCAGGCCGTAAGAGAAATCGCCCTGCGTAAGATTCGACTGAACAATGATTGATTAAGATCAAGTTAACTAGCCGTATCGTAAGCAAGAATGGCTTCATCTTAACTAGGTTCAACAACTCCCAACCCGTTTTGATTCGCACGCCACGCACCTCCTTTTTCGCAAAATGGATGGGCGTTAGCGCGGTAGAAAATCGCCGTCGTTGTAACCAAAACTCACAAACTTAAAGGACCATCAAAATGTTTCCAACTAAAGAAATCGCCGCCATCTACGCCCTCGACTTCAACCAGATCAAAACCAAATTGATGCATGTGGAATCGGGCGAAGGCTGGACCGCCGCGCAGGCCGACGGCGCCGAAGCCGAATACCGCCGCTTCCTGCATCTGGCGAAAATGTATCCGGAGGAAGCGATCGCCCCCTCGGTCGCCGCTGATATGTTTTGGCACTATCACATTCTCGACACCGTCAAATACGCCGCCGATTGCGAGCACGTGTTCGGCTACTTCCTGCATCACAATCCCTACCTCGGCCTCGGTGACGAAAGCAGCGGGCAGGAGCACGAAGAAGTCGCGGCGCGCAGCCAGGCGATCTTCGACGCGACCTTTAGCGACATGGACCGGCCGCGTTTGAACGACAGCGCCTACTGCGCGATGATCCCTGGGCAAAAAGCGGCCGGCGCTGCAGCGTACTGCGCACTGATTCCCAACGGCCATGTCGAGACGAGCAAGGCCGCGTATTGCGCGCTGATCCCGAACGGCAAGGTCGAAGCGAGCAAGGCCGCGTATTGCGCGCTGATCCCGAACGGCAAGGTCGAAGCGAGCAA
>JAZKIN010000205.1:0-19685 GCA_040384885.1 Pseudomonadota bacterium | reverse complement strand
CAGAGCAGCCCGCCGCCAAAGCCGGCTGGGAAACGCCAGAGCAGCCCGCCGCCAAGGCCGGCTGGGAAACGCCAGAGCAACCCGCCGCCAAGGCCGGCTGGGAAACCCCAGAGCAGCCCGCCGCCAAGGCCGGCTGGGAAACGCCAGAGCAGCCCGCCGCCAAGGCCGGCTGGGAAACCCCAGAGCAGCCCGCCGCCAAGGCCGGCTGGGAAACACCAGAGCAGCCCGCCGCCAAGGCCGGCTGGGAAACGCCAGCGAAGCCCGCCGCCAAATCCGGCTGGGAAACACCCGAGAAGCCCGCCGCCAAGGCCGGCTGGGAAACGCCGGAGCAGCCCGCCGCCAAAGCCGGCTGGGAAACACCGGAACCAGTCGCCAGCTTGCCGGCCGGGCAAGACGCCGCGCTTGAAGGCGGACCGTGCAAGCCGATGTACGACCGCCTGGGCGGCATCGTGCGCCTGATGCACGATTCGCTCGGCGAACTCGGCTACGACGACGCGCTCACGGCGGCCTCGTCGCAGATCGTCGCGGTGCAGGACCGGCTCGAATACGTCGCCAGCCTGACCGAGCGCGCCGCCACCAAGGTGCTCAACACGCTCGACGCAGCCATGCCCGCGCAGGACGCGCTCGCCGACGCCGGACGCAGCATGGAGGCGCGCTGGGATGCGCTGTTCGCCGGCGCGCTGGGCGTCGATGAATTCAAGCAGCTCGCGGCCGATTCGCGCCAGTTCGCGCGCACCGTGGCCGCCGCCGGCGATGCCGAAAAGGCGCGCCTGCTCGACATCATGATGGCGCAGGATTTCCAGGACATCACCGGCCAGCTGATCACGAAAGTGGTCACGCTGACCAAGACGGTCGAGCACGAGCTGGCCGAACTGTTGCGCGACAACGCGCCGCCCGAGGTGCGCGGCAAACTCGTCCCGAAGCAGCTCATGCAGGGGCCCTCGGTGCCGTCGGTCGCGCTCGACCAGCACAATGTCGACGGCCTACTTGACGATCTGGGGTTCTGATGGATGACATGCTCAAGGATTTCGTCGTCGAGGCGATGGAACTGGCGGTCAACGTCGAAGAGCACCTGCTGCGGCTCGAGCGCGACCCGGGCAACAAGGAGACGCTCAACGCGGTGTTCCGCTCCTTCCACACGATCAAGGGCGGCGCCGGCTTCATGAACCTGCCGGCGATGGTCGCCGCCTGCCACCTGACCGAAAACCTGTTCGACGCGCTGCGCACCGGCGCCGCGCCCGTGACCGCGATCGCGATCGAGGCGGCGCTGCAGGCGTCGGGCTTCGTGGCCGACCAGCTCACCGCGCTCGGCAACGGCGTCGCGCCCGAACAGTTGGCCGCGATGCCGGCCTCGCTCGAACGCATCCTGCGCGACGCGATCGATGAAAAAGGCGGCGCGGGCGCGTCCGCTGGCGCGCCGGCGAGCGCCGCGTTCGATCCCGAGGCCAGCCTGGTCGACTGGGAAGCCTTGTTCATCGCGGTCACCCCGCCCGGGACCCTGACGCCGGCCGCCACGCCGCGCGCCGCGCAAACGGCCGCGCAAACGGCCGCGCAAACGTCCGCGCAAACGGCCGCGCAAGCGACCGATGCCGGCGCGCCCAAGTCGGCGTTCCTGCAAGAGGCGCTGGCGCAGGCGCGCCAGGCCGCCGAACAGGTCGAACAGGCCGAACGGCGCGAGGAGCGGGTCCAGGAGTTCCGCGCCGCCTCGGCCCCGGTCAAGGAGGACAGCATCCGGGTCGACGCCGTCAAGCTCGACGCCCTGCTCGAGGTGGCCGGCGAGTCGGTGCAGGCGGCCAACCAGGCCGCGGTGCTGCTCGAGCGCCTGCTCCAGTTCAAATTCGAAGGCGCCGCCGCCGGCCTGATGGTGACCCTGAGCGAGACGCTCGAACGGGCCTCGCGCTATTCGGCCGAACTGCAGCGCGCCACGCTGGCGACCCGCATGCAGCCGGTCGGGCGCCTGTTCCAGAAATTCCCGCGCCTCGTGCGCGAACTCGCCAAGGACCTCGGCAAGGACGTCGAGCTCAATATCGAGGGCGCCGAGACCGAAGTCGACCGGGTGGTGGTCGACAGCCTGTACGACCCGCTCGTGCACATGCTGCGCAACGCGCTCGACCACGGGGTCGAGACCCCGGCCGAGCGCGCGGCGGCGGGCAAGCCGGCCAAGTCGATCATCTCGCTCAAGGCCTGGCAGGAGGCCAACAGCGTGATGATCGTGCTGCACGACGACGGCCACGGCATGGATCCGGCGCGGCTGCGGCGCAAGGCGATCGAGAAGGGCCTGATCGGCGAGAACGGCGCGGCCACCGACGAGGACGCGTACCATCTGGTGTTCCTGCCGGGCTTTTCGACCAAGGAGATCGCCTCCTCGGTCTCGGGGCGCGGGGTCGGCATGGACGTGGTCAAGACTGCGGTCGAAAAAAACCGCGGCGCGATCCACATCGAGTCCTCGCTCGGCCACGGCACCACGTTCGCGATCCGACTGCCGATCGAGCTCTCGATCGTGCCGACCATGCTGGTGTCGACCTCGGACGCGGCGCTGGCGCTGCCGATGGCGGTGGTGCAGCGCGTGCTCGAACTGCCCGAGACCTTCCTGCAGGTCGGCGGCGCGCCGGTGCTCAAGGACCAGGGGCGGCCGCTGCCGGTGCGTTCGCTGGCCGCCGCGCTCGGCTACGAGCCGTGCGTCGAGCGGGTCGGGATCGTGGTCGCCGCGCCCCAGCCCTACATCCTCGCGGTGTCGGCGGTCGACGGCACCGCCGACCTGGTGATCAAGCCGATGACGGCGATCGCGGTCGAGGGCATCACGGGCACGGCGCGCTCGGCCGAGGGCGAGCTGGTGCTGGTGGTGGGCCTGTCGTTCCTGATGGATGGCTGCCGCTCGACCGTGAAACTGGCCGCCTGAGAGGCCCGGCGCCAAAATAAATGCGCGCGCGCAGATGTCGAAATGCCTGTTATTTTCTAACAGGCATTTTTTTTATTTGTTTTGGAAGTAAATAAACGGAATTTAATCGCGCGGATACGGCATCGGGATCGCTATTGTTCCAAATCGGGCGCCCCCGTGCCGCATTGCACAAATATGGCATAATCGTTGCATGACCTGTTCCACGCAGCCGTTTTACTGAAAAGTTTCGCTCAAGCCTATGCAAAAAACGCTCTACGACAAACTCTGGGATGCGCACGTGGTGCGCGCCGAAGCCGACGGCACCACGGTGCTGTACATCGACCGCCACCTGGTGCACGAGGTGACCAGCCCGCAGGCCTTCGACGGCCTGCGCGCCGCCGGCCGCGGCCTGTGGCGCACCTCGGCCAACCTGGCCGTGGCCGACCACAACGTGCCGACCACCGCGCGCGCCGGCGGCATCGCCGACCCGACCTCGCGCCTGCAGGTCGAAACGCTCGACGCCAACGCCAAGAGCTACGGCCTGACCTACTTCAACATGAACGACAAGCGCCAGGGCATCGTGCACGTGATCGGCCCCGAGCAGGGCGCGACCCTGCCCGGCATGACGGTCGTGTGCGGCGACTCGCACACCTCGACCCACGGCGCCTTCGGCTGCCTCGCGCACGGCATCGGCACCTCCGAAGTCGAGCACGTGCTCGCGACCCAGACCCTGCTGGCCAAAAAATCGAAGGCGATGCTGGTCCAGGTCGACGGCGCGCTGCCCGCCGGCGTCACCGCCAAGGACCTGGTGCTGGCCGTGATCGGCAAGATCGGCACCGCCGGCGGCACCGGCTACGCGATCGAATTCGGCGGCTCGACCATCCGCGCGCTGTCGATGGAGGGGCGCATGACGGTCTGTAACATGGCGATCGAGGCGGGCGCGCGCGCCGGCATGGTCGCCGTCGACGAGACCACCGTCAACTACGTCAAGGGGCGCCCGTATTCGCCGGCCGGACCGCACTGGGAGCGCGCGCTCGACTACTGGCGCACCCTGCACAGCGACGCCGGCGCCCAGTTCGACCTGGTCGTCACGCTCGACGCGGCCAGCATCCGGCCCCAGGTCACCTGGGGCACCTCGCCCGAGATGGTGACCGCGATCGACGGCCGCGTGCCCGATCCCGATCTCGAAAAAGATCCGGTACGGCGCGACGCGATGGAGAAAGCGCTGGTATACATGGACCTCAAGCCCAACACCGCGATCGCCGACATCCGCATCGACAAGGTGTTCATCGGCTCGTGCACCAATTCGCGCATCGAGGACCTGCGCGCCGCCGCCGCCGTGGTGCGCGGCAGGCAGCGCGCCTCCAACGTGCGGCTCGCGCTCGTGGTGCCCGGTTCGGGCCTGGTCAAGGACCAGGCCGAGCGCGAGGGGCTCGACCAGATCTTCAAGGACGCCGGCTTCGAATGGCGCGAGCCGGGTTGCTCGATGTGCCTTGCAATGAACGCCGACCGGCTCGAGCCGGGCGAGCGCTGCGCCTCGACCTCGAACCGCAATTTCGAAGGTCGCCAGGGGCAGGGCGGACGCACCCACTTGGTGTCGCCCGCCATGGCGGCGGCGGCCGGTATCGCCGGCCATTTCGTCGATGTACGCGCATTGCGATGACCGCAGTGCGACCACCACAGCACTTTTAACGGAGACTACCCCATGAAACAACTCATCGCACTCGCAGCAATCGCCCTGTTCCTGACCGGTTGCAACACCGTGCAAGGCTTCGGCCAGGACGTCCAGAAGGTCGGCGACAAGGTCGAAAACGCCGCCAAGAAATAAACCCGCGGGGTCCGGCGGCCGCGCATGGCGCGCCGCCGCCGGACCCGGTGCCAGATACCGCAGAAAGCCATGGAAAAATTCACGATTTACGAAGGCCTGGTCGCCCCGCTCGACCGCGCCAATGTCGACACCGACGCCATCATCCCGAAGCAGTTCCTCAAGTCGATCCACCGCACCGGTTTCGGTCCGAACCTGTTCGACGAGTGGCGCTACCTCGACCATGGCGAACCGGGCCAGGACAACAGTAAGCGCGCGCTGAACCCCGACTTCGTGCTCAACGCGGCGCGCTACCAGGGCGCCTCGATCCTGCTCACGCGTAAAAATTTCGGTTGCGGCTCCTCGCGCGAACACGCGCCGTGGGCGCTCGACCAGTACGGCTTCCGCGCGATCATCGCGCCCAGCTTCGCCGACATCTTCTTCAACAACTGCTACAAGAGCGGCCTGCTGCCGGTGGTGCTGCCCGAGGCCCAGATCGAGCACCTGTTCAACGAGGTCAAGGCGTTCCCGGGCTTCCGCCTCGTGGTCGACCTCGAACGCCAGTGCGTCGCCACCAGCAGCGGCAGCCTGTCGTACCCGTTCCAGATCGACGAATTCCGCAAATTCTGCCTCATGAACGGGCTCGACGACATCGGCCTGACGCTGCGCCACGCCGACGAGATCCGCGCCTTCGAAGAGCGCCACCTCGCGCGCCAGCCCTGGCTGGCCAACGTCATCTGACAGCGCGCGCCGCACGCGTGGCGCGCACCGCCTACGAACCCGCAGCACACACGAACCACCAGCAAATAAAGAGACGCGCAATATGAAGATCGCAATCCTGCCCGGCGACGGCATCGGCCCCGAGATCGTGGCCCAGGCGACCAAGGTGCTCAGCGCCCTTGGCGAATCGTTCGAGATGGAGTCGGCCGACGTCGGCGGCACCGGCTACGCCAACCACGGCCACCCGCTGCCCGAGTCCACGCTGGCGCTGGCCAAGGCCGCCGACGCGGTGCTGTTCGGCGCCGTCGGCGACTACCAGTACGATGCGCTAGAGCGCGCGCTGCGCCCGGAGCAGGCGATCCTCGGCCTGCGCAAGGAACTCAAGCTGTTCGCCAACCTGCGCCCGGCCATCCTGTACCCCGAGCTGGCCGGCGCCTCGACCCTCAAGCCCGAGGTGGTCTCGGGCCTCGACATCCTGATCATCCGCGAACTGACCGGCGACATCTATTTCGGCAAGCCGCGCGGCGTGCGCGAGTGCCCCGACGGCCCGTTCAAGGGCGAGCGCGAAGGCTTCGACACCATGCGCTACGCCGAGACCGAGATCCGCCGCATCGCCCACGTCGCGTTCCAGGCCGCGCGCAAGCGCGACGGGCGCGTCACCAGCGTCGACAAGGCCAACGTGCTCGAGACGTTCCAGTTCTGGCGCGACATCGTCACCGAGGTGCACCGCGACTACCCGGACGTCGCGCTCGAGCACATGTATGTCGACAACGCGGCCATGCAACTGGTGCGCGCGCCGAAAAAATTCGACGTCATCGTCACCGGCAATATGTTCGGCGACATCCTGTCGGACTGCGCGGCGATGCTGACCGGCTCGATCGGGATGCTGCCGTCGGCCTCGCTCGACGCCAACAACAAGGGCCTGTACGAGCCTTCGCACGGCTCGGCGCCCGACATCGCGGGCAAGGGCATCGCCAATCCGCTGGCGACCATCCTGTCGGCGGCGATGATGCTGCGCTTCTCGCTCGGGCTGACCGAGCAGGCCGACCGGATCGAGTCCGCGGTCAAGGCGGTGCTGGCGCAGGGCCTGCGCACGGCCGACATCTACGAGCCGGGCACCACCCGCGTGGGCACCGCCGAGATGGGCGACGCCGTGCTCAAGGCGCTTTAAGGTAAACACTTTCGCCGGCGCGAACAGTCACAACGAACAGATCAAATATCAACAGAGGGAACATGATGAAATTAGTAGGCTTGGTAGGTTGGCGCGGCATGGTCGGTTCGGTCCTGATGCAGCGCATGCAGGACGAGGGTGATTTCGCCCACATCGAACCGGTGTTTTTCACGACCTCGAACGCGGGCGGCGCGGCCCCCTCGATGGCCAAGAACGAAACCACCCTCAAGAGCGCGAGCGACATCGCCGAGCTGTCGAAGTGCGAAATCATCATCTCGTGCCAGGGCGGCGACTACACCAGCGAGGTGTTCCCCAAGCTGCGCGCGAGCGGCTGGAACGGCTACTGGATCGACGCCGCCTCGACCCTGCGCATGCAGGACGACGCCGTGATCGTGCTCGACCCGGTCAACCTCGACGTGATCAAGAACGCGCTCACCAAGGGCGTGCGCAACTACGTGGGCGGCAACTGCACCGTCTCGTGCATGCTGATGGGCCTCGGCGGGCTGTTCCAGCACGACCTCGTCGACTGGATGAGCTCGATGACCTACCAGGCCGCCTCGGGCGGCGGCGCCCAGCACATGCGCGAGCTGCTGACCCAGTTCGGCACCATCAACGGCGCCGTGCGTCCGCTGCTCGACAACCCGGCCGCCGCGATCCTCGAGATCGACCGCGCGGTGCTGGCGACCCAGCACGGCATGTCGCCTGACGAAACCAAACAGTTCGGGGTGCCGCTGGCGGGCAACCTGATCCCGTGGATCGACAAGGACCTCGGCAACGGCCAGTCCAAGGAGGAATGGAAGGCCGGCGCCGAGACCAACAAGATCCTCGGACGCGGCGCCGCCTTCGGCGCGGCCGAGATCCCGGTCGACGGCCTGTGCGTGCGGATCGGCGCGATGCGCTGCCATTCGCAGGCGCTGACGATCAAGCTCAAACGCGACGTGCCGCTCGACGAGATCAACGATATCATCGCCGGCGCCAACGACTGGGTCAAAGTGGTGCCGAACAACCGCGAGGCCTCGATGCGCGAGCTGTCGCCGGCGGCGGTGACGGGCAGCCTGGCCATTCCGGTGGGGCGCCTGCGCAAGATGTCGATGGGCGGCGAGTACCTGTCGGCGTTCACGGTCGGCGACCAGCTGCTGTGGGGCGCGGCCGAGCCGCTGCGCCGCATGCTGCGTATTATTCTCGACAAGTAAGTTGCGCTGGGCTCAAGTTTGCGCCCCGCCCAAATCGAAGCCCGCCTTTAAACGCGGGCTTCGTTCGTAATGGCCCCGCTTGATCGCCGGGCCGCTTTTAGATCCCAACAAAATGCGTCCAGTCCCGGAATTGACATGGAAAATGCGGCCAGTTTGCGCATTTACTAGGCAGAGTGCGCAGATAAACCGCGCTTCGGGTGCGGAATGGCGCGCAAAGCTTGCATGCTCCACGGCATGATGATATGTTGAGACCTCCGGGAAACACGCTTTTTCCCTCGTTAACCCAAATTCCGCCAACTATGCATGTAAACACTCGCCCCAAGATCATGACGTTTGCGTTGAAAACACTTACCAGCGCGGTCGCCAGCGCAGTGTTACTTTCATCTTCGGCTTACGCGGCAGGACTCGGCAAGCTGACCGTCCTGTCCTCGCTCGGCCAGCCGCTGCGCGCCGAAATCGAACTGACCTCGGTCTCGGACGACGAGTCGTCCGGCCTGACGGCCAAGGTGGCCCCGATTGCCGCCTTCCAGCTCGCCAACATCGAATACAATCCGGCGCTGGCCTCGTTGCGTTTCTCGATCGAGCAGCGCAACGGCCGCCAGTTCGTCAAGATCACCTCGTCGCAGCCGGTCAACGAGGCTTTCGTCGACATGCTGCTCGAACTGAGCTGGGACAAGGGCCGCCTGGTGCGCGAATACACCTTCCTGCTCGATCCGGCCGACCTGCGCACGACGCAGCCGGTGCAGGTCGCGCCGGCCGCGCGCGCGGTCGTGGTGCGCCAGCCGGCGCAACCGCTGCCCGCCACCCCGGCGCCGAGCCAGGTCGCCGCGACCCCGGCCGCGCCTAAGCCGGTCCAGCAGCAAACCCCGGCCCAGCAACAAACCCCGGCCCCGCAGCCCGTGAAACCGGTGCCGCAGGCGTCCACCCCGGCGCCGGCCGCGCCGTCCGCGAGCACCGACGAAGTCGCCGTCAGGCAGGGCGACACGCTCGGACGCATCGCCGCGCGCGTCAAGCCGGCCGACATCTCGCTCGACCTGATGCTCGTGGCGCTGTACCGCGCCAATCCGGACGCCTTCATCGGCAACAACATGAACCGCCTCAAGGCCGGCCGCATCCTGACCGTGCCCGACGCGGCCGCCGTGCGCGGCACCGGCCAGGGCGAGGCCCATGGCGTCGTGGTGGCCCACGCCGCCGACTTCAACGCCTACCGCAACAAGCTCGCCAGCCAGGTCGCCGCCGCCGCACCCGCGACCGCACCGGCCGCCGCCCAAAGCGGCACCGGCAAGATCGTCGCCAAGGTCGAACAGACCCCGACCGCCGCGAGCACCTCGAAGGACCAGCTCAAGCTGAGCAAGGCCAACGCGGCCGCCGCAGCGGCCGCGGCCGAGGACAAGATCGCCAAGCAGCGCGCGCTCGACGACGCCGCCGCGCGCGTCAAGGAACTCGAACGCAACGTCAAGGACCTCGAGAAGCTGGTCGCCGCCAAGGCCGCCGAAAAAGCCGCCGCCGACAAGGCAGCGGCCGAGGCCGCCGCACGCAAGGCCAAGGCCGCCCCCGTGGTGGTGCCGCCGAACACCGCGGTCGTGGTGCCGGCAGGCAAGCCCGTGGTCGTGGCCCCGGCCGCGACCGTCAAGCCGATCGAAGCGCCGATCGCGGTGCCGGTCGCGCCGCCGGTCGCCGCCACGGTGACCCCGCCGGTCGCGACGGCGCTGCCGCCGCCGGCCGCGGTGCCGCCGCCGCCGGTCGTGGTGGCGCCGCCCGCCAAGAAAGCCGTGAAGATCGTGACCACGCCGGCGCCGGCGCCCGAGCCGGGCATCGTCGACATGCTCATCGAGAACATGTACCTGATCCTCGGCGCGTTGCTGGCCCTGGGCGCGGCCGTGTTCCTGCTGCTCAAGCGCCGCACCAAGGAAGAAGAGAAACCACCGAGCGAGCGCACCATCCTCGGCGCGCCGACCGACCAGGCCCATTCGCTGTTCGCCGAAACGGGCGGCCAGAGCATCGACACCGCCAACAGCGTGTTCAATTCGAGCTTCGCACCGTCGGCCAGCCAGCTCGACACGAACGAAGTCGACCCGGTCGCCGAGGCCGACGTCTACATCGCCTACGGCCGCGACGCCCAGGCCGAGGAAATCCTGCGCGAAGCGCTGCGCACCCATCCCGAGCGCTATCCGGTGCGCCTGAAACTGCTCGAGATCTACGCCGCCCGCAAGGACCAGCGCGCGTTCGAGTCGCAGGCCAGCGAGGTCTATAGCATGAGCAAAGGCCTCGGCGAAGACTGGGCCCAGGCAGCCGCGCTCGGCATGTCGATCGATCCGATGAACCCGCTGTACGCGAGCGCCGTCTCGGCCCCGTCCGATGGTGGGGCCGAGCACGCCGCATCGGCCCAGCTCGAGCGCGAACTGAACGCCTCGATCGGCGCCGGCGCCAACGCCGCCAGCGACATGGACCTCGACCTCGACCTCTCGCCCAACACGGTGACCCCGCAGGAACGCGAGGCGATGCAGGCGGCCGTTTCCGGCCCCGAGAGCACGCTCGACTTCGACGTCGGCGGTTTGAGCTTCGAGCCTGCCACGCAGGCGGCGCCGGCCGCGCCCGACCTGCTGTTCGCGGCCACCCCGGTGGTGCTGTCGAAGGCGCCGGAAGCGGCGCCCGAGCCGAAGGCCGACAGCAACGAGATGGCGTTCGACATGGACTTCGGCCTGCCCGACACCCCGACGGTGACGAGCAAGCCGGCCGACAGCGCCGAGTTCGACATGGGCGACCTGTCGAAAGCGTTCGACCTGCCGGGTTCGACCCCGGCGCCGTCCGCGGCGCCCGTGATGGACATGCACTCGATGGACTTCGACATCCCGAGCCCGGCACCTGCGGCGGCCCCGGCCGCGCCGCAGTTCGACATGTCGAGCCTCGACCTCGACCTGCCGGGTTCGGCGGGCGGCAACGGCCTCGATTTCAGCGACGCCGGCGCCGACGCGACCGAGATGGAGACCAAGCTCGACTTGGCGATCGCCTACCAGGAGATCGGCGACAAGGAAGGCGCGTGCGAACTGCTCGACGAGGTCATCAAAGGGGGCAACCCCGACCAGGTCGGCAAAGCGACAGCGATGCGCGCCAAACTGGCGTGATGGCGGCGGGACGGCGCGGGCGGGGCGCGACTTGAAGCGCATAGCCTTCGGCGTCCAGTACGACGGTAGCGCCTGGAGCGGCTACCAGAAACAGCTAGAGCGCAACACGGTGCAGGACCGGCTCGAAATCGCGCTCGAAAAATTCGCGCGCGTCGAGCTGGGCACGACCTGCGCCGGACGCACCGACACCGGGGTCCACGCGCTCGAACAGGTGGTCCACTTCGACACCGAACTCGCGCGCGACACGAACTCCTGGGTCCGCGGCGTCAACACCTTCCTCCCCGATTCGATCGCCGTGCGCTGGGCCACCGAGCTGCCCGCGGTCGACCCCGCCGATGCCGGAGCGCGCGAATTCCACGCGCGCTTTTCGGCGCGCGCGCGCACCTACCACTACGTGCTCTACAACCATCCGGTGCGCGCGCCGCTGCTGGCCGGGCGCGCCGGCTGGGTGTTCCGCCCGCTCGACGTCGAGCGCATGCTGGAGGCGGCCCAGTGCCTGCTCGGCAGCCACGATTTTTCGGCGTTCCGCTCGTCCCAGTGCCAGGCCAAGTCGCCGGTGCGCGAGATCTACGGCGTCGGCATCGAGCGGCGCGGCCAGAACGGCCACCTGATCGTGTTCACGGTCCGCGCCAACGCCTTTTTGCACCACATGATCCGCAACCTGATCGGATCGCTGATCTACGTCGGCAGCGGGCGCCACCCGGCGCCGTGGCTGCGCGAGGTGCTCGAGGGGCGCGAGCGCCACCACGCCGCGCCCACCTTCATGCCCGACGGCCTGTACCTGGCCAAAATCGAGTACGATCCGAAATGGGGGCTGCCGCAGGAAGCGGCGCTCCCTTTGCCTTGGTTTTAAACCTGGTTCTAACAGAGACTCCGCATGCACCGCACCCGCATCAAGATCTGCGGCCTGACCCGTCCCGAGGACGTGGCCGCGGCCGTCGCCGCCGGCGCCGACGCGCTCGGCTTCGTGTTCTACCCGCCGAGCCCGCGCTACGTGGAGCCGGCGCGCGCCGGCGCCCTGATCGCGGCCGTGCCGCCGTTCGTCAACACGGTCGGCCTGTTCGTCAACGCCGGCGTCGACGAGGTCCGCGCCGTGCTGCGCGAGGCCCCGGTCGCGCTGCTGCAGTTCCACGGCGACGAGACGCCCGCACTGTGCGCCGAGAGCGCGCGCGCCGTGAACCGGCCGTTCATCCGCGTGTTTCGCGTCCGGCCCGACACGACGGCCCCCGAACTGCTAGAATATGAGCATCAATACCGCGCCGCCAGTCCCTTGTTCTCGGGCCTTTTGCTCGACACCTACGTGGACGCCTACGGCGGGGCAGGAAAGGTTTTCGATTGGTCCCTCATCCCAAAAGAACTCGCGCCTCGGGTCGTTTTAAGTGGTGGCTTGAGCGTACAAAACGCCACTGAAGCGGTGGTGCTCGTACGCCCCTACGCGGTCGACATCAGCAGTGGTGTCGAGCAAAGCAAGGGGATCAAGGACGCCCACCGCATGTCGGCCTTCGTCGACGCGGTGCGCCTCGCAGACGCCACACCCGAGAAAGAACAGCCCCATGAAAGACGCACCTGAACGCGGCCTCGCCGCCGCATTGTTCCACACCACCGACTACCAGCTGCCCGACGCGCGCGGCCACTTCGGCCCCTACGGCGGCGCCTTCGTCGCCGAGACGCTGAGCCACGCGCTCGCCGAACTGAGCGAAGCCTACGCGCGCTACAGCAACGACCCCGAATTCCTCGACGAATTCCGCTACGAACTCAAGCACTTCGTCGGCCGCCCCTCGCCGATCTACCACGCCAAGCGCTGGTCCGAACTGATGGACGGCGCCCAGATCTTCTTCAAGCGCGAAGACCTCAACCACACGGGCGCGCACAAGATCAACAACGTGATCGGGCAGGCGCTGCTGGCCAAACGGATGGGCAAGCCGCGCATCATCGCCGAAACCGGCGCCGGCCAGCACGGCGTGGCCACGGCCACGATCTGCGCGCGCTTCGGGCTCGAATGCGTGATCTACATGGGCAGCGAGGACGTCAAGCGCCAGGCCCAGAACGTGTACCGCATGAAGCTCCTCGGCGCGACCGTGGTGCCGGTCGAATCGGGCTCCAAGACGCTCAAGGACGCGCTCAACGAGGCCATGCGCGACTGGGTCACCAACATCGAAAACACCTTTTACATCATCGGCACCGTGGCCGGCCCGCACCCGTACCCGATGATGGTGCGCGACTTCCAGTCGGTCATCGGCGAGGAATGCCTGGTCCAGATGCCCGAGCTGACCGGGCGCCAGCCCGACTACGTAATCGCCTGCATCGGCGGCGGCTCGAACGCGATGGGCATTTTTTATCCCTACATCGACGACAAGAGCGTCAAGCTGGTCGGGGTCGAGGCGGCCGGCGAGGGGCTAGCCTCGGGCAAGCACGCGGCCTCGCTGACGGCCGGGATCCCGGGCGTCCTGCATGGCAACCGCACCTATCTGCTGCAGGACGAGGACGGCCAGATCATCGAGACCCATTCGGTCTCGGCCGGGCTGGACTATCCGGGCGTCGGCCCCGAGCACGCCTGGCTCAAGGATTCGGCGCGCGCCCAGTACGTGTCGGTGACCGACGACGAGGCGCTCAAGGCCTTCCACGACTGCTGCCACATCGAGGGCATCATCCCCGCGCTCGAGTCGTCGCACGCGATCGCCTACGCCGTAAAATTCGCCGCCACGCTGCCCAAGGACCAGCTGATCCTGGTCAACCTGTCGGGACGCGGCGACAAGGACATGCACACCGTGGCCGAAAGGATGGGGCTCGACTTCAGCTGACACGCCGCTGAGCGCAAACCCATCCGACGACCACTAAAAAAAGGCAGCCCCATGTCCAGAATCAGCAGCACTTTCGCCGCCCTCGCGGCCCAACACAAGACCGGCCTGGTCACCTTCATCACGGCCGGCGACCCGGCGCCGGCGTTGACGGTGCCGCTCATGCACGCGCTGGTGGCCGGCGGCGCCGACGTGCTCGAACTCGGCGTGCCGTTCTCGGACCCGATGGCCGAAGGCCCGGTGATCCAGCGCGCGTGCGAGCGCGCGCTCAAGTTCAAGGTCGGCATCGGCGACGTGTTCAATTACGTGCGCGAATTCCGCCAGACCGACCGGGACACGCCCGTGGTCCTGATGGGCTACGCGAACCCGATCGAGCGCATCGGCACCGACGCCTTCATCGCGCGCGCGGTCGAGGCGGGGGTCGACGGCGCGATCATCGTCGACTACCCGCCCGAGGAGTGCGAGCAGTTCGCCGGCGCGATGCGCGCGGCCGGGCTCGACCTGATCTTCCTGCTCGCGCCGACCTCGACGCCGGAACGCATCGCCCAGGTCGCGCGCTTCGGCAGCGGCTTTAGCTATTACGTCTCGCTCAAGGGCGTGACCGGCGCGGGCAACATCGACACGGCCGACGTCGCGCGGCGCCTGACGGCGATCCGCGGGCACGTCAAGCTGCCGGTCGGGGTCGGCTTCGGCATCCGCGACGCGGCGACCGCGCGCGCGGTGGCGCAGGTGGCCGACGCGGTCGTGATCGGCAGCCGGATCATCGAGGAGATCGAGAAAACGCCGCCGGAGCTGGTGGTGGCGGCCGTGCAAAGCTTCGTGGCCGGCATCCGCGAGGCGCTCGACGGCAAGTAATTAGTTCCGAGTAATTGGGTCAGCCAGCGCCAGAGCAAAGCCAAGTTGCACCCAGCACATCGTCCTCGCGGATGCGGGGACCCATAGAACGCATGCATAGGCCGCGATCCCAAAGTCGAGTTGGCGTTCAGCGCATGTTCTATGGGTCCCCGCCTTCGCGAGGACGATGTGCGAGCGGGTTCTGGTACTATTGTCATTGAAAGATAATTTCAAAAATTGGCATTGTTTGAAATAATATTTCATCGCGCCAATGCGGCAGGCCGCCCTTGCCGTACGGCGATTAGAGGCAATGTTCGACAATCACGTGCTAACGAGCTAAACTACCGCCACTGAATCCGCCGCAGAAGGAAAAAACATGAGTTGGTTAGAAAAACTGCTGCCCCCAAGAATCCAGCGCTCCGACGCCGCCTCGCGCAAGACCATGCCCGAGGGCCTGTGGGTCAAATGCCCCTCGTGCGAAGCCGTGTTGTACCGCACCGACCTCGAATCGAACCTGCATGTGTGCCCCAAGTGCGACCACCACATGCGCATCCGCGCGCGCGCGCGCCTCGACGGCCTGCTCGACGCCGGCGGACGCTACGAGATCGGCCAGGAGACGCTGCCGGTCGACACGCTCAAGTTCAAAGACAGCAAAAAATATCCCGACCGCCTCAAGGCCGCGATGGAGGCGACCGGCGAGACCGACGCCCTGATCGTGCTCGGCGGCTCCATCATGAGCCTGCCCGTGGTCGTGGCCTGCTTCGAATTCGAATTCATGGGCGGCTCGATGGGCTCGGTCGTGGGCGAGCGCTTCGTGCGCGGCGCCCAGGTCGCGCTCGAGCAAAAAGTGCCGTTCATCTGCATCACCGCCACCGGCGGCGCGCGCATGCAGGAGGGCCTGCTCTCGCTCATGCAAATGGCCAAGACGACCGCGATGCTGACCAAGCTGTCCGAGAAAAAGCTGCCCTTCATCAGCGTGCTGACCGACCCGACCATGGGCGGCGTCTCGGCCTCGTTCGCCTTCATGGGCGACGTCGTGATCGCCGAGCCGAGGGCGCTGATCGGCTTCGCCGGCCCGCGCGTGATCGAGAACACCGTGCGCGAAAAGCTGCCCGAGGGCTTCCAGCGCGCCGAATTCCTGGTCACCAAGGGCGCCGTCGACATGATCGTCGACCGCCGCAAAATGCGCGAGGAAATCGCGCGCCTGCTCGCGCTGCTGCAGGACCAGGCCGTCGAAGTACTCGCCTAAGTACCCACCCAAACACGACGCCCGCACCGCCGGCGCCATGCCCGTTCACGCGGACATGGCGCCGGCGCCGTTTCTAGTCATAGTTTAAAATGTGGCCCCGCGCCACCACCCGACCCGCCATGCACACGCTCCCCGACACACTGCCCGACTGGCTTGCGCTGCTCGAGTCGCGCCACGCCGAAATCCACATCAACATGGGGCTCGAGCGCGTGCGAGCGGTCAAAGACCGCCTCGGCCTGGCCTTCACCTGCCCGGTCATCATGGTCGCCGGCACCAACGGCAAGGGCTCGACCTGTTCGATGCTCGAGTCGATCCTGCTGCGCGCCGGTTACAAGGTGGGCCTCTACATCAAACCCCATTTCCTCGACTTCAACGAGCGCGCCCACCTCAACGGCGCCCTCGCGAGCGACGCCCAACTGGTGGCGAGCTTTAACGCGGTCGAGGCGGTGCGCGGCGCGACCGACCTGACGTATTTTGAATTCACCACGCTGGCGATCATGCACCTGCTGGCCGGCGCCGGCATGGACGTCGTGATCCTCGAGGTCGGCCTCGGCGGGCGGCTCGACGCGGTCAACGTGGTCGACGCCGACGTCGCCATCGTCACCAGCGTCGACATCGACCACACCGACTTCCTCGGCACCACGCGCGAGCAGATCGGCTTCGAAAAGGCCGGCATCTTCCGTCCCGGCAAGGCCGCGATCTGCAGCGACCCGGTGCCGCCCGCCTCGCTGGTGGCGCACGCCGAGGCGATCGGCGCCGACCTCTGGCTGATCGGGCGCGACTTCAACTACGCCGGCGACAAGCAGCAATGGAACTACGGCGGACGCGCGGTGCGCCGCAATTCGCTGGCCTATCCGAGCCTGCGCGGCGCCAACCAGCTGCTCAACGCGGCCGCCGCGCTGGCCGCGCTCGAAGTGCTGCGCCTGGCGCTGCCGGTCGGCGCGCAGGAGGTGCGCACGGGCCTCGTGCTGGTCGAGCTGCCCGGGCGCTTCCAGGTGCTGCCGGGGCGCCCGAGCGTGATCCTCGACGTCGCCCACAACCCGCACGCGGCCGCCGCGCTCGGCCAGAACCTCGGCAACATGGGCTTCCACCCCTACACCTATGGCGTGTTCGGCATCATGGCCGACAAGGACATCGACGGCGTGCTCGCGCCGCTGGCCGGCCAGGTCGACCACTGGTGCGTGGCCGAGCTGCCGTCGGCGCGTTCGGCCAACGGCGCCGACGTCGCCGCGCGCATCGCGGCGCTGGCGCCGGCCGACGCCAAGCCGGGCGAGCGCTCGGTGCAAACCTTCGCCGATCCGGGCGCCGCTTTTGCGAATGCGATGAGCCGGGCCGGGGAGAATGATAGAATTGTGGTCTTTGGCTCCTTTTACACCGTCGCCGGCGTGATGGCAGCCCGAAAAAACTCACCTCACTGAAAACTACTACGCATGGGCTTGTTCTCGTTCCTCAATAAAAACAAGCAGGACGCCGCCGCCGAGCGCGGCTATGCATCCGACGCCGAGGAAGACGCGATCGCCGCCAAGGCCCGCTCGAAACGCGCCTCGAGCGCCGACGACGCGCCGTCCAAGCGCGGCGCCAAGGGCGGCGCGGGGCCCGACGATCCCGTGCTGCCCGAGAAAAAACGCGCGCGCCGCCGCCTCGTCGGCGCCATCGCGCTCGCGCTCGCCGTCGCGGTCGGCCTGCCGATGCTGCTCGACGCCGAACCGAAGCCGCTGCAAAGCGACATCGCGATCCAGATCCCGTCCAAGGACAAGGTGCCGCCGCTGCCGCTGCCGCCGCCGGTGGCCCCGTCCGAGGCGCTCGACGCGAGCGAGGAGATCATCGATCCTCCAAAAAATGGCACCGCCGCCGCCGCCGCCCAAGCGAAGCCGGCCGCCACGCTGCCCGAGCCCGACCTGAACAAGCTCAGGTTGGCCGAGCCCAGGCCCGCCGAGCGCAAGCCCGAGCCCAAAACGGCCGCGGCCAAACCGGCCGAGCCCAAAGTGCCGCCCAAGCCGCCAAAGCCGAAGCCGGCGCCGGCCCCGAGGCCGGTCTCCGAGGCCGAGCGCGCGCGCGCGATCCTCGATGGCGAGACCATTCCCAAGGCGGCGGCGCCGGCGCCCGCGCAAAAGTACGTGGTGCAGGTCGCCGCGCTCGGCTCGCAGGACGCCGTCACGGAGTTGCAGGGCAAACTGCGCGCGGCCGGCATCGCCTCGTTCACGCAAAAAATCAAGTCGGGCAAGTTGATCCAGGTGCGGGTGGGCCCGTTCAACCGGGAAGACGCCGAGAAAATGCGCGCCAAACTGGGCAAGATCGGCCTGTCGGGCAGCATGGTCCCGACATGAGTGATCGGCCACGGTCGGACCGGATGAACGCGGCGTGACGCTTTTCGATTATTTGGTACTGTTCATCCTGACCGCGTCGGTGATCATCAGCACCCTGCGCGGGCTGGTCAAAGAAATCCTGTCGCTGGTGAGCTGGGTGGTCGCCTTCGTGCTGGCCAACGCCTACAGCGGCGCGCTGGCGCCGCTGCTGCCCGAGCTGGTCCCGGGCGAGGCGGTCCGGCTCATGGTGGCCTTCGTGGCCTTGTTCATCGGCGTGCGCATCCTCATGGGCCTGCTCATGATGGCGGTCGACGCGCTGATCAAGGCCACCGGTTTGAGCCTGGCCGACCGCGGCCTCGGCGGCCTGTTCGGCCTCGCGCGCGGCATCGTGATCGTGCTCGCCACCGTCATCGTGTGCGGCATGACGCAGATTCCCGAGCAGCCGTTCTGGAAGGACGCGCTGCTCGCGCCGATGGCCGAGGAGGGCGTGCGCACCGTCAAGCCGTGGCTGCCGGAAGCGCTCGCCAAGCACGTGAAATATTGAAGTTTTTTAAAATCGGTAGTAGCAGTCCTTTAGGAGCACAGCATGTGTGGCATCGTCGGCGTCGTCTCGCATAATCCCGTCAACCAGTTGCTGTATGACGCCTTGCTGTTGTTGCAGCATCGCGGCCAGGACGCGGCGGGCATTGCAACAAATCACAGCAGTATGTTTTCCATGCACAAGGCCAACGGCCTCGTGCGTGACGTTTTCCGCACGCGCAATATGCGTTCGCTGCAGGGCAATTCGGGCATCGGCCACGTGCGCTACCCGACCGCCGGCTCCTCGAGCGAGGAGGAGGCGCAGCCGTTCTACGTCAACGCGCCGTTCGGCATCACGCTGGCCCACAACGGCAACCTGACCAACTGGGAACAGCTCAAGATCGAGATGTTCAAGAACGACCGCCGGCACATCAACACCGACTCCGATTCCGAGGTCCTGCTCAACGTGCTGGCCCACGAAATCCAGGAGGCCACGACCGGCTATTCGCTCGACCCGGACGCCGTGTTCAAGGCCGTCGCCATGCTGCACCGCCGGGTGCGCGGCGCCTACGCGGCGGTGGCGCAGATCTCCGGCCTCGGCCTGCTCGCGTTCCGCGACCCGTTCGGCATCCGTCCGCTGTGCATCGGCACCAACGTCACCGACAAGGGCACCGAATACCTGATCGCCTCCGAATCGGTGGCGCTCGAGGGCATGGGCTTCACCTTCCTGCGCGACATCGCGCCGGGCGAGGCCGTGTTCATCGACATCGACGGCAAATTCTACGAGCGCCAGTGCGCCGACAACCCGTCGATGAACCCGTGCGCGTTCGAATACGTGTACCTGGCGCGGCCCGACTCGATCCTCGACGGCGCCTCGGTCTACGCGACCCGTCTCAAGATGGGCGAGTACCTGGCCGACAAGATCCGGTCCGAACTGCGCCACGGCGAGATCGACGTCGTCATGCCGATCCCCGACTCCTCGCGCCCGGCCGCGATCCAGCTCGCGCTCAAGCTCGGCATCGAGTACCGCGAGGGCTTCATCAAGAACCGCTACATCGGCCGCACCTTCCTGATGCCGGGGCAGGCGA
>JAZKIN010000204.1:0-14519 GCA_040384885.1 Pseudomonadota bacterium | reverse complement strand
TCGCGTCCATGTCCTTGACGCCGCGCCACTGCATGCAGAAATGGTCGGCCTCCATGACCACCGCCAGGCCGTCTGGCTGCATTTTGTCTTGCAGCACGTCGGCCAGCTGCACCACCGCCTCCTCCTGGATTTGCGGGCGGCACATGATCCACTCGGCGATGCGCGCGTATTTGGACAGGCCGATCAGGTTCGAATGCTCGTTCGGCATGACCCCGATCCAGACCTTGCCGATGATCGGGCACAGATGGTGCGAGCAGGCGCTGCGCACGGTGATCGGGCCGATGATCATGAGCTCGTTCAAGTGCGAGGCGTTGGGAAATTCGGTCACGGCCGGCATCGGCACGTAGCGTCCGCCGAAGACTTCGTTGATGAACATCTTGGCGACCCGGCGCCCCGTGTCCTGGGTGTTGTGGTCGCTCACGGTGTCGATCACCAGGCTCTCGAGCACGCCCTGCAATTTGGCCGTCACCTCGACCATCAACTGGTCGAGCTCGCCCGGCTCGATGAAGCGGGCGATGTTGTCGTTGGCGTGGAAGCGGGTCTTGCTCGCCATCAGGCGCGCGCGGATGCGCTCGGATACGGGAACGCTGACGGGTTTTAGCTGGTTGGTCGAATCGGTAGACATGCCACATTTCCAAAAAAGTTTTTATTGCTATAAGGGCCCCATCGTACCCGAATTTCCAGTTCGCCAATGAAAGCGCCCCATAAAAACAAGGGACACACGGCGTCCCGTGTGTCCCTTGTCAGCTTGCAGTGTTCGCTTACACGGCCCGTTGCGGGCCGGCCCTTACCAGCTCAGCTTGAGCGTGTATTTACCGCTGGTCGCGCCCACGCCGCCGCTGTAGAACTTCACGCGCACCAGGCGCGCGGAGGTCGAGGCGGTGGTGTTGCTGACGGCGACCGTGTCGGTCGCGCCGGCCGCGTTCTCGCTCATGCCGAGCTGCGTGCCCGCGCTGTTGTACACATACAGGTCGTAGTCGGCGGTGGCGGTGCCCGGCACCATGGTCGAGGTCAGGGTTTTGCCGGCCGGCAACTGGACCACGAAGTAGTCGGAGTCGGTGCTCACGCCCATGTTGGCCAGCACCGTGGTGCCGCTCGTGGCGACCGGGTTGGCGCTGGCGATCGTATTGTTCGACTCGGTCTCGTTCATCGTCAGGATCGGCGGCGAGGCCGAGTTGACGGCGGCCAGCGCATCGACGATGCCGGTGCCGCAGCTGGTGCAGGTGGCGGGGAAAGCGCGCGTGGTCGACTTGAGCTTGCTTTCGACCTCGGCGACCGTCAGCGCGTTGTTCTTCGACAGCATCAGCGCGACCACGCCGGCCACGTGCGGCGCGGCCATCGAGGTGCCCTGGAAGAACGCGTAGTTGTCCGCCAGCGGCGCGGTGGTGCCGCTGTTGAGGGTCGACAAGATGCCGTTGGCGTTGACGCTGGTGTCGCCGCCCGGCGCGGCGACATCGACCACCGAACCGAAGTTCGAATACCAGGCCCGTCCGCCCGAACGGTTGACCGCGGCCACGGTCGTGACGCCGACGCAGTTGGCCGGATTGAAGCCGCCCGCGTCGCTGTTGTCGTTGCCGGCCGCGACCACGATCACGGCGCCGCGCGAACGCGCGTTGTTGATCGCGCTCTGGGTGGTGGCGTCGCAGGGGCCTTCGCCGCCGAGCGACATATTGATCACGCGCGCCGGATTGGCGTTGGCCGGCACGTTGGTGACGGTGCCGCCGGCCGACCAGATGATCGCGTCGGCGATGTCGGAGGTGTAGCCGCCGCATTTGCCGAGCACGCGCACCGGCACGATCTTGGCGTTGTACGCCACGCCGGCCACGCCGACGCTGTTGTTGGTGCGCGCCGCGATGGTGCCGGCCACGTGGGTGCCGTGCCAGCTCGAGGACTCGTCCTGGGTCGGCTGGCCGCCGCCGCAGGAGCCGGCGGTGACGGCGTCGCCGGTGTCGCTGGCGTCGGTGTCGCGGCCGTTGCCGTCGTTGCCGATGGCGGCCGTGCTGATGAAGTCATAGCCTTGCAGGAACTGGCCGGAGAGGTCGGCGTGCGGGCGGTAGCCGGTGTCGATCACGGCGACCTTGACGCCGGTGCCGGTGGCCTTGTCCCATGCGAGCGGCAGGCGCAGGCCGCCGGCGGTCTCGAAGTAATGCCATTGCTCGGCGTAGCGCGGGTCGTTCGGGGTCATCTGCCGGCGCATCATGCGGTCCGGCTCGGCGTACTCGACCGAGGCGTCGCCCGCCTTCAGTTCGGCGGCCAATGCGGCGACGTCGCCGACCGACATTTTTTTGCTGAGCTGGAACACGTGCGCGCCCGTCGAGATCGCGTGCAGCGTGCGCATCGTGACGCCGTGGCTCTGGCCGGCGCGGGCGGCGAGCGCCATGCGCTCCTTGGCCACGGCCGGCACATTGGCCGCCCGTTTGCCGCTCGCGGTCGAATCCTTGTATTTGACGATCAGGCGGTCGGTCTCTTGCAGATAGTTCTTGGCCGCCGCGCTGGCGTGGAAGTCGGGCACGCCCGCGACCGCGGCCAGGGGGCCGACCGTGATGACTGCTGCTGCACAAAATTTCAAAAATGCCGGGTACGTCAGTTGCGTTTGCTTCATTTCGTTCCTCAATTTTCCGATAAAAATTTTATGAAGGAAGACATCGGGCGGATCCACCTGAGTCTGCCGTTATCCCTGTTTTGCAGGGGCCCGCTTTTCTAAGCGAGCTAAGCAATGTACGCCGGAAATGATTTCGAAAAACATGTTTCGTAACAGTTTTAGCACTTTTACAACAGTCTCATTTTAGACATTTTATCCAACAGGAATCATTACTTTGCACCATCGTAACTGCTTGAATTCTAAAGTAGTTTCCATAAGCACATAGTCATTCCGAACTTGCCTGCCGGGCGCTGGTCTAACCGGAAATTGCATACGGGTGGTGTTTATGAATTCACATTTGGTCCAGTTTTACGAAGACGACGGCTTCCTGATCCAGGTGCTGGCCGACTACATCGGCGACGCGCTCGAGCGCGGCAACCAGGGCATCGTCATCGCCACCCGCTCCCACCTCGACCGGCTCCACCGCAAGCTCGGCGAACGCGCGCCGCCGGCCTCCGGGCGCGCCGGGGCCGCGCCCTTCATCGCGCTCGAGGCCGACCGCATGCTGCCGCTGTTCATGGAAAACGGCCTGCCCGACCGCGCCCGCTTCTACCGCGCGATCGGCGACGTCATCGCGCGCGCGGCCGACGCCCACGCCGGCCATGTCCAGGTGTTCGGCGAGATGGTCGCGCTGCTGTGCGGCGCCGGCGCGTGCGGGCTCGGGCCGGGTCCGCGCCACGCGGCGGCGATCCAGGTCGAGCGCTTCTTCAACGAGCTGCTCAAGACCCACGATTTTTCGCTGCTGTGCGCCTATCCGCTGAGCGCGTTCCGGCGCAGCGGGGACCGCGGCAGTTTCGATCATGTGTGCCGCCTGCACAGCGAGGTGCTGCCGGCCGAAAGCTACGACCCCAAGACCAGCTTGCACAGCCTGCGCCGCGCGATCGCCTCGCTCCAGCAGCAGGCCTATTCGCTCGCGACCGAGGTGCACGACCGCAAGCAGGTCGAGCAGGCGCTGCGCGAGGTCAATTTCGACCGCCTCACGGGCCTGCCCAACCGCGGCGTGTTCCACGACCGCCTCGAGGTCGACCTCAACAAGGCCCGCCGCGCGGGGCTGCCCGTGGCGCTGCTGTTCATCGACCTCGACCACTTCAAGGAGATCAACGACACGCTCGGGCACGCGGTCGGCGACATGCTGCTGCAACAGGTGGGCCAGCGCCTGTCCTCGTATGTGCGCAAGTGCGACAGCGTCACCCGGCTCGGCGGCGACGAGTTCACGCTGACCATGAGCGAGGTGCGCGACATCGACGGCGTGACCGACATGGCGCAAAAAATCCTGCACGACCTCGCGGCCCCGTTCCACCTCGGCGGCCACGTCGCCTACATCTCGGCCAGCATCGGCATCACCCTGTTCCCGCAGGACGGCGCCAGCGTCGGCGAGCTGTTGCGCAACGCCGACCAGGCCATGTACCAGGCCAAGGACCTCGGGCGCAACCGCTTTTGCTACTTCACGCACAGCATGCAGGAGGCGGCGCAGTCCCGCATGGCGCTCAGCAACGAGCTGCGCCGCGCGCTCGAGCAGCAGCAATTGGAGGTGTACTACCAGCCGATCGTCGAACTGGCGAGCGCGCGCGTGGTCAAGGCCGAGGCGCTGCTGCGCTGGCGGCATCCCGAGAACGGCGAGATCAGCCCGACCGATTTCATCCCGATCGCCGAGCACACGGGCATGATCGTGCCGATCGGCGACTGGGTGTTCCACCAGGCCTTGCAGCAGGCGCGCCGCTGGCGCGAGCGCGATCCGCAGTTCACCGTCAGCGTCAACATCTCGCCGGCCCAGTTCTCGCGCAACAACGAGGCGCAGTACCGCCAGTGGCTGGCGCATTGCGCGGCGCTGGCGGCACCGGCCGGGGACGCGGGGCCCGCCGTCGGCCTCGAGATCACCGAGGGCCTGCTGCTGCGCGCCGACGGCGGCGTGATGCGCCAACTGGCCGCGTTCCGCGAGGCCGGCATCGAACTCTCGCTCGACGATTTCGGCACCGGCTACTCGTCGCTGTCGTACCTGCGCAAGTTCAAGCTGAACTACCTCAAGATCGACAAATCGTTCGTCTACAACCTCGAACACGACAGCGCCAACGTGGCCTTGTGCGAGGCGATCATCGTGATGGCGCACAAGCTCGGCCTCAAGGTGATCGCCGAAGGGGTCGAGACGGCGCACCAATGCGCGCTGCTGCGCGAGGCCGGCTGTGACTACGGACAAGGTTTCCTGTTCGCCCATCCGATGCCGGTGCGCGAATTCGAGGCCCTGCTCGAACGCGGCGCCGCGCACCACGCCGCCGGCGCCGCTTAGCCCCCGCGCCCGCGCCGGCGCGGCCGGCCCGGCTGCGCGCTACAATGGCCGGTTCGCGCATCCGCGCGGCCCTGCCGCCCAAGGGATCGGGCATGCCACTTGCCCATGAATATCGCTCTCGCATCTCCCGCGCTGCCCGAGGCCGTCGCACTCATCGCCGAACTCGACGCCTACCAGCTGACCCTGTACCCGCCCGAAAACGTGTTCTCGACCGATCTCGCGGCGCTGCCCGCCGACGCCGTGCTGTTCGCGCTCGCGCGCGACGCGGACGGCGCCGCGGTCGCTTGCGCGGCGCTCGTGCTCACGCCCGCTTACGGCGAACTCAAACGCATGTATGTGCGCCCCGGCCAGCGCGGCCAAGGGCTCGCGCGCCAGCTGATCGCGCTGCTCGAGGCGCAGGCGCTGCTGCGCGGCTGCCGCCTGCTCGCGCTCGAAACGGGACCGCTGCAGCCCGAGGCGATCGCCCTGTACACGCGCCTCGGCTACCGCGTGACCGGACCCTACGGCGACTACGCCGAGGACCCGCTCAGCGTCTTCATGCAAAAGGATCTAGCGCGCGATCAGTAGCCTGCCGACCACATGGTCGACCGGTTGGTCAATAGCGTTGCCGATTGCGAGGTCGATTGCGAGGTCGATTGCGAGCTCGATTGCGAGGTCGAAGGCATGGTAAATCGCGTGCTCAATCGGGTGGTCAATCGCGTGCTCAATAGCGCAATCTAGCGTGGTAAATCGCGTGGTCAATAGCGCAATCACTAGCTGGATTGATAACGCCAAATTGTAAGCGTGTGCGCTGTGGCGCGCTTCGCATCAGTTAACCCATGTATGATGGGAACCTTGAATACGCGTAAGGAATCATCATGAACCAACGCCGCTCGTTTCTAAAAAGCTCAGTTGTTATCGCATCGGCAATGGGTGTGCCAGCGCTTGCGCGCGCCGCCGTCGCCGCGCCGAACGAACGCACCCTGCGCCTGTACAACACGCACACGGGGGAAACCCTCAAAAGCGTGTTCTGGGCCGAGGGCCAGTTCGTGCCCGACGCGCTCAAGGATATCAACCACCTGCTGCGCGACCACCGCAACAACAAGATCGCGCCGATGGACCCGCAATTGCTGGTCTTGCTCGAGCGCGTCAGCGCCAAATTCGGCAACGACAACCTCGTGCACATCATTTCGGGCTACCGTTCGCCGGAATCGAACCAACTGCTCGCCGAGCGCTCCAACGGCGTGGCCAGGCACAGCATGCACCTCGAGGGCAAGGCGATCGACGTGCGCATGCCGGGCCGCGCGCTCGCGAGCGTGCACAAGGCCGCGTTGAGTGCGCGCGCCGGCGGTGTCGGGTATTACCCCGACTCGCAGTTCGTCCACCTCGACACCGGCCGCCTGCGCAACTGGTAAGCCACTGGCAAGCTGGAGTTCCTGGCGACACTCTGCAACACTTGGGCGCGTTCCCCGCGCCTATCCTTGAAACACCACAGGCAGGCCGACCTGGGCCGCCTGAGCGACCCGGTGCGCATCCCAGTTAGTTGGCGGATGCAACCATGCGACGCGGCCTTGCCGATCTGGCCGGGCTGCGGCGTCCCATGCCCCCCGCGATGCTTTCTAGATAATGTTTTCCGGGCCAGGCCCACCGGTTTGTCCGGTCCGGGCGCCAGCGTGGCGGGCCGCGCGTTTTTGGCTGCGTCTCGAAACAGTCGGGCGCGCGTGCGCCTTGCGCCCCACCCCAGCGCAGCCCGGATTGACACGCGAACCACAAAAATACGGCCCGCGCCCCCGATTTGCAATTAAATTGGCATGCGGGACCAAGTTTTGTATTTGGTGCATCATTTCTTAGTTACAATTGCCAATGCGCGCTTGCGCACTGACACGGATCGAACGCATGCTGGCTGTCGCACCTGGTTCCACCATTGACCTCCCCGGGCGGGGCACATGCTAGACGGCCGCCTGTCGCTGACCACGCCCGAAGGCGTGCGCCTGCTGCTCACCCCCGCCGGCCCCTACCTGCGCGCGGGCGCCTGGGCCCTCGATTTCACGATCTGGGTCTGCTTCATGATCGCCGTGCGCGCGATACTGCCCAACGGCAAACTTTACAGCGGCCTGTACGTGCTGCTGTTGTTCATCACCTACTGGGGCTACCCGATCCTGTGCGAAGTGCTCTGGCACGGCCAGACGCTGGGCAAGCGCGCGGCCGGCATCGCGGTGCTGCGCGCCGACGGCCTGCCGGTGCGGATGCGCGAATCGACGCTGCGCAACCTGTTGCTCGTGGCCGACTTCATGCCCATGTTCTACCTCAGCGGCCTGGTCTGCATGCTGCTCGACCCGCGCTTCCGGCGCCTCGGCGACATCGTCGCCGGCACCCAGGTCGTGCATGTCGAAAAGCCGCGCAAGCGGCGCCCGGCCGCCGCCGTCGAGCCGCTGGCGCTGCCGTTCGCGCTGACCCCGGCCGAGCAGCGCACGCTGGCCGACCTGTTCGAGCGCGAACACGGGCTGCCGGCCGACCGCATGGACGAACTGGGCACGCTGGCCGCGCCCCTGACCGGCTGCGAGGGCGCCGCCTCGATCGAACGCATGCGGCGCTACGCCGCCGGGCTGGCGCAATGAGGCGGATCGATGAGGAATAAGCGATGAAGCAGGCCCAATTCGAAGCCGTCCACGCCGAGCTGTGGAGCGAGATCGGCGCCATCCTCGGCCCCGAGCACCCGAACGCGCACGCGCTGCCCGGGCTGTACCGGCGCCTGTGCCAGTGCCTGGCGCTGGCCGACCAGCGCGCCTACTCGCCCGCGCTGACCGACTACCTGCAGAAAATGGTGGCCGACTGCCACCGCCGCCTGTACGGCGCGGTCGCGGCGCGCCCGAACAACGTGGTGACGATGATGCGCTACGATTTTCCGCGCCGGGTGCGCGCCGAATGGCGCTTGCTGCTGTTCGCCTCGCTCGCGTTCTGGGGCGTGGGGCTCGTTTGCGGCCTGCTGGTCTGGTTCGAGCCGCACTGGGCCTACAGCTTCATGCCGTCGTACGAGCTCGACAAAATGCGCCGCATGTACGGCGCCGCCGATTTCAACGACGGGCGCGGCGGCGAAGGCGACGTGCTCATGTTCGGCCACTACATCTGGAACAACGTCTCGATCGGCTTCCGCACCTTTGCCGGTGGGATTTTCGGCGCGATCCCGGCCCTGCTCAGCCTCGGCTTCAACGGCATGAACATCGGCGTCGTCGGCGCCTGGCTCAGCAAAGACGCGCAGACGTCCCAGAATTTCTGGTCGTTCGTGATCACCCACGCCAGCTTCGAGGTCACCGGCCTGGTGCTGTCGGGCATGGCCGGCATCCGGCTCGGCCTGTCGGTGATCCACCCGGGCCGGCTCGGCCGCGGCCACGCGCTCGCGCTGGCCAGCAAGGACATGTTCCCCGTCATCGCCGGGGCCGCCCTGCTGACGGTGCTGGCCGCCTTCGTCGAGGCCTTCTGGTCGGCCAGCGCGGTGATCCCGGCCGCCGTCAAGTTCGGCGTCGGCGCGCTGTGCTGGTGCGCGGTCATCGGTTTTTTCGCCTTCGCCGGCCGCGCGCGGAACTGAGGGCGCACTGATGCAACTGGACAAACTCCAAATCGAACTGCGCCCGCGCACCAACGCGCAGGCGCTCGACCTCGGCCCGGCGCTGCTGCGCTCGTGCCTTGGTGCCGCCTACAAGGCCTGGCTCGCGCTGTGGCTGCCCGTGATCGCGCTCAGCGCCGTGCTGACCGCGCTCGTGCCCGAAGCCGTCGCCCTGTGGCTGCTGCTGGCGTGGTGGTGCAAACCGCTGCTCGAGCGCGCGCCGCTGTACGTGCTCTCGCGCCAGGTGTTCGGCCAGTCGGTGACGTGGGGCGAGGCGGTGCGCGCCTGGCCGCGCCAGCTCGGCGGCGGCTGGTTCGGCTTGCTGACCTGGGGCCGCCCGTTCGCGGCCAGCCGCTGCCTGATGCAACCGGTGTGGCAGCTCGAACAGGCGCGCGGCAAGGCCGCCAGGGTGCGCCGCAAAGTGCTCGGACGCAACGGCACGATGCAATCGGCGGCGCTGTACGGCGTGGTCTGCTTCGGCTTCGAGGTGGTGCTCGCGTTCGGCGCGCTGGCCCTGCTGGGCAGCTTCTTCGGCGAGGGCGCCAACCCGCTGGCACTGTTCGGCGGCAAGAGCCAGTATCTGCCGGGCCTGGTCCTGGCCGCGTTCGCGCTCGCCACCGCCATCATGGGGCCGGTCTACACGGCGGGCGGCCTGACCCTGTACCTGAACCGGCGCGCCACGCTCGAGGCATGGGACATCGAGATCAGGCTGCGCCAGATCAAGCCGCCGGCCGCGCCGCGCGCGCGCGCCGGCGCGGCCCTGTCACTGCTGCTTGCACCCATGCTGCTCGCACCGCTGCTGTTCGCCGGCGTCCTGCTCGAGGCCACGCCGGCCATGGCCGCGCCGGCGCAAGCCTTGGTGGCGCCCGCCGCCGACGCCGCGTGCGCGCCGCCGCAGTTGGAGTTCCCGTACGACGGCCGGCTGATGCCGCACGGCACGGCCCAGGACAAATTGCGCAAGCAACTCGCGCAGGTGTACGCGACGCCGGCGCTGCGCGGCTACGAATGCACGCTCGAATGGCAATTCAAAGACAAGGCCGAGAAAGAGCCGCGCGAGCTGCCGCGGCCGAACCTGGACTGGGTCGCGCAAGTGGCCAAGGTCTTGTTCATCGGCGCCGCGATCGGCCTGTGCGCTTGGCTGCTGTACCGCTACCGCGGGATGTTCCCCGAGTTCGGGCGCCGGCCGCCGCTGCGCGTGGCGACCGAGGTGGGCGGCCTCGACATCCGGCCCGACTCGCTGCCCGATGACGTGGCCGGGCACGCGCGCGCGCTGTGGGCCGGCGCCGAACGGCGCGCCGCGCTCGCGCTGCTGTACCGCGCCACCCTGTCGCGCCTGGTCGCCCAGAACGGCCTGCTGATTCCACAGGGCGCCACCGAGGGCGACTGCCTGCGCCTGGCGCAGCAGGCCCAGGCCTTGCAGAAAATGGCGCGCGAGCGGCTCGACGTGGTCGTCGGCGTGACCGGGCTCTGGCTCGGCGGCGCCTACGGCAACCGCTGGCCGGCCGACCCCGCGTTCGAATCGCAGTGCGCGGCCTGGCAAACCCAGTTCGGCGCCGCCGGCGGGAGGCGCGCATGAAGCCGGGCGCCAAGACGGCGCTGGTGGTGTTCCTCGTGTCCGCGCTGGCCGCGCTCGGCGCGGCGGGCTGGTGGTTTTGGCACGAGCACTTGGAGCAGCGCATGAACGCGCGGTGGAAGGATTCGGAGGCCGCCGCCGACAATCCGATGCTCGCCGCGACCATGTTCCTGCGCCAGCAGAAAATCGAGGTCGCCGGCGAGGCCAAGCTGGCCGACCTGCCGCTCCGGTCGCTGCGCGACGGCACCATCATCATCGCCGAACCCGACGGCCTGGTCACCGAAACGCAAAGCCGCGCCCTGCTCGCCTGGGTGGGCAAAGGCAACACCTTGGTGATGCGCCCGCGCTATCTGAGGAAGTCCGACGGCGAGGCCGACACGCCCGGCGCGGAAGCGGACCAAGCGGCGCCGCCGGCCGCCAAGCCCGACGCCGCGGCCGCGGCGAAGCCGGCCGGCGAGGCGGCGCCGGACGCGACCGGCGAGGACGGCGAGGACGGCGAGGACGACGGGGACGGCGAAGACGGCGAGGACGCCGAACAAGCTGCGACCAAAGCCGCACCCGCAGGGGCGGAGCTGCGCACGCTGGTCGAATCCGATCCGATCGGCCAACGCTACGGCGTGCGCACCAAGCTGTGGGCCAAGCCGTCGGTGCGCTGCGGCGCCCTGGTCGAGCCGCTCCCGGCCGAGGCGGCCTCTGCCGGCCGCACGCTGCGCAGCGACATGCGGCTGGCCTGCCTGACCCCGCCCGGCTCGGCCTGGCCGCTCGAACTCGACACCGGCGGCGAGGTGCTGGTCTCGCTCAAGGGCAAGGCCGCGGCGCCGCTGTGGGGCGACCGCGGCGGTTTCGGCCTGCGCGTGTACGCCGAGGGCAAGGGCCATGTCGTGCTGCTGCCGACCAATTACTTCGACAACCGCGAGCTTGACGAATACGACCACGCCGAGGCCCTGCTCGCGCTGGTGCGCCTGAACCCGCGCGCGGCCAGGGTGCTCATCGTCCAGCATGTCGACGTGCTGCCCTGGTACCGCGCCCTGTGGAGCAATTTCGCGCTCGCCGTGCTGGGCGCGGCGCTGTTCCTGGCGCTGCTGCTGTGGGTCGCCGTGCGCCGCTTCGGGCCGCTGCTGCCCGGGCCGCGCGCCGAGCGCCGCTCGCTGGTCGAACACATCGACGCCAGCGCCGCATGGCTGTGGCACGCGCAGGGCGGGCGCGGCCTGCTGATCGACGCCGTGCGCGACGACGCGCTGGCCGCGCTGGCGCGCCGCGCGCCCGAGCTGGCACAGCTGCCGCAACAAGAAAAGCTGCACGCGCTGGTCGCGCGCAGCGGTTTGCCGCACGCCGACCTCGACGCGGCCCTGTACTGGCTGGCCGGCCACACAAGCGATGAATTCACCCTGCAAATCCAAACGCTGCAAGCACTCAGAAAGCATTTCGATGAATGATATGACCAAGGCCGAGAGCCAGGACGCGCCCGCCGGCGCCTTCCCCAACCCCGCAGTGAGCCTCGACAAGGGCCCGGAGGCGCCCGAGGCGGGCGCCATCTCGGCCGCGCGCCTGAGCCAGGCGGTCGGGATCGTGCAGCGCATGCGCGAGCAGATCCAGAACGCCGTGGTGGGCCAGCAGGCGGTGGTCGACCAGGTGCTCGCGTGCTGCCTGGCCGGCGGCCACGTGCTCATCGAAGGGGTGCCGGGACTGGGCAAGACGCTGCTCGTGAAGGCGCTCGCGAAGACCTTCTCGGGCGACTTCTCGCGCATCCAGTTCACGCCCGACCTGATGCCGGCCGACGTCATGGGGCACGCCATGTTCGACATGAAGAACCAGAGCTTCAGCGTGCGCAAGGGCCCCGTGTTCGCGCACCTGCTGCTGGCCGACGAGATCAACCGCGCGCCGGCCAAGACCCAGTCCTCGCTGCTCGAGGTGATGCAGGAGCGCCAGGTCACGATCGAGGGCCAGTCGCACGCGCTGCCGCCGCCGTTCATGGTGCTCGCGACCCAGAACCCGCTCGAGAACGAGGGCACTTATCCGCTGCCCGAGGCCCAGCTCGACCGCTTCCTGATCAAGGTGCGCATCGGCTATCCGACCGAACAGGAAGAACTCGCGCTGCTGCAGCAGGTCACGCGCGCGCGCGTCGGCGACGGCCTCGACGTGGCCAGGGTGGCCACCCTGGTCAAGCCCGAGACCATCGTCGCGCTGCAAAACCTGGTGGCCCTGATCCGCGTCGACGACGAGGTCGCCGCGTACGCGGTGCGCATCGTGCGCGCGACGCGCGACTGGCCCGGCATCGCGGTCGGCGCCGGCCCGCGCGGCTGCATCGCGCTGGTGCGCATGGCGCGCGCGATGGCGCTCATCGGCGGACGCGATTTCGTCACGCCCGACGACATCAAGTCGGCCAGCCTGCCGGTGCTGCGGCACCGCGTGGCGCTCTCGCCCGAGAGCGAACTCGACGGCCTCGACAGCGACGACCTGCTGGTCCGCGTGGTCGCCCAGATCGCCGCGCCGCGTGTCTGAGCAGGCGCTTCTGACGGCGCCGACCCAGGCGCCGTCGACCCGGACGCCGCCCGCGGTGCCGGCGACCCTGACGCCGTCGCGCGGGATGCTCGCCTGCGCCGCCGGCCTCGGCGTGCTCGGCGTGCTCGCGCACTGGTGGCCGGCGCTCGAAACGCTGTGGCTCGGCGCCCTGCTGGCGCTGACGGCGGCGGCGTTGTTCGATGGCTGGCACGGGCGCCGCACGCCCGCGCTGCGGGTCGAGCGCGAGCTGGCCGGGGTGTGGCCGGTCGACGCCTGGAACCAGGTCACCCTGACCGTGCACAACGAGGGCGGGCGCACAATCGCGCTCGACCTGTTCGACGACTACCCGAGCGGCTGGCAGATGGAGGGCCTGAGCCACGCCACGCGCATCGGCCCGGGCGCTTTTTCGGCCGTCGGCTACCGCCTGTGCCCCGACCGGCGCGGCGAGGCGAACTTCGGCGCGGCCCACCTGCGGGTGCGCTCGATGCTCGGCCTATGGCGCTGCCTGCACCGGCTCGGGCCGGCCAGCGCGATCAAGGTGTTCCCCGATTACTCGAAACTGCTCGGCCACACGCTCAACGCGGCCGAACGGCTGACCAACACGGCCGGCGCAATCCGCGTGCGGCGGCGCGGCGAAGGCACCGACTTCCGCCAGCTGCGCGAATACCGGATGGGCGACAACCTGCGTTCGATCGACTGGAAGGCGACCGCGCGCTACCAGAAGCCGATCACGCGCGAATACCAGGAGCAGCGCGACCAGCAGGTCGTGTTCCTGCTCGACACCGGGCGCCGCATGCTGGCCCAGGACGGCGCGACCACCCATTTCGACCACGCGCTCGACGCCGTCATGACGCTCGGCTTCCTGGCCCAGAAACAGGGCGACGCGGTCGGCCTGATGACCTTCGGCGGCGCGCCGCGCTGGCTCGCGCCGCTCAAGGGGCGCAGCGGGCTCGACCGGCTGCTGGCCGGCGTCTACGACCTGCAGCCGGTCGAGGCCGCGCCCGACTACACGCAGGCGGCGGCCGACCTCATGAACCGGCTGAGCAAGCGCGCGTTCGTGGTGTTGATCACCAATTTGCGCGAGGAGGACGACGGCGCGCTGCGCGCCGCTTGCGAGCTGATGTCGACCAAGCATCTGGTGATGTGCGCGAGCCTGCGCGAGAAGTCGCTCGACCAGATCGTCGCCACCCAGGTGGCCGATTTCGCCGGCGCCCTGCGCCTCGGCGCGACCAGCCACTACCTGCAGCAGCGGCGCGCCACGATCCGCCGCATCGGCATCCGCGCCGACCGCCTGATCGACATCGCGCCAGAGCAGCTGAGCCTGGCGCTGGTGCGGCGCTACCGCGAGATCAAGGACAGCGGCGCGCTGTGAGCGCCGTTTTGGCGGACTGAACGTTAGCTATCGCACCGACGCTGGCGGGGTGCCGGGAATATTCTTGAGCCAGTCCCGATCAAGGACCCGACGCTGCCCCCGCCACCTGCCGCCAAAGAAGAACACCATGAAAAAGCAAATCGATTCCAAGGTAGATTGCAAAGAATATGCAATGCGCCGCATGGTGCTCGCGATCGACCGTACCAACAACGCCGAGTCGGCCGCGGCGAAAAACCGCGCCTCGCGCTGGGTCGCGGCCTGGGGGCTGATCTACCACGGACGGCCGTCGCGCGGCGCCGTGCCGGGCACCGAGTGGCGCGCGCAACAAGGCGTGCAGAACACCCAGACCTGGATGAATCTGGTCTGCTGAATCCGTTATTAAAGTTCAAATAACAAAAACCGACATCGTCCTCGCGCATGCGGGGATCCATAGAACAGTTGCTTTGAGCCGCTGTTCTATGGGGGTGGCACATGCGCCACCGCATGCGAGGCTGTCGCAAAACGCAAAGTGAGCCGATTGATATGGCAGAAATCGCGACATGACGAGCCCCGGATAACTTAAAC
>JAZKIN010000203.1:0-11343 GCA_040384885.1 Pseudomonadota bacterium | reverse complement strand
TTGCAGCAGGAATTGCGCGTACTGGTCGCGGCTGTCCTGGTCCATGCCGCCGCCGACGTGGCGCGTGGTCTGGTAGCGCAGGTAGAGCGCGTAATGCTCGTCGGAAAAACTGAGGTTGGCCACGCTCGTGAGCAGGTGGGCGTGGCGCGCGCAAGCGCGGCGTTGGCCCCGCGTGGCTTTGAATTCGGCGGTGCGCACGCGCACCGGGATGCAGGCGTTGCAGCCGTCGCAGAACGGGCGGTAGGTGAAGATGCCGCTGCGGCGGAAGCCGCTCTTGACGAGCTCGGAGTAGACGTCGGCGTTGATCAGGTGCGAGGGGGTGGCCACCTGCGAGCGCGCCTGGCGCCCGTCGAGATAGCTGCACGGGTAGGGCGCGGTGGTATAGAACTGTAGCGTCGAGAAGGGCAGGTCGTTTAAATGCGTCATGCAGGAGGCTTTCGATGCGGATCGATGGCTTACGGGCTGGGGCTTACTGCACGGCTTGCAACCCCACTTCCTGTTTTTGCTATTGTAGGTTCCATTGTAATGAAAAAAACGGATTCTTACAGGCCCGCGGCGCGCGGCGAGACGGGATGCCAGTGGCCGATCGCCGGTTCCTTGATGGCCGCGCCCAGATGCGCCAGAAAAGCCTTGCGCGTGATCGGGGCGGCGCCGAGCGAGGCGAGGTGGCCGGTCTCTTGCTGGCAGTCGATCATGGCCACGCCCTGGCTGCGCAGGAACGCGACGAGGTAGGCGAGCGCGATTTTTGAGCCGTCGGTCACGCGCGCAAACATCGACTCGCCGTAGAACATGCGGCCGATGCAGACGCCGTAGGCCCCGCCGACGAGTTCGCCGTCGAGCCAGACCTCGGACGAATGCGCGTAGCCGAGCGCGTGCAGGCCGCTGTAGCCTTCGATGATCTCGTCGGAGATCCAGGTGCCCGGGCCGTCCTTGCGCGGCGCCGCGCACGCGCGCATGACGCTGCCGAAGGCGCTGTCGAAGCGGACCTGCCAGCGGCCGTCGCCGCCGGCGGACGCGCTGCGCTCGACCTTGCGCAGCGTCTTGCGCAGGCTGTCGCTGGGGCGGAAGCGCTCGGTCATGAGCACCATGCGCGGGTCGGTGCTCCACCACAGGATCGGCTGGCCCTCGGAGAACCACGGGAAGATCCCGTGCCGGTAGGCGCTCAGCAGGCGTGCCGGCGACAGGTCGGCCCCGGCCGCGAGCAGGCCGGGCGCCTCGAGCGTGAGCGCCTCGGAGACGTCGGGGAACGGCGAACTGGTGTCGAGCCAGGGAATCATGTTGTGTCAGCCGGGTTCGCTTTGGAAACGCATCGGGCGGACGATGTCCTGGCTGTGGAAGCCGTAGGCGCCGCCGCCCTCCTGCATTTTGACGCGGTCGGCGAAGAACAGTTCAAGTGTCGTGCGGATGGTCTGGAAGGCCAGCTCGTCCCACGGGATCTCGCGTTCGCTGAACAACTTGACCTCGAGGCTTTCGATGCCGGCCGCAAAGTCGAGGTCGAGCAGGCGCGCCATGTAGAACAGATGGACCTGGTGCACCTGGGCCACGTTGAGCAGCGTGAACAGGCCGCCGAGCGCGATGTTGGCGCCGGCCTCCTCCTCGGTCTCGCGGATCGCGGCCTCGGCCGTGGTTTCGTTGTTCTCCATGAAACCGGCCGGCAGCGTCCAGAAGCCGAGGCGCGGCTCGATCGCGCGTTTGCACAGCAGCACCTTGAGTTCGCCGTCCTGCTCCCAGACCGGGATCGAGCCGACCACCATTTTTGGGTTCTGGTAATGGATCGTCGCGCATTGGGCGCACACGAAGCGCGGCCGGTTGTCGCCCTCGGGAATGAGCAGGGCAAGCGGATGGGCACACTCGGAACAAAATTTCATAGATCGCCGTGGGATTGGGGAAACGGGGTAGGGGAAAGTAAACAATGCATTTTGCGTACTTTACACCGATTGGGCGGGCAGTGCCGGGCGTGAAAGCGGCTTGCGGCGGCCATTGGAAGCGCGTTCGTACGCTCTTTCTGTTGCTATCGCACATGGGCTATAGATTGATATTGCCTAATTCCTTGCAGGGCCGTATAATTCGCCTGCGGGGTGGAGCAGTCTGGCAGCTCGTCGGGCTCATAACCCGAAGGTCACAGGTTCAAATCCTGTCCCCGCAACCAAATGCAAAGCCGCTGATCACGCAAGTGACCAGCGGCTTTTTGCTTTCCGGGGTGCCGCGCTCAATCGCCGAAACTGCGCACCATGCCGATCCGGAACAGGCCGTGTTCGCCTTCGCGCAGGCTGCGGATGCGGCTGAAGCTGGCGAAAGCCTTGAGGCCGGCCGCGAACCGGTGTTCGGCCTGCAGGGTGAACGCGCCGGAGCGGCGTGCGCCCTCGTCGTCGCGCCGCTCGCCGTCGTCGCCTTCGACCATCGCCGCCACCGAATAGGCCCAACTGCCGCTGTAGTGCTTGGCTGCGAACGCGAGCGCCGGCGCGCCCTCGCTGCCGTTGGCGGCCAGCAGCGCTTGCGAACCGTGCAGGCGGCGCGGCATGCGCAAGGCCACCGTCAGCAGCGCGCGCAGGGGCGGGTCGTTGAATTCCGCGTCGAGCTCGTTGACGCCGGCGCGCAGTTCGCGCGCGCGCGCCAGGCTGCGCGCATAGCCATAGCCAACGCCAAAGCCGAAACCGAGGTCGATCTCGGCGCGCATGCGCCGCTCAGCCGCTTGCACGCCGGCGCCCGCGTCGAGCACGCGCCAACCGGCCTCCTCCACCGCGGCCGGGGCCGCCTCGCCCTTGGCGCTCGCTTGCACTGCACACGACATCAACAGCAGAAAACAGAGTGCGTTTCGCGTCATGGCAGTCTCCTTTGGGTGTCGGCAAGTAAAAATTGCTGGTTATCCAGTCTTGCCAAAGGAGGGGTGGGGCGGTTTGACGGAGGCCAAGGCTTGCACCGTCCGTGTGCATTTACGACATCTATTATTGTGAATTGGTTAATTCGAGCGATCTACTAACTATCGCGCGGATGCAGGCTGGCCCAGAGGTGGGCCGCCGCCATCGTCCGGTGCGGGCTGTAGCGCGCGAGCACGGCCTCGGTGCGCGCCATGTCCGGCTTGCTGTCTTCGCCCAGCAGGTGTTGCAGCGCGGCGCGGATCGCGACGTCGCCGTGCAGCGAGCAGTCGGGGTAGCCGTAGCCGCGCAGCAGGCCGTAGTTGACCGTCCACGGGCCGATGCCCTTGACCGCCAGCAGCGACTGCGACACGGCCGCGATGTCGTCGTCGAGGCCGAGCCCGAGCGCGCCGCTGTCGACCAGGCCGGCCAGGCGCAGCAAGGTCTCGGCCTTCGAGCGCGAGAATTTGCGCGTGGTGAGCGCCTCGGGCGCGAGCTGCGCGACTGCCTGCGCCTCCGGATAGCACCACAGGCCGCTGCTGTGGCGCGCGCCGGCCTGCTCGATGAAGGTGCGGCGCAGCGCGATGGCGAAGGTCAGGTTGATCTGCTGGCCGATGATGGCCCAGGTCAGGGCCTCGAAGATGCTGGCCGACTGCACGATGCGCAGGCCGGGCTGGCGCCGCGCGAGTGCGCCGAGCAGCGGGTCGTCGCGCACGAACTGCAGGAAGGGCGCCGGATCGATGCGCAGGCCCAGGATGCTCAGCAGCGCTTGCCGCAGCTGCCCGAGCTGGGCCGGCGTCAGTACGCCGTCGGCGTCGATCGCGCAGCGCGCCTCGTCCGCGCCGAGCGCGACGTCGAGCACCACCGGCACGCCGCCGAGCATGATGCCCTTGCGGATGCGCGCGGGCGTGACTTGTTCGGCCAGCCCTTCGGCGTCGCGGCTGTGGAAGGCCAGCACGTCGGCGCTGCGGTAGTCGGCGGGCAGGGGGAGTTGGATGGTCGGCACGGTGTCAATTGGCGGCAGTGGTTCGAAGCGCGCACCTTAGCATGCGCGCGCCGCGTGCGCTCGCCACCGGGCTCAATCGCCGTTGCGCCTGGCCGGCACCTGGGCACCGTTCTGGTCGAGCACGAGTCCAATCACCGCGCCGTTGCGTCCGCGCTCGATGCGCAGCTGGGCGTCGACCACCTTGAGGAACAAGGCGTCCTTGGCCGAGGCGAACAGCGCGTTGCGTCCCTGTCCGGTCGCCTGCGCATAGAGCTGGCCGGCGTCGAGCGTGATGACCAGGTTGAAGCCCGGCGCCAGCGCGTAGCTGCCCACATACTCGCGCATGAGTTCCGCGGAGAGGGGCACTTCGACGCGCTGTGGCGCGGCCGGCGCGGCGTCGTCGATGCGCGGCGCCGGCGAGGCGTGTCCGCCCTGGTGCAGCGTGAGCGCGTTGACCTTGCCGTCGGCGCCGCGCGAAAAACGCAGGCTCGCCTCGACCACCTTGTAGAAAAATTCGTCGGCCTGGCGCGCGAACAGCGGCGCCGCCGCCTGGCCGGTGGCCTGGGCCAGCAGGCCGTCGGCGTTGGCGCTGATCGTCATCGTAAAGTTTGGCGCGAGCCGGTAGCGGCCTACGTACTGCGCGAGCGCGGCCGCCGACAACCGGGGCGCGGGCGCGTCGGCCGCTGCCGCCTGCGCTTGGGGCACGAGCGCGCTCATGCCGATGTCGTCGACGCTGACGGCGGCGTTGGCAAGCACCACCACGCCGCGCTCGCCGTCGGCGGTGAAACCGATGAAGCTCGCGTAGCCGCCCGTCATGCCGTTGTGCCAAACCACGGGCCGCCCGCGCACGGTCTGCACGTGCCACGCGAGTCCGATCGCGGTGCCGGGCATGCTGCTGTCGCGCCGGGCCAGGCGCACCGCGTGCAGGCCGCGCGGGGCGCTTGCCGCATCCGGCTGGGCCAGCATATGCGCCTGCAGGTAGGCCAGCATGTCGTTGGTGCTCGAGCGCAGCGCGCCGGCGCCGGCGAGCGCGCCGAAGTCCCAGTTCGCGACCTGGGCGCCTTGCGCGTTGTGGCCCGGCGCCAGCCGCGCCTGCATGGCCGGCGTCAGCGCGATGCCGGTCGCCTGCATGCCGAGCGGGGCGACTATGCGCTGGCGCACCAGCTCCCCATACGGCATGCCCGCCTGCGCCGCGAGCGCGTGTCCGAGCAAGCCGTAGCCCAGGTTAGAGTATTCGTACCGGGCGCCCGGCGCGCGCGGCAGCGTGTAGCCGGCAAGGAAGAGCTTGAGGTCGGGGTCGCCGTAGTCGGCATAGGGATTGTCGATCCGCTTCGGCAGCAGGTTCGAGGGCAGGCGCGGCAGGGCCGAGGTCTGGGTCGCGAGGTCGAGCAGGCTGATCGCCTGGCCGCGGTAATGCGGGACCAAGTAGGCGGGCAGCAGCTTGCCGACCGGGTCGTCGAGCTTGAGCTGGCCGCGCGCGGCGGCGTCCGACAGCAGCAGCGCCGTGAAGGTCTTGCTGACCGAGCCGATTTCGTACACGGTGTCCGCGTCGGGCACGCGCGGCGCGGCGCGAGAGACCACGCCGAAGGCCGACACCTGCCGTTCCTTGTTGATGATGGTGCCGATCAGAATGCCCGGCACGATGCCGTTGGCGACGCGGACTCTCGCCATGTTGGCAACGGCGGGATCGAGCGGCGGGGCGGCGCCCGCATGCGCGGCGGCGGCGAGCAGGGCGCTGGCGAAGAACAGTTTCATGCGTTTCTCCATGGTGTTATTATGGAATGAGTGTAACACATGAGTTACATCTAGAAACCGATCGGTTACTTATTTTTTTACCTGTTTGCAATCGCCTATACTGTGGGCTCGGAGACGACGGGGTATGGAATGGACAAGCAGGACGATAAGCATGAGGATAAGCAGGGCAGCGACGACGGCACACCCAAATTCGGGCGCCTGCTGCTGGTGCTGTTGGGGGCGGTGGTGGTCTGCGGGGTGCTGACGTATGTGATGGGAACGTATTTCCCGCGGTTCTGAAGAAGGGCGGCGGGGCCCTGCCTGGCGCCCCGCCGCGAACCATCTGAAGGGCGGGGCGCCCAGCCCGGCCCCCCGCGCAGGCGATCAGGGCACGAGCGCGCGCTTGGACGATTGCTTGGCGCGGATCTCGGCGCCGGTTTTCTCGATCGCGGCCAGCCGCACGGCGGTGCCCGGGTGGTTCGCCACGTAGCCGTTGAGCACGCTGGCCGGATAGGCGGCCGCGAGCTTTTTCCAGAACTCGTCGACCGGCTCGATGTCGTAGCCGGCGCGCGCGAGCAGGTACAGGCTCAGGCTGTCGGCGGCCGCGTCGAGCTCGGGCGCGGTGGCGCGGATGCCGCCGCTGCCGATCAGCAAGGACTGGTCGGGCCGGACATTCATGAGGTTGTCGATGATGCTGCCGATCGTGGCCGCGTTGCGCTGCGCGCTCGCGTGGCCGAGCATATTGTGGGCGATCGCCTTGGCCATGACGTAGGCCAGTTCGCGGTCGGTGCGGGCGAACTGCATCATGCCGCGCGTGACCATCACGCGCGAGCCGTCGGCATACGCGTTGACGTTGTCGGCGTTGCCCAGTTCGACCGCGAAGCCGCAGGCGCGCGTGACGGGAATGGCGAGCTGGCGGTTGTCGCCGTCGCGCTCGACGACCATCGGCAGGCTGGCCTGGGTCTTGACGAGCGGGCCGAACACGGCCCCGGCCAGGGTCGAGGCGTTGCGTCCGACCGGCAAGGGCTTGCCGCCGGCCGAGAGCAGGCGGTCGCCGCGCTCGAGCCCGGCGCGCGAGGCGCCGCTGCCGGCCAGCACGCCGGTGACCTCGAGCCGCTCGCCCATGCCGAGGACGAGGTAGGCCGCCTCGTTGTATTCGCCGGGATACGAATGGCGGTTCTTGGCCGTGAAGCCGAGCAGGTTGCGCGCCTTGTCCTTGCACAGGTCGGCGTTTTGGATCAGCAAGGGCGCGGCGACCCGGTACAGCCGGTCTTGCAGCGCGGCCATTTTGCTCAGCACGTCGGCGGCGGCCGTCACGCGCGGCGTGATCGGCGAGGCGACGTCGGGCGTGGCGGGGCGCGTGGCGACGACCGCGGGCGCGTCCTGCTGCTGGGTCGGGCTCACGCAGGCCGACAGCGCCAGGGCCATCGACAAGCCCAGCACAGCCGGGCGCAGACCATTGAAACGGGTCATAGGGTTCCTTAGTGTTATTGTTTTCCGGTGCTGCCGAAGCCGCCCGCGCCGCGTTCGCTCGTGTCGAACTCGTCGACGATGTTGAAGCCAACCTGGACGACCGGGACGATGATGAGCTGGGCGAGGCGTTCCATGGGCGCGAGCGTGAACGCGCTTTGGCCGCGGTTCCAGGTCGAAACCATCAACTGGCCCTGGTAGTCGGAGTCGATCAAGCCTACCAGATTGCCAAGAACGATGCCGTTCTTGTGGCCCATGCCGCTGCGCGGCAAGATCATCGCTGCGTAGCCCGGGTCGGCCACATGGATCGCGAGCCCGGTCGGGATCAGGACCGTCGCGCCGGCCTCGATCGTGATGGCGGCGTCGATGCAGGCGCGCAGGTCGAGCCCGGCGCTGCCGGGGGTCGCGTAGGCCGGAAGCATCTCTTTCATGCGCGGGTCGAGGATTTTGATGTCGATGCTTTTCATGTTCTGTCTTGTATTCGATGCTGTGGATGTGGTCAAAAATCTTCGATGAAAATTAGCTCAGCAGCGCGCTGTGTTCGATCCGTTTGGCGATCTCGGACACCAGTTGGCGCGCCAGCGTCAGCTTGTCGGCGCGCGGCAGCACGGTGTGGCCGTGCTCGTCGAACAGGATGATCGTGTTGTCATCTTGCCCGAAGGTATGGTGGCCGATATTGCCCACCAACAAGGGGATGCCCTTTTTCTCGCGCTTGCTCGCGCCGTAGCCGAGCAGGTTCTCGGATTCGGCCGCGAAGCCGACGCAATACGGCCAGCCCGAGACCGAGGTCGTGGCCGCGACCGTGGCGAGGATGTCCTCGTTCTGGGCGAACTCGAGCACCGGGGGCGCGGCGCCGTCGAGTTTTTTCATTTTCTGTTCGCTGGCGTTGGCGACACGCCAGTCGGCCACGGCGGCCACGCCGATGAACACGTGCTGGCCCTTGAGGTTGGCCATGACGGCGTCGAGCATCTGGCGCGCGCTCTGGACGTCGACGCGGCGCACCCCGTGCGGGACCGGCAGCGCGGTCGGCCCCGACACCAGCAGCACCTCGGCGCCGGCCTCGCGCGCCGCGCGCGCGACCGCGTAACCCATCTTGCCCGAGGACAGGTTGGTGATGCCGCGCACCGGGTCGATCGCCTCGAAGGTGGGGCCGGCCGTGATCAGCACGCGGCGCCCGGCCAGCGCCTTGGGCTGGAACGAGGCGACCAGCTCGTCGAGCAGGTCGACCGGCTCGAGCATGCGGCCCAGGCCGGTCTCGCCGCAGGCCTGTTCGCCGGCGGCCGGGCCGAAGATGGTCACGCCGTCGGCGCGCAGCTGGGCCACGTTGCGCATGGTGGCCGGGTTCTCCCACATCTCGACGTTCATGGCCGGCGCGATCAAGAGCGGCAGCCGGCGCGGGCGCGCCAGGCACAGCGTCGAGAGCAGGTCGTTGCACACGCCGTGCGCGAGCTTGTAGATGAAGTCGGCCGAGCAGGGCGCGATCAGGATCGCGTCGGCGCCGCGCGTGAGGTCGATGTGGGCCATGTTGTTGGCCACGCGCGCGTCCCACTGGTCGGTGTGCACCGTGTGGCCGGACAGCGCCTGCATCGTCACGGCGGTGATGAAGTGGGTCGCGGCGTCGGTCATCACGACCTGCACCGAGGCGCCCTGTTTGACCAGCGCGCGGCAAAGCTCGGCCGCCTTGTAGCAGGCGACGCCGCCCGACAGGCCGAGCACGATTTTTTTACCTTTGAGGTCCTGCGACATGGAGGCTCCTTGTTTCAGCTTTTGACGTTAATTCTTGTTGACCCGGCGCAGTTCGTCGATCACGAACAGGACCACGCCGATGCAGATGGCGCTGTCGGCCACGTTGAAGGCGTGGAAATGGACGCCGGCGTAATGGAAGTCGAGGAAGTCGATCACGTGGCCGTACAACAGGCGGTCGATCAGGTTGCCGATGGCGCCGCCGAGGATCAGCGCGAGCGACCAGCAGAACAGGCGCTGGCCCGGATTTTTGCGCAGCATCTGCAGTATCACGGCCGCGGCGACCAGCGCGACGGCGGTGAAGAACCAGCGCTGCCAGCCGCCCGCCTGGCCGAGGAAGTTGAACGCGGCGCCCGGGTTATACACGAGCACCAGGTTGAAGAACGAGGTCACCGGCATCGACTCGTAGAGCACGAACAGCCTGGTGATGGCGACCTTGGAGAGCTGGTCGGCCAACACGACGACGGCGGCGATGCCGAGCCAGGGCAGCAGGCCGGCGCGCGCCGGCGCAAAGAGTCTTTTTGTGCTTGCCATGGTGTGGGGTCGGGGCGGTCGGTTCAGCTCTTGTTGACCCGGCGCAGTTCGTCGATCACGAACAGGGCCACGCCGACGCAGATGGCGCTGTCGGCCACGTTGAAGGCCGGGAAGTGGATGCCGGCGTAGTGGAAGTCGAGGAAGTCGATCACGTGGCCGTAGGCGATGCGGTCGATCACGTTGCCGATGGCGCCGCCCATGATCAGCGCGAGCGACCAGCAGAACAGGCGCTGGCTCGGGTTCTTGCGCAGCATCTGCAGCATCACGGCGACGGCGACCACGCCGATGGCGGTGAAGAACCAGCGCTGCCAGCCGCCCGCGTTGCCCAGGAAGCTGAACGCGGCGCCCGGGTTATACACCAGCACCAGGTTGAAGAACGAGGTCACCGGCATCGATTCGTAGTGCACGAACAGCTTGGTGATGACGATCTTGGTGAGCTGGTCGGCCAGGATGACGATGGCGGCGATGCCCAGCCAGGGCAGCATGCCGGCGCCCGCCGGGCGCGACTTTGTTGAAAATATTTTTTTTGTGGTGGCCATGGTTGTGGTGTCAGGTGGATGGCCGCCATGCCCGGGCGGGCATGACGGGGATGCGCCGCGGCGCTTAGGCGAAGGCGCGCCGCTCGCCGCCGCCGAACAGGTTGCTCACGCAGCGGCCGCACAGGCCCGCGTGCTCGGCGTGGCTGCCGACGTCGGCGCGGTAGTGCCAGCAACGCTCGCACTTGGGCGCGCCGGAGGCGGCCACCTCGACCGACTCCTCGGCCTCGGACGCCACTTCGAGCGCCTTGGCCTGCGAGGTGATGAACACGAAGCGCAGTTCGTCGTCGAGGCTCGCGAGCAGCGCGAACTTGGCGGCCGACGCCTTGAGCGTGATCTCGGCCTGCAGCGACGAGCCGATCGCGCCGGATGCGCGCAATTCCTCGAGCTGCTTGGTGACGCCGGTGCGCACCGCGCGCAGCGCGTTGAACTTCTCAAACATGGCGGCGCCGTCGGCGACCTGCGGCAGCGCCCAGTAGGTTTGCGTGAAGATGGTCTCGGCGCTGTCCTGGTAGGCCTGCGGCGTGGCGAACACCGCCCACGCCTCCTCGGCCGTGAACGAGAGCGTCGGCGCCATCAGGCGCAGCAGGCTTTGCGCGAGGTGCCACAGCGCCGTTTGCGCCGAGCGGCGCGCCTGCGAGCCCGGCGCGCAGGTGTACAGGCGGTCCTTGATGACGTCGAGGTAGAAGCCGCCGAGGTCCTCGGAGCAGTAGTTCTGCAGCTTCGAGATCACCGGGTGGAACTCGTAGCCCTCGTAGTGGGCCAGGATGTCGGCCTGCAGCGCGCCGATGCTGGCGAGCGCGTAGCGGTCGATCTCGAGCATCTCGGCGACCGGCACCGCGTGCTGCGCCGGGTCGAAGTCCGAGGTGTTGGCCAGCAAAAAGCGCAGCGTGTTGCGGATCCGGCGGTACGACTCGGTCACGCGCTTGAGGATCTCGTCGGAGATCGACAATTCGCCCGTGTAGTCGGTCGAGGCGACCCACAGGCGCAGGATGTCGGCGCCGAGCGTGTCGGAGATTTTCTGGGGCGCGAGCGTGTTGCCGAGCGACTTGGACATCTTCTTGCCCTCGGCGTCGACCGTGAAGCCGTGCGTGAGCAGCGCCTTGTAGGGCGGCGCGCCGTTGAGCATCGAGGACGTCAGCAGCGAGGAATGGAACCAGCCGCGGTGCTGGTCCGAGCCCTCGAGGTAAAGGTCGGCCGGGAACGCCGACTGCCCGGCGTGCGAGCCGCGCAGCACGGTCTGGTGCGTGGTGCCCGAGTCGAACCAGACGTCGAGCGTATCCTTGTTCTTGATGTACATCGCGGCGTCGTCGCCGAGCAGGTCGGCCGGCTCGATCGCGAGCCAGGCGTCGATGCCTTTTTGTTCGATCAGCTTGGCCACCTTCTCGAGCAGCGCGGGCGTGTCCGGGTGCAGCGCGCCGCTCTCCTTGTGGATGAAGAAGGCCATCGGCACGCCCCACTGGCGCTGGCGCGACAGGGTCCAGTC
>JAZKIN010000202.1:0-18619 GCA_040384885.1 Pseudomonadota bacterium | reverse complement strand
TAGCAACTGTTCTATGGGGGCGGCGCATGCGCCGCCGCCTTCGCGAGGACGATGTGGTGGTTGGTTTAATCCTGCCTTATTCCGCCAGGACTCTAGTCCTTGGCGCGGTAATCGTCGTGGCAAGCCTTGCAGGTTTTGGACAGCTTGCCAAACTGCTCCTTGACCGCGCCCGGCTCGCCCAGGGCCGCAACCCTGACCAATTCATTGGCCTCGCGGCTGAAACTGCCGGCCAGTTCGCCGACCTTTTTCCCGTCCTTGAACAGCTCGGGCTTGGCGGCGGTGTCGTGCCAGCCCTTGCCGCTCTCGGTGCCCGGCGCGAACAGGGCGCCCAAGCCCGAATTGGCGATCGCCGCGATGGTGTTGGCCGCCCTGCCCACCTCCTCCTTGTTGTACTGGCCCTCGAGATTGGCCTTGATGCGCGCGCTGTTCCAGCCAACCACCTGGTAGGCCGACTGGCGCCACTTGATCAGGGTTTCCGGCTTGGGCGCCTGCTGCGCGAGCGCGCCCGGCGAGGTGGCGGCGACGATGCCGGCCACGATGACGCTGACGATATTTTTCATCTGTGATTTTCCTAATTTTTAAATGAGAGGCTTACTTGGCGCGTCCGCCAAATCCGGGCGTAAGCAGCGCGAGCTTGTAGGCCGAGCCGCGGCCGACCACGTACAGCGTCTTTTTGTCGGGACCGGCGAACGCGAGGTTCTGCGGCGCCTTGGGCAGCGCGATCACGCCGAGCGAGGCGCCGGCCGGGCTGAATACCTGCACCCCCGCGGTCGAGGCGACATACAGGCGGCCGGCGGCGTCGACCGCGAGGCCGTCGGCGCCGCTGCTGGTGGCGCCGGTCTCGGTGGTGCGCCAGCCCTCGAGCCGCGCGAAGTTGCGACGGTTCGCGAGCCGGCCGTCGCTGACGACGTCGAACGCCAGCACATGCTCGCCCGCCGTGTTGGCCACGTAGAGCACCTTTTCGTCGGGGCTGAGCTGGATCCCGTTGGGGCGCTCGATATCGCCCACGAGGCGCTCGACGGCCCCGCCGGCGGCAATGTAATACACCGCCGGCTTGCCCTTGCTCGCGGCGTCGGGCGCCGGCGGCGCGCCCGGCGCGGCGCCCGAGTCGGTAAAGTAAATACCGCCGCGGCGGTCGAGCACGAGATCGTTGGGACGCACGAAGCCGAGGCCTTTGTACGCGTCGGCCAGGGTCTTCACGCGCCCGGCCGGATGGATCGCCCCGACCCTGGTCTGGGCCACCTGCACGGCGAACAGCGTGCCGTCGCGCGCCAGCGCCAGGCCGTTGGCACCGTTGGTGTTCTCGAGGAAGGTCGAAAGCGTGCCGTCGGGGCCGATGCGGGTGATGCGGTTGGCCTGCGTTTCGGTGAACACGAGGCTGCCGTCGGGCAGGCCGAGCGGCCCTTCGGTGCCCTTGAAGCCGTCCCTGATCAATTCGATTTTGGTGCCGGCGGCGACCACGCCGGCGATCTCAAAGGTGACGGTTTCCTGCGCATGGACGACGCCCGCGGCGGCCATCAGTAGGAGCAAAGCGTTGAGTTTCATGGACATGCTTTCGGTCTGGTTGGGAAGTGGGAAAGGACTTCTACCAGCGGCCGTAAGCAGGGACCGTGCCACTCGCGCAACAGGGGAAAGCGGCCGGGGACGGGGACCTCGGCTTGCTGCCGGTTCAGCACAGGTGCGCTCGCGCTGCTGCAAACGCAACACCGTGTCGGGTGGCGCAATTGAAAACGGCGCCCGGGTTGGCGGGCGCCGTCGCGATCGGAGGGCGGCGCGCTTTTACCGCTTGCGCATGATCGACCCGAGCACGCCGCGGATGATCTCGCGCCCGACCGAGGAACCGATGCTGCGCGCGGCCGACTTGAGCATCGCCTGCCCGGCCGTTTCGCGCTTGCTCTTGCCGCCGCCGAACAAGCCGCCGAGGATGCCCCCGAACGTCGAGTCCTCGGCCTCGGCCGCCTTGCCCGCGGGCGCCGCCGGCTTCGCCTCGGCAGCCGCCTTCGCCTCGACGGCATTGCGCGCGACGATCATTTCGTGTGCCGACTCGCGGTCGACCGTTTTGTCGTAGACGCCCGCCACGATCGACTGCACCATCACGCGCTTGCGTTCGGCGGCGTCGATCGGCCCGATCTGCGACGCCGGCGGCAAAATGAACGCGCGCTCGACGATGTTGGGACGGCCTTTTTCGTCGAGGAAGGAGACCAGCGCCTCGCCGACGCCGAGCTCGCTGATGATCTGCGCCGTGTCGAACGCCGGATTGGCGCGGAAGGTCTCGGCCGCCGCCTTGACCGCCTTCTGGTCGCGCGGGGTGTAGGCGCGCAAGGCGTGCTGCACCCGGTTGCCAAGCTGGCCGAGCACGGTGTCGGGGATGTCGAGCGGATTTTGCGTGATGAAGAACACGCCGACCGCCTTTGAGCGGATCAGGCGCACGACCTGTTCGATTTTTTGCAGCAAGGGCTTGGGCGCGTCGCTGAACAGCAGGTGCGCCTCGTCGAAGAAAAACACGAGCTTGGGCTTGTCGAGGTCGCCCGCCTCGGGCAGGTTCTCGTACAGTTCCGACAGCAGCCAGAGCAGGAAGACCGCGTACATGCGCGGCGAATTGAGCAGCTTGTCGGCGGCGAGGATGTTGACCACGCCCTTGCCGTGCGCGTCCGTCTGCAGCAGGTCGTCGATATTGAGCATCGGCTCGCCGAAAAATTGGTCGCCGCCCTGCTCCTCGATGCCGATCAGGCCGCGCTGGATCGCCCCGATGCTCGCCGCAGAAATATTGCCGTACTCGGTGCGGTAGTCGGCGCTGTTGTCGCCGACGTTTTGCAGCATCGTGCGCAAATCCCTGGTGTCGAGCAGCAGCAGACCGTTGTCGTCGGCGATTTTGAACACCAGTTGCAGCACGCCTTCCTGGGTGTCGTTCAGGTTGAGCATGCGCGCGAGCATCAGCGGCCCAAGGTCCGAGATGGTCGCCCGCACCGGATGGCCCTGTTCGCCGTAGACATCCCAGAACGTGACCGGACAGGCCGCCCAGGCCGGCGCCCCGGCGCCGAGCGCCTCGAGCCGCTTGCCCATTTTTTCGGACAACTGGCCGGCCTTCGCCATGCCCGACAAGTCGCCCTTGACGTCGGCCATGAAGACCGGCACGCCGGCGTCCGACAGCGCCTGCGCGATCACCTGCAAGGTCACGGTCTTGCCGGTGCCGGTGGCGCCGGTGATGCAACCGTGGCGGTTGACCATGTTCGAGAGCATCTCGAGCACGACGGCGGGTTGTTGCAGCGTGTTTTTTGCAATTGGCAATGGGGTGGACATGGACGACCTTTTTGGATGCACAGCGCTAGTGAGGGACGACATCAGTTGTTGCAAATGATTATAGCGATCTGCCTGCGCGCGACCAGCCCCGGATGATTGAAAAACGCTATCGAAGGCAAAAACGCGAAATAATATCCAATCGACATCGCGGCTCAGAGCCCCGAGGCACGAAAAAAGCGTGGCGCGGAGCGAATCCGGCGGCAAGACTCTTGTATAGTTACTTGCCGCACGAATAGTTCGATCTTCTCAATCAATCCAAGGAACTGTCATGAAACGACTCTTTGCCAGCTGTGTTGCCGCCTGTTTCGCCACCGCCACCTTCGCCGCCGCGCCAGCCGAGACCGCCGCGGCCCCGACCAAGCAGCAAACCAAGATGACAAGCTGCAACGCCGACGCCGGTGCGAAGAAAGGCGATGAGCGCAAGGCCTTCATGAAGACCTGCCTGAGCGCGGCCAAGCCGACCACGCAGCAGAACAAAATGACGACGTGCAACGCCGAGGCGGGCGATAAAAAGGGCGATGAGCGCAAGGCCTTCATGAAGACCTGCCTGAGTGCAAAGCCGGTCGTGGCCGCCGCGGAGCCCGTGACCCAGCAAAGCAAGATGAAAACCTGCAATGCGGACGCCAAGGACATGAAGGGCGACGCCCGCAAGGCATTCATGAAGACCTGCCTGAGCGCGCCGAAATAGGGGACGCTTGAAATCGATTTTCGTACTGCTGTCTAGAGTAAAAATCTTGACATCACAAGAATTTGCGCTTAAAGCGCTTCAGAAATCGTGTCGATGAAAACTTAAAAAAATTAAACAACATCGTCCTCGCGCAGGCGGGGACCCATAGAACGGCGGCTCAAAGCAACTGTTCTATGGATCAACGCGGGGGCGCCGAGCCATTCGCGAGGACGATGTTGGTTTTATGATTTTTAGGTTTTCACTGATACGATTCTGAGGGGTCTCAAATGCCAATTTAGCGCAATGCAAGTCAAGATTTATATCGCGAACGGTCGTGCGCACCGCACGGGTGAGTGTGGAAACTCAGGCCTTCACGCCAAGAAAATATTCAAATTCGTTCGCCGGCACCGCCTTCGAAAACAAAAACCCCTGCCCGAAATCGCACTGACCCTCGGCCAGGAATTCGCGCTGCTCCCTCGTTTCGATCCCTTCGGCAATCACCTGGAGTCCGAGCTCGTGCGCCATCGCGATGATCGACCTGACGATCGCGCGGTCGCCCGCATTCGAGGCCAGGTCGCGCACGAACGACTGGTCGATCTTGAGAAAGTCGACCGCGAATTTCTTCAGGTACGCGATCGACGAATACCCCGTGCCGAAGTCGTCGATCGCCACCTTGATGCCCGCATCGTGGTATTGCAGCAATCTGGCCGACACCCCCGGCGAGGCGTCGAGCAACAAGCCCTCGGTGATCTCGACCGACACGCTGTTGCCCGTCAGGCCAATCTGTTTGAGGTGGGCCGGCCAGTTCACCTCGTTCAGGCGGGCGACGAATTCGACCGGCGATTTGTTGACGCTGATGGGAAACGGCGCCCCGATCCGCTCGCCCCAGCGTCCTGCGCAGCGCGCCGCCTCGAGGAACACCCAATCGCCGATTTCACTGATCAATCCGGCCTCCTCGGCGAACGAGATGAAGCGCTCCGGCTCGATCATGCCCAGATGGGGGTGCTGCCAACGCAACAAGGCCTCGGCCTTGACCACGCGGCCGTCGCGCAGGTCGATGATCGGCTGGTAGTGCACCTGGAACTGGCCGCCGCCGAGCGCGATGCGCAGGTCGCTGATCAGGCGCAGCCGCTCGTTGGCCTCGCGCTGCATCGACGGCGTGAAATAGCTGAAGTGGTTGCGTCCTTCGCCCTTGACGACATACATGGCCTGGTCCGCATTGCGGATCAGATTCTCGGCGTCGGCCGCGTCGTAGGGCGAGAGCGTGATGCCGATGCTGGCCGACAGGTAGACCACCTCGTTGCCAAGGTAAAACGGCCGGCTCAGGGTGTCGTTGATCTTCTGCGCCACCGACTCGACGTGCGAGCCGCCGTCGAGTTCGGTCAGGATCGCGGTGAATTCGTCGCCGCCGAGACGCGCGACCGTGTCCGACTGGCGCACGCAGGCGCAGATGCGCTGGGCCGCCTCGATCAGGACCTGGTCGCCGATCGTGTGGCCGAGCAAGTCGTTCGCCTCCTTGAAGCGGTCGAGGTCGATGAACAAGAGCGCAAGCGGCTGCCCCGTGCGTTGCGATTTTTTAATCTCGTGATCGAGCCGGTCGCGGAACAGGCGCCGGTTGGGCAGGCCAGTGAGCAGGTCGAAGTTGGCGTGCTCCCAGACGATCTCCTCGGACCTGCGCTTTTCGGCGATGTCGGTGGTCGTGCCGGTCATGCGCTGCGGCATGTTGTTGTGCGCGTGGCGCGCCACCACCGTGCCGCGCGCCATCACCCAGCGCCAGCCGGCCTCAGGACACCGCACCCGGTATTCCATCTTGAAGGCGCTGCCTTTGATGCATGCGTTGAAGGCCGCATTGAGCGCAGGCAGGTCGTCGGGATGGACGTGCTGGTTGATCGCCGCGAACGGATCGACCGGCCCGTCTTCGTCCAGGCAAAGGATTTCGCGAGCGCGTTTGGAATACTCGATCCTGTTGCTTGCGAGGTCCCAGTCCCAGATGCCGTCGCCCGAGCCTTCGATGGCGAGCTTGAGCCTTTCGTTGCTGATCAAGAGCTCCTGCTGGGCTCGTACGGCCTCGTCGATATCGAGGCCGATGCCGACATGCCCGGCATATTCGCCGTCGGCCGTGAACCACGGGGCCGCGTGGGCCTCCATCCAGCGCCAATTGCCATCGGCAAATTTGATGCGCACCCGCAGTTGGACCATTTCGCGCCGCTCGATCGCCTCCATGATGCGGCCAATGATGTCGTCGCGCTCGTCGGGGTGCACCATGTCGAACCAGGCGGTGCCCAGTAGCTCCTGCGCCGGCTTGCCCAACAGCACATGGTGGCGCGGGTTGATATAAATGGCGTTGCCCTGCGGGTCGAGTTGCCAGATCAGGGCCGAGGAGGCCTCGGCGAGCGCGCGGAACCGGGCCTCGCTCTCGGCAAGCGCGTCCTGCACGTGTTTGCGCTCGGTCAGGTCGACCGTCACCGCGAGCACCGTATAGCCGGGCAACGGCCCGTTTTCGAGGCGGGTGATGCTGCTGTTCGCATACACGATGGCGCCGTCGGGACGCTGGTAGCGCTTGTCGATCGAGACCGGTTCGCCGGTCTCGAGAAGGCGGCCAACCGCCTTCATGGTTTTGGGCAAATCGTCGGGGTAGGTGACGTCGTCGATGCCCAGGCCGAGCAGCTCCTCGCGCGCCCTGCCCAACATCCGGCACAGTTCGCCGTTGACGCGGAAAAAGCGGCCTTCGATCGTGATCAACGAGAGCCCGACTTGCGCCTGGTCGAAGATGGCGGAAAGCTGACGTTCACTGTCGTGCAAGGGACCGTCGGGCGCCAGGCGATCGGTGATTTCCAAGGTACTGCCGGAGTGAGTGTTCAAGGTATCTGATGCCCGTAGTCATATACGGCGAGCCAGAAGGACGTGCCGTCGCAATTTTAGACATCGAGGCTTGCAGAAATACTCCCTTAAATTAGGAGGGAGTATGGGAAATTGATTGAAGGCCCAACACGCATCACATTTTAAATGAACAGCGAACGGGGAGGCAGGGTCGCCGGCCCGGGGCGCGCGCGCGGGTCTTGTCGCCGGCAATCTTCGGCATGCGAAAGCACACGCGCGGCGACCGCGTCGGGCACATGCGCTGTCTGGAGGTAGGCCGAGGCGTCTTGCCGCCCCAACATCTGGTTCAAGGCCACGCCAACATCGACTCTGGCCGCTGTCTGGCTTGCAATACGTCGTTCCGGGGTCGGGTCCATCAGGTACAGCTTGTTGAGCATAATATCCGCCATGTTTTTAGGACCGTCCAGAATAAGGCGTGTCGCCATGGCGGCTTTGATAAATATCAATACCGGCGGCGTGCCGACCGTTTTTGTACGGCAAGCGACACGCAAAGTTCGACTTAGACGCGTGGCTGACTTAGAGCGAAGTCATGCCGCAGTCATATCGCTGCCCTAACATGGTCTTGCAGGTCGTGCTGCCGCACGCACCGCAGGCTAGTCCGGTGGCCTCGATCACCGGCACCAATTCTCGGTTTAGCTGTCGTTGGCGGCAACCCGCCGCCGCGGCGCAAAGTAACGGCGTGCCTTTTCCGAAAAGCCAAAGGCATAAAACCAATACACGAACGCGCCACAAAAAATCAACAGTCCTACCAACCTGCCCGTCTGGTACGCATTGAAATTATTGTTGGACAAGGCCGCCAGCGGAGATCGGTCTCCGCTCAATAGCGGTAGCAGCGTCCCGACGAGAATAAAGAGAATCATGATCAGGCCCAGTACGCGGCCATACCATGTCGCACGTTGCGTGCCCACGAGCGCGGCGACGAAAGCCAATACAACTATCAAGCGCCAGGCGTAGTCGAACAGCGGAAGCATGTCGATCTCTCCGGCGAGCAGCTGCGTCAAAGATTTAACGACACCCACGGCAATAGCGACCAAAAACACGAGGCAGAAAAATTGGACGATCCATCCCGCTATTGGTTTTTTTGCCTGCGCGTCTGGCAGGTCGAGGCGGGTGGTCAACGGCGACGCATAAGGATTGTGGTTCTTCATAAATTTAGGGGCTTAGTCTAGGTAAACTGCGTACGTCGTCGCCTGCCGTCAATGCGGCTTGGCCTCGTCCTTGACGGCGGCCAGCGCCATGTTTTCGATCATCCCGGGAAGCAGCAATTTGAGGAAACGGCCGATCTTCCCTTTGGCGGTCATCACGACTTCGCGCTTGCGTGCGTTCATGCCGTCGATGATCAAGCCGGCGCAGGTTTCGACCGGCATCGCCTTGTCTTCCTTGAGGCTGCTGGTCCCGAGCTGCTTACCCTCGGCGTTGTAGCCATTGTGGCGAATGCGCGTGGCGACCACGCCGGGATACGCGGTCGTGACGCTGACGCCAGCGCCCTTGAGTTCGGCGCGCAATGCCTCGAAGAAGCCCGAGACCGCAAACTTGGTCGCGCCATACGCCGTGCGACCCGGCACGCCGACCAGGCCGGCCAGCGACGACACGGCAACAATGCTCCCCTTCGACGCCTTGAGGGCCGGCAAGGCGGCGTGGGTGCACCAGACGCTGCCCCACAGGTTCACCCGCATCAGGTCCTCGTACCAGCCAAGGTCGCTCACGTCTTCGAACAGGGCATGCGCCGAACGGCCGGCATTGTTGATTAATACATCGATGCGGCCGAAACGCTCGAGCGTTGCCGCCACCATGCGCTTGCAATCGTCCTGCACCGACACATCGGTTTGCAGCGCAAGCGTGTCCGCTCCAAGCGCGGCGCAGGCGCCCGCCACCACGTCGAGCATCGCCATGTTGCGGGCGGCCAGCACCAGGGCGACGGCAGGGCCATGTTTGGCGGCCAGTTGGCGTGCGATTTCGGCGCCGATCCCGTCCGATGCGCCCGTGATGATCACCACTCTCATTTGCCCGCCCGCACTAGTAAAAATGAGCATACTAGCATTGAATACAAGCGCCGCCGGCATCCCGCTTGCCGTCGGGCAGGCGCGGCGTATACTGGCGCCCTACTCCACCACCCGACAACGTTCATGCTGCGTACTTTCATATTCCTGCTTGCACTCCTGTGCGCGGCGCCCGTCCTTGCCGAGCAGCCGCCGCAGCGCGTCGCCGACACCGGCGCGATCGCCCTCGAGCCGCTGCGGCGCCTGATCGACGAGCGCATGGCGCTGATGCCGGACGTGGCGCGCCACAAATGGAATACCCGCGGCCCGATCGACGACCTGCCGCGCGAACAGCGCCTGATCGAGGCCTTGAAAGCACAGGCACAACTGCTTGGCATACCCGGCGCATGGGCCGAGCGCTTCTTCCGCGCGCAAATTGTAGGCGCCAAACAAATTCAGCGTGCCCACTTTGCGCGCTGGGAGCAAGCCGGCGCCGGCACCTTCGACGAGGTCCCCGACCTCGTGACCGTGATCCGCCCGCGCCTCGATGCATTGACGCCGCAATTGCTGCGCGAGCTCGCCGTGGCCTGGCCCGCGCTGGCCGATCCGGCCCAGCGCACGCGCATCGAAGCGGTGATGTCCAAGCTAAACAATGCGACGCCAGAAGCGGCCGCGATCGCCATCGCACCGCTGATCGACGGCAGTGCGTACCAGATCGCCGCCGGCGCGGCCGCGGCAAAACCCTAAAAAAGCGTCGCGCCCGCAAGGTCTGCTTCCCGTCCGCCCGTGACAGGAGGCATTTTTTCGACTTCTTAGCCCTGTACAGATTCCCATCCTCACGACAATTTTTGACAAATTCACCACAACTTAGAAGCATGTTGAGGGGGATTCAAAGCGCACAGCGCCATAAGATCACGCACGTGCCGTCCGTGGCCCGAACCGGTGGCCTTGCCAGAAAAATTGATCATGAATATTTCGTTGAGTATTGTTGTCGCGGCATACAACGTACAGAACTATATCGAGCAGTGCGTGCAATCGATCCTCGACCAGCTTGCGCCTGACCACGAGTTGATTGTGTTTAACGATGGTTCGACCGATGCGACCTTCGAACGCCTGCGCACGCTGCGGCAAGACTGGGAAGGCGCGAATTTCAGGATCATCAACCAGCCCAACCAAGGCATTTCCGGCGTGCGCAACGGCGGCATCGCGAGCGCGCGGGGCGAATACCTGGTCTTTGTCGACGGCGACGATGTCGTGCGACCGGGCGCGCTGGCCATGCTCGGCGAGGCCATTGCCACCCACCATCCCGATGCGATCGCCTACGACTTGCGCATCTGGCACCCGGAGGACGAGCAAAAATCGTATCGGTTGTCGCGCGGCTACCCGGCCAACGAGTTGCTGAGCGACCAGAGCACGATCCTCAACATCCTGTTCGCCGACCGCCACATGTATGCGTGCGCCTATGTTTACCGGCGCGCGATCTACCTTCGGCTGCCGACGCCGGTGTTTCCGCTTGGCCGCGTATTCGAAGACATCTCGACCACGCCCTGCCTGCACAGCCTGTGCGAGACGCTGCTGTACCTGCCGCACGAGCTCATCAACTACCGGCAACACCCGACCAGCATCACCAAAGCGATCAGCGCCAAATCGAGCCACGATCTGTCGACCGCCTTGTCGCTGGCCAAGCAGTACCTCGTCGAGCGCGGCGTGGACGCCTCGGTCAAACGCCATTTCGATATTGCGGCCGCCTATTTCTACGTGGGCGCGGTGAAGGATTCGTACCAGTTGTCCGCGGTCGACGGGCGCAGGCTGCGCAAGCAGATCAAACCGATTTTTGCGCAAACGCTGTTTGGCGACTGCGCCAGCATGCTCGCGTCGACCCGGAGCGAGGGGCTGGTGTCGCACAACCTGCCGCGCGACGTGAAAACGCTCAAGCATGTGCGCCTCGCCCTCAACGACAACATCCTGTTCGGCATCAAGCAGAGCGTCACGCGCAAGCTGAAGCTGTGGCGCCGGCAACGCAAGGCCGCCGGCGTGCTCCAGCCCATGGCAGTCGGCACGAGCTAGTCGGCAGGCTGCGGACGAGCAATCTGCAGCGCCTCGCGCAACACGGTGCAGGAACCGATATGGTTGGCGAGAAGCAGGATCAGCTTCGCGTTCAACATCTGGCTATGTTCCTCGCTCAGCCCGCTGTGGGCGTCGATCAATGCTTCGTAAAAATCATCCGGCCGTTCCAGATTGGGTTTGACTATCAATGTCGTGCTCATGCAAGTGGCTCCTGTTGCGCGCGCGCGGTGGCACGCAGCAAAGCCTGCGCGACGCTGTGTGGATCGAGTTCGCGCCAGCGCGCGCAAACATGCTGGTCGGGCCGCACGAGGTAGACGGTTCCCGGTGCCGCGTCGTAACGTTGCTGCAAGCACCCTTCGATATCGAGCAGCACGGTAAGGCCGGGCACGCGGCGCGGCGTGGCGCCAACGGGCAATACCAGCAGCACTTTCACGTCGACACCGCCCCCCGACGCCGATAGCGATTGCAACTGCGAAACGAGCTCGCCGGAAGTGTCCTTGCCGCCGAAGTAACAAACCGCGAACGCATCGCCGAGCTGCGGCAGCAGCCACGCCGTCGCGCCGCCGTCGAGGCCCACAGGTGCATCCGCGCAAGGCGCGCCGGGCACCATCGCCCAGGCGAACGGGCTTTGGTCGGGTGTGTTGAGCGGCGACGCCGCATACGTGCTCGGGGTCGACAAGCGCCCGCTGTTAACCAGGGTGCGCGCAAACGGATAGTCCTTGGCCAACTGCAATACCGCGTCGCGGAACAACTGGCTCACCGCGCTTTTCGGCGTGAGGAAATCGGTGGTGCGCGTGGACTGCATGATGTTTTCGTCGGCGGCGGCCTCGCGCTCGGCGCCGTAGCTGTCGAGCAAGGCGTCGGGCGCTTGTCCCTGCAACACGAGTTTGAGCTTCCATGCGAGATTGTCGGCATCCTGGACGCCACTGTTTGCGCCGCGCGCGCCGAACGGCGACACGCCATGCGCCGCGTCGCCGGCGAACAGCACCCGGCTGTGGCGGAATTTGTCCATGCGCATGCACGAAAAGGTGTAAACGCTGACCCACCTTAATTCGAATTCGACGTTCTCGCCGAGCAGCGCGCGCACCCGCGTAATGACGCGTTCGGCTTGCCTCTCGAGCTCGGGATCGGCGTCCCAGCCGAGCTGGAAGTCGATGCGCCAGACGTCGTCTGGCTGGCGGTGCAGGAGCACCGATTTTTTCGGATGGAACGGCGGATCGAACCAGAACCAGCGCTCGGTCGGAAACGCCGCCTTGGTGTCCACATCGCTGCGCGAATCGATGCGCACATCTGCGATCAGGAAACGGTCCTTGAAGCTGCGCCCCTTGCTTTCGAGCCCCAGCAGGGCGCGTAGGGCGCTGCGTGCGCCATCGGCGGCGACAATATATGCCGCGCGCAAGGTGCGGGTGCCAGCCGGTGTCTCGACCGTCAGCTCGACAAAATCGGCGTGCTGGACGCAGCCTGTGACCTTGTGCTGCCAGCGCACCGACAAGCCCGGGCACGCCAACGCGCGCTGGACCAGATAATCCTCGACATAGTATTGCTGCAGATTGATAAAAGCCGGCATCTGGTTCCCGCCCTCCGGCAACAGGTCGAACTGGTAGATCTGGGCGTTCTGCAAAAAAACCTTGCCCACGTTCCAGCGCACGCCCTTGTCGAGCATGGGCGCGGCGCAGCCGAGGCGGTCGAGAATTTCAAGCGTGCGTTTCGAAAAGCAAATCGCGCGCGATCCCTCCGACAGGCAATTGTCGTCGTCCAGCAAGATGGTGGCGATGCCCTGGTGCGCGAGGTCGAGCGCTGCCGCGAGGCCGACGGGGCCGGCGCCCACCACGATCACCGGATGCGGCGCGCCACAGTCGGCGCCGGCTGCTGGCGCATGGTCGTTGAAGGCGAATGTTTGAAGTTGAATATTCATCGCAATAATCGGGTTCCTGGTTCTACTGTTGCATCGTTCTGTTCGAGCTGGGAATGTGGCCGCCCCCTAAAGCGATGCCACGCCGGCCCCTTGCCGGAAGGCGCTCGGCGTGACGCCGCTCCAGCGCCGGAAGCTGCGGCTGAAATTCGACGTGTCTTGCAAGCCCAGGCGCTCCGCGATGGTCTCCATCGAGGCCTCGCTATGGCGTAAAAACCAGCGCGCACGTTCATACCTGACCGCGTCGAGCAGCGCCTGATAGCTGTTGCCGTCGGCCTTTAACTGGCGCATCAAGGTGCGCGCGGAGCGCGCATGCTCGGCCGCCAGCGCCTCGAGCGTCGGATAGTCGCCGTCGCAGCGCAGCAGGCGCGCCCTGACCCGCTCGCTGATGGCATTGCCGGCGGGCGCAGCGGCAAGTTTGCGCTCGCAGTCGTCGCGCGCGGCCACGAAAGCGCTCGCATCGCTGCTCATGCAGGCGGACGCGAGCAAGCCGGCCGGCAGCGTGAGGCTCAGGCGCGCGGCGTCGAACCGGCAGGCGCCGCCGAGGCACTGCGCATAGCGGTCCGACCATGCGGGCGCGGCCCACGGCAGGCAATAGCGCACTTCGGGACAGGCGCGCCCGGCCAGGCTTTGCAACAGCCGTGCCAGGATCGTCACGACCGCTTCGAGCAACACCATGCGCGCGGGGCCCATGTCGGCCAGTTCAAGCACGACCAGTTCGGTCTGCTCGCGCCCCGCATGCAGCTCGAGCCGGAACGCGGTGCTGCGCAAGCCGATGAAGCGCGTCACGGCCTCGAGCGCCTGGCCCAGCGTCGCGCTGGCGGCGGCCGCGTAGCCGACCGGGCCGTGCATGAACACTTGCGCCATCAAGCCGAATTCGAAGCCGATCGACGGACAGCGCGTCGCTTGCACGGCGAGCACGATCAAGTCGCGCATGCGGCCCGCGTCGACCATGCGCGCGTTGTCGTGCAAAGCTTCGGCCGACAAGCCCGCCTGCGCGAGGACGGCGTCGGCGTCAATGCCCTGGCCCAGCAGCAAGGCGTGCAGCAACTTGGCGTAGGTCGGATGGAAACCGGGACTGGCGGGCGACGTCATGCGGGGCCTTGCTCGAAGCACAAGCTGTCAGTTTGTCACAATTTGACGAAATGTTGGCATTTTTGTCGGTGGGCCGGCCGCTTGTTTACTGCGATCATCGCTGTTCGAATGACACGAGTGCGCCGCCATGACCACAGCCGTTTCCTACCGCGACCCGAAGCGCCATTCCTGGCTGATGTCGCTGCTGGTGCCCGCCCTGCTCGGCTGCGGCCCGCTCGCATATTTGCTGTCCGGCAGTTTCTGGCTGCTCTGGTTGCCACTGATCGCGGTCTACCTCGTGATCCCCGTGCTCGACTACCTGGTCGGCGAGGACCGCAGCAATCCGCCCGAAGAGGCCGTACCCCAACTCGACGCCGATCCCTTCTACCGCCTGATCACGTATGCGCTGGTGCCGACGCTGTGGCTGTGCATTATTTTCGCCGCCTGGTTCGTCGCCCGCCATGCCCTGCCCTGGCACGCGGTGCTGGCCGTGGTGCTGTCGACCGGCGTGATGGGCGGCTTCTGCATCAACGTCGGGCACGAGCTCGGGCATAAGCGCAGCGTGCTCGAGCGGCGCCTCGCCAAACTGGTGCTCGCGCCGACCGCTTACGGCCATTTCTACGTCGAACACAACCGCGGCCACCACCGCGACGTGGCCACCCCGAGCGACCCGGCCTCGTCGCGCATGGGCGAGAGCATTTATGCATTCGTGCTGCGCGAAATGCCCGGCGCCTTCCTGCGCGCGTGGCAACTCGAGAAGGAACGCGCCGCGCGGGTAGGCAAGTCGAGCTGGCATAGCGGCAACGAGATCCTCCAGCCGCTCGCGCTGACGGCATTGCTGTGGCTGACCTTGGCCATCTGGCTCGGCCCCGCAATCCTGTTGTTCCTGCTGGCGGCGTCGTTTTGGGCCAACTTCCAGTTGACCTCGGCCAATTACATCGAACACTACGGCCTGCTGCGCCAGATCGCTCCGAACGGCAAACCGGAACCTTGCCGCCCGCATCATTCCTGGAACAGCAACCATGCGCTGTCGAACTGGGTACTGTTCCACTTGCAGCGCCATTCCGACCACCACGCGCACGCGAGCCGGCGCTACCAATGCCTGCGCCACTTCCCCGACCTGCCCACTTTGCCCAGCGGCTATTTCGGCATGTTCGTACTCGCGTATTTTCCGGCGCTCTTTTTCAGGGTGATGGATCCGCGCCTGATCGCGGCGACCGCGGGCGACGTGCGCCGCATCAGTTTCCATCCGGGCATGCGCGCCGGCCTGGTCGCGCGCCACCACCTGCGCGAGGCGGCCACGGCGCAGTGACTCTTTGATGGATTGCAATCATAATGGGCCACAGCTGTGTTTCATACAGCATTTCGGGCCATCCATCGAAGGCAATAAAACGTGAACATATTCAAAGATGCACGGGTTGTGACGACACTGTTCGGCTTTGCGATTTTCGGCGGTCTGGTCTCCTACCTCCGGCAAACGCTGTTCCTGCTGCCGGTCGACCTTTACCTCGTGGCCTGGCACGAGTCCATGCATGCGCTCGGGGCCTGGCTGTCGGGCGGCTCGGTGCACAGCATCGAAGTCAGGGCGCATGATGGCGTGACGTGGACCTCGGGCGGATTTTTCCCGATGATCGCGATGGCCGGTTATGTCGGCACTTCATTGTGGGGTGCCAGTTTATTGGCCAGCGCGCGGCGGCCAAAATTGATCTGGCCGATGCGCCTGATGACGGTCGCCCTGCCGCCGCTGGCAATGCTGTTCGGGAACGGGATCAGCTTCAGCATGTTCGCCGTGATCGCCATCGGCGCGGCCTTGTTTTTCGCATGGCGCTTGTTCCCGAGCCCGGTCACCTTCATCGTCTCGGGACTGTTCGCGTCCGAATCGTGGCGCGACGTGCAGATGTATCTTTTCTCGGTTCCGGGCAAGACCGACGCGGGCATCCTGGCCGCGCATTTCGGCATGCACTTTTTGACCTTGCCGATCGCATTGTCGATGGCGCTCATGTCGGTCTTGGTATGGTGGACCGCATTCAAATACACGCATCCATTGCAAGCGAACCGGCCGGTGCCGCCCCGGTCCGGGATCGAGGCGTAGGCGCGCGAAATCCCACATCGAGCATGCATTTAGGCACTATAATTTATTGTGCAAAAATTAATTTGCGCTCATCGACGGACGGAGATGGCAATGCTGGCACGGGTTTTTACACTCACGCTCACACGCACATTCACACTCACACTCGTTTGTGTGCTGGGCATCGGCAGCGCCGCTGCCGCCGATAAAGGCGCTGGCACCGGCGCGGTAAGCGCGGGTGCGCGCGAGCCCGCTGGCCTCGAACGGCAACTCGATGCGTTTATCGCCAAGGGGATGATCGACTGGAAAATCCCGGGACTGTCGATCGTGGTCGTCAACGACAAAGGCGTGGTCTACGAAAAAGGTTTTGGCGTGCGCGAAGTGGGCAAGCCGGGCAAGGTCGACCAGTTCACCCAGTTCGGCATGATGTCGACCACTAAAGCCATGACCGCGCTCGCCTTGGCCATGCTCGTCGATGAAGGCAAAGTGAAATGGGACGACCCGGTCGTCAAGCACCTGCCGCGCCTGCGCCTGCCAAACGCGTATCTGACCGAGCACGTCACCGTGCGCGACGTGCTGCGACACACGAGCGGCGTGCGCGATGCGGATCTGCTGTGGGTGCGCGAAGACATGAACACCGAACAAGTGCTGGCCAGGCTGGACCGTGTTGCACCGACGACTGCACTGCGTTCGGATTTTATCTATAACAACGTGATGTACCAGGTGGCCGGCGAGGTCATCGGCGCCGCCTCCGGCATGCGCTGGGAAAAATTCATCACCACCCGCATCATGGCGCCGTTGGGCATGACCGAAAGCTTCGCGACCATGAGCGCGATGCGCGCGGGCCACAAGTCGAATGTGTCGCTCCCCCACGCCGAAATCGACGCGGCGATCCGCCCGATCGACGAAGCGGGTGTCGATATCGTTCCCGCTGCCGGCGCGGCGTGGTCGAACGCGCACGATGCCGGTAAGTGGCTCGCGTTCCTGCTGGCCGAGGGCAAGGTCGGTGAACGGCGCTTGGTCAGCGAAGCCAATTTCAAGGCCCTGTTTTCACCGCAAGTTGCGATTAGCGATCCCGAGCAATGGGGCTATCCGACGCTCGCGCTCACGCGCTCGCGTGTGACCGCCTATGGCCTCGGATGGTTTCTGCAGGATTACCGTGGCCAATACGTCGCCATGCACACCGGCAGCATGCCCGGACGCACCGCGATTGCCGGCATACTTCCCGATGCCAAGATCGGGGTCTATGTGTTCGGCAACCTCGACCACGCCGAATTCCGCCACGCGCTGATGTGGAAAGTGTTCGACATGTACACCGACGCACCGGTGCGCGACTGGAATGGCGAGGCCTTGAAACTCTATGGCGACCGCAAGAAAGCCAGACTGGCCAGGCAAGCGAATGCGGACGCAAAGCGCGTGCTCAATACCAGGCACAGCCATGCGTTGGAGGCTTACACCGGCACCTATGGCCATCCGACCTGGGGCGATGTGACGGTGGCGCTCGAAGCCGGCGTCCTGGTGTTACGGGTGGGGCCGTCGCCGAACAACCTTGGGCGCCTCGAACACTGGCACCACAACACCTTCCGTGCCAAGATGGGCAATGGCATGGATGGCTGGGACCAATTCGGCTTCCGCGCGGCAGCGGACGGCAGCATCGATGCGATCACCATGTTCGATGAAAGCTTTGTCCGGGTTGTGCCGGCCAAAGCAACGACGATTTAATCCGGCGCAAAAGCGATGAGGAAGTAGATGCAAAAACTAGCTTCGGAACTAAACAGGCTGTATCTTCCGGCGGCGGCGATGTCGCCGGAATGGCTGGCGCAACGCATACAAGGGCAGGCAATTCCTGGCATCGGTCTTGCGACCGAGGCTGGCCTGACGCGCGCGATCGTCATGGCCTTCGACAAATTGGACGATGGCGATGGTGCTCAGCATTGGGAGCACTTATGTACGGTCGCAAATTGCTTGCAGACCGAGCTTGGATTCCCGGCGCCGGCGGTGAGCATTTCCGGCGCCAACGGCTTTCGTTTGTGGCTGTCGCTGAAGACGCCGGTCGCGACCTCGCTGGTACAGGAATTCGTCGACCTGCTGCGCAAAGCGTATGTTCCGGAGATGGCGGTCCAAGCCGATGCGAGCGGCGAAGCGGTTGAAATTCCCCCTTGCCTGCAGCAAAGCACCGGACGCTGGGCGGCGTTTATCAACCCGGGCTTGGGCGCATCCTTCGCCGAAGAATCGGGCCTGGAGATGGCGCCACCGCTTGCCGGACAAAGCGCCTTATTGGGTGGTTTGGAGAGCATCGGCGACGCGCTGTTCGAGCAAGCCCTGCAAACGCTTCGGCCGACGCATGCCGCGGCGCCATCAGCCACCGGGCAGTCGCCAGCACGCGCCGCTGCGCCGGAGGGTTTGCTCCTGCGCGACGCCACGCTCGAGGACATTGTGAGCTTCCTGCATTCGAAAAATATCGAACCCACCTTCAGGCATTTGATTAAAAAGCCGTAAAGGCAAGCGAAAACCGGATCTCCGTCGAAACGTCATCCTCGCGAAAGAGGTTGTCGCAAAACGCAAATTGAGCCGTTTGGTATGGCAGAAATCGCGACATGACGAGCCTCCAATAACCTAAACCAACATCGTCCTCGCGGAGGCGGGGACCCATAGAACGTTTGCGCTCTATG
>JAZKIN010000201.1:0-2248 GCA_040384885.1 Pseudomonadota bacterium | reverse complement strand
TCGTAACCCAAGCCCGTCACAGTGCGCTCAACGGCACTTTGCCAATTCGTCAAAAAGCACGCCCTTATCAAAAAGCCAAAAAAAAAGGGCTGGATGAATCCGCCCAAGATCGCTCTTATATGTAACCAGTCAAAAACCAACCAGTTCTAGCTATCCAGCAAAACCAGGATTGTACTCCGGGGTCCAGATACAGGCAAGAGCCGGGGCTGTCAAGACGCAGAAGTCTCGCGCGGGGCCATGCCAAAATCCGCCGCCACACGACACTGGGGTGACCACATGGGATTTCTCGCCGGCAAGCGCTTTCTGATCACGGGCGTGCTCTCCAACCGCTCGATCGCCTACGGCATCGCCCGGGCCTGCCGCCGAGAGGGCGCCGAGCTGGCGTTCAGCTACGTCGGCGAGCGCTTCAAGGACCGCGTGACCGAGTTCGCCGCCGAGTTCGACTCGACGCTGGTCTACGACTGCGATGTCGCCAGCGACGAACAGATCGACGCCATGTTCGCCGGCCTGAGCGCCGTCTGGCCGCAGTTCGACGGCTTCGTCCACTCGATCGGCTTCGCGCCCAAGGAGGCGATCGCCGGCGACTTCCTCGACGGGCTGTCGCGAGAGTCGTTCCGGATCGCCCACGACATCTCGGCCTACAGCTTCCCGGCGATGGCCAAGGCCGCCGCGCCGCACCTGCGCCCCGGCGCCGCGCTGCTGACGCTGACCTACCTCGGCGCGCTGCGCAGCATGCCCAACTACAACACGATGGGCCTGGCCAAGGCCTCGCTGGAAGCCAGCGTGCGCTACCTGGCCGCGTCGCTCGGCCCGAAGGGCGTGCGCGTGAACGGCATCTCGGCCGGGCCGATCAAGACGCTCGCCGCGGCCGGCATCAAGGGCTTCGGCAAGATGCTCGAAGCCTCGGCGCACTCGCCGCTGGGCCGCAACGTGACGATCGACGACGTGGGCAACGTGGCCGCCTTCCTGCTGTCCGACCTGGCGGCCGGCGTCACCTCCGAGATCACCTACGTCGACGGCGGCTTCAGCCAGGCGACGCTGGGCGGGCTGTCGGACGCATGAACGCGATGACCGAGCGCGCTTCGTCATGACCCGCCCGGCACGCCTGCTCGGCGACGTCGGCGGCACCAACGCCCGTTTCGCCTGGCAGGACGGCGATGGCGCACCGCTGCGCGACATCGCGACCATCCCGACCGCCGACCACCCGTCGATCGCGGCCGCCCTCGCCCACTACCTTCACGGGCTGGAGCGCGCCGCACCGCCCTGGTGCGCGATCGGCATCGCCAACCCGATCACGGGCGACCACGTCCAGATGACGAACAGCCACTGGTCGTTCTCGATCGAGGCGGTGCGCCGGGAACTCGGGTTCGAGCGCCTGGTGGTGATCAACGACTTCACGGCGCTGGCGCTGGCGCTGCCGGATCTGGCGCCCGCAGACCTGCGGCAACTCGGCGGCGGCGCGCCGGTGGCACACGCGCCGCTGGCGCTTGTCGGCCCGGGCACCGGGCTGGGCGTGTCCGGGCTGGTCCCCAGGGGCGAGGCCGGGCGCTGGGTCGCACTGGAGGGCGAAGGCGGGCACGTGACGCTGGCCGCGACCAACGCCCGCGAGGCGGCCGTGCTCGGCGTGCTGCGCGACCGCTTCGGCCATGCCTCGGCCGAGCGCGCCGTGTCGGGCCAGGGGCTCGAGGCGCTGCACGCGGCGCTGTGCGCGCTGGACGGCGCGGCGGAGAACGTGCCGCTGACGGCAGCCGAGGTCAGCCGCGGCGCCCTCGCCGCGAGCGATCCGCGCTGCGTCGAGGCGCTCGACCTGTTCTGCGCGTTCCTCGGCAACGTGGCCGGCAACCTCGCGCTGACGCTGGGCGCGCGCGGCGGCGTCTACATCGGCGGCGGCATCGTGCCGCGGCTCGGCGAGGTCTTCACGCGCTCACGGTTCCGCGAGTGCTTCGAGGACAAGGGGCGCTTCCGCGGCTACCTCGCGGCGATCCCGGTGTACGTGATCCACACCGAGGTGTCGCCCGCGCTGCTCGGCGCGGCGCGGGCGCTCTAGCCGGTCAGGGCGGCACGCCCTCCGAGGCGACGCAGTCGACGAAGTACAGGTGGTTGCCGGCGTCGTCGCCGGATTCCACCAGCCCGTGCACGTCGGTGTCGAAGCCCGGGAACGCGGCGTTGAACTCGCGCGTGAACTTCAGGTAGTCGACGATCTTCTTGTTGAAGCGCTCGCCCGGGATCAGCAGCGGGATGCCCGGCG
>JAZKIN010000200.1:0-3327 GCA_040384885.1 Pseudomonadota bacterium | reverse complement strand
GTCGGGCTCATAACCCGAAGGTCACAGGTTCAAATCCTGTCCCCGCAACCAAACACAGTGTGAACATATAGCCCGACTCCTGCAGCCGGGCTTTTGTTTTCTGCGGCGCCTTTTTTTGCGGCGGCCGCTGCGCCACCCGGTATGCAAAACGGGTGGCAACGGGTTTTAACTTGAAAGGGAGCCGCTGCCTTAAGCTGCTCCACTAGCGGCGCGGCCGGTTCCAACCGCCCTCGCCGGCACGAGAACGACATGAGAGACAAAAAAGATTACGCCACGTTTGACCTGCCCGGATTCGGAATGGCGCCGCTCGCGCCCCTGACGGCGGCGGCCCCGCCCCAAGCGCCGGCGCCGCGCACGCCGCGCCCGCGCAAGGCGAGCCTGAAGCAGGAGCAGCTCGAACTGCTCGCCCCCACCGACACCAGCGGACTGCCAGTGTGGCGGCGCGACGACAACACCGACCTCAGCGGCCTGCCGGTCTGGGCCGCCGCCTGACATCACCCGGTTCGACATCACGCGGCCCGACATTGCGCGGCCCGACACCACGAATTAGGGCGCGGCGGCGCCCGCCTGTTAGACTTGGGCCGGTTGTAGTGCCCTGCTTTTTGCTGCGCCTGTTTGCTGCCGCCGGTTTGCCGCCCCGGCCGCCCCTTTTTTGCTGCCCCCCATTCACCGCCCCCTTTTGCCGGCCCCGCCACCATGAACCCAATCGCCTTTTCGACCCTGCCGCTGACGGCCTCCTTCCTCGCCAACATCGACTCGCTCGGCTATCACATGATGACCACGATCCAGGAGAAGAGCCTGCCGCACGTGGTGGCCGGGCGCGACCTGATCGCCCAGGCGAAAACGGGCAGCGGCAAGACCGCCGCCTTCGGCATCGGCATCCTGCACAAGCTCAACCCGGCCTGGTTCGCGGTGCAGGGCCTGGTGCTGTGCCCGACGCGCGAGCTGGCCGACCAGGTCGCCGGCGAACTGCGCCGCCTCGCGCGCGGCGAAGGCAACATCAAGATCCTGACCCTGACCGGCGGCGCCCCGATGCGCCCGCAGATCGCCTCGCTCGAACACGGCGCCCACATCGTGGTCGGCACCCCGGGCCGGATCCGCGACCACCTCGGCCGCGGCACCTTGCAACTGAATAATGTGCAAACGCTCGTGCTCGACGAGGCCGACCGCATGACCGACATGGGCTTTTACGAGGAGATCGCCGGCATCGTCAGCGCCTGCCCCCCGCGCCGCCAGACCCTGCTGTTCTCGGCGACCTACCCCGACGACATCCGGCGCGCGACCGAATCGTTCCTGTCGAACCCGGTCGAGGTGATCGTCGAATCGCAGCACGACGCGAGCCAGATCGAGCAGCGCTTCTACCAGATCGGCTTCGACGAGCGCAACGCGGCGGTCGGACGCCTGCTCAAGCATTTCAAACCGGTCTCGACCCTCGCCTTCTGCAACACCAAGGTGCACTGCCGCGAACTTGCGGCCGAGCTGCGCGCCCAGGGTTTTTCGGCGCTGGCCCTGTACGGCGAACTCGAACAGCGCGAGCGTGACGAGATCCTGGTGCTGTTCGCCAACCGCAGCTGCTCGGTACTGGTCGCCACCGACGTCGCCGCGCGCGGCCTCGACATCGCCAACCTCGGCGCCGTGATCAATGTCGACGTCTCGAAGGACACCGAGGTGCACATCCACCGCATCGGACGCACCGGCCGCGGCAGCGAATCGGGCCTGGCGCTGTCGCTGTGCGCGCCCAACGAGAAAAAATGGGTCAAGCTGATCGAGGAGTACCAGGGCGCCCCGGTGCGCTGGCACGAGCTCGCAGAACTCGAGGACGACCTGGCCGGCGCGGCGCCGGCGCCGATGCTCACGCTGTGCATCATGGGCGGCAAGAAGGACAAGCTGCGCCCGGGCGACCTGCTCGGCGCGCTGACCGGCGACGCCGGCCTGACGAAGGAGCAAGTGGGCAAGATCAATGTGTTCGAGTTCATGACCTATGTCGCGCTCGAACGCACGGTCGCCGACCAGGCCTTCGCGCGCCTCGCCGCCGGCAACAAACTCGGCGCGGACTTCGGCAATATCAAGGGCCGCAGCTTCAAAATGCGCTTTATCGACGCCTGAACGCGGCGCCCGGACGCGACGCCCGAGCTGGCGCCGCGGTGCGATCGGGCGCGATCGGGCGACATTGGGCGACATTGGGCGCGATTGGGCGCAAGCAGGCGCCCGTCCCGGGTGCACACCAAAGACGGCGCCGTGCCGGCCGCCCTATTCCCTTGTGTGCAACAATGTGTAAGTATGGGCGGCAGAATCATGCACGGGAGCGCCAATTCTGGCATTATTGCTGGAAATAAACATGGCTGCAATCGACGCATTCGACTAAAAGCTGCACCCTCCCACCATTACTGGTTAGTTTACGCTGATGATCAAAATCTCTGTCGCCTCGTATGACAATGTGGTTCCCGCCGTGCCAGTGTCCGCGCTGTTCGGCCGCGAACGTAAAACCATCGGACGCAGGAACGACAATTTCCTCGTCCTGCCCGATCCCGCACACGAGGTGTCGCGCTTCCAGGCCGCGGTCTGGAGCGACAACTCGGGCCATTTCATGATCAACCTGAGCGATGCGACGCCGATCTTCATCAACGGCCAGGAGTTTATCGCCGGTAACGAAAGCGCGATCCGCGCGGGCGACCGCATCCTGATCGGGCGCTACCTGCTCGAAGTGCAAAAGGTGGCCGACGAAGCCGGCGAGAACGCCGAGCCCCAGATCAAGGCGCCCGAGGCGGCCCCGACGCCGGCCCCGCAGGTGCGCGCGCCCGAGCCGGCGCCGGCCGCCGCGCCACCGCAGGTGCTCCCGCTCGAGCTGCTGACCGCCCAGGTCGAGCGCACCATCATCTTGTCGAACGAAGAGGCGGCCGCCCTGATGGCGCAGGCCGCCGCGGCCGCGCCGGCCGCGCCCGATCCGCTCGAGGCGGCGTTCGCGCTGCCCGAGGCCGAACCCGCGCCCGCGCCGGAAGCGGCGCCCGCTCCGGTGCTCGAGCCCGAGCCGCAGCCCGAGGCCGCCGCCCCCGAGAGCGCCGACCTGGCCGCGCTCAAGGCGGCCTTCCTGCGCGGCGCGCGCATCCCGCGCGACGCCATCTCGGCCGAATGGACCCCCGAACTGATGGAACTGCTGGGCAAGCTGATGGCCGGCTCGGTGCAGGGCGCGATCGACCTGCTGACGCTGCGCTCGCTGGTCAAGCAGGTGGTCAAGGCCGACGTCACGCAAGTGGTGGTGCGCAACAACAACCCGCTCAAGTTCTTCCCCGACAGCCAGACCGTGCTGACCCAGATGCTGCGCAAGAA
>JAZKIN010000199.1:0-5848 GCA_040384885.1 Pseudomonadota bacterium | reverse complement strand
GCAGCAGCATGTCGGGCTTGGACAGCAGCAGGCGGCACAGCGCCACGCGGCGCTTCTCGCCACCGGACAGGATGCCGATCTTGGCGTCCCACGGCGGCAGGCGCAGCGCGTCGGCGGCCATTTCGAGCTGCAAATTGAGGTTGCCGCCGTCCGAGGTCGAGATGATCGCCTCGAGCCGCGCCTGCTCGGTGGCGAGCGCGTCGAAATCGGCGTCCTCGTCGGCGTAGGCGGCGTACACGGCTTCGAGCTTGGCTTGCGCCTCGAACACTTCGCCGAGGCCAGATTCAACGATCTGGCGTACGGTCTGCTCGGGGTCGAGCTGCGGTTCCTGCGGCAGGTAGCCGATGTTCAGGCCCGGCATCGGCACGGCTTCGCCCTGGATGTCGGTGTCGATGCCGGCCATGATTTTGAGCAGGGTCGACTTGCCGGAGCCGTTCAGGCCCAGCACGCCGATCTTTGCGCCCGGGAAAAACGACAACGAAATATCTTTGAGGATCTGGCGCTTGGGCGGGACGATCTTGCCCACTTTGTTCATGGTGTAGACGTAATTTGCCATTGGAGGTATCTCGAGATTGGTGCGGAAGGTGAACAGGATACAAAACAATTGGGGCCGGAGTCGAATAATTCGGCGAATTTTTGCGTTTTCTAAGGCCGGCGCCCCCGTTTTCGGCCGTTTCACATCAAATTCACATCCCCCGGCCCAAGCTCGGTGTTTTAGGGAGGAAAATCATGTTGAAGAAAATCTTGCGCGGCGTCCTGTGGGGACTGGGAACATTGCTGCTCTTATCGGCTTGCGGTTTTGCGTATTGGCAAGGATTCGACCTTGACGCGCAGGCCGCGCCAAACCGCGAGGCGCGCGCCGCCGACCTGGAGCTGATGAAAAACGCGGTCGGCGACAAGCGGGGCCGGATTCTTGCCGTCGTGACCAGCACGCCGCGCATCGGCAGCAGCAAGAAAAAAGCCGGCTACGAGCTCACCGAACTGTCGCGCGCGTATTACACCTTCCGCGCCAATGGCTACGAGGTCGACATCGCCTCGCCGCGCGGCGGCTTGCCCCCGGTCGACAAGGACGATATGGGCGAGGCCGATTTTGCCTTCCTCAACGATCGCGAGGCGCAAGATAAAGTCAGCAACTCGATTCCCTTGGCCAAGATCGACAGCACGGCCTACGCGGCCGTCTATTTTGTCGGCGGCAAGGGGGCGCTCTTCGATTTCGCCGACAATCCGGACATCGACCGCATCGTGCGCGATGTGTACCGGCGCGGCGTGGTCGGCGCCGTGTGCCACGGGCCGGCCGCGCTGTTGAATGTCAAACTCGACAATGGCGAGCCGCTGCTTGCCAACAAGAGGATGGCCGCCTTCACCAACGCGGAAGAACTGTTCCTCATCAAGAACGCGCGCGAGGTGTTCCCGTTCCTGGTCGAGGACCGCGCCACCGCGGCGGGTGCGCGGTTTGTGGCGGGGCGCGAGTATCTCGATAACACCGTGGTCGACGGACGCCTCGTGACCGGGCAAAATCCGTGGTCGACGTGGAGCGTTGCCGAGGCGATGATCACGGCCTTGGGGCATACCCCGGTCGCACGTGCGCGCACAGCGGAGGAAGCCAGTGTCGGCATGCTCGCGACCTATTACCGTTCCGGCCTCGACGCGGCGCGCGCCGAACGCGAGGGGACGGCCCGCTTCGACCGCGAGCTCGTGCTGATGCACGCCGTGGTCGCCGGCATGCAATGGCGGCTGGCCGACGCCTTCCACATCCAGCGCCTCGCAAGATGAGCGGCCCGATGCCCGCGACCGCAGGTGGTAAGCTCGGCTTGCCAGGCTCAATTACCTTATCAGCAGGATGTGACATGCCGCTTCATGTACTCGTGGTCGAAGACAACGCGCTGCTGGCCCGCAACCTCGCCGATTGCCTTGAACAACAGGGCCACAGCGCCGACTTCGCCGGCAATGGCGTGCTCGGCCTGCGCCTGGCGCTCGAGAACCATTACGACGTGATGATCCTCGACCTGACGCTGCCCGGCCTGGACGGGCTCGAAGTATGCCGCCGCATGCGGGCGCAACTGAGCCGCCACCTGCCGGTGCTGATGCTGACGGCGCGCGACACGCTCGGCGACAAGCTCAGCGGTTTCGAGCACGGCGCCGACGACTATCTGGTCAAGCCGTTCGCATTCGAGGAAATGCTGGCGCGCTGCCAGGTGCTCGCGCGCCGCAACATGCTGCAGCAAGAGCTGGTGCTGGCCGTGGGCCCGTTGCGGATCGATCGCAAGGACCAGACGGCCACGCGCGAAGGGCTGGCGGTCAAGCTGAGCCAGACCGGCTACCAGATCCTGCTGGCGCTGGCCGAAGCGCACCCGCGCATCCTCACCCGGTCCGAGCTGAGCCACAAGTTATGGCACGACGCGCCGCCCGATTCGGACGCCCTGCGCAGCCACCTCTATCTGCTGCGCCAGCAACTCGACAAGCCGTTTGCGGCGCCGATGCTGGTGACGGTGCATGGGGTCGGCTTCCGGCTGGACCCGCAGGCATGAGCGCCGTCCGCCACGGTTTGCGGCGCCGCGTGGTTGCCGCCTGCGCCCTGTCGACGCTTGTCACGGCGGCGCTGTTCAGCGGCCTGGCGTTGGCGTTCGCGTACACCGTCGAAGACAGCGGCCTGAGCCGTCAATTGGTGCAGGAGGAGGAACTCCAACGCAAAAGCTGGAATTCGCAGCGCAAACTGGCGACACCGATGCGCGACTTCGTCACACTGCACGCGAGCGCCGCCACATTTCCCGCCGACTTGCGCCGGCAGCTTCGATCGGCCGTGCAGCCCGGCGTCGATGCGCGCGCGCTCGGTCCGGAACTAGCCGCCGCCGGCAACGAATTCTTTGGCGACGAGGGGCGTCATTATCATGTGCGTGTGATCAAACCTGGGGGCCGGCACGTGTATCTGGTGGCCGAAGTATCGGGCGAACTGGTGGTGCGGCGGCGCCTCGCCTCATTGCTGGGCTTCCTTGGCTGGCTCGCTGCGGCGGTGCTGGTTTGCACGCTGGTGCTGGCGAACTGGCTCGCGCGGCGCGCGACGGCACCGCTGACCCGGCTGGCCGAACTCGTCTCGAACGCGGCGCCCGGCAAGTTGCCGGAGCACTTCGCCAGCCAGTTTCCGGATAACGAGATCGGCGTCGTGGCACGCAATCTCGAGCGGTCGATGCAGCGTATCGCCGACTTCATCGAGCGCGAGCAGCACTTCACGCGCGACGCCAGCCACGAACTGCGCACCCCGCTCGCGGCGATCGAGGGCGCGGCCGCCTTGCTGTCGAGCCAGCCCCTTTCACCGCAAGGCGCCGACCAGTTGCAGCGTATCCGCACCGCGGCGGCGCACATGAGCCAGACGGTGGCGACCTTGCTCGCCTTGGCGCGCGAGGAGTTGCACGAACAGGCGGCGCAGCAGGTCGCCTTGTTGCCCGTGATCGAGCGCGCGATCGTCGACTTTGCGTATCTGCTTGACGGCAAGCCGGTGGAGGTGGTCGTGACGGTGGCGGCCGACGCGCGCGTCGCCGGGCACCGGACGGTGCTCGCGATCGTCGTGTCGAATCTGGTGAGCAATGCGTTCAGCCACACGATGCAGGGCGAGATCCGCTTGTACCTCGAGGATGGCAATCTGGTGATCGCCGACAGCGGACCGGGCATCGCGCCCGGCTTGCAGGCGCGTCTGTTCGAAGCTGGCGTGAAAGGCGAAGGTAGCAGCGGATTCGGGCTTGGCCTGTCAATCGCGCGGCGGCTCGGCGAGCGCTTCGGCATCGCGCTGAGCGTCGAGAACGGCGCCAACGGCGGGGCCCGTGCAGTGTTGCGATTCACCTAGAAGTTTCCAATTTCTCAGCTCTGGTGAGCGCGTGGCCGGTAATTGTTCTTGCCGACAATCGTAGCTGGGAGAGCGTGCCGGAAGCCGGCACGCAGTTTGGGTCCGTGAAAAATCGCTCCAGCAGGCGCTATTTCGCCAGCGGCAGCGCGGCAAGGCGGTCCAGAATCTCGATGCGCACCGCCGTTGGCGCGTTCAACTTGCTCAATGCGTCTGGCCACAACTCCTTGGCCAAGTTGACCGTCTGCTTGACTGCCGCCTTGGCAATGCGCTCAGAGATTCCGGCGCTCTTGGCCACCGCGATGTAGTCGTCGACCGTTTCCTTGCGCTGGTACTTGTCGATGGCAACGTTGGTGCCGAATCCCTGGAAGCCCGGCAGCGCCGCAACGCACACGATGTCATAAGCCGGCGAGAGTTCGGGCATCACTCCGTTGTGATAGAGCACGGAGAAGTTTTTCAGATGTGCGTCCGAATTGCCCAGCAGCGTGTTCACCACCTGGCGAATGAAGAACTGGCGTACGTCCTCGATACCGCGAGTGCTGAAACGGTTGAGCACCTGTACCAAGCGAACGAAGTATTCGCGGCCGGCGTACTTCTGGTTTGGCATCAGGCGAAGGAGCTGGCACGCATCTTCCATGTGCACCGCGCTGCTGGGACCACGGTCGAACCGGTCAAGCGCGAGGAAATGCGTATCCGGACCCAGGGCCGCCACCAATTCGTCGCGACCAACCATTTCCCGCATCGGCACAGTGCGGCACTGCGCGATGTTCACGCCGGCCTGCGCGGCCAGCTGCATGCACGCATATTCGTTAAAGACCTGCGAGTCGCCACCCTTGCCCGGCAGCTTCGCAATCAGGTCCGAGAGCGTTCCCTTGACCGGCATGCAGTAGCGCTGGCCGTTCTGCGCGCTCGACAGCGCCAGTTTGTCTTGGACGCCCGACAGCGACGCGGCGCCTTCGGCGGCCTGCTCCGGCACACCGATTTCGAGCGTATCGGTGCCTCCCGTGACGCCGAATGCCCGCGCAGTCGGCGTGAGCTTGCCCAAGTCCGCCGGCTTCACCTGGACCGCTCCGGGCAAATCCTCGCCGGCGGCGGCCAGCACGCCGAAGTCATCCATGTCGCGCGGTTCCTTGCGCGTCGCGGCGAGACGCCGGCGAAGCGCGCCCTCGGGCAGCAAGCCAGCGAAGAACGGCGGCAGTTCGCCACGCTCGCGGTAGACCGCCTGGTCGAAGTAGTTGGTCAAGGTCTTCCGGGTCAGCTCGTCCTCGCCGGGTACCGTCATCGACATCGACAACGTCGGCCGGCGCGCGTTTGCCACGTATTCGTCCGTCGCGATGAACCGCGTCACACGCCCAGCTTCGCACAGCCAGCCGATATGCTGACCTTGCAAGAAAACGTCCAGGTAGCGCGGCCGTAGCGCCTTACTCATTCGCGACCGCCACCGAACAGCTGGTCTACAGTCGACGGCGCGTCGTCGGGACCGATGGCCTTTCCGGACAGCAAACGCTGCACTTCGGGAAGCAGGTGCTTGGGCACCAGAACCCAGCTAGCGTCAAGCGCGTCTGCCAGCGCTTCAAGTGTACCGGCCTTCGCTTCCGATTTTCCGCTGAGCAGCTTGCTGACACTCGACATCGCAATGCCCGTTACGTCGTGAAGCTGCTGCAAGGTACGGTTCGATTGGGCACGGCGGTCGCTGAGCAGTTCTGAAAGTGTCATAGCGTTTAAACTAAATTTAGTTGTATATTTTAGCGTGTAGACTAACATGATGCACGCGAAAACACAACGCGACTAAGCGAGTGCGCAAAAGTAACGAGAGATTTTTAGTGTTAATACTAAATATGCCGAACATCAGAAACGAAGTCATATCCACATCGTCCTCGCGAATGAGGCTGTCGCAAAACGCAAATTGAGCCGCTTGATTTAGCAGAAATCGCGAAATCGTTAACTTCCAATACCGCAAACCAACATCGTCCTCGCGGAGGCGGGGTAGCGCCAGGCTAAGTCTGGTAGTGG
>JAZKIN010000198.1:0-53349 GCA_040384885.1 Pseudomonadota bacterium | reverse complement strand
CCGTCGTGTCCAGCTTGCCATCACCCTGGACGCGAACCGTGCCCAATTCCAGCGTGGCACTGGTCGACTGCATCTTGCCAGCAACGGCACCGTTTTCTACCCTGAACACGCCGCCCGCCGTCGCCGACAGGTCCGATCCGACAGCAAGGTTGACGATGCCGGCATCCGTGCCGGCGTTCAAGGTTGTCAGTCCGGTGCTCGTGAGTGCGCCGATTGCGAGATTGGTCTTCGTGTTAACCGCGATGCTCGAAGCTTGCAGCGAAGCGCCGACCAGGCCACCGTTCGTGGTCGTAAGGTTGGCGTTGCCGCCCACCAGCACGCGGTCGAACGCTTGCGCACCGGCCAGGATCGTCGCGTTGCCGCCCGCTTGCAGCAGGCTGCCCGCACTTCCGGTCAATGTTCCCGCTACATTTGCCAGTACATTGTTGCCGGCTTTGAGCGTGCCGTAGGCGGTGTTGCCGCTTGAGGCCAGCGTGATGTCGCGAGCAACTTGCACATTGTCGAGCGTCAGCGCGGCGCCGGACAGGCTGGCGTCGCCGCCAACACTGGCCGTTGCCAAATGCATGCTCGTACCGGCAGTCGCTTGCAGATTGCCATCGACCGTCAAATTGGTCGCTTGCATTTGGCCGGTCGTGTCCAGCTTGCCATCACCCTGGACGCGTACCGCGCCCAATTCCAACGTGGCACTGGTCGATTGCATCTTGCCGGCAACGGCACCGTTTTCGACCCTGAACAAGCCGCCCGCCTTCGCCGTCAGATCCGATCCGACCGCAAGGTTGACGATGCTCGCGTCCTTGCCGGCGATCACGCTAGTCAGTCCGGCGCTCGTCAGTTTGTCGATCGCGATATTGGTCTTTGCATCGAGCGCGATGCTCGAAGCTTGCAGCGAAGTGCCGACCAGACCACCGTTCGTCGTCGTGATGTTGGCGTTGCCGCCGACCAGCACGCGATCGACCTTGAGCGCGCCCGCTTGGAGCGTCGCATTGCCGCCGGCTTGCAGCAGGCTGCCCGCGCCGCCCGTCAATGTGCCAGCCACGCTTGCCTGCACGTCCTTGCCTGCATTGACCGTCGCGTATGCGGCGTTGCCGCCAGTGGTCAATGCCACGTTGGTGCCGGCCTGCACGCCGGCCACCGTGATGTTGGCGGCGCTGAGCGCGACAGCACCGGCGGCGCGCAACTGACCGTTGGCGGCGCCGATGATATTGCCAGTCGCTACCGCCTGCACGTCGCCGCCATTGGCATTGAGCGTGGTGTAGTCGATGTCGCCGCCACTGGCGTTGAGCACCAGGCTGCGGCTGGCCTTGACGTTGTTCAGACTCAGTGCCGCCGCGTCCAGGTAGAGGTCGCGCCCCGCACTCAGACCAGCGATTTTTGCGTCGGTCAGCGTGACGCCGCGGGTCGCCAGCACATGCAGGTCGCGCTTGACGTCGACCACGCTGCCGGCCACGGCCGCGAGTTCGCCGCCGTTGAGCGTCATGAACGCGTCGTTGCCGACGTTGACGTCGTTCACGGTGATGTTGCGCGCTTCGAGCTTGGCGTCGCGCTGTGCACTGAGCTTGCCGCTGCCCATGCCAACGATATCGCCGCTGGCGCTCGCGACCACGTCGGTGCCCTTCGCGGTCAGGTTGGCATACGTGATATCGCCGCTGCGCGCGGTCAGGTTGATGCCGCCCACCGCCTCGACGTTGCCGAGATTGAGCGCGGCCGCGTTCATGAACACATCGCGCCCGGCCGTGATGGCCGCGGACGAACCGCCGCCGGCGGCCGCCGAATCGGTCAGGGTGCCGTTGCCGGTCATGGTCAGGTGCAGGTCGCGCGTGACGGCGACCTTGCTGCCGGGCGCGCTCGTGAAGCTGCCGTCGACCGAACTGAGGTACAAATCGCGGCCCGCCTCGATGCTGCCCATGGTCATCAGGGCGCTGCCGGTGGTGGCCAGTTTGATGTCGCTGCCCGTGTCGAGCGCGGTGCCGCTGGCGCCGCCTTTGGCCGAGACGATGCTCGTGGCCGTGAAGTTAATGGCGGAACTGACATCGATCGTGCTGCCGGGCACGCTCGCGATCCGCACCGAGGTGTCGGCGGCGGCGCCGGCGACGAGGCCGACGAAGATGTCGCCCGAGGCCGTCGTGGCGTCGAGCGTGTTGGCGGCCACGAGCAGCCGGTCGGCCGCGCCGGCGCCGATGCCGGTGCCGCTGCCGCCGGCCGAGGCCGCTTGCGCGCCGCCGTTCAGCGTGACGGTGCCGAGCGAGGTGACATTGGCGTTGCCGCCCGCAGGGGACGGCGCGCCGACGATCTTGCCGGCCATCGCCCACAGGTTCAAGTCGGGACCGCTCACGCTGGCGAGTTCGAGATCGCCGGCCAGCGCGCTGAGCGTGGCCCGGCCGTCGACATGCAGGCCGTCGACGCGCAAGGTGCTCGCGTTGGCCAGGTTGAGCGAGCCGCGCACCACGCCGCCGACGCTGCCCGCGTCCATGCGGGTCAGCAGCGGCGACCCGGTGTTGCCCTGGTATACGCTGCCGGTGGTGTCGAACATGAGCGAGTGCGCGGCCAGCGAAGGCGCGGCCTGCCCGCCGATCATGTTGACGCTGTAGACATTGCCCTGGCCGGCGACCGGGGAGCTGGCCTTGAGCGCGAGCGTGCCGGTCGCGTACAAATTGTTGAACACCAGGTTGCCCGCGAGCGCCTCGAGATAGACGTCGCCGCCGACGGCGTCGCCGCTGCGCGCCGATTCGATCACGCCGGTGCTCGAGAGCGTCATGAAGCGCGCGGCATCGCCGATCGAGCCGCTGCCGTTTTGCAGCACAATGTTGCCGCCCGAGACGAGCGCGGGCGTGCCAAGGGCGGCGACATTGCGCATGCCGCGTTCGCTGGAGATGCTGATTTCATCGCGCGCCTTGACATGCTCGACGGGCAACACGCCCTGCGCCTGGATCCGGATGCTGCCGTTGTTGGCGGTCGCGGCCAAGCCGGCGTCGACCTTGAGCGTCAGCGGCGCGGTCTGCTTGATGTCGAACGAGGACAGCTTGCAACCGACCAGCGCGGCCGAACAGCCAGGGTCGACCGCGCCGTTGCGCGTGAAGACCTGGTTGATCACGTCGCCGGCCGAATTGGCCGAGGCCAGCGCCGCCTTCTGCGCGCCGCTCAGGCCAAGGTCGGTCAGGCCTGACGCCATGTTGAACGCGACCGGGTTGCCGAGGGCGCCGATGTTTTTGCCATTCGAGACGAGCACGACCTTCCTGCCCGAGATGTTGGTGTCGGTCACCGCCGTGGCGACGCTGCTGGCCGCCTGCAGGGCGGCGTCGTTGATCTGGTACAGCAAGTCGTCCGAGGTCCAGTAGCGGTTGGCGTTCATCGCCGCCTGCTGTTGGGCGCTGGCGCTGAAATTGGCGTTCGCCTTCATCGACAGATCGCTGTAACGCTGCTGCGCGTACTGCTCCACCTGGGTTGGCGTGGCGGTGCCGCCGACGCTGGCGTCGGCCTGCGCCTGCAGCGCGGCGACGCCGCCGGCGCCGAGCGTGAAGGTGCCGGCGCCGTCGGCGCCGCCGAGCGACATCAGGGCCCAGTAGTCGCCCGCGCTTTGCAGGCCGCCGACGCCGGCCTTGGCCAGCGCGCCGGTCAGGGCGGCGTAGCGCGCCTGCGCGTACTGGCGCACATCGTCGGCGCTGGCCGCGCCGCCGACGCTGGCGTCGGCCTGGCCCTGCAGCACGGTTAGTCCTTGCGCGTTGAGCGTGAACACCCCGCCGGCGGCGCTGCCCAGGCTCATCAGATTCCAGTAGCTGCCGTACTGGCCGTTGACCGCGTTTTCGAACGCCTTGGTGTCCGAGTCGGCCGCGCCCGAGCGCAGGTTGCGCTTGTCCCAGAGCGCGGCCAGTTCGGCGCTGCGGTCGGTGCTGTCGATGGCGCGCCCGTCGAGCAGGCTGCCGGCGGCCGACAGGGCGACATCGGCCGTGGTCGTGACGTGGCCGATATACATGTCGCCGCCGACCTGGTGCAGGCCGATGTTGCCGTAGGCGCTAGCGTCGACGATGCCGCCGCTGGTCGCGCCGCTTTGGGTCGTGGTCGACAGGGCCGCGATCGCCAGCGGCGCCTCGAGGCTGCCGACGGCGCCGTTGTCGCTGATAAAGCGCAGGTTGCGCCCGCTGACGACGGCGCCCGCCTTCGATTTGTCGCCGACCATGTTGCCATAGCTGTGCAGCAGGACGTCGCTGTTGGCGTCGGTCTTGACGGCCGACAGGACCGCGTCGGCGCCCTGCAGCGCGAGGCCGATGTCGCCGGTGCGCGTGAGCGCCGACACCGTGTTTTGCAGCGGCGCGGCGCCGGCCGGATTGGTCAGGGTCAGGCCCACGGGCGAAGCGAGCGAGCCGATGCCGGCGTCGGCCGACAGCACCACCGATTGCGACTGCACCGATCCGGTCGCGAGCGCCTTGATGGTCGAACCGGTCCCGCCGGCGTTCAGCGTGGTCTTGCCGCTGCTGTTTTGGATGCTGCCGCCGAGCACGATCGACGAATTCGAACTGAGCTCGACCACGCCGGCCTCGCGCCCGCCCGTGAAGCCGATCTTGAATGGATAATCGGCCTTGACGCTTTGGGTCGAGGTGATGTGGACGCCGGTGACGATGTTCCAGTTCCAGTTCCATGCGCCATGGTAATCGTAGGGAATGTTGTAGGGGACGCTAGTCACACCACCTTTAATGTCCTGCCGGAACGCGATGTTGGTCTGGTTGGGGTCGATTTGCACCGAGCTCGAGCGGGTCCAGAATTGGCCCGGCGTGTCGCTGCTATTGGCCGAGCCGGCGCTCACCCAGCGCCACGGGGTGGTCTCCGAGTAGGCCCAGACGGAACTGACGTTGAAGTCGCGCTGGAGATCGGCGTCGTACTTCCAGACGTAGCGGCTGCCCGCGACCGGCTGGTAGCTGGTCTGCTTGCCGGCCACGAAGGCGACCGGGTTCAGGGTGTTGTAGTCGGTGGCCGAGTCGCTCTGGTAGACGCGGATGCCTTCGCCCTGCTTGTTCACGTACCAGGTCGTCAGGGGCTTGCCGGCGGTGCCCTTCAAGGTGTCGGTGATCTCGATCACGCCGGCGTTGCCGTTGCCGGTGTTGATGTCGCGCGACTGCAGCGTGGTGCCGGTGGTGTTCTTGACCTCCACCTTGGCGTAGCCGTCGCTCACGTTGATGCTGCTCGCGGCGGTGGCGCTGGTCTCGGCGTTGGTGTTGATGATGGCGCCGCGCAGGCTGACATAGCCGCTGCCGCCGCCTGCGATGTTTTGCATCACCAACTGTTTGGCGTTGGGGTCGTAATACACGTCGACCTGGGTGTCGGCGGCGTTGACGCGCGAGACGCCCTGGTACTGGTACATGCCGTTGCTGCGCAAATGCGGGGCCGCGTACGGGCGGCAGGCGCTGTCGTCGATACAGGCGATCATGTCCTTGTAGATCGCGTTGCCGAGCATATCGATACCGGCAAAGATCTTCACGGGCGCGATGTTGGCCGAAAAATCGCTCGCCAGGCCGGCCTGGATGGTGCCGTTGATGTCGATATTCTGCGCCACGATCATGACCGAGGTGCCGGCCCGGATGCCGCCGCCGGCCGCGCCCGGCAGGCCCGGCGTGATCGCCCCCACCTCGAACGCGTTGGTCAGCGGGCGTGCGCCGACCGCGGGATACCTGTAGCGTCCCTTGTAATACTCGGTATCGACGCCGTTTCTGGATTGCCAGGTTGCGGACGATTGGCCGCCGTCGCTGGTATAGCCGTTGCCCGGATAAAAAAACATCGTGCCTGTGCCGCCGCTGCGTTCCCGGTCCCACGGTGGGCCGCCCGCGAGGAAGTGCCCGAGCGGCTCGAGGCCGGTATACCCCAGGTTTTTCCACGCGTAATAATTGGCCACGTACAGGACCGCCTCGTCGGCGGAACCTTGCACGCCATGGCCACCGTTGCCGTCCGAAAACATCGTGCTCGCGTTGTCCGGCGAAGAGCCGCCGGGCAAGGCCATGCCGGGGGTGCTCGGTCCGAACTGCTGGTCGGGGCTGAGGTCGAAAACGAGGCCGTTGCCATTGATGTACTTGGTCCGCGGGTCGCCGTTGACGAACAGGGTGCTGTCGCCCGCAAGCGCGGTGAACACCGCGGTGCCGCGCGGCACGTTGATGCTCTGGCTGTTGACGGTGACCGTGCCGAACTGGGCGAAGTCGCCCGACTGGTTGAACACGGTCAACGCGCCGGAGCCGTTGTCGATGTTGGCGTTCAGGAAGACCGCGGGCGCCGGAGCGGTGTTGCCCGGGATCGAGGTGTCGTAGGTGTTGCTGATCGTGATCGTACCGGGGACGTTGGGGCGCACCTGCTGCACGTTCGCCGCCGCGAACGCGGCGCCCGGCTTGCCGGTGCCGGTGAACTTGACGTTGCCGCCCAGCTCGCTCGGCACGAACAGCCGGTCGACCAGCAGGTAGCGCGCGCTGGCGTTGTCGAGCGTGATGCTCGGCCCGCCCGACGCGTGCAGCGTGCCGCTGCCGGCGATCGACCCGGTGTTGACCTCGATGTTGCCGCCGGCGGCCAGCAGCGGGCCGACCTGCAGCGCCTTGACCGCGCCCGCCGCGGCGTTTTTGGCCAGGCTCTCCCTAAGCGCCTTGAGCACCTTGATCTGGGCGGCGATCTCGGCCGCCCGGGCGGCGCCCGCGCCGGCCTGCGCGGCCGTGAGCGCGCCGATGTTGGCGTCGATCGCGGCGAGCGGGTTGTAGTTGTTGCTCAGCACGACGCGGTCGACATTCGTGCTCTCGGAGACATTGCCCAAGGTGTCGACGCGCAGCGCGACGGTGCTGCGGGTGCCGGCGCGCGCGGCGCCGTTCATCGTCACACCCTGGGCGCCGTCGTTCTCGGTCGAGGCGTCGCGGTTCTTGAGCTTGACGCCGAGCAAGGTGTAGTGGCCGTCGCCGTCGGCGCTGGCCTCGCTCACGCCGGCGACGGTGCCGAGCACGATGTTGCGCACGCTGTCGAGCTGGCTGCCGGCGCCGACAGTGATGCTGCCGTTGTTGTGGATGCGCGCGCGCGCCTCCGGGTCGGTGCCGTTGAAAGCGCCGTCGAAATACACCTGGTTGTTGGCCTTGGCCGACAGGAAATTCTGGTGCAGCGCGTTTTGCGCCTGCCCCGCCGTGATCCGCATATTGCCCCACGAATCGAGGCGGGCGTTGGCGCCGACGTCGATCTTCTGGTCGACCGAGATGTCGGTGATGGCGCTGCCGCCGGCGCCGCCGGCCAGGCCGTAGCCATGCGCGAACGCGTCGTTGACGACGTTGGCCTGGCTGTAGGTGCCGAGCTCGAGGTCGCCCACGCTGTAGAGCGTGCTGCCCGCGCCCAGTGTCACCGCGTTGCTGCTCGCCACGTCCGTCTTCGACTTCGAGGTCAGGCCGGTGAACGCGCCGCCGGCGGTCACGGTCGAACTGTCGGTCGCGGCCACCACGTTGCCGGCCGTCAGGCGCAGATTGCCCGGCGCGAGCCCGAGCGGGTCGCCATCGACGACGATGCGCGTGTTATCGCCGAGCGCGGCCTTGGTGTCGGTCTTGATGGTGTTGCTGCTGCTCATGCCGGCGCCCGCGATCGCGCCGCCGCTGACGCCGCTGGCGTTGTCGCCGCTGCCGCTCTGGACCACCTTGTCGAAGGCATCGATGGCGACGTCGGCGGCGACGATGCTGGCGCCGGCGCCGATGCCGGCGCCGACCCGGAACTCGACCTTCCCGCGCGAGTCGGCGCCGCTGCCGCCTGCCACCGAGCCCTGGGTCGCATCGCTCTTGCTGAAAAACAGGGTCTTGTGTTTGCCCTCGATCAGCAGCTTGCCGGTGCGCAGCGCCGGCGCGGCCGCGCCCGCGGGCACGGCGGCCAGCGCCAGCTTGCCGGCCGCGTCGAGCAAGGCCACGCTCTTGGCCGGGCCGCCCGCCATGGTCGCGTTGACGCTGCCCTTGGTCGTGGTCAGCGCCGCCGCGGCCGAGCCGGCCAGCAGGCCGCCGGCGCCGGCGACCGCCGTGGCCTGGTTGTCGTCGTCGCCGTCGGCCTTGATGGTCAGGTCGCCGCCGCGGGTGAGGACCACCCCGGCCTGGCCCGGCAGGTAGCCGGCGCTGATCGCGCCCGAGCCGAGGCTGGCCGTGGTGTCGATGTCGGAGCTGGCCGAGGCCACGTCGGCGCCGAGCCCGACCGCGCCGACCGAAATGCCGCTCGCGAGCGCGTACTGGGCCGATTTGGCGTCGGCCAGGATGCTCACGTCGCTCATCGGCAGCACCACGTCGTTGCCGACCGCGGCGCGCACGTCGGCGTTGTTCTGGGCCAGCGCGACGGCGCCGTTGGCGCCGAGCAGCAGGCCGCCGCCGGCGGCGAAGGCCTCGGCCTTGGCGCTGTTGGTGTTGACCAGGTTGCGCGCCTTGACGTCGAGCGTGCCGAACACGGGCGCGGCCGGGGTGCCGAACACGCCGGCGAAACGGACGCCGTCGCCGACCTTGGCGCGCGTCTCGCCGGACACCTTGGCCTCCGATTCCGAGACCCCGACCTGGTAGGCGCCGGACACGCCGACCGAATACGTCTTGGCATGGGTGTCCGGGGTGCGCGTGGCGGCCACGCTGGTCTCGCGCACGGCCACCAAGGCATTGGTGCCGATCTCGGCGGTGACGTTGACGCTGTCGTCGGCGAGCGCGTGGTTGGCGCCGACGGCGCCGGCGCCGATGCCGCCGGTGCCGACCGCGGTCTCCGCCTTGACGCGGCCCGCGCCGCTCGCGCCGATCGTCAGTTTGTCGGCCGCAACGCCCGAGCCGCCCGTCGGGTTGAAGCTGGCGCGCACATTGCCCTGCTTGCGCGACTCGACGTACGACAGGCCCACGGCGAGGCCCGCGGCGGCCGACACGACCACCGCCTTGGCGTCGATGCTGGTGCTGTCGTCGGCCTTGATGCTCAGTTCGCCGCCAACCTTGACGTTGCCGCCGACGCCGGCCAGCACCTCGTTGTCGAGCGTGGCCAGGCCGACCGCCGCGCCGAGCCCGACCGCGCCGGCCGCGCCGGCCACGACGGTCGAGTCGATCGCGTCGTCGCTGCCGTTGGCGCTGCCCGCGTGCACCGCGAGCTTGCCCTTGATGTCGAGCGTGGACGCGCTCACGCCCGCCTCGACCCCATTGTGGACGCTGGTGACCGCGGCCGAACCGCCGACCCCGGCCAGCCCGGCGCCGGCCGAGCCGGCGACGTTGCCGATCCTGGTCGTGGCCGCGGCGAGCACCTCGGCGTCGCCCTGCCCCGTCGTGTTCAAGGTGCTGTTGCCGACGCGCGCGGTGGCGCTGTTGCGGCTGCCGAGCCTGAGCGTGGCGCCCGCGTCGAGCCCGCTGCTGGCGCCGGCGCCGAGCGCGCCGACCTCGGACGCGCTGAGGGCGCCGCCGCTCTCGCCCGTGTTGTTGTTCGAGGTCAGGCCCTGGACGTTGCCCAGCGCGGTGCCGACGCCGCTGCCGGCGCCGGCGTCGGCCGAGCCGAGCTGGACGAGCGAGACGGCGCCGCCGACGCCGGCGTACAGGCCGGCGCCGACCGACACCGCGTTGCTGTCGATGGTTTGCGCGTTGTCGGCCTTGACCGACAGGCTCGCGCTGCTCGCCTTGCTGTCGACGACCTGCGCGAGCACCTGGGCGCGCGTGACGGTGACGGCGACGGTCGCGCCGACGCCGGCGGCGGCGACCCCGACGCCGACCGCGCCGGCGCCCTGGAACGCCTTGTCGGTCTCGGCCGCGTGGACGCGCAGCGCGCCGCCCGCCGCCAGGCCGGCGTTGGCGCCGGTGCCGACGCGCGCGAGCTGCGCCTCGGTCTTGTTTTCGTTGATCATCACGCCGGCCGTCAGGCCGATCCCGACCTTGCCGGCCAGCCCGGCCGAGGCGACATAGATCGCGTTGTCCATGCTGGTGTTGGCGGCCACGTCGACGTCGCCGCCGGAGGTGATGTCGGTGTTTTTGGGCACGGCCGCGTCGGCGTCGCCGAGCAGCGCGCGCGTGGTCTGGCCCGATTCGATGACCGCGAACGCGGCGCCGAGCCCGACCTTGGCGGCGGCGCCGAGCGCGCCGCCGATCAGGTTGACCGACTGCGCGCTGTCGGCGCCGACCTTGAGCGAAGCGGCCTCGGTCTTGCCGCCGGCCAGTTGGGCCGTGGTGCTGCCCTTGATCTGGGCCAGCAGGCCGGTGCCGGCGCCGCCGAGCGAATTGCCGACCGAAATGCCGGCCACGAGGGCGCCGATCGTGGCGCTCGAACGCGCGTCAATGGCGACCTTGGCCCTGGCCTTGACGTCGCTGTCGATCACGCGCGCGCTGGTGTTGCCGGACATCACTTCGGTGTCGATCGCGATGCCGCCCGAATACCCGCCCGAGAGCGCGAGCGTGCCGACCAGGCTCGAGCTGGCCGCGTGCGTGCTGGCCTTGACGTCGACCGCCTGCGCCGCGCCGGCCGGCGCGCCCGACTGGTTGATCCGGGCGTTGCGGATTTCGGCCTTGGTGGTGCCGCCGATCAGGTTGGTGGCGACCGTGGCCGCGGCCGCGCCCTCCTTGCCGGCGCCGACGCTGACGGCCGCCGAGCTGATGGTTTCGAGGCTGGTCGCGTTGACCGCCAGCCCGCTGACCTGGCGGCGCGTCTCGCTCAGGGCGGCGGCGGTGAAGCTGGCCGAGGCCGTGAGCGAGTCGAGCAGCGCGACCTTGTGGTCGAGCGTGCCGCTGGCGACGTCGATGGTGTCGGCCGCGTCGCCGGCGAGCGCGTCGACCGTGGTCGCGGGCGCGCCGGCAACATCGTTGCCGCCGATGGTGGCCGAGGTGCTGTCCGAGAGCGCGTTGACCGAGGTCGACAGGCCGACGCCGACGCCGCCGCGCGAGACGCCGACGCCGCCGGCGAAGCTGGCCATCTTGTTCTCGTTGGTGGCGAGCACGCCGACGTTGTTGGCCGCGCGCACCAGCGCGTTGCGGTCGATGCGGGCCGTGGTGCTGCTGCCGGACTTGCTCACGGCGATCGAGCCGCCGCCGGCGATGCCGTTGCCGTTGCCCACGCCCACGCCGACCGCGATGCTGTTGGTGCTTTGCTGCGAACGGGCGTCGAGCACCACGTTCTTGGCGCGCACCGAGGCGTCGAGCGCGCCGAGTTTACCGCCGAGCAGGGCCGCGTCGACCTGGTTGTCGATCCGGTTGACCGCGATCGCGGCGCCGAGCGAGCCGCCGGCGCCGGTGGCCACGCCGACCGCGCCGGCGAGCGAATTGATGGTCGAGCTGTCGCCGGCCTTGATCGACAGGGTGCCGGCGGCGGCGCCGGCGGCGCCGGCCGCGTCCGCGTTCAGGCTCGAGCCGGTCAGGCGCGCGCTGGTGTCGTTGCCGATGATGTTGGTGGTCGAGGACAGGCCGACGCCGACGCTGTCGCCGCCGCCGACGCCCATCGCGAGCGTGCTGATCTCGGTCTCGGTGGCGGCCGTGACGGCGGCCGCGCCGCCGACCGTGAGCTTGCTGCCGGCCACGTTGGCGCCGTGCTTGAGGTGCACCGTGTTGAGCGAGATCCCGACCCCGGCCGCGCCGGACTTGCCGGACAAGGCCACCGAGCCCGACAGCGCCTCGATCAGCGCGCCGCCGCCGGCGGCGTCGCCGGCTTTGACGCCCAGGCGCGCGGCCGCGACGGTGCTGCCGTCCACGTCCGCGGTGGTCTTGTCGTCGACCGTGTTTTGCGCATACGAGCCGCCCAGCGCGAGTTTGTTGTTCGAGGCCGACACCGCCGCGGCGATCGTGTGCAGGGCGCTGGCGTGGCGCGCCTCGACCAGCACGCCGCCGCCGGCGCCGACGGTGGCATCGACGATCTTCGCCGACGTGTCGTTGTCGCTCTTGTTGTAGGCCAGCGCGGCGCCGCCGCTGGCGCCGCTGCCCGACGCCGCGGCCGACCCGGCGGCCGACCAGACCGTTGCGGCGCCCTGCGCGCTGACCGCGACCAGGTCCCCGGCGGACGGCTGGACCGGCTTGGCGCTGACCGCGGTGGCCGCGCCGGCGGCGCCCAATTGCGCCGAGGTGGTGTTGGAAACGAGGTTGACGGTGCCCGAGCCGACCCCGGCCAGGTTGTCGCCCGTGCCGCCGGCGATGCCGAGCGCGACGCCGATGACGCCGGCGCGGTCGGCCGCGCGCACCTTGACGCTGCCGGCGCCGCGCTCGGCCTTGACGCTGCCGCTCAGGCGCGCGCTGGTGGTGTTGGCGACCTCGTTGTAGGTCAGCGCGGCGCCGTAGGCCGATTTGCCGACCTGGGCCGAACCGGCCACGGCCACGATGGACGAGCCGTCGGGCGCGCCCTGCCCGAGCAGCACCGACTGGTTGAAATTGAAGACGTTCTGGGCGGCGCGCTGGTCAGCGCTGTCGAGCGCGCCAGAGGCGGCGCCGAGCATGCCGCCGAGGCCTTCGGCGGCCGGGCTGTCGGTGGCGATCACGACGATCTCGCCGGCCTCGACCGAACTCGGTTTGAGGGCCGAGGCGTCGACCGTGGCGCTGGTGCTGTTGTGGACCAGGTTGGCGGCGATGCTGGCGCCGGCCGCGGTCTTGCCGTTGGTTGCGGCCACCTGCGCTGCGCCGGCCATGATGCGCACCGGGCTGATGGCGGCCACCGACAGGCTGCCCGCGCCGTTGACTGTGGTGCCGAGCAGGCGGGCGTTGACGGTGTTGCCGATGTCGCCGTAGGCGAGCGCGACGCCGGCGCCGGTGGCGCCGCCGAGCGCGAGCGCGCCGCCGCCGATGCCGATGTCGGTGCGGTCGTAGGCGAGCAGCTTGACGCTGCCGGCCGCGCTGGCGGCCTTGGCCGTCAGGACGCTGTCCTGCACCGATGCATCGGTCGTGTTGCGGGTCTTCACCACCGAGGCCGAACCGGCCGCGCTGAGCGAGTCCTCGGTCGAGGTGTTGAGGGCCACGCCGACGCCGATGGCGATGTGCTGGCCGGACGACCAGGCGTCGACGGCAACGCTGTCGAAGTCGCTGACGGCGCTGTCCTTGATCGCCGCGCGGGTGTCGTTGTCCTCGATATTGATGGCCAACGCGCCGGCCACGCCGGCGCTGCGCTCGACGCTCGGGGCGCTCGCGGCGACCACCGAGGCGCCGCCGCTGGCGGCGACCAGGTTGGTGTTGTTGACGGCGTTGACGGCCAGGATGGCCGCCTTGATCGCGCCGCTGCCGGTGATCGTGGCCGTGGTCGCCATGTTCGACAGGTTGACGGTGGCGCTGCCCGACAGCGCGACGGCCGACTTGGGCTGCTCCTTGGGGGCGGCCGTGCCGCTGGCCTGGCCCTGGGCCGCGCTCGCGCGCCCGGCCACGGATTCGACCGCGCCGACGGCGCTTTGCAGGGCGCCCGACTGCGACGCGAGCAGCGGATTGGTGCGCGACTGGGTCTGCTCCTGGCTCGCTTTGGCCGGGTCGTCCTTGCCGGCCTCGGGCGGGCCATTGCTGGCGATGGCGCCGGCGATGGCCAGCGCGTTGGCCTGGCCGTCGCTGACGGCGCCCACATGCAAGGTGCCGACCGTGACCGCCCCGGACACGCCCAGGTTGGCGATCGAGGGGTCGGCGCGCAGGCCTCCGACATTGCCGATCAGGGCGGCGGTGTCGCCTTTGAGGTCGTTGACGGCGACGCTGACCCCGACCGAGGTTTCCGAACTTTTGTTGACGGCGCCGGCCACGCTCCAGATGGCCAGCGACTCGCGCGCGCTGACGTCGAGGGCCGCCGCCTCGACCGTGGCGCGGTTGCTCACGGCCGCCTTGGTGACATTGTCGAGGCGCATGTAGGCGGCCGCGCCGTTGCCGCTGATGGAGGAACCGGAACCGGTCGAGGGCGCGATCACGATCGCCTTGTCGTCGCTCTCGGCGAGCACCGAGACGCCGCCGGCGGCGCTGACGACGGCGCCGTCGTCGATCCCGGCGATGGTGCTGTTGCGGTAACGCACGCCGCTGAAGGCGCCGCCGACGGCCTTGGTGCCGTCGCCGCCGCCGGTGCCGGTGATGATCGTGGCCGAGATGTTGCCGGCCACGTCGACCGAGGCGACCTCGGCGCGCGCGTGCACGCTGACGTTTTGCGCGATCGCCAGGCCGCCCTGGTTGGCCGCGCCCGCGTCGTCCTGCAGCACCACGTTCGGCACGCCGGCGGCGGCCGCCTCGGTGCTCGTCAGTTTGACGCCCTGGCCGACCCAGGCCCGGCTCTCGTTCTGGACGTCGAACCAGTTGAGCGAACCGGCCAGGGCGCCGTCGACCGCCTCGCCGCTGGCGTTGGCGTAGCTGGTGAGCACCTGCTCGGGCACGCCGAGCTTGGGCGAGATGCGCTGGGCCACGGCGCCGAAACTGTCCCACTTGAGCCAGGTGATCTCGAGCGGCTGCAGCACCTCGCTGGCGACGGCGATGCGGCGCGCCGCGAGCTGGGCGTCCTGCCCCACCGTGGCGTTGGCCTCGTGCTTGATGAACGCGAGCGCGACGCCGGCGCTGACGCTGTATTTGGCGGCCGGGTCGGTGCTGGTGGCCTTGGACGAGCTGGTGGCCGAATTGACCGCGCTTTGCGCGATGTTGTGGATCGGATGGTCCGCGACCTTGGCGAACACGGCGATGTCGCCCTGGGCGGCGCTCACGAGCGCCTTCGGCGCGATGCTGGCGTTGGCGCTGAAATCGGCGCTCAGCACCGACAACGCGGCGCCGATCTTGAGGGTGGTTTCGGACGAGCCGGCGCTGCCCGAGGCGGCCGCGGCCCTTTGCAAATGGGCGGCGACGATGTTGACGCCGAAGCTCTGGGACGTGGTCAGCACGTGCTGGCCGCCCTGCGCGGGAATCATCAGGACCGGGTTGATGTTCTTGGCCGCGAAGCCGCTGCCCGTTTCGGTCGCCGCCTTGCTGAAGTTTTTGGACACCAGGTTTTCGGCCTGGACCCGGACATTGCCCGTGGTCGCCACATCGGCGCCGAGGGTGGCGACGGCGTCGTCGCGCAGATCGCTGATCGCCAGCGCGATCCCGGCCTTGCCGCCGTTCCAGGCCGAGCTGACCGCCTGCACCGTGTTCGCCGATTTGCTGCGCCCGATCACGTCGAGCCCGCCGCCGACGCTCAGTTTGGCGCCGCTGGCGATCGTGGCCGAGGTGTCGATGCTGCTCTCGCCATAGGCGAGGGTGGCGCCGATGTCGGCGCTATAGCTGAACACCTTGCCCTTGACACTGAGTTCGCTCGTGTTGAGCGCCATCACGGACAGGTTGCCGACGGCCGACAGCGTGGCGCCGGTGTCGACCTGGGCGCGCGCGCCGCCCTCGACCTTGCCGTGCGCGGCGACCGTGTTGGCCAGCGGATTGAGGCTGTCGCCCTGGCGCACGTCGAGCATGGCCTTCTGGGAGCCGGTGGCGGCGATCTCGATGTTCCCGCTCGCGCCCACCACGGCGGTGCTGCCGAGCGTGACCGAGGCGCTGGCCTTGGAAACGCCGTTGGCCCATTTGAAGCCGAGCAAAGCGCCGCCGGCGCCGAGGGCATCCTCGACCATCGTGTCGTCCACCGCGTCCAGGCTGACGTCGCTCTCGGCCTTGGCGCTCGCGCTCAGGGTGACGTTGTTGGCGCTGATGGCGCCGTTGACGACGACGCTGGCGGCGGCGGTTCGCGCGCCCATGCCGCCGCGCACATCGTCGTGGCTGGCCGCGAGTGTGACGTTGCCGCCCGCGCCGGGCGCGGCCGCGGCGACGGTGTCGATCAAGGCGCCGGCGCCGAGCGTGATCTGGCGCCCTTTGACCAGCACATTGCCGCCGCCCGTGCGCAGCTTGGAGCCGGCGTTGAAGTCGACCTGCAGGCCTTCGAGCGTGATGGTGTTGGCGTTGCCCGTGAGGCTCGCGCTCAGGTCGACATCGGCCGCGCTGGCGTCGCTGCCGCCGACGGTGAGCTTGTTGTCGGCCTTGATGACGAAATTGGTGTTGCCGTTGCCCTGCAGGGAGGCCACCGTGACCTTGTTCTCGCCGGCCTGGGACAAGTCGTTGACGATGTTGATGTTGACAGGGTCGAGCAGGAGCGTGCCCATCTTGCCATGCGCGGCCGAGGTGTCGACGCGGCCGTCGAACAGCAGGCCGTTGCGCGCCGAGACTTCGACGAAGCCGCCGTCGCCGCCCTGGGCGCCGCCGCGCGCGCTGGCGGCGCCGAAGAAGCGGTTGCCTTGCGCGCCCCAGGCCAGCACCGTGCCGCCCGCGCCCGTGGCGAGCGCGTCGGCGTTGAGCAGCGCCCCGGCGCCCACGCCGAGCTCGCGCGCATACACGTGCGCGCCGTCGGGCCCGGCCATGGTGCCGAGCTTGATGGCGCCGCCGCCGTCGGTGCCGGCGGCGTCGATGCGCGCGCCGGCCGCGAGCGCGACGCTGTCGCCGAACACGGTGGCGCTGCCGCCGGCGCCGGCGCCGGCGCGGCGCGCGACATCGATGCTGCCGGCCACGCTGGCGGCGCCGTCGGCGACGATCTCGATGACGCCGTCGCGCTCGACGAGCGCGCCGGCGGCCGCGATCCCGGCGCTGTTGACCGCGCCGGCGAACGCGGCCTGGTGGGCGACGTCGGCGCCGGCCTTGAGCGCGCCGTTGATGTCGACCTGGGCGGCGCGCAGGCGGATCGATTGCAGCGCATTGACGCGGCCGTCGATGCGGATCACGCCGTCGGCCGAATTGGGCGCGCCGCCGTCGAGCAGGCGCGTGACGGCGAGCGACGAGATTTCGCCGTCGGTGCCGATCACGCCGTCCATGAACTGGCGGGTCGGGGTGGCGACGGTCAGGCTGCCGACGTTGAGCACGCCGCCGGCGCCGACGATCATGCCGTGCGGATCGGCGAACATGACGTTGCCGCCGAGGCTGCCGTCCTTGAAGCCGTTGACGATGCCGTTGACCAGGATCGGGCTGTCGTAGACGAGGTTGAGCAGCGCGGTCGCGGCGCTCGGGACATGCAGGTTGACCACGTTGTTCTGGCCGACCTGGAAGTGCGAAAAGGCGTTGACGCCGACCGTGCCCTTGATGGTGCCGGTGGTGATGTCGGTCACATTCTTATTGACCTTTAACACGGTGGCGGTGGTGCCGGTCGGGACGATCAGGTTGCCCGCCTGGCCCGACAGGGCGGGCCCGCCGACGCCGACCGGCACGATGGGCGGCGCGGCGTGGGCGGCGCCGCCAAAGGCGGTCAGCAGCGCCACGGCCAGGGCGGTACGACGCGGCGAGCGTGGATTCCAGTGCATACCCGGTTGCGCTGGAACGTGGTTCGCTTTGAATGATTGCGTCATGACTTATCCCTGAATTCGTGGTTGATGCGTTTGTGTGGCGGCGCGCCGCGTCGGCGCGCCCCTTGCGCGGCGCGGCCGCCCGCGCGCGGATCGCGCACGCGAGCGGCCGGTGCCGTGCGCTGTTACTGGGCGGCCGAGGTCGCCGCGGCGGCGCGCTTGTCGGCCCGCTCGCCCTTGCCCGCCTTGCCCGGGCGCTGGGCCGGGGCGCCGCGCGCAGGGGCTTCGGCTTCGGCTTCGGCTTCGAGCTTGCCCTTGGCCGGCGCGCGCATGCGCTGGTCCATGCGCAGCGCGAGCCGTTCGACGTGGCTCAGCGACATCAGGTGGGCGTGGACCGCGACCAGCGCGCCGCTGCGGAACAGCGCCAGCACCTGCGCATCGTCGAGCGCGGCCAGCTTTTGCTGGTCGACCACGAAGATGCCTTCGAGCACCTGCTTTTGGTCGCCGCGGTTGACTTCGATGGATTTCATTTCGAGCAGGCCGGCATCGGCCAGCGTCTGCGCGAACAGCCGCGTTTGCTGCATCTCTTCATGGAACAAGGTCATGAATTTGACGGCCCCCTCCAACAGCGGCGTTTCGGCGCCGTCCGCGCCGAACAGCGGGTCGCCGCGCTCCTCGTTGAAACCGGCATATGACTCGTCGATGCAGACGGTCAGGTCGGCGCCGTCCGATTCGGCCTCGGCCAGCACGAAGGGATAGCGCCGCACGAAGGCGGGAAGGTACACGCCCTCCTGCCACGCGCCATCGGCGCCGACGAACAGGTTTTCGTTATCGCGCAGGCCGACCAGCGCGGCCAGCGTGAACGGGCCACCTTCCTTGCCGGCGAATACGATCGGGTAATCCTTGGCCGCCTCGGCCAATTCGGTCACCGCCAACAGGATCGAATTGGTGCGTCCGGCGAACGAGAAATCGCCGCTTTTGTTGTCGAGTTTAAGGGTGCGGTGACGTTCGCGGTTCAGGGCAACCGGGCGTTCGTAAAAAATCATGGAAGTCAAATTGGTCTCTTTTTATCGGTTATGGGTAACGGGGGGCGGGGACGCCGGCCGGCGGGTCGGGGGGGGCCGGGTATGGCGCGGTCGGACCAGTCGAAAGTCGGTGTCGACCGGCGCGCGGATGGGCAACTGATTTACTTTCCGATTGTTAATTAATGATATATAAATGACAATTTAAGCGAGCTCCGATGGTGCTCGATCCACGGCGCCGCCCCTCAGTAACGACAAGTCGAAGCGCATATGTGAAATCCATATACTAATCGGCAAGTCGCAATAATGACTTGGATTCCCAGGAGAAATCTATTCAATTGTCACGCATACGGTGCTTCGATCGCGATAGACGAGGGAACCGTCGCGCCGGGGAGACACTTGCCCAAGGAACATTGGAAATGCTAAGCTGTTTTCTGTTCGAAGCAGTCACACTTGGCGTTTAAATCTTCCCAAGAAGCGCGCGAATTGAAGATGCCCCATCCCAAAAACCCGTACTTATGAACAAACTTTCAATCCGCCAAGCAGCCGAAGCCGACATTCCAGCGATGTCGGCAATCCGCCTCGCCGTGCGCGAGAACGTGCTGTCCAATCCGGCGCGCGTGACGCCGCAAATGTACCGCGACTATCTGGACACGCTCGGCCGGGGATGGGTGTGCGAGCTGGATGGGGAGATTGTCGGCTTCAGCTATGCTGCGCATGAAGACGCCTCGATCTGGGCGCTGTTCGTTCAGCCGGCGTTCGAGGGACGCGGCATCGCCAGACGCTTATTGGGCTTGGCGACCGATTACTTGTTTAGCTTGGGCAAGCAGCAGGTCGTGCTGTCGACGACGGCCGACACGCGGGCCGACCGCTTTTATGCGGCCCAGGGCTGGACGCGCGGCACGATGAAAGACGACGTGGAAGTCTTGTTCACCCTGCCAAGGCCTTGAGCATCTGTTTGCGTTGCTCGGTGAACGACCACCACGGCAAGGCCTGACCGCCCTCCATGAAACTGACGATCGACATGAAGACGTCGAGCATGCAGGGGTCGTGGCGCACGCCCGTCACGATACAAAGCTCTTCAAACAGGTCCAAAGCATTGCGCCCGATAAGTCCTTGGGGCGTTTCGATACCTAGCTGACGCAAGTCCGCCGCACAGGCCTTGCCGATATTGGGTAAATCCTCAAGGCGCCGGACGTGTTCGCGCTGGACTTTGGTGGGATTCATGGCGCCTTTCTGTGGGATTTTTCTGTTCGTTTAATTAAAGCGCTTGCTCTTTAGTTGCCGCAAGACAAAGAGACACAACGCTGTCCTCGGCAATATTTCCAAATGGCGTTTCGCCGCGAAGTGCTCTCTCCGTCGGAGATGGAAAATATGCAAGACGTTTTTTGGAAAATATTTTACGCGATTATCTGCTTCGCCCTGTCATTGGTCAGTCTTGCAGCATATGCTTTCGGTGCCTTCCTCTTGACTGGCTTGACCGAGCAGAACCCGGTTGATCCTAACAACACGGCGATCAGCTGGGCGATGATTTTCTTAATGGTTGGCGTCGGCATTCAAGTTTTGCTTTACAAGAGTTGCAGCGTCCAATACATCAAGGCCAAAATCATACTGGCATTCTACGTCTTGCCGATTTCTTTTTTTGTCTTGGTCGCGATTTGCGTAGTGGTTTACACCAACAACCATGATTCGGACGGCTCTCGTGGATCGGGCGGTGGCAGTAGTCGTTCCCACAGCTTCGACTGACAGCGCTTTGCGCTTTCAGGCCTTCGACGCACGCAACAATCGCATTGGCCCGAACAGGTCTTGCATCGCTTGATGAGTGATGAACGAAAGATTGTATGGGTGCTCGGAACATAGCTGGGGACAAAGTGCAGCCTCGGGCAGGCGCTTGAGTTGTTCGGCGATTTTCCCCCACAGCACGAGCGTCGGGCGCGGTTCGCTGGTTGCAAGCGCGGCCAGCACGGCCTGCAGGAACGGCAGCCATGCGCGCGCGTCGACCACCGGCGGCACATGGGGGCGGAACACCAGTGCCGCGTTGAGCAGCAAAAAACCGTGTCCGGTCAGATTCTCCTGCAACTGCGCAAGGGTCTGAATGGCGCCATTGGCGCGCACGTGCTGGGCCACTGGCGCCATCGCTGCGCCGGCTGTGTCGCCGGCGTCGAGCTGGCCGTCGGCGACGAGCAGCATTTTCATGAAGTTGCGCAACGAAGTCGCGCGGTTGACCGGCTTCGACAAACCGGTATCGCACCAGAGCTCGCCCACGGCGCCATCCATGAAGCAGACGCCGGTCGCGCTTTCGGCGCGCGGGTACGGCCCCTCCCCCACCAACACATAGCGCACATCCGGCAGCGGCAAGGCGAAGGCGGCGAACAGCCTTTGTTCTGTCGGCAAATAGGAGTCGGCTGCCAGCGCCTTCAGGTAGCCCGGAGTGGCGCGCTCGACTGCCTCGAGCCCGTCAAGCAAGTGCGCATGCCATGACGCGTCGGCGCGTTCCATCGCGACGAGGATGCTCGGGGGAATGCTGATTTTTGCCATGGTGCGGGTGGTGCTGCCTAAAGCGCAAATTGTAGCGCAAGATTCCGCATCCCAACTGCCTCAATTTGATGCATTTTCAACCATGCGCGGGTATTTCCCGAAACAGTGCATGATGCATTTCACCAGTTAGGAACACCTAACTCCTTATCTATCAAATAAATGGAGGCTCATATGCAAACTGTTTCAGAAGTCATGACCCGTGATGTTAAAAGTATTTCGCCAGAAGACAGCGTGCGCCGTGCCGCACAAATGATGGATGAGCTGAACGTCGGTTCGATCCCCGTCTGCGACGGCCCGAAACTCGTTGGCATGATCACCGACCGCGACATCACCGTGCGTTCGACCGCTGCCGGCCAGTCGCCGGAAAGCACCCGCGTCGGCGACGTCATGAGCACCGATGTGCGCACCTGCTACGCCAGCCAGTCGACCGAAGAAGTTTTGGAGCAAATGGGCGATGTCCAGATCCGCCGCGTACCCGTGGTCGACCAGGACACCCATAGCCTGGTGGGCATCGTCTCGCTGGGCGACCTGGCAACCAAGAATTCGTCCGGCATCGAGGAAGCCTTGCTAGAAATTAGCTCGCCTTCGGAGCCTGACCGTTCGGCCGCGCACTAACTAGCTCGCGTTCAGCACCCGCCTTTAGTTCAGTCACTGAACTAGCAGCACGAAAGGCCGCCCCAGGTGGGCGGCCTTTTCACGTCAGGCCCCTTGCGCGCCGAGCGCTTCCATTTTGGCCAGCCACTTTTCGGTCGCCGGCGGCGGCATGTCGCCGACCCTGCCGATGAGCGTTTCATCGACCGGGGCGATGCCGACGAAACCAAGGATATTGCGTTCGAGCGACTTGACGCTGTGCGCGCGGAAGAACCAGCGGTACACCAGCGCGGGCATGCCCATGGTGACGACCACGCGCGCGGAACGCCCGCTCAACGCTTTTTTGGTCAGCGGGTTGCGCTTGCCTTTGACAAACGCAAAGCCGGGCCGCGCAACCTGCTCCAGAAAGCCCTTGAGCAAGGCGGGCATGTCACCCAGCCACAGTGGAAAGAACAGGACCAGATGGTTGGCCCAGACGATCTCGTGCTGCGACTGCGCGAGCGCGGGCGGCACCTCGCCGTTCTCCCAGTCGCTCTGGCTGCGCAGCAAGGGAAAGTCGAGCACGGCGACCTCGATGCGGTGCACCTCGTGGCCGGCACCGGCGGCGGCGCACGCGTAGGCCTGCTCGAGCGAATGGCACAGGTGGGCCGCGTTGGCGTCCGGGTGCCCTTGGATTAGCAGTATGCGTTTGTGCATGGTGCCGCCTGCGCCGCGACGGGCTATCGGAACACCAGCACGGGGATCACGCTGTGCGTGAGCACCTTTTGCGTCTCGCTACCCAGCAGCAAGCCCTCGATGCCGCGGCGCCCGTGCGAGGCCATCGCGATCAGGTCGCAACGTTTGTCGCGCGCGACTTCGATGATGGCGTCGTAGGGGTCGTCGGCATGGACCAGCCCGGTGTTGCAGGCGACGCCCATCTCCTTCGCCTCGTTCGCGATGAAAGACAAGGCCTTGCGCGCCTCGGCCTCGGCGTCCTGGGCGTACTGGGCGCGCGTATCTTCGAGCATGTCGGGCCTGACCGTGAAGACGCGGAATGGTGTGACTACGTGCAAGCCGCTCACGGCGGCGCCGAGTTCTTTGGCCAGGCGCAGTCCACCGAGCACGGCGCGCTCGGATGCTGCCGAGCCATCGGTCGGCAATAGTATGTGCTGGAACATGCTTCCTCCCGTAAAAAAAGCCACACGCGGTCAAAGGGCCGCCTGCGGCTTTAGTGTGGGCTTTCGGGGGGCCATGGGCCTTTGATTTGGATCAAAGGCGCGCGGGCGCGCCTTACTCGGCGTCGCCTTGCTGCGATGGGTGCGCCGCCGTGAACGCGGGCAGTTCGGCACATGCCGCGTCGATCCGCGCGACCGTCGGGTAGGCTGCCATGTCGACCTTGAAACGCAAGGCGTTGAACACCTGCGGCACCAGGCAGCAGTCGGCCATGCTCGGTGAGTCGCCGTGGCAAAAACGTCCCGTTTCGGGCGCGTGCGCCAGATGCGCCTCGATCACCGCCAAGCCCTCTTGCACCCAGTGTTTGTACCAGGCAGTCTTGGCGTCTTCGGACACGCCAAGCGTGCCGGTCAGATACTTAAGCACGCGCAAGTTCGTGATTGGATGGATGTCGCAGGCCACCATCTGGGCCAGCGCGCGCACCCGTGCACGGTCGAGCGCGCCTTGCGGCAGCAGGGGCATGAAGGGATGCGTTTCTTCGAGGTACTCGATGATCGCGAGCGATTGCGTCACGGTCGCACCGTCGTCCTGCAGGCTTGGAATCAGCGCGCCCGGATTGATCGCGCGGTAGGCGCTTTGCAGGTGCTGGCCGCCATCTTTAAGCAAATGCACCGGCACCGCCTCGTACTCGAGCCCTTTCAGGTTGAGCGCGATGCGCACCCGGTACGCGGCCGAGCTGCGGAAATAGGTGTAGAGCTTCATGTCACACGCGCCCTTGGTAGAGCGCGACACGCTGGTCGATCGCGCCGAATATGCTGGCGCCGGCGGCGTCGTGCATCTCGATGCGCACGGTGTCGCCGAACTTGAGGAACGAGGTCGCCGGCTTGCCATTTTCGATGGTTTCGTACATGCGCACTTCGGCCAGGCAGCAATAGCCGACGCCGCCGTTCTCGATGCTCGATCCGTGCAGGTTGCCCTGCTTGTTCGACACGGTGCCCGAGCCGATGATGGTGCCGGCGGCGAGCTCGCGCGTTTTGGCCGCGTGCGCGATCAGTTGCGCGAAATTGAAGGTCATGTCCTCGCCCGCGTTGGGCTTGCCGAACGGACGACCGTTGAGCGTCACTTTAATAGGCAGGCATAACTTGCTGTCGTCCCAGGCGCCGCTCAGCTCGTCCGGCGTGACGGCGACGGGCGAAAACGCGCTGGCCGCCTTGGACTGGAAGAAACCAAAACCTTTGAGCAACTCGCCCGGAATCAGGTTGCGCAGAGACACGTCGTTGACCAGCATGACGAGACGGATCGCACGCGCGCATTGCGCCGCGTCGGCGCCCATCGCCACGTCGCCGGTGACGACCGCGACTTCGGCTTCGAGGTCGATGCCCCATTCTTCGGACAGCGCGTAGATCGGATCGTAGGGGCCGATGAACGAATCGGAGCCGCCCTGGTACATCAGCGGGTCGGTGTAGAACGAGGCCGGCACCTCGGCGTTGCGCGCCTTGCGCACGAGCTCGACGTGGTTGATGTAGGCCGAGCCGTCGGCCCACTGGTAGGCGCGCGGCAATGGCGAGTGGCAGTCGGTTTCGACGAAGGCTTGCGCGGCCGGCGCCGTGCCCGCGTTGAGCTCGGCGTACAGCTGCTCGAGTTTGGGCGCGGCCGCGTCCCAGTTGTCGAGTGCAAATTGCAGCGTCGGGGCGATCGCGCCCGCGCCCTGGCAGGTGCCGAGGTCACGGCTGACCACGACCAGGGTGCCGTCGCGGGTGCCGTTTTTGAGTGTTGCAAGTTTCATCGTGTTCCTTAGTTTTTTTCGTGCATCCAGGCCGCGTGCTTCGGCGCTTTTTTGGTCAGGGCCCATTCGTTAAGCATGTCCCACTTGACCTCGTCGAGCTTTTGCATCATTTCGGGCGTGCCCGTGTTGCAGCACAGCTCGAGCCGGTGCCCGTTGGGGTCGAAGAAATAGATCGACTTGAAGATCGTGTGGTTGGTCGGGCCGAGCACGTCGATGCCGGCCGCCTCGAGGCTCGCCTTGGCTGCGAGCAATTCGTCCATGCTGCCCACTTCGAGTGCGAGATGCTGGACCCAGGCTGGGGTGTTGCCGTCGCGGCCCATCGGCGCCTGGTTCGGCAACTCGAAAAAAGCGAGAACATTGCCCATGCCGGCGTCGAGGAAAACGTGCATATAGGGATCGGGCGCGCCCGTCGACGGGACCTGGTCCTCGGCGATGGCGAGCACGAAGTTCATGTTCAGGTGCTTGACATACCAGTCGACGGTTTGCTTGGCGTCGATGCAACGGTAGGCGACGTGGTGGACTCTCTTGATCTGCATGGCGGGCTCCTTCTATGTTTTCACCATTAGAGTCCAAAATTGACTATCATACAAACAATATTTATAACGTCATTTATCAGACTATCTTATGAATCCAAGCTTGCGCCAGATGCGCGCCTTCGTCGCCCTGGCCAAGACGGGCAACTTCACGCTCGCAGCGCAATACCTGCACGTGACGCAATCGGCGCTGTCCGGGCTCATCAAGGAACTCGAACAGACGCTCGGCGTGCGCGTGGTCGACCGCAGCACGCGCAAGATCGCGCTGACCGAAGTCGGGCGCGAGCTCTACCCGCTGTTTGCGAAGATGATCGACGACCTCGACGGCGCGCTGGTCAACATCGCCGACCATACCAAACTCAAAAAAGGCATGGTCCGCATCGCCGCCCCGCAATTGATGTCGTGCACCCTGCTGCCGCAGGTCATTGCCGCCTACCGCGCCGCGCATCCGGACATTGCCGTGCGCCTAGTCGACTGCGCGCTCGAAAGTGTTGGCGCGCGCGTGTTCAGCGGCGAGGTCGATTTCGGCATCGGGCCCGAGCGCGAGCCGAGCGCGCAGATCGACGCCGCCGTGCTGTTCGAGATGCCCTTCGTGCTCGTGTTTCCGCAAGGGCATCCGCTCGAACAGCACGCGCGCACCACCTGGGCCGACCTCGCCGCCTACCCGTTCATTTCGCTGCAGGGGCAGTTCACCGAACGCCTGCTCAGCGATATGCACCTGTCGACGCGCGAGGTGCCGCTCAATCCGGCCAACGAAGTGACCTTCATGACGACCGCGCTGGCGATGGTCAGCGCCGGGCTCGGCATCACGGTCTGCCTGCCCTACGCCGAACCACTCGTGACGCTGTACAAATTGCAGATGCGTTTGCTGCACGATCCGGAATTAACGCGCCGCTTTTTTGTGTACACGCGCGAAAAGCGCTCGCTGTCGCCGGCGGCCGAAAGCTTTATCGCCTTCCTGTTCAACTACGTCGAATCGCACGACTGGAATATTCCAGCGACCAACGCGCGCTGAGGTGGGCCGATATAATGGCACCTCGTAATCTTGGGATGCGCAACATGTCACACAACACCATCGCGATCAACCAGCGCATGGACAAGTTCGACGGCCACCACCGGGTATGGCTGTTCGGCTATGGTTCGCTGATCTTCAAGGCGGACTTCCCGTACATAGAGCGGCGCCCGGCGAGCATCCGCGACTGGACGCGCCGGTTCTGGCAAGGTTCGCACGACCACCGCGGCACCGAAAGCGCGCCGGGACGGGTCGCAACATTGATAGCGCAAACGGGCGCCGTGTGCGCCGGCATGGCCTACCTGATCACGCCCGAGGTGTTCGCCCACCTAGACCACCGCGAAAAGAACGGTTACCTGCGCCTTGCGACCGACATCTACTTCAATGACGGCAGCAGCGAGGAAGGCCTCGTGTACATCGCGACCGAAGAAAACGCCGCGTTTTTGGGCGAGGCGACGGAACTGGCCATCGCGCACCAGATCGCGGCCTCGAGCGGGCCGAGCGGACGCAATCGCGACTACCTGACCGAGCTCGCGCACGCGCTGCGCGCCTTGGGCATGGACGATCCGCACGTGTTCGCAATCGAACGGCATTTGTCGGCGTTGGAAGGGTAACACCCTGCTCCACGCAACGGTCCCGCTTCGCCGGAGTGGTTATGCATTTTTGTATTGAAAAGCCGACCGCTATTCAAAATAGTATGCCTCCTTTGCGCCAGACCGGCGCTCTGCAAGTTCGGTGACTACGAGAACAGATCAAGCTGCCCCGTCGCATTGCCGCACTGCTTGTTTGGCACGGGCGGCACCACGGTCGGCCGCTTGAAGCGCGACGCATCGAGATTTTCGAAGCGCCGCCCGTGCTTGCCGATGCCGAGCCGTTCGGTGGCCTTGACGAAGCGCTGGTGAATCAGGTCGGCCCAGACGCCCTCCCCGTGCATGCGTTTACTGAAATCGCTGTCGTAGTCCTTGCCGCCGCGCATCTCGCGCACGCGGTTCATCACGCGCTGGGCCCGCTCGGGGAAATGTGCCTGCAGCCATTCCTGGAACAAGGGGTTGACCTCCCACGGCAGCCGCAGCACGACGTAGTGGGCGCTCACCGCGCCGGCCGCGTGCGCCGCCTCGAGCACGCGCTCGAGTTCGGGTTCGGTCACGAAGGGAATCACCGGCGCCACGCTCACGCCGACCGGAATGCCGGCGTCGGTCAGGCGGCGGATGGTGCGCAGCCGCCGCTCAGGCGCGGCCGCGCGCGGTTCGAGCGTGCGCGAAATGGCGGGGTCGAGCGTGGTGAGCGTGATCGCGGCCATGGCTTGGCGCTTGGCGGCCATGGCCGCGATGATGTCGATGTCGCGCTCGATGAGTGACGATTTGGTGATCAGGCCGACGGGATGCTCGCAATCGTGAAGGACTTCGAGCACGCGGCGCGTGAGGCCGCGCTCGCGCTCGCAAGGCTGGTAGGCGTCGGTGTTGACGCCGAGCGCGATCGACTCGGGCATGTACGATGCCTTGGCGAGCTCGCGCCGCAATAAGTCGGGCGCGTTAACCTTGGCGAACAAGCGGGTTTCGAAGTCGAGCCCGGGCGACAAACCGAGATAACTATGCGAGGGTCGCGCGAAGCAATAGATGCAACCATGCTCGCAGCCCCGGTAGGGATTGAGCGACACATTAAAAGGCACGTCGGGCGAGGCGTTGCGCGTGAGGATGGTTTTTGCGTACTCGTCGGTTACCACGGTTTTGACCGCCGACGGCGCGCCGTCCGCATCGTCGTCCTCGGACCAGCCGTCGTCAAAACGCTCACGACCATTGAGCTCGTAACGCCCCTGCACGTTCGACACCGCGCCCCGCCCTTTTTTGGGCGCAAGCGGACGCGGCGGAAGCATGACCTGACCTTCAAAATCTTGCTTTGGATCGCTCATAAGTGCCACCTGGCAGGAATATCAAAGACTGTATAAACATACAGTAGTCTAGCTGAATCGGCGAGGCGGTACAAGTGCTGTTCGCGCGTGTCGATGCGCGGTGTCGGCTACGCGCCGTACAGCTCGCCGAGCGTCCCCGCCGCCCACGAAATGCGGCAAATCCCAGAGCGCCAAGCACGCCACTTGCGACGATGATCCTCATATAGAAGCACGAAAAGAATCGTTCTTTCTAAAACGCTTTCGCGGTCTAATCGCACTCATGCAACGCCCGGAAAACAGCAGTGTCGGCTTCGCTGATAAGTCACATCTACGCGTCCGTCCGATTCGTCTGCCGTTCCGGCTAACTGGAGAAAGTTCTATGTCGTATCCCGTCTTGCAAGCATACTTAAGGCGCCTGGCTGCCAACCCAAAAGCCGGCAGCGGGCTCACGCTCGACGGCCAAGGCCGCGCGCATTGCCTGTTTCGCGATACCACCTTGGCCAGCGCGTTCCAAGGCATTCATGGACTCGCTTCAAGCCGTATCGCCGGCTTCGAGGCTTTGGTCCGCGGTCCGTCCACGGACGAAGACGAGCACGGGCGCGGCTTTGCGGGCTTGCTCGACAACGCCGCCAGCGACGACGAATCGGTGGCACTGGACCGGCTGAGCCGCATTCTCCACGCAGTCAATTTCTTCCGCCAAAGTCCCGCGCCTGGCAACGACCTTTATCTCAACGTGCACACGCGCCTGCTGGCGGCCGTCGACGACCTCCATGGCGCGGCATTTCGCCACTTGCTCGAGGTACTCGAGCTGCCGCGTGAAAAGATCATTTTGCAGTTGCCGCCTGTGACGCAAAACCAGGGCTGGATACTCGGGGTGGTCGCCGCCAACTACCGGCGCAACGGCTTCCGCCTGGGCCTCAACGCGGCCGACGTGCCGCAGGCATTGGCGCTGCTCGCGCAGGTTCGGCCCGACGTGATCAAGCTGGCGGCGCACACGGTCGTCGCCGATGCCGCCGCCGCGAGTTTGTTGCAGGCGGCTGCGCACAACGGCGTGCGCCTGGTGTTCACCCACATCGATTCGCCGGCCTCACTGGCCCGTGTGCGGCAGCTGGACGCATCGTCGACCGAGGAAAATCTGGGCCAGGGTCGCCTGTGGGGAAAGCCGGGCCAAACGCTGCCCGCCACGGTCGACGCCGGCGCAATTTCAGCTACGCAGTTAGTGTCGCCTGCGCCTCCGGCCAAGGCCGCCGCGTAGCCGCTTCCGATACGCCATTACCAAAGGCCCGCCATGGAAACTCTCAACAACCGTCGCATCGCGTCCAATCAAGCGCACTGGAACCTCGACACCGTCGTCGATGCCCTGCGCGTCTCGCGCGAGGTGACGCACCAGATCAGGCATCGCGGACGGATCCGCGAACTGCCGTCGAGGCAGGCGTTGGTGGAGATTCTCGACAACTTGTCCGCCGTGCTGTTTCCAACCCACTACGGCCGCCCGAACCTGACCGATGAAAGCATCGACTACTTCGTCGGCAACACCCTGAATACGACCTTGCACGTGCTGACCGAACAGGTCCGGCGCGCGCTCCTGTTCGTGGCCGACCCCGACGGGCGCGAGGACAATGCCTTGCGCCACGACGCGGTCTCGCTCACGCGCGACTTCATCGCGCAATTACCCGAGATCCGCGGCCTGCTCGTCGGCGATCTGCAGGCGGCCTTCCAGGGCGATCCGGCCGCCAACAGCGTGGCCGAGGTTTTGCTGTGCTACCCGGGCGCCATCGCGATCATCTACTACCGCCTGGCCCACGCGCTGTATCGCCTCGGCGCCGTCTTTTTGGCGCGCATGATTTCCGATATCGCCCATTCGCTGACCGGCATCGACATCCATCCGGGCGCGTCCATCGGCGCCCATTTTTTCATCGACCACGGCACCGGCGTGGTGATCGGCGAGACCGCCGTCATCGGACAGCGCGTGCGCCTGTACCAGGCCGTCACGCTCGGCGCCAAGCGCTTTCCCACCGATGAACATGGCGTTTTGATCAAGGGCAACGCGCGCCATCCGATCGTCGAGGACGACGTCGTCATCTACGCCGGCGCCACGGTGCTGGGACGCATCACGATCGGGCGCGGCTCTACCATCGGCGGCAATGTCTGGCTGACCCAGAGCGTGCCCCCCAACAGCAACATCACGCAGGCGCAAATGCGCGCCGACCAATAACAACAGGCTTTCCACCATGAAGAAGAGGATCTGCAAATGACGGATGTAATTGAACAACGCACCGCACTGACCGACGCCGGCGCCCGCGGACTGGCCATCGCGACCAGGACCGTGCCCCAGATGTCGCGCATCACCCCGCGCTGGCTGACCCACCTGCTGCACTGGGTGCCGCTCGAGGCCGGCATCTACCGCGTCAACCGGGTCAAGGATGCGTCGAACGTCATCGTCGATTGCTCCGAACGCGACGAGCGGGTATTGCCCGAAACCTTCGTCGATTATGTCGAGAGTCCGCGCGAATACCTGCTCAGCGCGGTCAACACCGTGGTCGAGGTGCACACTCGCATCTCCGACTTGTACAGCAACCCCTACAACCAGATCGCCGAACAGCTGCGCCTGACGGTGGAGATCATCAAGGAGCGCCAGGAGAGCGAACTCATAAACAACAAGGAGTACGGGCTGCTGCACAGCATCGCGCCTTCGCAGCGGATCAAGACGCGCACGGGCGCGCCCACGCCCGACGACCTCGACGAACTGATCGCCAAGGTCTGGAAGGAGCCGGGGTTTTTCCTGGCCCATCCCCAGGCGATCGCCGCCTTTGCACGCGAGTGCACGCGGCGCGGGGTGCCGCCGCCCACCGTGTCCTTGTTCGGCTCACAGTTCCTGACCTGGCGCGGCCTGCCGCTGTTCCCGTGCGACAAACTCGAACTGGTCGATGGCAAGACCAACATCTTGTTGATACGCACTGGCGAAAGCCGCCAGGGCGTGGTCGGCCTGTTCCAGCCCAACCTGCCCGGTGGCGAAACCAGCCCGGGCTTGGCGGTGCGCTTCATGGGCATCAATCAAAAGGCCATCGCGTCCTACCTGGTGTCGCTGTATTGCTCGCTGGCGGTGCTGACCGAGGATGCGATCGCCGTGCTCGAGGACGTAGAAGTGGGCAAGTACCATGAGTACCAGTGACGCCGCGGGCCTGCCCGACATCGCCGCCCTGACGGCGCTGGCGAACCAGTTGTTTTCGGCGTTGCCTTCGTCGGCGTCGGCGCTGTCATCGCCGGCGCTGCCTTCGGCGGCGTCCGCGCCACCATCGGCGACGGCGCGGCCGTCAGCCGGGCCCGCAGCGGCCCAAGGGCCGGCCCCGTTGGGGTCCGGACTGCCGCTGGGCGGGCCGCCGCCGGCCGGCTTCGGCCTACCGAGCGCGGCGCAACTCGAGGAGCGGCTGGCCCCCCGGCCCGGCTTGCGCGCCGGTGCCGATACATCCTTCGGCGCCGGTGGTTTCCCGGCCCCGCATGCCCACCCGGCGGTGCCGGCCTCGCAGGGCTCCGATCTGAGCGGACGCGGCGCCGCGCCGGCCGGTTTCGGCCTGCCGACCGAGGCGCAACTGCGGGAGTTGCTCACGCCGGCCCATTTCGGCATTGCGTCCGCGCCGCCGAAGCGCGATTGCGCCGCGTTTTATTTTCTCGACCACCAACGGGGCCCGTCCACCGGCCACCTGCCGGCGCAGCCGGGCGAGGGCTCGCGGTCCGGGGCCGCGCCGCGGCAGGCGCCGTTTGACGTCGAACTGGTGCGGCGCGACTTCCCCATCCTCCAGGAACGCGTGCACGGGCGCCAACTGGTTTGGCTCGACAATGCCGCGACCACCCAAAAACCGCGCAGCGTGATCGACCGCCTCAGCTACTTTTACGCGCACGAGAACTCCAACATCCACCGCGCGGCGCACGAACTGGCGGCGCGCGCGAGCGATGCCTACGAAAGTGCGCGGGAGAAGGTGCGCGGCTTCCTCAACGCAGCCTCGCCCAACGAGATCGTGTTCGTGCGCGGCGCCACCGAAGCGATCAACCTGGTCGCCCAAAGCTGGGGCCGGGAACATATCGGCAAGGACGACGAAATCATCATCAGTTGGCTCGAGCACCACGCCAACATCGTGCCCTGGCAACAATTGTGCGCCGAAAAGGGCGCGAAGCTCAAGGTGATACCGGTCGACGACAGCGGCCAGATTTTGCTCGACGAGTACGCCAAGCTGCTGGGGCCGCGGACCCGGCTCGTCGCATTCACCCACGTCTCGAACGCGCTGGGCACGGTGACGCCGGCCAAGCAAATCATCGACATGGCGCACGCGGCCGGCGCCAGGGTGCTGGTCGACGGCGCCCAGGCGGTCTCCCATCTGCGCGCCGACGTGCAATACCTCGCTTGCGATTGGTACGTTTTCTCGGGGCACAAGGTGTTCGGCCCGACGGGTATCGGTGTGCTATATGGAAAAGAGGCCCTGCTCAACGACAGTGCGCCCTGGCAGGGCGGCGGCAACATGATCAAGGACGTCACGTTCGAGCGCACCGAATACCATGCTGCGCCGTCCCGCTTCGAAGCGGGCACCGGCAACATCGCCGATGCGGTCGGCCTCGGCGCGGCGATCGACTATGTGAACCGGATCGGCATCGATGCGATTACCGCGTACGAACATCAATTGCTGGTATATGCGACCGGCTTGCTCAAGGACATACCCGGCGTGCGCCTGATCGGCACCGCCGCCGACAAGGCCAGCGTGCTCTCGTTCGTGCTCGAGGGCTTCACGACCCAGGAGGTGGGCGCAGCGCTGAGCCGCGAAGGCATCGCGGTGCGCTCCGGACACCACTGCGCGCAGCCGATCTTGCGCCGCTTCGGTGTGGAGGGTACGGTGCGGCCGTCCTTGGCGTTCTACAACAACAACGCCGATGTCGAGGCGCTCGTTGCGGTGGTCGGCCGCCTCAAGCGCGCACGCTAGCCGGACAATTAATATTTATTGTGACAACTCAGATCCGATATCATGGAATGTGGAGGCAGTAAGTACACGGCCTGGCGAATCAATCAAAGAGAAAAAATATGTGGTGGTGGGTTTCCGCTTTTTTCGCACTGCTGGCCCTCGGGGACCACGCTGCTGCCAGCTTGGCGTCCGCCTTCGCGATGTCGCCCGCCGCGGCCGAGGACGTCATCGTCAAACTGCTTGTCGTCGCGTTTCTCGGCGCGGCGACTTGTATCGGACTCCATATCAAGGAGGAGATACGGGCCGGCTACACGAAATTCGCGGACCGCTTGGGGATGGACCTTGAGAAGGATGTTTCCACCACTTTCCTGAAGCAGGCCGATACCGCGCCATGGAGGTCGTGGGCACGGGCGAGCGACTTCAAGGTCGCCGAAGTCATGCGCAGCCGAAGCAGGACGCCGGAATTTTGGATCTTTGATATGCACTACCGGGAACAAGCGTGTGGATGCAAGTTCGCCACCATCGTTACCTTCTTTGTCGTGACGATGAACGACACGGCGCCGGCGCAAGTGCAGGAATGGATGGTTCCCAAAGGTTTCAAGGCCGTCAGGAGCCAAGGCTACTTGTATGTGTATCGCGCCAAGTCGTGGTTTGGCGCGGGTGACCGGCTCGGCATCGCCGCCATTCCCGCGACATTGCGGCATGCCTTTTCGATCGCCAGCGCGGTCGAGTCACTCGGCGAATCAATGGCGGCCTCGCTCAAGGAACGCGCGAGCAAGATCGCGGAGGCCGCAAGCGGGCTCAATCAATTCAGGCCGCCGCTGCTGGTGCTGGCGTGGATTTTATTGGCCGTAGCGGTAAAGATTACAAATATACTGTTTCTGGATCTATTACTGATTCAAGGCGCTGTTGCCTGCGCTGTCGGCGGCTCTGTATGGCGGCGCGACCGCAATCCCACACCCGTTCTTTTCCTCTGGCTGCTGTCGCTTGCCATGTTCTGGACGCCGTCCTTGGCAGTCGTGCTGCTGGGTTTGGCCGCATTGGAGGCGATGTTCGGGATGCGCAACCTTGCCGCAGGATTGCATCTGGCGCTGTTGATCGGCGTCGGCCTGACCGCGTACGGCATAAAGCACGACAACGCCCTCATCGCCTTGGCTGGCGTCCCTCTGTCGATTTTGCTCGGATTGATTCAAGATTTAGCCGCAAGATCGAAACGCACCCGGAGAAATGAGAAAGGCTGGCTCGAGTGGCAAGTGAGATCGGGGCTTTGAATGAAGGCCTTCGGTCGAGAGGTGGGCTCGGCGATGTTGGCCACCCCCTGCCCTGGCGCATGCAGAGCGGGCTGGAGAAGCCGGCCCAGGCGCCAGGCCGACGGTCGTCCGGGACCCATCCCGGACGACGTGCTGGACTGCCCCGCGGTTTAACCCGCGTACTTGATGGAGCAGCCGTAAGGCTTGGTGTTGGCCTTCGCGATCGGCTTGCCGGCGCTGATGGCGCCAAGCGCGGCCGTCACATAGTTTTCGGCTTTTGCCAGGTCGTCCTGGTCTGTGCTCGCGATGCTGTCGATGCCGCCCTTGTAGACCAGCTGGCCGGCCGCATCGACGATGAAGATGTGCGGCGTGGTCTGCGCGCCGTACATCTTGCCGATCTTGCCGTCCGGATCGAGCACGGTCGCGGCGGGCACGGCATTGCGGCTGCTATTGAGCTTCTGGGCGGTCGCGCTGTCCACATGGCCTTGCTTGCCTGGCGCCGACGACACCACCTGCAGCCACACAACGCCCTTGCCGGCGGCGTCCTTCTGCAGCTTCGGGATGTTGCCGCTTTCGTAGTGCTTCTCGACGAAGGGGCACTTATGGTTGGTCCATTCCAGCACCACCGTCTTGCCCTTGTAGGCGTCGAGCCTGGTGCGCTTGCCATCGGCTCCGACCACCTCGAACGCCGGCGCCGGCTTGTTCAGTTCGGCGTTCGCCATCGCGGCCGATGCGGCGGCCAGAAAACCGACGGTCACCACTGCCTTGACCAGTTGCTTGATTGTTGCCGACATACCGTTCTCCTTGAAGTTTAAGTTGAAGTAAAGATGGCCCGACGCTATTTTTGGCGCAACGCCGAGCTGACGATGTCATGCGTCAGGATCTGGGGCAGCACCACCGCCTCCGACCCCGTGCCTGATGGATAGAACAAATACAGCGGCACGCCGCTGCGGCCGTATTGCTTGAGCAAAGCGCTGATCCGGGCGTCCTGGTTGGTCCAGTCGCCTTTCATATAGGTAATGCCCTCCTTCTGCAGCAATTCCTTGAACGCCGGCTGGCTCAGCGCGACCTTCTCGTTGACCAGGCAAGTGATGCACCAGGCGGCGGTCAGGTTGATGAAGACCGGCTTGCCCTGCTGGCGCAGCTCGGCCAGCCGCGGCGGCGAATACGCCTCCCAGTTTTGCCCGGCGCCCGCATTTGCCAACTCGGCGGGCGAGGCTGCCAGCACGCGCACAGCCTGGAAGCTCAGGCCGACCGTGGCCAGCGTTGCCGCCAGCAGCACGCCATTGGCCGCCAGGCGCCTGGCGCCGCTGGTGTTGCGCGTGCTGTCGAACAGCCACGCGATCATCGCGAGCACGATCATGCCGCCCAGCGCCAGCGGCACGGCGTTCACGCCCGCCTGTTGCGCGAGCACCCACACCAGCCACACGGCCGCGCCGTACATCGGGAAAGCCAACGCCTGCTTGAGCCGCTCCATCCACAGACCGGGCTTGGGCAGCACACGGTGCAGCGCGGGCCAGGCGCTGATGAGCATGTACGGCAGCGCCAGGCCGAGGCCGAGCGCCATGAATACCAGCCACAGCACGAGCGAGGGCTGGGTCAGCGCGAAGCCGAGCGCCGCGCCCATGAACGGCGCCGTGCACGGGGTGGCGACGATCGTGGCCAACACGCCCGTGAAGAAACTGCCGCTGTAGCCGCTGCGCCGGGCCAGGCCGGCGCCAAGGTTGGCCGGACCGCCCAGCGCAAACACGCCGGACAGGCTGAGGCCGACGACGAAAATCAGGTAGGCGACCCCGAGCACGAAATACGGCGACTGGAACTGGAAGCCCCAGCCCACTTGCGCGCCCAGATTCTTGATGACGATCAGCGCCAACGCCAGCAGGCTGAAACTTGCCAGCACGCCGGCCGTATAGGCGAGGCCCTGCGCGCGCTTTTGCACGCTGCTCAAATCGGAATGCTTGAGCAGGCCAAGGGCCTTGATCGACAGCACCGGGAAGACGCAGGGCATCAGGTTGAGCACGATGCCGCCGACAAAGGCCAGCAGCAAGGCGCGCCACAAGGTGATGTCGTCCTCGCCCGCGGCCGCTGCGGGTGCCGGGGCCGCCGCTTCTGCGGGACGGGGCGCAGCCGTGCCAGCACCCAGTTCGACCGCGTGGACGATCGCTCCATGGCCGCCGGGGGCGGTTTTTTCTTCCGCCACCAGCACGCCGCGTACCTGGCTGCCCTGCGCGGGAGGCGTCTCGCCGGGGGCAAGTGCGATCGTGAGCTGCTGCCCGTCGAGCTTGAACGTCTGGGCGGCATTGTGGGCCGCCGTTCCCCAATCGGCCGGATAGAAGCGCAAGGTGTGCTGCTGGGTAAATTCCGATGCGCTCTTTCCGTCCACTTGCGCAGGCAAGGTCAGCCGCGCCTGCAGTTTGCCGTCCCGGCGGTCATAGACGGCGGGCCAGCTCGCGGCCGGGGGGATGGTTTTGAGCGCCGCATCGATGATCGGCTTCTGTTCGCTGTTGACCGATGCCGTGGCCGCCACCGCCAGCCTGATCCTCAGGGTCGCGTCTTGGGGGATGCAGCTTTCCTCGCAGACCAACCAGCTTGCTTTGGCCTCGACCGGGATCTCGCTGCCGATCGCTTGCGAGGCCGGGACTGTCAGTTTTGTCAGCAATACGACGTGGTCGGAATAACCGTAGTTGGTCACCGGGCCGATGTCGAAGCGGCTTGGCGCGGGCCAGATGATGTCGCTTGTTGCCACGCCCGCCGGCAGCTTCCACGCGATGCTGGTGCTGGTGCCGGAGTCACCCGGATTTTTCCAGTAGGTGTGCCAGTGTGGAATGATTTTTTGTTCGAGGCCCAGGTAAACCGTTTGGCCGGGCGCCACGCTGACGGCGTCGCTGATGAGCCTTACCGCGATCTGCTCCGTGCGGGCGCTATCGGGCGGCAACTGCGCCGCGGCGGCGAGATGCGCGGACAACATTGCCGCGACGATAAGCCAGCGAAAAATACCAACGACCATGCAGGAAACTCCAAACGAACGTAAAGAGAGGCAGCGCTGCTGACAAATTAATAATTACAGCTATCCTAATAGGCCCATGTAACTGCATCATTGCCAAGACTTGCCGTTTTGTATCGTCATGTATCAACCGTGCCATGCGAACCACAATGGAATTATCCGCTAGAAATGCCCTAATGTAGGCGACGGATTAAGCGGGCCGCCAACGTCGTGATAGCGGAAGGCGGTGGGATATCCGGGGGCGCCGGCAAAGGAACAGCAGGGCCGCGTACGCAATCCCTTAACAGTACCTTGTTGGCTGCGGCCGGCAAGCGCGTGCCGGCGTTGCCGCTTACGAAAATCGGATTCAGCTTCGCATTAGGCGGCGACGCGCGTCCGGGTCCCGTTCTGATCGACAAGTCTGTCGTCGCGCCAATCGCGGTGATTACTCGGTAACCACGGTGAAGGTGCCGACTTGCCCGCCCTCCTCGGCCGGCGCCACCTCGACTTCGACCTTGAACTTTCCCTGCGACCCGCTCGCGGAAAGCACCGGTCCGTTCCCGGTATCACTCGTGCGGGTTTCACTGCCACCAAACAAGGCAATTTTTTCCGCCAACTTGCCCATGTCACTGACGCCTTCCGCACGCTTCGATGTGGCGGTGCTAAGCGTGGTCGTGAACAGGACGATGCGGGCGTTGCTGTCGTAGGCGGTTCGCAGAATCTTGCAGTTCAAGCCAGCGGCGGGCGCGGGACATTTGCTACCTGTCCAGCAATCGGACTCCACCGAGCGCGACAATGCTTTCAGAGCCGGCAGATGCTGGCTGGTTCCGCACTGGCCGCCGCTGGCGAGGTAGCGGTCCAGGAATTCTTCGCGCGTCAAGGGGATGTGGAATCCCAGTTCCTCGCCGATGACCTGCAACTGTGCGCCCGGGGTGACATTCGGCGCGGCGGATGGTTTGCCGGCGGGGGCGACTGCTGTGCGCGACGGCACGGGTGATGTTTTGAACGAAGGCAGGGGGGCGCGCTTTTCGGCGGCGGGCAACGCCGGCGCTTGCGCTTTGGCGGCCACCTCGGGCCGCGCGGGAATTGGCGGAGCCACCGGCGGCCCCTCTGGTGGCGTATGTTCTGCGTAGGTATCGGGGACCATCTGGGCATTCGACAGCGCAGCTATGCGCTGCGCGTACCAGCTTTGTACGCAGGCAATGTCTTCGCACTTCTGGCGTACCGACCAGGCCGCGTCGAGCGCGCGCTGGTAGGCACGCCGGTTGGCAGCGCGCTTTTTTCCCGCCGCCGCCAGTGCTGCGAGCCGGTCATCGAGCGCGGATAACTGCGGATCGCTGCAAATCAGGCGTTCGGATGTGGATCGTGCCTTGGCGCAATCAAAGCTCGCGGCTGACGCGCTCAAGCACGTGGCAAAAAATATGGCGCCGAACAAGGCGCTTTTCGCAAGTTTGCTCAGGTCGATGTCCATAGGCCCACTCGGTGCATTGATGGGCCATTCTAACGCCGCTGAACTTCGTTCAATCGACGCCTTTCTTACAAGATGTAACCACGGCCCAAATTCGGTTGGAGCGTGATGGCATCACGGGGAGGTCAAGCATCCCTATTCCCTATCGCTTCCCTAAATGAATCTGTCTTGTTCTTGGGCCAAGACTATGGCACGTGTCGTTGGGCAACCAATTCGGTTTTTCTGTAAATCGGCTAGGGCCAACGTATTTGCTTGTGTTTTGCCATGACTAGCCACCTCAATAATACGATCCCGTAATTTCATGCATCAGCCGGCCAGAGGCTATCCAGACTCGTACACCGTTCAAACACATCACGCATTTCGGACTAAAGTAAAACGGGCAGGTCGAATAAATCCACCCTTTCCTATTTGTCCGTCCCGAGCGGGTATAATCGCGCACAAAACACAATTATCAGCCCGCTCTTGCGGGCTGGCGCTTGCTGTACAAAGAAGTAAAAATCGACCAAAGGCTTTATGTATCTTGAAGCGCCGACACTGGCGGCGATAGCGATAGGTGCCTTTAGTCAGATACATAAACCACGGGAAAAATTTTGATGACGTTTAAAACTGGCAGTTCTTTGCGTTGGGTCTCTGCAGTTTGCCTGTCAATAATATTGGCAGCTTGCGGAGGAGGCGGGGGAGGATCACAAACTGCCCCACCGCCCCCAGTGACAACAAATCCACTTCCCCCAGACACAACTACGCCGCCAGTGACGCCTATCCCGAGCGGCTGCGGAACCGGCGCCACCGGCACACCAACGAATCCCGCTCCGACATGGTTTAGTTACACGACAACGATAGGTGGATTGTTTAACTCTGTCCTTTCCAATTGTTTTACTAAGGCCAACTCAATTATGGGCGTATTTGTCTCAAACGCAGGGATCGGCTTAGGAATCGTCGGCAACGAGCATTGGAGCGGGTCATTTCCACTAAGGCTTAAATACGAACAGATCACCCCGGGAACATACGTGGTAGACACAAAGCTGTTGGATGGTAGCATTTCTTGCAACGCGACAAGCGCGACATTTACCATCACCAACGTAGCCTATGTTGATGGGAAGCTGGATGTACTGGATTTAACCTACAATCAAACCTGCACCCTCGGCGGCACCATATCGGGCCAGTTGCACTATTGGGCTGAAGACCCAACTACCGCCCCCGCCCCGACTAATCCGATTCCATCCAATTTGTGGCAGCCAGGCCCAAGTTTTGTAGCCCCAAGCGGAAACTACATGTATTTGGAAGGGAGTGCCGGGGACCCGATCTCTAAAGGGCAAAACTTTTTACTCACGGATAACCTATTTTTAAGTCAGCATGGTAATACCATAGAATTTCAGGCCCCGAGCTCAGCGTATGCCTGGAAGGCAAAATTCTCGGCACCAATTCCATATGCGCTTATACCTGTTGGCTATTATGGTTCGTTCACTGGGGTTGCCAATCCCGTGTTTGGAACACTGGACGTTTCGACCTTCTTGACCTGTGCCGTACCCGCCTCTGGATGGTTTACTGTTGACAGTATTCGTTACAGTGCCACCAATGGCATTTTCCAAATCGCGGAATTAGAACTGCGCTTTGAGCAGGTGTGCTCGAAGGGAAATACTCCTCTGCGCGGAAAAATTCACTGGTCAGCACCGATCAGTGGGTTGACGTTGACCAATCAAATGCCAGCACTCGCTACGCCCATAAAAATAGCGCCTAGCACACTCCCGTCCGGAAACGCTTGCCAACGCGCCATGACTGGCATTGTTACGCCATTAGGTACTCCCGGACAAACATTTGTAGCACTGGATAGCCAACTGGGTGACTACCTTGGGCAAGGAGGTTCCTATTGCTACACACTGGCCAACGCGAAATTGCCGGTTTCCATAATCGACAAAACGATCAACATAACAGTGGCCGGCGACGACAGCTGGAACGGTGCATTTCCCGTGACGGTCATAAACGGCCAAATTCAAACCGGCTCCTATCAGGCGGGCTCTTGGTCGGGCAATGGCCGAGGCTGCAGTAACTTAGCTTCGAAGGTTAACGTAACAAACGCCACTTACGTCAACGGTAGTCTGAGCGCTTTGGACTTAAACTTTCAAATGCGATGTGATGCTAGTACGGAAGAACTGAACGGGGTAATACATTGGTGGGCAAATGACCCGACCGGTTGGCCGGGTCCGGCAACGACAGGGACCGAGAATCTGTGGAAACCAATGCCAGCGTTCATCCCACCGGCGGGAAACTACGTTTACCTAGAAGGCACGGGTGACGACTATATTTCATTGGGCCTCGCATATTTGTATACTCCGGCGGTCAAGCCTATCGTATTTGAGCAACTGCATCTGAATGCCATTGGCATAACTGTCGGTGAAAAATTTTCCCCGGCATGGCAAATATACCTTCAGGGATCTCAGGCATTAACACGTATCCAGCCTGGGCTTTATAAAAATATGACGCGATATCCCTTCAACAATCCGGTCACTGGAGGCTTAAGTGCGTCTGGATTACATCGGGGGTGCAATAACATATCGGGCTGGTACATGATTGACAAAATCACTTATTCTGCGACCGATCAAATAACAGAGCTTGATGCACGCTTCGAACAGTATTGTCTCGCCTATGGTGCGAGCTCCCTGACCCCACTGCACGGGCAAATACATTGGGTGGCGAACTGAAATTCGCGTTGAAAACAAGATAGTGTCGTGGGCGCGAGTAGTCCAGTAGGGCCACTACGCTATCATTGATAACCAAAGTAACATTGCCACATATTTACACTATGAAAATGTTCGTGATATTAGCTGTCGCCATCATGCCCCAGACTGTGCTCGCCGTCGTCGGTGGGAACCACTCCGCCCGGCCATCAGCAATTGATGTGCAGCGCAACGGCGACAATGGGTATCGGCTGATCCTTAAGAGCTATCGCAGCAGTACTGTGCCCGCCGCGCAAGCGGAGCTGATGCCGAAGGTTTCCGAACTGTGCGCTCCGCGGATGGCAAGTCTGGGCCGGTACTCGTTCGACATGACAGAACCAGTCGCAGGAGACACAGGCAAGCCTACATTGCTTGTGTTGCGACAGGACATTGAATGCGGTGTAGCCCAATCTGCCGAGCCATCGCCGCCAGCGCAAGCACGCGCAGCGCCTGAAACGGCAACGCAAGAGCAGGTCGGTCGCGTCGAGCAACAAACTCGGCGGTACTTCGAGGCGAAGGACCAGGGCCGCTTTAGCGCAGCGTACGAGCTGATGGCTGCGAGCTTAAAGCAGAGCATATCCTTCGAAACATGGAAGGGGAAAGCCGGCGCGTTCAACGCCAAGGCCGGTGCTGTCAAGCAGCGAACCATTTCCAAAATCACCTGGTATCGCAACCCACCCCAGGTCGAGCCAGGCTTGTATGTCGCAGTCGATTTCACGAGTAGATTTGCCGAGATCGACATCCATTGCGGCTTCTTGGCGTGGCGGGAGCAGCCTGATGGCAAGTTTGCCTTGGTTCGCGAAGAAGAGAATTTTCTGGATAAGGAAATTCAGAAAAAACTTAAACCAGCTGAATTCGAGAAGGTACGACAGCAGTTCAATTGCAAGTAGTCCGCGCCCTTTCGTCGTATACTGATGACCGCCGTGTTCATCACCGGCCAACAGAAATTCCCGGGAAATCTGGCAGTCGTCGCAGTCTAAGCGATATATCTTTCATTCAACGGAGACGAAAACATGGTCAGCAAAAACACTATCTGCCTTTGGTTCGACGGTACAGCAGTGGAGGCGGCACAGTTCTACGCCGAGACGTTTCCGGACAGCGCGGTGGGCGCGATTTATCGCGCGCCGGGCGACTTCCCATCAGGTAAACAGGGCGACGTCTTGACTGTCGAGTTCACCGTGATCGGCATCCCTTGTCTGGGCTTGAACGGCGGCCCGATGTTCAAGCACACCGAGGCTTTCTCGTTCCAGGTGGCGACGGACGATCAGGCCGAAACCGACCGTTTGTGGGATGCAATCGTCGGAAACGGCGGTCAGGAAAGCGCGTGCGGCTGGTGCAAGGACAAGTGGGGCTTGTCGTGGCAGATCACGCCACGCGTGCTTACCGCGGCGATCACCGATCCGGATCCGGCAGTGGCCAAGCGCGCGTTCGAGGCGATGATGCAAATGCGGAAGATCGACATCGCCGCGATCGAAGCCGCCCGACGCGGTTGACGCATTCAACGCTAATCCTGCTGGCGGTGAATGCCCCGTTCGCCTCAGATTGCTGCCCGATTCAGATAATTGTCGGCAATTAGTCACCGCCGCACTCCCCCTCACGCCTTGAACGTCAAGATCGGCGTCAAGCGCGCGACCGGCGTCACCAGCCCCTCCTCGACCTGCGACGAAATCACCGGCCCGATCGGTTTGTAGGCGCTCGGCGCCTCCTCGATCCGGCGTTCCTCTTTGAGCGTGATGCATTCGAACTGCCGTTCCGGCGCGACCGGGCCGCAGTGTTTCGCCTTCCACGCCATTTCCATGCGCGACACCGCGCGCCCGGCGCCGTGGCTCGCCGACGACGCCCACCGCTCGTGTCCCAGACCGTCGAGCAGGTAGGAGTCGTCGCCCATCGATCCCGGAATCAACAAAGGCTGGCCGGCGTGTGCCGGCGTCGCGCCCTTGCGATGCACATTGCCCGCCGCCTCCGCCAACACGATGTTGTGCGGCACATCGGTGACGAGGGGCATCGCCATTTCGCCGTACACCTGGCGCACCCGTGCGCGCACCAGCTCAAGCACCAAGGCCCGGTTGGCGTCCGCGTAATGCGCGGCAGCATGCATCGCGCTCATATAGTCTTGGGCCAGATCGCCGACCAGGCCATACAAGCCCGATGCCGGATGCTTGAGTCCCTTGGGCCACTCGGCCTTGGCCCGGTCCATCCAGCGCTGCCCCACATAAAAGCCGACGTCGCGCGAGCCGGTGTGCACCATCACCGCGATCTGCCCCGGGCGCACCCCGCGCTGGTAGGCGCGGTGACGGTCGAGCACCTCCGCCACATGCTGGATCTCGACAAAATGGTTGCCCGATCCGATAGTCGCCAAACCGGGGTCGCGCAGCAAGCCGCGGCGGCTGTCTTGCAGCGCTTCGGGCGCAAACGCGGCATTGCCCTGGATGTGGGAGGCGGCAAACAAATTCTCTGTCTCGGCGCAGACCTGGCCAAAGTCGATTTTGGCAAACAGGCCTTCGGGCGTTTTCATCATGCTGCGCCAGAATGCGTGCAAGCCGTCCTGGAACAGCGCGCGCATCGCCAGCGGCGAGGTCGGCACGTTGCGCGCGCCCTCGAGCAAATCGCCCTTTAACACTTGCACCAATTGCGCCTTCTTGCTCAGAAACTGCTCGAGCGTGAGGTCGAGCACATGCAAGCGCATGCCGCAGTTGATGTCCGTGCCGACGGCTTGTGGAACGACAAAATCGTGGCTCGTGACGAGGATGCTGCCCACCGGAACGGTCGCGCCCGGATGGAAATCGGGCGTGGCGCAGGCTTTGCACACATGCCCTCCCGCCGGGTGCTGGACGCCGGCAAATGCGAGCAGTTGCGCGGCGGCTTTTGCCTCGAGCGGAAAGCATGCGGGAAGCAGAATTTCGGCCGTGACGTCGGCGCGTTTGGACGAGGTGATACTGACGATATTGCCGCTTCGATGCGACAAGATGCCATGCGAGGCCAGGGCTTTGGCCAGGCGTTGGCTCGATACTGCGGGAGTTTTCATTGACTGCTTTCAAGACGTGAGAAATCGCACCTCGCGAGAGGCGGTTTCTTCATTGGCAGCAGCCAGTACAGCGAAGATGTGCCGCACGATAGCATTTTCGCTATAGCGTGACAAGTGTCGCCAGTCCGTCGTGTTGGACTTTGTTAACATCGCCTCCGCGCACGGCCCGATGAGGCCGCGCGCGGAGGCAGCGCCGCCTACTTGATCTGCTTGGCCAGCGCGCTCGATACGGCCGCGTCGAAACCACCCTTCGCGGCGCCCGCTTTTTTCTTCTCCGCAGCCAAGAATTGCTCACGCTTCTTGGAGAGCGCCAGGATGCGCTCACGCAGGACCTTGCGCTCGGCCGAGGTCGCTTCAAGTTTCGCCTGCCGCTGCTCGGGTTTTAAGGCGCGCAATGCTTCTGGCAATTCGGCCTCCTTCACGCTGGCCAGGTTCAGTGCGCCCGACTCAACTTTTTGCACGAGGTCCGATTCGTCGTAGGCTCTCGTATTGATCGCCTTGTTCAAAGCCCGGTCCGCCTGGGCGGCGACCGGCGCGGCGGCCGACACCCGCATTTCCATCGATGCTTGCTTGGCCTGGCTGGCCATGCGCGCGGTCGTGGCGCCGTAGGCCAGGTAGGTGCCGCCGATCTTCTCGCCCAAGGAGGCTAGCTCCGCGTCGTAGGGCGTGGCGATCGCTTGCACGCCGCCATTTTGTGCGATCGCGAAATACTCGCCGCCGCCGAATTGCGCCAGGCTCTTCCACGGTCCGGTGGTGTCGCCGTTGGAGCCGCACTGGATCGCGTTGACGGTCATACCCTGCTGGCGCGCCTGTCTGGCGGTCTCGAGGATGTCCGGCACGTCCTGATAATCGTCGTGCGGCGGCGCGTCGCCCACAAGGAACAGGATTTGCGACGTGCGCGGCCCCGGCTTGGACCATTGCACGCTTTTGAGCCCGTCGCGCATCGCGCTGCGCACGTCCTCCGGCCCGTCGCCGCCGCCTTCGGCCTTGAGTTCCATCAGGCGCGTGTAGACGTCGTCGAGGTTGTCGCTGAGCGCGGTGACCTGGGTCACATAGGCGTCGCCGCGGTCGCGGTAGGCCACCAGCCCGACCTTGACGCTGGCCGCCTTCTGGCCCTGGGTTTGCATGATGTCGTTGACGATGCTCCAGATCTTGGTCTTGGCGCCTTCGAGCAGGCCGCCCATCGATCCGGTGGTGTCGAGCACGAACACGAGTTCGATCGAGGCCGCCTTCGCGTTGGGGCTGGCGGCGACCGCCACGGCGGCCGGATGGGCGACCACGAGCGGTAAGGGCGAGGCCAGGGCCGGCGCCACGGCGCAGCTGATGAAACAGGCCGCGATCGCATTTTTGAGCAAGTTGGGGGACATGGAAATTCTCCTTATTGTATGAACGTCGGTTTTAAGATGGATCGGGAACAAAGCCGCCGGGGAACGGCGCCGGCCTGTTGCGCACCACGGGCACGCGCGGAATGATGCCGCGCGCTCGCAGATTGGCCAGGCTGTCGTAATACACGACCAGGGTTTCACTCGGGCGCGTGCTGGCGCGCCGGAATTCGGTCATGCTGGTGGCGCTGTCGAGGCGCTCGCCGTGACCGGTGCCGAGCTTGCTGTCGTAGCGCGGCGCATGCGCGCGCTCCTCGCGGGCGACTGCGCGCGGCGCCGACGACGGTGCGGCCACCGCGCCATTCGAGGTGCCCGCGTCGCGCGCCGACGACTGCGCCTCCGCCATCGGCGGCGCCATCGGCGCCTCGTAATGCACGGGCGGGGTTTCCAGATACAGGGCCGCGCCGATCACGCCGGCCTGGTGGGCGCGCCCGGTGCGCGCGGCGTAGGAATCAGTCACATTGGTGAAATAGAAAGCGGCGACCTCGTGCATGTTCTTGCGCCATCCGGCAATCGTTTCTTGCTGGCCCGGATGAAGCACGTAGCCCGATTGGGCCGGCGAGGCGGTGGCGCCCGTGATGACGTTGACGCCGTCGACCGCGAGCACCGACAGCAGGCGTCCGCCGGTCTTGTTGGTCACACGCAGCGCATAGCGCTGGCCCGGCTGGCCGACCACATAGTTGTGGCCGCCGTGGCGCCAGATCTGGAGTTGTTCGCCGGTCTGCTGGTCGACAATGGCAAGACTGGCAAGTTGGCCGGCGAACGCCTGTGGCGCCATCGCGGCCAGCAGGGGCAGAAGAAGCCGAAGCACGGTGCGTTTCATGATCATTCCTTGGTGGTTGGGACACAAGGAATAAAACGCGCCATCGAAACGAATGGGGTTAGACCGGTTTGTAAGCAGTTGTAATAAGGTCTTTTTACGGATTTCCCAGCTCTTTGACGAAGCGCTTGCGCACTTCGACAAACCCGATGCCCTCGTAAAAGGCGTGGGCGCGGGTGCGGAAATCCCTGCTGGCGAGCTCGAGGTGCGAACAGCCCCGCCCCGTCGCGTGCTGCTCGGCGCACCGCACCAGCACCGCGCCAAGGCCCTGGCTGCGTAGGTCCTCATCGACCACCAAGGCCGAAATCGTCGCCCGCGGCGCCGGCAGATGCATTGGATGGACCAGTACCACCACCACGACCCCGCAAATGGCGCCATCGGACTCGGCCACGAATACGCGGTCATCGGGGCCGCCGAAATGTGTCGCCAGCCGCGCCTGCACGTCGGCGGCGCTATTGGCGTAGCCGAGCTGGCCGAACAATTCGACCAGGCGTGGCACGTCGCCCGCTTCGGCGGCGCGGGTGTGCAAGGCCCGGGTCAAAGGCCGGTCTCCGGGCGGCGCCGGCGCAAGAACAGATACAGCATGGCGGCTACATTGAGCCCCAGGCTGGCGCAGACCAGCCATGTAAGCGTCGACAGCGCGCCGCTCGAGCGCGTCTCGCCGTCACGCAGTAGAGTGATATCGGACTGCAATTGGGTGATGTCGGTCTGCACCGTGGCGAGCGTGGCCGGCTTGAACGCGGTCGTCTCCTGCAGGACCAGCGTTTTACCGTCGAACAGGAGCTTGGCGAGGTGGTCCTTTTCGAGCGTCAGCGGAAGGCTGAACTTGCTTTCTTCGCCCAAGCAATGCGACAGCAACAGTTCCGTCTGCAGTGCGCCGGCCGGCGCGGGAAAGCGGAAGCCGATCGGCATCTTGTTCTCATCGGCACGGGCCAGCTGCGCGTTTTCGTTCAGCAGCGGTTCACCGTTGACCAGGTACGACAGCGTGCACGCCTTGGCCGGATCGAAGCCGGGCAGCTGCGCCGGCGACTGCAAGGTGATGTCGATCCAGCCGTGGTCGTCGGCCAGGATATGTTCGCGGCGCGCTTCGGACATGTCCGCCTTGGTGCATCCGGAACAGACCATGAGCAACGTGACGGCGCACCATCGATGAAATAGCTTCATTGCAACCTCGCTTGGATTACGGCGCCGGGCGGCCGTCTTGCGAAATTGTAATGTTCGAAATCGCCAATTGATAGCTTTGGCGAAAGTATATTTTTACTCGGTGGCGGCGCCGCCCTGGTGGCGCGCCTGCCGCGCGACAAACGCGTCGAAGGCGGCGATGACCGGCGCGAAGCGGGCCTCGTCGCACTCGACTTGCATCAGCGCGTAGCAGCTCGCCTCCAGCGTCGACAACTGGTCGGGCCGGTGCGCCTTGCGGATGCCGTAGCGCGAGGCGGGCACCTGCGTGAGGGCGAGCCGCGGCAATTGCTGCAGCAATGGGTTGAGGTAAAGCATTTTGCGGCTCTTGCGCCAGGTGCCGTCGAGCACCACCAGGCGCAGGCGCGCTGGCGTGCGCAGCAAGGCCGGTTCGAGCGCGGGCGGCGCCGGCAATCCGAGCGCCTTGGCGTCGGGGGTGTCGGGATAGAGCAGCACGGGCACGCGGCCGCCCGCGCCGAGCAGCGCGGCCAACTGCGCCGGCGCGAAGGCCTCGCCCGTCACCAGCACGCTGCCGGGCAGGCACATGTGCAGCAGGCGCGCGCTGCCCTTGGCCTGCGCGAGCTCGAGCGGGTGCTGCAAGAGCAGCAGTTCGACCTGCGCCGCGACCGGCGCGACAAGGCCGCAGATGCAGCCTTGCTGAGGCCGCAGGCAGCGCGCGCACATGGCGCGGCGCGGCGGCGGAAGGTTTGCATCCAGGGCGAGACTCATCGGGCAAGGCGCGGGGATTCCGCGGGTGAGGCGCGGTAAGGCGCCGGACGGCCAAAAGCGGCAGCCCCGATTGTAGCAAGGCCGCCTAAGTCTGCCGCAAGGGCTGCAGCGCCCTGCTCCAGGCCACCACCTGGTCGAGCATGGTCTCGACGTTTTTTTCGTGGTGGGTCGAGGGATTGAAAGTCGCATAGTTTTGGAAGTCGGTCGCCAGCGACAGCATGACCTGGGCCCGCACGTCGGCAACCATGAGTTCGCCCATGGTCAGGCGCAGGCTCTCGACCGCGCGTGCGCCGCCCGCGCTGCCGTAGCTGACGAAGGCGGCCGCCTTGTTGTTCCACTCCTTGAACAAAAAGTCGATCGCGTTCTTGAGCGCGGCCGAAATGCCGTGGTTGTATTCGGGCGTGACGAACACGAAACCGTCGAATTCGCTTATTTTGGCGGCCCAGGCCTGCGTATGCGGCTGGGAATACTGCCCCATCGCCGGCGGCACCGGCTCGTCGAGCAGCGGCAGCTTGAAGTCCTCGATGTCGACCAGCGAGAACACGGCGTCGGCGCGCAGGCTGGCGATGTCGAGCACCCAGCGCGCCACTTCGAGCGACTTGCGGCCCGGTCGCGTACTGCCCGTAATCACAGCGATATTGATCATGATCGAACCTCCTGCCAGAAGGGAAAACAGCGAAGGGAACACGCCGATTCTATGCGGATCGGCGTTGGACCAGCGCCGCATTGCCGTGCAGGCAGGGGTGGCTCAGCCGCAGCCGGCCATCGCGGGCGGCTGCGCGCGCGCCTTTGGATCGAGCAGCTCGGGCCGGTCGTAGGGGATGTAGCCCATCCAAAACCAGGGCAGGCAGGAATGGCCGAGCAGCGCCTCGACGGCCGGATAGAACATGCGCGGCGCGTTCGAACTGTTGCTCAGCATGAGGATGCCCTTGCGCTGCTTGATGAAGCCAAGCGCCAGGTTGTTGGTGCCGTCGTCGCTGCCCTCTTTGAAGAACGCGGGTCCGGCGCTCGAGTTGAACACTGGCCAGCCCAGTCCGGCCGACAAGCCGAGCGCGCGGTGCGCATCGGTCTCGCCCGGCCAGTGCGACGGAAACTGCTGCGGCGACACAATCGCCAGTTGCGGCGACAGCATGGCCGCCTGCGACGCCGCCGACAAGCCCTCGCCGCGCAGCACCGCGGCCAGGAATTTGGCGTAGTCGGCCAGCGTGGTGTCCATCGAGCCGGCGGCGCGCGCGTTGCGCCGCTTCTTGTGTTCGAGCAGCGCGCCGTCGGGCCCGTAGTGGGCCGTGACGTGGCTGGCGAAGTCGTCGCGCCAGACCATGCTGGTGTTGGCCATCTTGAAGCGGTCGAAGATGCGTTCCTGCATCAGCGGCCCGAGCTTGCGCCCGCTGCGTTCCTCGACGATCAACTGCATGATCTGTATCCCCTCGCCCGAGTAAACGTAGCGGCTGCCCGGCGCGTACTTGAAGTCGAGCTTGCGGTCTTCGTTGATCCAGCGCCAGTTGAGCAGGCCCGAACTGTGCGACAGCAGCATGCGCGGCGTGACCGCCTGCCAGCGCGGATCGGCGCGCAGGTCGGCGAAATCGGGATAGTCGGGCAGCGGCTTTTTGAGCTGGCGCGGCAGCGGCGCGTCGAGTTCGAGCACGCCCTCGTCGACCAGTTGCAGCACGAGGTGCGCGAACGCGGCCTTGGTGAGTGAGGCGCCGTACATGATGGTGTCGGTTTGCAAAGGTACGCCGCGCGCGACGTCGGCGCGGCCGTAGGCGCGCGCGTACACCACTTGGCCATTCTCGATCAGCGCCAGCGCAAGCCCGGGCACGGCGGCCGCCTTCATCAGCCGCTCGATCTCGGCGTCGAGCGCGGCGCCCGGACGCGCGCTGCCGTCGAGCGCGTGGAACGCGGGCGCGGACGTCGCTCGTGGCCCGCCCACGCATGCGGACAGCAACATTGTCATGGTGAGCACGAGCACGCTGCGTTTCATTGGATGGCCCTGGTAACTTGCAAGGACCATAACAATAACCGCATTGCGGGGGCCGCGCCATCGCTCGTTCAATCGTGCAAGATTTTCGCGGGAATCCATGTGTGGCAAGGAATGAAACGGAACAGGCCGCCACGCCAACTATTTTTTTCAAACGTGCACAAGAATTAGCAATCGTGTATTGCTACGGAAAACTGCCATGCTTAGAATCAAGCTATTCCGACAGGCAACCCACTGCACTCATCTTCGTGACCGCCATGTTTTCTCGCCGCAGCATCGTTGGCAAGCTCTTCGCAACAAGTGTTGTCGGTTGCACGCTGCTGCCATCGTTGGCAGTAGAACAAGAACTGCCACTGGACTTCCGCCTCAACGAACAAGTCATCATGCTTCCGGCCGGTGCCGGCAAGGAGGCGCTGCTCGAAACCACCGTCTTCAAGCCCAACGGCCCGGGTCCGTTCCCGCTGCTCGTGATCAACCACGGCAAGGAATCGGGCGAGCCGCGGCGCCAGTCGCGCGACCGCTTCATCTTCATGGCGACGGCCTTCGTCAAACGCGGCTACGCGGTGATGCTGCCGATGCGGCAGGGTTTTTCGCGCTCGAGCGGACGCTACCTCGACTTCGGCTGCAATATGACCGCCAACGGCTACGCCCAGGCCAACGACGTGCTAGACACCATCAACTACGCGCGGGGCATGAGCTGGGTCGACGACACCCGGATCGTGGTGGCCGGGCAGTCGTATGGCGGCCTCGCCACGGTCGCGCTCGGCACTCAGGACCTCGCCGGCGTGCGCGGCCTGCTCAATTTCGCCGGCGGCCTGCGCGACGACGGCGACGCCTGCGACTGGCGCTCGGCGCTCGTGACCGCCTTCGCCCATTACGGCGCCAACAACAAGATCCCCACGCTGTGGATGTACGGCGCCAACGATTCGCTGTTCGAGCCGGCGCTCGTGGGCCGCATGTACGAGGCCTTCGTCGGCATGGGCGGGCAGGCCCGGCGCGTCGAACTGGGCCCCTTCAAGCGCGACGCGCACGGCATGGCCGGCAGCCGCGACGGCGAGAAATTCTGGTGGCGCGACACCGAACGCTTCCTCGAGCAGATCGGCATGCCGACGCGCGAGATCTACACCGTGGCCCAGGCCCCGGTTCTGCCGCGCAGCAATTTCGCCGAGGTCGGCGACATCGCCGCGATCCCCTACCTCGGCGAGAACGGCCGCGCCGCCTACCGCGCCTACCTCGACAAGATGACCCCGCGCGCGTTCGCGCTCTCGCCGAGCGGCGCCTGGTGCTGGGCCGAAGAAGGCGAGCAGCCCGAAGTGCGTGCCCTCGAAACTTGCGCGGCGAAAAGCAACGGCCCCTGCACCCTGTATTCGGTCGACGACTATGTCGTCTGGCCGAACACGGTGGGCAGCTCCTCGGGCGGCTCGCAAACTTCCGTCGCGTCGCCGCGGCAGGCCGCCCAACGATAGTGTCGCGTTAAAGCGACCATGCCGCGCGCATGGTCGCGCAGCGGCCGCAAAAAGCCGGTTGCGACAAGCCACGCCCGTGCGAACCGGACGAGAATGGGGGTTCGACCTTTTCCGGAGACCGCGCATGGCGACTCATCAAACCATCCGACGCGCGGCGCGAGCCTTGTTTTGCGCCACCATCGCCGCCGCCCTCCAAGCGCCTGCGGCCCACGCCGCCAACAACGACCCGGTCGTGCTGGTGCACGGCTTCCTCGGCTTCGGACCAGAAGCATTCCAGAGCAGCGGTTTTAAATACTGGGGCGGCTTCGACGACCTCGTCACCCACATGCGCGGCCCGAATGGCGAGCACCGCGTGTTCGCCGCCAGCGTCGGCCCGGTCAGTTCGAGCTGGGACCGCGCGGCCGAACTGTATTATCAAATCAAGGGCGGCTGCGTCGACTACGGCAAAAAACACACGGCGCGCCACGCGCACGACGGCGCGATTCAAAAACCGCCCGGCAAATGCTGGGCCGCCGACCCCGCCAACAACCCCGAAAATTATCCGCTCGCGCTGCACCCGGCGTGGGACGCGCAGCACCCGGTGCACCTGGTCGGCCACAGCCAGGGCGGCCAGACCATCCGGCTGCTGGTCGAACTGCTCGAGAACGGCTCGCCCGACGTCGACGAGGGCGGCGCCGAGCTCTACCTTGGTGGCAAGGTCAACTGGGTCAAGAGCGTGACCACGATTTCCGCGCCGCACAACGGTTCGAGCCTGCGCGAAGCGATGTTCGGCGTTATGCCGCTGCCGGTCGCGCCGGTTGAGGTGGCGGCACCGGCGGCGGGCCAGGCGGAGGCGGCACCTCGCCAGCGCCAGCGCGGCGGCGCCGCGGCCGCATTCTGGAAGCAGTCCGTGATCGATTCGGTGCAATGGGAGATGACCCCCGACGGCGCCAAGGAATTCAACAAATGGGTGCGCACCTCGCCCCATGTCTACTATTTTTCGATGGCGAACGTGGCCACGGAATCGGGCAGCTATTGCTGCAACAATACCGACCGCACGCTCGCGCCGATCCAGAGCGCGCAGTACCAGTATCCGCGCAAGGACATGGCGCCGCTGACCAAACCGTATGCGGGCGAGTACATCGTGCCGTCGCTGTTCCGGGCCGGCATGGGCTCGTACACCCAGTTCACGCCGGGGCGCGTGCTTGTCGACGAGAGCTGGTTCCCCAACGACGGCGTGGTCAACACGGTCAGCATGAAGTCGCCGGCCGGCCATCCGGTGCGCGAATTCGACGGCACCGCGGTCGCCGGCGCGTGGAATTTCGTGGCCACTTACCGCGGCCACGACCATTTCGACATGGTCGGTTGGCCGCGCAAAGAGGAGCTTACGCTGCCGATCTACGACAACATCAGCAAGCTTATTTTCGCGCTCTGATCCCGGGAGTAGGCGAAGCACGCCGATCCTGGCAGCATCCGACCTTCAGTAAGCTCAAACCGACATCGTCCTCGCGCATGAGGGTGTCGCAAAACATGAAATGCGCCGCTTTATTTGGCAGACATCGCGAAATCGCCAGCTTCTAATACCTCAAACCAACATCGTCCTCGCGAATGCGGGGAGGCATGCCTCCCAGCATTCGCGAGGACGATGTTGGTTCTTAATATTTAATTTTCTCCGACGCGATTTCTGAAGCGTATCAGGCGCCAATTCCAGCGTATT
>JAZKIN010000197.1:0-22751 GCA_040384885.1 Pseudomonadota bacterium | reverse complement strand
CTCATTCCCGACGAGGCCGAACAGGCGCGCTGGGTCTGCAACCGCGTGCTCGAGCAGCGCGAGGCCGGCATCACGCTCAAGTCGCAGGCGGTGCTGTTCCGCGCGGCCAGCCACAGCGCCGCGCTCGAACTCGAGCTCATGCGCCGCAACATTCCTTTCGTCAAATTTGGCGGATTGAAATTCCTGGAGGCGGCGCATATCAAGGACGTGCTCGCCGTGCTGCGCTTCGCGCAGAACCCGAGCGGGCGCATGGCCGGGTTCCGCGTCGCGCAGTTAATTCCCGGCATCGGGCCGGCGACCGCCAGCAAGCTGCTCGACGCCGTCGGCGAGGAGCCCGAGGCGGCGCTGGCGGTGGAACAGTTCGCCGCGCCGGCCAAGAGCGGCGGCGAGTGGCAGGCCTTCGTCGCGCTGTACCGCGCGCTGCGCACGCCCGGCTTGCGTTGGCCGGAGGACATCAACCTCGTCAAGAACTGGTACCTGCCGCAGCTCGAGCGCATGCATGACGACGCCCAGGTGCGCGCCGCCGATGTCGAGCAGCTCGCGCAATTGGCGGGCGGCTACGCCACGCGCGAACGGTTCCTGGCCGAGATCACGCTTGACCCGCCCGAGGCGACCAGCGACCGCGCCGGGCCGCCGCTGCTCGACGAGGATTACCTGATCCTGTCGACCATCCATTCGTCCAAGGGGCAGGAATGGAAATCGGTGCATGTGCTCAATGTGGTCGACGGCTGCATCCCGTCGGACATGGCGACCGGCAATGCCGCCGATATCGAGGAGGAGCGGCGCCTGCTCTACGTGGCCATGACGCGCGCCAGGGAACACCTGCACCTCGTGGTGCCGAACCGCTTCTTCATCAAGCAGCAGTCGCAGATGGGCGACCGCCATGTGTACGCCGCGCGCAGCCGGTTTGTGAGCCCGGCCATGCTCAAGCATTTCGAACAGTGCGTCTGGATCACGGCCGATTCGGCCAAGGGCACGGCGCCGATGCCCGACAGCGTGCGCATGCTCGTGCGCGAACGCGCGCGCGGCGCCTGGAAGTAGCGCCGCGCCGGCCGGGGGGCTTCGGCTCGGCGGCTTCGGCTCGGGCTTGGCCTTCGGCTGAAGCTTAGGGCTGGTGCCGGCGCTGGTGTCGGCGCTGGTGTCGGCGCTGTTGTCAGGGCCGGTCGAGTCGTGTGGCGACCACCACATGGCGGATGGTCCGGCCTTGCGCGTCGAGGAAGGCGAGCACGGCGCAACGCAGCGCGAGCGGCGTGCCGTCGCGCGCGTGGGTGTGGATGTCGCCGGACCAGCCGCCGGTGTGCGCGAGCGCGCGCGCGACGTCTGCGGCGAGCGACTCGGGAAACGCGCCGGCGTGCAGGGCGTGCAGGTCGCGGCCGATGAGGGATTCGCGCGCGACGCCGAACACCTCGCACAGTTTATCGTTGGCCTCGACGATGGCGCCTTGCGCGTCTAGCGTGAGCAGCAATGAATGGCGGTCGACGGCCGCCTGCACCTGGCGCGCCTTGGCCAGTTCGGCCTCGACGGCGTCGCGCGCGGCCGCGCTCGCCAACAGCGTGCCGTAGGCGCGCAGCGAGGTGATGACCGTGGTGAACAACTTGCGCGTGGTGAGGTCGGCCTTGCACCAGAAATCGTTGATGTCGTAGTCGACGATGATGCTGTGCTCGAAAGACTGCCCCGGTTGCCCGGTGCGCAACACGATGCGCACGAGCTCGTTACGCAGCGTCCCGCGCACTTCGCGCGCGACCAGCAGGCCCGCATCGGGCGTCTCCATGATGACGTCGAGCAGGATCAGCGCGACGTCGGGCGTCTTGCGCATGATGTCGAGCGCCTCTTTGCCGCTGTAGGCGTGCAGGAAGCTCAGGCGGCGGCCCTGGAAGCCGGTGTTGCTCAGTGCGAATTTGGTGACGACGTGCACGTCGACATCGTCGTCGACGATCAGGATGCGCCAAGGCGCCAGTTCGGGCGCGGGCGTGCCGACGCCATCCGACGGATCATCGTCTTCGATGATCAGGTCGTCGCTGGGCGCGCCGAGTGACACAGTGGCAGTCATGGGGCCACACTAAGGCAGTGGGAGGGGTTTGTCAAAGGAGTTTTTGCTGCCGCGGGCGAGACTCGGGACCGGGCGCTCCGACGCGCGGCAGTGGCACAGCGCCATTGCCGCGCGTCGGGCGACGCGGCTTAGTTGGCGTCGAGCACGTCGTACATCGGACGCGGCCGCGAATTGTTTTCGCTGAACATGACCTTGCCCGAGCGCAGGTCCAACTGCAGTGATACGCGGCGCTCGCGGTTCTCGAGGTAGACCGAGTACTCGTCGCGGCGCACCTCGTCGAACGTGTATTTGATACGGCCCGATGCGTCGAGCTCGTCCCATTGGCGCCGGCCCGTCTTGCGGAATTCGCCGCGGCGCTGGTTGCCATCGCCGAACACCACGGATTGCACATTGCGCGCGGACACGCGGTCACGGTCACGGTCGCGGTCCTGGCCTTGCCCGTAACCGCCGCCCGAGTTCGCGTCGCCGGCCATCAGGATGTCGTACATCGCGTGGCGCTGGGTGCGCTGGTCGCTGAACATGACCTTGCGTGCGCGCAGGTCGAGTTCGAGGTTCACGCCGCGCGAGCGGTCGGCCAGGTAGATGATCGAATCGTCGCCGCGCAATTCCTCGAAGCGGTATTTGGTGCGGCCGGCGCCGTCGATTTCTTCCCACTGGCGGCGGCCCGTTTTGCGGAACTCGCCGCGGCGCATCCCGTTTTTGCCGAACACCACACTGTCGACCTCGCTCGAAGCGCCGCGGCGGCCGCGCGCGTCGCGCGCGTCGCGTGGATCGCGGTAGTCGCGCGTATCGCGCTGGGAATAACCGTCGCGCGCGTTCTGCGACGCGTCGGACGGATACGGCGATTGGGCTTGCGCCGCGACGCCGACGCTCAGGCCCATCACCAGCAGGGCGGCGACGCGTAAAACACGTCCGTTTGTTGTATTAGGCATGATATTCGCTCTCTCTCTGGGTGGTGGTTGTTGCACTATGCGGCTTGCTGAGTCGGATTATCAGCGCAGCGGCACTGCTTGTGCAAGTCTGAGTCTGTAAGCTTTGTAAGCGTTTGTATGTGCGCTGGGGCGCATCAGAAAATAATAGTCGGACAGGGCCGGTCAAACCAGGCCCTTGAGCCGGTACAACTCGTCCAAAAAGCGGTCGCGCGCGAGTCCGGGCGGCCACGGCTCCCAGGCGGTGCCGCCATACACGGCGTGCAAGGGGTCGTCCTGCAAGGGCACGGCGCGTATCTTGAGCGTCGTGCGCACCTCCTCGGGCGACCAGCCGACCACGTGCACGGCCTCGCTGGCGGCGGCCAGCCGGTCGGCGCGCTTATGCAACGCGTACTGGTTCGGGGTCCAGGCGGCCAGCCCATAGCGCAAACCGACGGCGCTTTCGAGGCGCGTCGTGAGCGCGCGGAAGCCCTCGCCGAGAAACGGTTTGATGACCGAGATCGCATCGAAACCGAGCAGGCCTTCCTCGGCATCGTGCAGCAACTCGCGCAGCTCGGCCAGCGGCGCGAGTGCGCCCGGCGACATCGCCCTGCGCAGGTGCATGACGGTGATCGAATGCTGCGCCACGGACAGCGGCAGCGGCCACGCCGAATGCCCGCCCCAGCGGTAGGTGCGCGCCAGCCCGAGCGCGAGGTCGGGGTCTTCCCAGTCGAGCGGTGTCGGGTCGAGCAGGTCGAGCCGCCGGCCCGAAGGCATGCGGACCCAGGCGCGTGTGTCGTGTGTCATATGGCCATTCTGTGTCGGTTGCGGGGCGCTTGGCCTATCTTACACATCGCCGCCCCGCTTTTCGCGCAATTTAACATTTTCAGCATGACGGAATATTGCCTTTGAAATACACTAGACGGGAGTTCAAGAATATAAAACAACATCCACCAGGGGACAGGCACCATGACCGTCAGGCCACCATATATCTATCAGGGCGGTTCTGTCCTGATGCACTCGCCGCTCCAGCTCAAGCAGTCGGAGATGCTCGGTTACTTCGTCAAGGGCGACCTGGCCAAGCTGCAGGCGAGCCTCGACGGCACGCTAAACCAGGTGGCCGGCGAGCGCATGCGCTTCAAGGCGCTCTCGCCGTACGTGATGCTCACCTTCACCAAAGTAGGGCACGCGAATTCGGGCGTGGCGGTCGACGCCGCCAAGGGCTGGATCACCGAGATCGACATCGTCACCTGGATCATGGTCGGGCGCATGGACAAGGATGGCGAACTCGAACACCTGTACTGGTACCCCTTCCATATTTTTGTCGACGACACGATGGCGCTGGTCAACGGGCGCGAGCTGTTCGGCTACCCCAAATTCGACTGCGAATACGAGATGCCGGCGCCCGGCAGCGATCCACTGCGCTGCTCGATCTCGGCCAAGGGCTTCCACCCGTTCTCGCCCGCGACCAAAATCGCCCTGCATCCATTGCTCGAGGTCGACGCGACCGACACCGGCGGCGCGCACAAGGTGCTGGGCGACCTGCCCGAGCTGATCAAAGAGGCGATCGAACTGTTCCTGTCGATGCCCGATTTCTTCGACATGGACGCCAAGGGCGTCGCCGACATCCTCTCGCTGCTGAGCAATCCGCGCATCGAACAGATCTTCCTCAAGCAGTTCCCCGACAGCGCCGGCGTGCGCGCCGTCTACCAGGCCTTGCTGGCCGCGCCGGCGACGATCGACAAGGTGCACTCGGTCAAGCTGCTCGGCTACGACTACAGCTGCACGCTGCACGCGTTCGACAGTTTTCCGCTGGCCGACACGCTCGGCTTCAAGCTCGGCGCGCAGCCGGCGATCCTGCCGTTCCACGTCAATTTCGATTTCACGGCCCAGCCGGGCGAGGAGTTGCTCGACAATTCGGCGATCGAGCCCGAGAAGATCGCCATCCTCGGCGGCGGCGTCGCCGCCATGACGGCGGCCTACTACCTGAGCGCGCAGCCGGGCTGGCAGAACGAGCGCGAGATCACGCTCTACCAGCAGGGCTGGCGCCTCGGCGGGAAGGGCGCGAGCGGGCGCAACCCGGCGCTCGGCCAGCGCATCGAGGAACACGGCCTGCACATCTGGTTCGGCTTCTACACCAATGCCTTCGCCATGATCAAGGAGGCCTACGACAGCCTCGGACGCCCGGCCGGCACGCCGCTGGCGAGCTGGCAGGACGCTTTCAAGCAGCACGACTACGTGACCATGACCGAACAGGTCGGGGCCGACTGGCGCATGTGGAATGTGGTGTTCCCGACGCTGCCGGGCGAGCCGGGCACGGGCGACCAGGAACTCACGCTGTGGCAATTGGGCAAGGCGATGATCGCCTGGATCAGGGAGTGGCTGGGCCAGTTGAGCAGCATCACGCCGTCCCGGATCCAGACTCCCGAGGAGGAGTTCGGCGACTACCTGCCGGCCTGGATGCACCAGCTGGCCGGCGCGGTCGCCGCCGAAGCGCGCGAACTGGCACTCGACCTGACCTTGTCGTACGACGCGCTGCTGAACATGGCCGAGGGGCTCGCCGGCGACTCGCGCGAACATCCGCAGTCGCGCCACTCGCTGATGGCGGCCACGCTGGGCGGCATCCGCAAGGGACTGCACCTGCGCTACGGCGACGGCGTGATCGACAACGACGAGGTGCGGCGCCTGCTCACGGTGCTCGACCTCGCGCTCACCGTGATGAAGGGCTTGCTCGAGGACGGCGTGTTCCGCAAGGGCTTTGATGTGATCAACGATGTCGACCTGCGCGCCTGGCTCAAACGCCATGGCGGCGACCAGGAACTGTGCGTCGATTCGGCGCCGATCCGCGCCTTCTACGACCTCGTGTTCGCCTACGAGGACGGCGACTTCGACCGGCCCAACGTGGAGGCTGGCACCATGCTGCGCGCGATGCTGCGCATCGGTTTCGCCTACAAGGGCGGGATCATGTTCAAGATGCAGGCGGGGATGGGCGACACCGTGTTCACGCCGCTGTACGAGGTGCTGCTCGCGCGCGGCGTCAAGTTCAAGTTCTTCCACCGGGTCGAGGAACTGGTGCCCGACAACGACGGCATCGGCAGCATCCGCATGACCGAGCAGGTCGCGATGGCCGCGGGCGAGTACCGGCCGCTAGTCAGGGTCAAGGATCTGGAATGCTGGCCGAGCGGCCCCGATTACAGCCAGATCGATGCCGGGCAGGCCGCCCTGCTGCGCGAGAAGGACATCAACCTCGAATCGTATTGGAGCGACTGGCCGGCGCAGTACCAGGAGCGCTTCAAAAAGCCGCTGCCGACAGTGACGCTGCAGCGCGGGCGCGACTTCGACCGGGTCGTGTTTGGCATCTCGGTCGGCTCGCTGCCGGTGCTGTGTCCAAAACTGCTCGCGCGCGGGCCGTCCCTGCGCGCGACCTCGAACAAGGTGATGACGGTGGCGACCCAGGCCTACCAGGTCTGGCTCGACCGGAATCTGACGCAGATGGGCTGGACCTACCAGCCGGGCAGGCAGCAACCGGTGCTCAGCGGCTTTAGCGAGCCCTACGACACCTGGGCGCCGATGGACCAGTTGCTCGAGCGCGAGGACTGGCCCTCGACCTACACGCCGAAGAACGTCTCGTATTTCTGCAGCGCCTTGCCGATGGCGAGCTATCCGCCGCAGTCCGACACGAGCTTCCCGGCGCGTTGCGCCGCGCTCGCCAAGCAGGGCGCCGTGGGGCAGTTGACGACCCAGATCGGCGCGCTGTGGCCGGCGGCCGCGGTCGAGGGCAGCTTCCCCTGGCATTGGTTGATCGACCCCGAGGACGGCAAGGGGCCGGCGCGTTTCGACCGCCAGTACTGGCGCGCCAACGTCGATCCGTCGGAGCGCTACGTGCTCTCGCTGGTCGGCAGCACGTTGTACCGCCTCGCCACCGACGGCTCCGGCTTTTCGAACCTGTACCTGACGGGCGACTGGATCAAGACGGGGATCAACATGGGGTGCGTGGAGGCGGCGGTGATGGCGGGCATGCAGACCTCGCGCGCGATGTGCGGCTTTCCGCAGGATATCGACGGCGAGACCGATTTTTGATTCTGCGGGAAGGCCGGCCGCGGGGGCGGCCTGTCGCTGGCCGGGGCGCCGGCAGCTCGATTGGCCAGATGGCAACGACGAGGGGCGGCGCGCAACAGCTGGCGTGATGCTGAAACCCGCTGTTGGTCGCCGCACCTGTGCTGTTCGTGGATGGCGCTATCGCTGTTCGTCGCCGCACCTGTGCTGTTCGTGGATGGCCCTATCGGTGTTCGTGGCCGGTCCTATTGCTGCGTGCGCGAATTGTGGAGCGTGGAGGGCCGTTGCGCCTGATCGCGCGGGCCGGGCAGGCGCAACGCGTGGCTCTCCAACGCCGGCGCCGGCGGCAGGCCCGTCACGTCGAGGATCTCCTTCTCGTCGAGCGTTTCGCGTTCGAGCAGGGCGCGCACGAGCGCGTCGAGCGCCTTGCGGTGCTTGCTCAGCAGGCGCACCGCCTCGTCATAGCAATCGTTGATGATGCGGTGCACCTCGAGGTCGATCCGGCGCGCGGTTTCTTCGCTGAACGGCTTCTCGCCGCCGAAACCGGCGCCGTTGCCCAGGTAGGGATTCTGGCGCGGCGCCAGCTGCACCATGCCAAGCTCCTCGCTCATGCCCCAGCGCCCGACCATGTTGCGCGCGAGCTCGGTCGCCTGCTCGATGTCGTTCTCGGCGCCCGTGGTGCGCGTGCCGTACACGATCTCTTCGGCCACGCGCCCGCCGAGCATGCCGATGATGCGCGCGCGCAGGTAGTCCTCGGGGTAGTTGTAGCGGTCGGTCTGCGGGCGTTGGTAGGTCACGCCCAGGGCGTGCGCGCGCGGCACGATCGTGACCCGGTGGACCGGGTCGGCGCCGGCCACGACGAGGCCGAGGATCGCGTGCCCGCTCTCGTGGTAGGCGATGCGCTCGCGGTCGGCCTCGCTGAGCAGGATCGGCCGCTCCGGCCCGAGCACGATTTTTTCGAGCGCGTCCATGAAGTCCTTCTGGCCCACTGTGTCCTGCTCGCGCCGCGCCGCCAGCAACGCCGCCTCGTTGACGAGGTTTTTGAGGTCGGCGCCGGACAGCCCGGGCGTGGCGGCGGCCAGTTCGGACAGCGCGGCGTCCTTTGCCAGCGGCACCTTGCGCGTGTGGACCTTGAGGATCGCCTCGCGCCCGGTCTTGTCGGGCAGGTTGACCACGACCCGGCGGTCGAACCGGCCCGGCCGCATCAGCGCCTTGTCGAGCACGTCGGGCTGGTTGGTCGCGGCGAGCACGATGATGCCCTCGCGGCTAGAAAAGCCGTCCATTTCGGTGAGGATCTGGTTGAGCGTTTGTTCCTGCTCGCTCGAGCCGCCGATCGAAAGCTGGCCGCGCGCGCGCCCGATCGAGTCGAGCTCGTCGATGAAGATGATGGCCGGCGCGTGCTCGCGCGCCTGCTTGAACAGGTCGCGCACGCGCGCCGCGCCGACGCCGACGATCATCTCGACGAACTCGGCCGCACTCATCGAGAAGAACGGCACGCCCGCCTCGCCGGCGACCGCCTTGGCCAGCAAGGTCTTGCCGGTGCCGGGCGCGCCGATGAGCAACACGCCCTTGGGCGCGGCGCCGCCGAGGCGTGTGTAGCGCCCGGGATCCTTGAGGAAGTCGACGATCTCGACGAGCTCGTTCTTGGCCTCGTCGATGCCGGCGACGTCGTTGAAGGTCACGCGCGCGTTGAGCTCCTGGTCGTAGCGGCGCGCCTTGCTTTTGCCGATGCCGAAGAGCGAGGCGCCGAGGCCGCCGCCCTGCTGCGCCGCGCGCCGGTACAGCCACACGTAAAAGCCGATCAGCAGCAGGGCCGGGCCGAAGCCGTAGAGCAGGGTGGCCCAGAGGCTGCCGCTTTGGATCGGCACGGCGCTGATCTCGACCTTGTTGTTGATCAGGAATTGCTCGAGGCCGGGGTCGACGAAGGCGGGCACCGTGGTCGTGAACGCCTTGACCGACTGGCTCGGCATTTTTGGAAACGGCCCGCGGCGCCGCTCGCCGTCTTGGCCCGGCGGCGGCCAGGTCACGGGCGTCGCGAAGCCGCCCTCGATGTTGGCGCCGCGGCTGAAAATCGCGCTGACATTGCCTTTGGCAACCTCTTGCTTGAAGACGGTGTACGGCACGCTGACGGGCGCGTCGGCGCCCGGGAAGAAGGTGCGCAGCAGCAGATAGTTGATCAGTAAAACCAGCGCGAACGACCACCAGGCGTTGCGTGGCGGCAGATCGGGCTGGCCGGATGGTTTCGGCGCGCCCTGCCGCGGGTCGGGCGGCGGGACGGGCCGCCGGGTAGGTGGGTTGCCGTCGAGTCTCATAGCTAGTTGGGCAGCCCGGCGCGCCTATAGTTCGTCATTGCGATCGTCGACTTTGTTCGGGCGCAAACGGCCGGCCCCGATCGGACCCGACGCGCGCAAATTGCGGCGCAACGCGGAACACCCGCTGTGGGCGAGTGTCTTAACCCAAGCAAGGTGCGCGTCCCGCCCGGCCAGGCCGACGGCTGGCTTTGGCGAGCGCACATCGATAAGCGCGAATGAATAGCAGCGCTTGGACCACCACACATGGATGGATCACCGCAGTTGGATCACCGCGTTTCACCGCGTATCAACGGGAGGCAGTCATGGCAAAGATGATCGGCATCGACCTCGGCACCACCAATTCCTGCGTCGCCATCATGGAGGGCGGACAGGCCAGGGTCATCGAGAACGCCGAGGGCGGGCGCACGACCCCGTCGATCGTCGCCTACCAGGACGACGGCGAAATCCTCGTCGGCGCGCCGGCCAAACGGCAGGCCGTGACCAATCCCCACCACACCTTGTTTGCGGTCAAGCGCCTCATCGGCCGCAAGTTCGACGAACAAGAGGTGCAAAAAGACCTGCACCTGATGCCCTACAAGATCATCAAGGCCGACAACGGCGACGCCTGGGTCGAGGTGCGCGGCCAGCAGCTGGCGCCGCAGCAAATATCGGCCGCAGTGCTGCGTAAAATGAAAAAGACGGCCGAAGACTACCTCGGCGAAAAAGTCAGCGAGGCCGTCATCACCGTGCCGGCCTACTTCAACGACGCGCAGCGGCAGGCCACCAAAGACGCCGGCCGCATCGCCGGGCTCGACGTCAAACGCATCATCAACGAGCCGACCGCGGCCGCGCTCGCATTCGGGCTCGACAAAACCGACGCCGGCGAGCGCGTGATCGCCGTCTACGACCTCGGCGGCGGCACCTTCGATATCTCGATCATCGAGATCGCCGCCGCCGACGGCGAGAAGCAGTTCGAGGTGCTCTCGACCAACGGCGACACCTTCCTCGGCGGCGAAGATTTCGACCAACGCATCGTCGACCACATCATCGGCGAATTCAAACAGACCAGCGGCATCGAACTCGGCAAGGACCCGATCGCGCTCCAGCGCATCAAGAGCGCGGCCGAGCGCGCCAAGATCGAGCTGTCCTCGACCCAGCAAACCGAGATCAACGAGCCCTACATCGCGATGGCCAACGGCGCGCCGGCGCACCTGAATTTGCGGATCACGCGCGCCAAGCTCGAAGCGCTGGTCGAGGACCTGATCGCCAAAACGATCGCGCCGTGCCGCACCGCGCTCAAGGACGCCGGCATCGACACGGCCAAGGTGGCCGACGTGATCCTCGTGGGCGGCATGACGCGCATGCCCAAGGTGCAAGAAAAGGTCCGGGAGTTCTTCGGCAAAGAGGCGCGCAAGGACGTCAACCCCGACGAAGCCGTCGCCGTGGGCGCGGCGATCCAGGGTTCGGTGTTGTCGGGCGAGCGCACCGACCTTCTGCTCATGGACGTCACGCCGCTCTCGCTCGGCATCGAGACGCTGGGCGGCGTGATGACCAAGATGATCCAGAAAAACACGACGATTCCGACCAAGTTCAGCGAAGTGTTCAGCACGGCCGACGACAAGCAGCCGGCTGTGACGATCAGGGTCTACCAGGGCGAGCGTGAAATCGTCGCTGGCAACAAGCTGCTCGGGGAATTCAATCTCGTCGGCATTCCGCCTGCGCCGCGCGGGATGCCACAGATCGACGTGAGCTTCGATATCGACGCCAACGGCATCTTGCACGTGAGCGCGAAGGACAAGGCAAGCGGCAAGGCCAACCAGATCACGATCAAGGCCAACTCCGGGCTGACCGAGGCCGAAATCCAAAGGATGGTCAGCGACGCCGCGGCCCACGCGGCCGAAGACAAGCGGGTCAAAGAATTGACCGAGAGCCGCAACCGGGGCGACGCGCTCGTCCACGCCACGCGCAAGACGCTGACCGACTACGGCGACAGGCTCGGCGGTCCAGACAAGGACGCGATCGAAGCGGCGATCGGCAGTCTCGAGGGGGCGCTCAAGGGCGACGACAAAGCCGGGATCGACGCGAAGATCGCGGCGCTGTCGGGCGCCGCGCAAAAGCTCGGCGAAAAAATGGCCGCCGGCGCGCAGCAGCAGCCGGGCGCCGCCAACGATAGCAGCGCGGGGCCGGCCGAGCCACGCCCGCAAGGCGCAAACGACGACGTGATCGACGCCGACTACCGGGAGTACAAGAAGTAAAACTGCTTGCGCTCGAAACAGCGCGGAGCCGGTTGCGGGACGGCGGAACCGTCAACTTCCCGAGCAAAAAGAATACAGATGGGATATTGTTCGAGCCTTATGCGCCCACGCAAAAGGATTCGACTCATGACCCGCCGCCTCTACACCCGCCCCGTACTTACACCCGTTTTTACCCCCGTTCTTACGCCCGTACTTTCGCCTGCGCTGATGCCCGTATTTACGCCTGCGCGCAAGCCTGAGACCAAATCGGCGCTGGCGCTCATCGCCGCCTGCCTGCTCGGTTCGTCTGCGTTTGCCGCCACGCCCGGCAGCGACCCGGCCGCGCTCGCCAAAGTGCGCGACACCGCGTTGAGCAGCAATTACGCCTACGAACGCCTTTCCGACATGACCGACCTGATCGGTCCGCGCCTGTCCGGTTCGGCCGGTGCTGCCGCTGCCGTCGAGCAGGTCGCCGAGGCCATGCGAAAACTGGGCGCGCGCGTGACCTTGCAACCGGTCAAAGTCCCGCATTGGGTGCGCGGCATCGAAACGGGTGCGCTGGTCGACTACGCGGGCCGCCCGGCGGGCGTCTCGCAGCGTGTGGTGCTGACCGCGCTCGGCGGCTCCGGCGCGACGCCGGCGGCCGGCCTGAGCGCGCAAGTGATCGTGCTGCGCAGTTTCGACGAACTGGCCGCGCGCAAGGCCGAAGTCAAAGGGCGCATCGTGTTGTTCGATGTCCCGTTCGACCAGCAAATGGCCGACGGCGGGCAGGCGGGCCAGGCCTATGGCCAGGGTTCGCGCTACCGAACCCTGGGTCCGCGCCTCGCGGCCGAGATGGGCGCAACGGCGGCGCTGGTGCGCTCGGTCGGCGGCGCCGACTACCGCCTTCCCCACACGGGAGCTAGCGGCCTGCAGGACGGCGCCCGCATTCCCGCCGCCGCCGTTTCGAGCGAAGACGCGATGCTCATGAGCCGCCTCGCCGCGCGCGGCCCGCTCACCATGCGGCTGACGCTGACCCCGCAGATTCTTCCGGACGCGGACAGCTTCAATGTGATCGCCGATCTGCCCGGCACCGACAAGGCCGATGAAGTCGTGATCGTGTCGGGCCACCTCGATTCGTGGGACCTGGCCACCGGTGCCAACGACGACGCGACGGGCGTCGCCAGCGCCATGGCGGTGCTCGAGATACTCAAAAATCTCGACTACCGCCCGCGCCGCACGATCCGCATGATCGCCTGGATGAACGAAGAGAACGGCGCGCGCGGTTCGCAGGCGTACATGGAGGCGAACAAGTCCCTGACCGGTAAGCATTTTGCCGCGATCGAAAGCGACAGCGGTTCCGGCCGCCCGTTCGGCATGAACACGAGCGTGGGCCTGAATGCGATGAAGCTGTTCGCACCGCTACAGGCGGCGCTCGCGCCGATGGGCGCGGGCGCGCTGAAGCGGGCCGACGCGGTGGGCGTGCCCGACCTGCGTTTGCTCGAGATGGCCGGCGTGCCGAGCTTCTCCCCGCTGATCGACACCTCGACCTACTTCAACTACCACCACTCGCCGGCCGACACGCTCGACAAGGTCAAACCTGAAGAACTGCGCCGCCACGTCGCCGTCATGAGCGCGACGACCTGGTTTCTGGCCAATATGGAGCAGCCGATCGGCCGCGCCGACGCGCCAGCGCGTTAAGTGTGGTTCCCGGCGTGGACCGCGCTGTGGACCGCCGTATTGCCGCGCCGTGGACCGCGCCGTGGACCGCGGCGTGGGTGGCGCGCGCCGGCAGCGGGGACGGCGCACGCCGGGCCGCGCCGGCGCCATGATCCGCTGTTTTAGGGGGGCGGCCGGCGGCATGGCTTAAAATAGCGTCCCATCGCCTAAGTCCTTTCGTCTATTTTTGCCATCCGCATCACCGTGAACACCCCCTCCGACAGCGCCGCCGCCCCCGCACCGTTTCGCCAGGACCTGGTCCGCTGGCGCCAGCTCGTCACGCCCGCATGGCTCGACGCGCTCGGCGGCGGCCGCGCGGCGGCCGCGCCGGCGGGGCGATGGTGCTTGTTCGAGGTGGGCTTCGGCACGGGCGCGCTGTTCGAGCGCGGGCATATTCCCGGCGCCGCCTATATCGACACCGCCGAACTCGAGGTCCAACCCCTGTGGAACAAGGTGTCGGACCAGGCGCTGCTGCGCTTCTTGCTGCGCAACGGGATCCGCCACGACACCACCGTGATCGTCTACGGCCGCGCCACGCTGGCCGCCGCGCGCGCCGCCCACCTGCTGCTGTACGCCGGCGTGGCCGACGTCCGTCTGCTCGACGGTGGTTTCGACGCCTGGCGGGCGGCCGGCTTCGCGCTCGCATCCGGGCCGGCCCCGTTGCCGGCGCCGGTCGCCGATTTCGGCGTGCGCTGCCCGGCGCGCCCCGACTACATGATCGGCACCGAACAAGCGAGGCAACTGCTGCGCCAAAGCGACGGCGCGCTCGTGAGCATCCGCACCTGGGACGAATTCGTCGGCAACTGCTCGGGCTACAGCTATATCGCCGCCAAGGGCGACATCCCGGGCGCGCGTTGGGGCAGGGCGGGCAAGGACGGTGACGTCAACAGCATGAGCGAGTTCCACAAGGCCGACGGCAGCATGCGCGACGCCGACGAAATCCGCGCGATGTGGCGCAATTGCGGGGTGCACGACGGCCAGCAAACCGCGTTCTATTGCGGCACCGGCTGGCGCGCCTCGCTCGCGTTTTTCTATGCCTGGCTGATGGCGTGGGAGCGCATCAGCGTCTACGACGGTGGATGGTGCGAGTGGAGCCGCGATCCGGATAATCCGGTGGCGTGCCGCGCCGACTTGCCGGCGGCCGCCTGAACACCCTTAGCTCACACCGCGTCGTCGACCTTGGCCGACCGCAAATCGCCAATCGCCCGCGTCACCGCGTTCTCGAGCTGCGGCAGCAGCGCCAACGCGCCCTCGAGGGCGCCGCGCGAGCATAGCGATTCGAGGCGGGTCGCCAGGTCGTGCAATTGCGAGGTGTTGAAATAACCCGCGCTGCCCTTTAGGGCGTGGAACGCGGCCGCGCTGACGCCCGCGTCGGCGGCCAGCAGCGCCTCGCGCGCCAGCGCCAGGCGGCGCGGCGCCTCCTCGATGAAGGCCTGCGTGATCTTGTCCATATGCTGGGGCGAGACACCCGGCAGCGGCATGATGCGGAACACGCCGTCCGGCAGCGCCACCTTCGGCAGCGTCGGCGCCCGCGCCACCCCGGCCACGCCGAATTGGAGCGCCAATTCGGTTTCCTTGTCGAGCTGTTGCTGTTGCTGCTGCTGCTGATGTGGCGATTGCGCCGGCGCCGCCTTCAGCGTCACACCCTTGTCGAGCAGGTCGCGGATGGTGCTTTCGATCTGGTCGTACAGGAGCGCTTCGTTGACCGGTTTGCTCAGGTAGCCGTCCATGCCCGCCGCCAGGTAGCGCGCGCAATCGGGCCCGCTGATGTTGGCCGTGAGCGCGACGATGGTGATGGCCGGGTCGCGCACGCGCGCCTCGTCGGTGCCGCCGCAGCGGATCAGGCGGGTGGCCTGCTCGCCGTCCATCAGCGGCATGCGCCCGTCCATCAGCACCAGGTCGAAATCGGCCGCGCTCAGCGCGCGCAAGGCCTCGAGCCCGTTCTCGGCGATCTGCACCTGGTGGCCCATGTTTTCGAGCAGGGTGCCGATGATGATCTGGTTGGTGCGCACGTCTTCGGCGCACAGCACGCGCAGCTGGTGGCTGTGGCGCTCGCGCACCTTGGGCATCTCCGGCACCAGCGGCGCGATGCCGATCGCCAGCGGCAGCGTGAAGTGGAAGCGCGAGCCGACCCCGACTTCGCTCTCGACGCCGATGGTGCCTTTCATCAGGGTGACGAGCTCCTTGCAGATCGCCAGTCCCAGACCCGAGCCGCCGTAGCGGCGCGTGGTCGAGAGGTCGGCCTGCTCGAACTTCTGGAACAGGCGGGAACAGGTCTCCTTGCCGATGCCCGGCCCGCTGTCGGTGACCGAGAACGTGACCATGGTCAGGTTGGCGTCGGACGCGCCCACGCTCGTCTCGAGCCGGACCTGGCCCGCTTCGGTGAACTTGATCGCGTTGCCAAGCAGGTTGATCAGGATCTGGCGGATGCGCGTCGGGTCGCCCGCGACGTAGTCGGGCAGCGCCTGGTTGATGGACGATTCGAGCAGCAGGCTTTTGGCGTCGGCCTGGGTCTGCAGGATGCCCAGCGCGTCCTCGAGCACGTCGCCCAGTTTGAAGCTGACCGTTTCGAGCGTGAGCTTGCCGGCGTCGATCTTGGAGAAGTCGAGCAGGTCGTTCAGGATCGCCAGCAGCGACTCGCCGTTGTGCAGGCCGATGCGCAGGTATTCCTTGGTCCGTCCATGCACGGTCTGGTCGCGCAGCGCGAACTTGAGCATGCCGATCACGCCGGCCAGCGGCGTGCGGATGTCATGGCTCATGGCCGACAGAAAATCGATCCGGTGCCGGCTCACGACCTCGGCGTGGTCCTTGGCCAGCGTGAGCGCCTGGTTCACGTCGAGCAGTTGCGAGGTGCGCTCCTGCACCCGCTGTTCCAGGTTATCGCGCAGCAGGCGGATCTGGTCGGCCAGCGCAAAGGCGAGCAGCAGGCCGTCGAGCGTGCCGCCGAGCAGCGTCAGCAATTGCGCGTTGTCGACCATCGCCGGGATCAGGCCGACGTTGGCCGGCAGGATCACAAAGCCCGGCAGCATCAGCGCGATGAACGCGAACACGAAGAAGCGCGCCGGCTGGTAGCCTTTTTTCCAGGCCACGATGCCGCAGATCAGGGCCAGCACCATCCAGATCGAGATCGCGATGGTCGCCAGCGTGTGCGCCCACGACAGCGCGAAGAAGCAGCTTGGCAGCAGCAGCAGCGGCAGCACCAGGTTGATGATGCTGATCTTGGCCAGCCGCGGCGCCAGTTCGTCGAGGCGCAGGAACTTCAGGTAGAACAGGGTCGAAAACACGGGCAGCAGGAAGAACGGCACATAGTGCAGCTCGAGCACGTGCCAGTCGAACAGGTCGGCCGTGACATGGAAGGTCATGGCCCAGGCGGCCGCGTAGGTCAGCACATAGACCGAGTACCACAGCGAGGAACGGTCGCGCGTGAACGAATAGATGAAGAAGTTAAAAATGGCCAGCGCGAGCAGCGCGCCGAGCGCGCCGATGACGAGCAGGTTCTCGCGGTCGACCAGCTTGACGTAGTCGGCGTGGGGCATGACCGAAATGACCGGCATGCGCGCATAGTACGGGCTCGAAAAACGCAGCGCCAGGTGATAGCTCACGTCCGGATTGAGCGTGATGTTCTTGCCGTAGTGGAGGAAGTACTCGTGCTTGGCGCGGTAGCCGCTTCGCATCGCCTGCACGGTGCCGTCGGAGCCGATCAGGCGTGCCTCGACATGCTCGATCAGGGTGTCGCGCGGGTCGAGCACCCATGCGGCCTCGTCGGTGTAGTTGCGCAGCTTGACGACCATCCAGTAGCTGCCGCCGAGCAGGTCGACCTTCGCGGCCGGCTTGAGCCTGGCCTGCCACGCCGCGCTGTCGGCTATCGTCGCCGGAAATTGCTCGCCCCGATCCACAAACAGCAGCGCATCGGACAGCATGTCGCGGTCCTGCGCCTGGCCCAGCACCACATCGCCGGGGCGGGCATGGGCCATGCCGCCATGCATCAGCAGCGCCAAGGCGAGCAGCGCGAGCACGTGGAAGGCGCGCGACATGCGCACGAACCCGAAGGCCGTCATCGCGGCGCCGGCAGGTCAGGCACGAAACTATCGGGGCGTGGAGTGCGCATGTGGTTTTATTTGTTGAACATGGGACCACGCACGGGCTGGAAATGTTTCCATTCTGCCCAAAAGGGTCGAGTCCCATTCTAATCCACAATGCACAATCGAAACAAAAAATTAAGCACGGACTTCTTCGCAGAACCGCGACATTGGCGGCGCGGCGGCTAGCGCTTGGGCGCGCGCGCGACGATCCGGAAGCTGAGTTCGAGCGGGTCCTGCACCAGCATGGCGCCGCCCATCACCGACATCGGCACGATGCCGAAATCGGTTTGCAGCAGTTGCAAGGCGCCGCTGGCGGCGACCATGCCGGCGCTTTTCTCGAGCCGCGTCGGCACCACATAGTCGCGGCTGACGCCATGCAGGGTGACTGTAAGTTGCAAGCCGCCCGCCGCCTGGCGCGCCTGCAGCAGCACCAACGGAAAACGCTCGGCCTCGAGCACCCGCCCCAGCATATTGGTGCGCGTGCCTTCGACCGCGTCGGCCGAGGGCTGGGTATCGAGGCCGGCCTGCAGCCGCAGCGCGGGCTCGTCGACCGTGAGCTGGTCGAGGCGGAAATGGAAATCGGCGCGGCCGTCGTCAGGCGCGACAAAGCCGCTGATCGTGCGGCTGGCCACCACGTGGTCGTGCCCGAGGCGCGCGAGCACGCCCCCGCGGCGCACCGTGATGGTGATCAGCGACTGCGCCGCGTCGATCGCGTAAATTTTTTTGCCGGCGCCCCGGGCCTGCTGGTACCAGCCGTATTGCGGCGCCGCCGCCGCCGCGGCCGGGGGCGCCGGCGGTGGCGTCGCCGCGGGCGGCGCGGTTCCCGCGCAGGCTGCCAGCAGTGCGAGCAGCGGCAACAGTGTCTTGGTCTTGATGTGCTTTACCCCTGCGGTTGGACATGGCCTTGGCCAAAGGCCGCCGTGCGGCCGCCTCCCGCCCAATCTAAAGTGAAAGGGCGGCCCTGTCAACGCAAGCGCGCACAGCCGAAGGGCAAGCGCGTCGGCGGCGAAGGCGCTATTATTCGCCACACCCCATTGCCCATCTACCAATAGAGGATGCCATGATCGACCTGTACTCGGCGGCCACGCCGAATGGCCATAAAGTATCGATCGCGCTCGAGGAACTGGCGCTGCCGTACACGCTGCATACGCTCGACCTCACCAAGAACGAGCAGAAACAAGCCTCCTTCCTCGCCATCAATCCGAACGGGCGCATTCCGGCCATCGTCGACCGCGGGCTCGACGATTTCGCCGTGTTCGAATCGGGCGCCATTTTGCTGTACCTGGCCGAGAAGACCGGCCGCCTGATGCCGCAGGAGGTCAAGGCCCGCTCGCGCGTGGTGCAATGGCTGATGTTCCAGATGGGCGGCATCGGTCCCATGATGGGCCAGGCGAATGTGTTCTACCGCTACTACCCCGAAAAAATCCAGGCCGCGATCGACCGCTACCAGGGCGAGAGCAAACGCCTGTTCCGCGTGCTCGACGGCCAGCTCAAGGACAATGAATACCTGGCCGGCGAGTATTCGATCGCCGACATCGCCAACTGGGCGTGGGTGCGCACCCACAAGTGGTCGGGCGTGGGCATCGACGACCTGCCCAACCTGGCGCGCTGGGTCGAGGCGATCCGCGCCCGGCCGGCGGTGCAGAAAGGCCTGCTGATGCCGGCGTCGGTGCGCGACATCAGCGACGACCCGGTCGCGGCCGAAAAATTCGCCGCGCACGCGCGCACCATGCTCGAGACCGGACAATCACGCACCAACCCAAGCCAAGGACAAGCATGAAACTCTATATCAGCACGTTTGCGCCGAACCCCCGCCGCGTCACGATGTTCATCGCCGAGAAGGGCATCGAGGGCATCGAGACCGTCGCGATCGACCTCGGCACGGGCGAGCACCGCGGCGAAGCCTTTCTGGCTAAAAATCCCCTGGGCCGGGTGCCCGCGCTCGAACTCGACGACGGCCGCGTGCTGTGCGAGACGCGCGCGATCTGCAGCTATCTCGAAGGCTTGCATCCCGCGGTCAACCTGATGGGCGAGGGCTTCGACGAGCACGCGTTTATCGAAATGGCCGACCGCCGCGTCGAGATGCATCTGTTTGCGGGCATCGCCAACGCGGTGCGCCACTGCCATCCCGGTCTGGCCGCGCTCGAACAGCCGCAATTTCCCGAGTTCGGCGCCTCGCAGGGCGAAAAAATGCGCGAGACCGCGCGCTGGCTCGACGGCGAATTGTCGCGCCACGCGTATGTGGCGGGCGAGCGCTTCACGGTGGCCGACATCACGGCGTTCTGCGCGCTCGAATTCGGCCGCGGCCTGATGAAGTTCCGTCCGGGCGCCGAGGGCATGGCCCATTTGCAGGAATGGCGCGACCGCATCGCGGCGCGGCCGACCGCCGGCCGGACATAAAAAAGGGACTGACATGGATCGTTGTAAGGCGCTTTGTGCGGCCGCGGCATTTTTCTTGTCGGGAAAATCCGCGCTCGCGCTGATCGGTGCCGGATCGATTTGATTTGGCATTGGTGCGAATTCGGTATTCGACATTGCATGAATACCGATGGCTGCCACTTTCAAAACAAACCTAAACCCACATCGTCCTCGCGCAGGCGGTGGCGCATGCGCCACCCCCATGGAACGCTGGCACTGAGCAACTGTTCTTTGGGTCCCCGCCTCCGCGAGGACGATGTGGGTTTATGATTTTTACGGTTTCCCAATACGATTTCTATAGCGTCTTTAAACGCAATTCAGCCCATGCGCGAGACGATCTCGGCAGCTACGCGATACGCTTGTACCAAGGCTGATTCGGAAACATCGCATGGAAACTGGCCCCGAAGTCGTCGCCATCCTCCACGCGGTCGAGCGCGAGCGCCCCGAACAGCGCCAGGCTCTCGTGGAACAGGCGCAGCGCGCGCTGGCGCAACACCGGTCCGAAGTCGGGCAGGGCGTTGCGGCCCACAATCACCTGGAACTCGTTAAACGACGCATCCGTGACCAGGTTGTACTGCGCCCACGTGATGCGCCCGCGCAGATGCGGCAGCAGCAGCGCGCGCCCGCCTTCGATCGCCAGGTAGTCGCCCAGCCTGCCGACCCCGCCGCTCTTGACGTAGTTGGCCTCGTACTCGGCCATCCGCTCGGCCGGAAAGCTCGCCTCGCAGGCGTCGATCAGCAAGTCCTCGTTCGACACCGTCGCAAAAATCTCGGTGCGCGCGAGCAGCTCCTCCTCGGCCAGCACGATCGCGAGCGTCCAGGCCTCGCCCACGCCGGCGCAGTCGGCCAGCCAGATCTTCGGTACCGCCGAGCCGCGCAGGTAGCCCGGCAACACCGTGCGCAGCGAACGCGCGTGCACCGGATCGTCGAACAAATGCCCGTGCTGCACGCTCAGGGCGCGCAGCAGCGCCGGCCCCGCGCCGGCCTCGTGCAGCACGCGCTCCTGCAGCGCAGACACCGTCGCCAGCGATTGGCGCGCCATCTGCGACTGCAGCTTGCGCTTGAGCGTGGCCCGGTCGTGGCCACGGAAATCGAAGCCATAGCATTGGAACAGGGCCTCGAGCAGCAGGTCGATCTCGAGTTCTTCGGTCGCCAGCGGGGTATGCATGCCCAAAGCTCCCGTCAATGCAGCCACACCCGCATCAGCGACAGCAGCTGCGCGACATCGACCGGTTTGGTGATGTAGTCGGAGGCGCCGGCGGCGATACACTTGTCGCGGTCACCCTTCATCGCCTTGGCGGTGAGCGTGATGATCGGCAGCGACTTGAATTTGGGGATGCGCCGGATCGCGCGCATCGTGTCGTAGCCGTCCATCTCCGGCATCATGATGTCCATCAGGACGATCTCGATGCTCGAATCCTTCTCGAGCACCTCGATGCCGTCACGCCCGTTTTCGGCGAACGAGACCTGCATCTGCTGGCGTTCGAGCAGCGAACTGAGTGCGAAAATATTGCGCAGGTCGTCATCGACGATCAGCACCTTGCGCCCGGCCAGGCCGCCGTCGGCCGCGTGCACCTCTTCGATCATGCGCCGTTGCAGCTCTGGCAGGCTGGCGTGCGAGCGGTGCAGGAACAGCGCCGTCTCGTCGAGCAGGCGCTCGGGCGAGCGCGCGTCCTTGATCACGATCGTCTTCGCGTAGCGCTTGAGTTTCGTGACTTCTTTGCGATTGAGTTCCTTGGCCGTGTAGATCACGATCGGCAGGTCGCGCAGCGCCGTGTCCTTGCCGATCACGTCGAGCAGGTCGAAGCCGCTGATGTCGGGCAGCGTCAGGTCGAGCACCATGCAGTCGAAATGCGAGGAGCGCAGCGCTTCGAGCGCTGCTTCGCCGGTTTCGACGGCGACGATGCGCAGGTCGGCGTCGCCGATCAGGGCGACGATCGAGTCGCGCTGCATTTTTTCGTCGTCGACCACGAGCAGGCTGCGTTTGCCGCCGAGCAGGAATTTCTGGATCCGTGTGAACTCCTCCTGCAGCGCCTCGCGCGAGACCGGCTTGTTGATGTACGAAATGGCGCCCTGGCGCAGCGCGCGTTCGCGCTCGCGCAGGCTCGACATCACATGCACCGGGATGTGGCGCGTGCTGGGGTCGCGCTTGAGGCGGTCGAGCACCGTGAAGCCGTCGATGTCGGGCAGGTCGATGTCGAGCAAGATCGCCGACGGCAGGTAGTCGCGCGCCATCGACAGCGCCGAGTCGCCCTGGTGCGTGACGATGGCCTTGAAGTTTTTCTCGCGCGCGAATTCGAGCACAAGTTTGGCAAAGCGCTCGTCGTCCTCGATGATCAGCACCGACGGGTCGCCCGGCGCGATCAGGCTGCGGTCGTCGAGCATGCCGGCGTGTTCGATCATCAGCGACTGGCCCGCATCGTCGACCACTTCGCTGGCCACCATTTGCGGCGCGCCCGTGTACACCACGTGCGACGGCGGCGCCGGCAGCCGTGCCTGCGGCTGGCGTGCCTGGTCGTAGTTGATGAAACCGGCCCGGTTGTAAGGCAGGAACAGGGTGAAGGTGCTGCCCTGGCCGACCACCGATTCGACCCGGATCTCGCCGCCCAGCAAACGCGCCAGTTCGCGCGAGATCGACAGGCCAAGGCCGGTGCCGCCGTATTTGCGCGCGGTCGAGCCGTCGGCCTGCTGGAACGCCTCGAAGATGAGCTGCAGCTTGTCCGAGGCGATGCCGACGCCGGTGTCGCGCACCGTGAAGGCGAGCACCGCGTCGGCGTGCACCAGGTTCGGATGGTCGCTGGTCCAGCCGCTCGTGACCAGGCCGATTTCGAGCTGCACCTGGCCGTGGCTGGTGAACTTGAAAGCGTTCGAGAGCAGGTTCTTGAGCACCTGCTGCAGGCGCGTGGTGTCGGTCATCACGGCCGTCGGCAGCGCCTCGGCCAGGTCGACCGTGAAGGCGAGGTGCTTGGCCTCGGCCATGTGGCGGAAGGTGCGGTCGACGTAGTTGCGCAGGT
>JAZKIN010000196.1:0-59298 GCA_040384885.1 Pseudomonadota bacterium | reverse complement strand
ACTATGCCCATGCTGGGCGCACTTCTATGGGTCCCCGCCTTCGCGAGGACGATGTGGTGGTATGTGAATTTCTGCGTCACTTGGAGGCGTGCGCCCGCAGTATTAACGCTCTACCTTTACCAAGGTAGTGGCATGCGAATTTTTGCGTTACTTGCAAGCGCACGGCCGCAGTATCAACGCTTTGCCTTAACCCATGTAGTGGTATGCAAATTTTCCCGTTATTTTGAAATGTGCGCCCGCAGTATCGTCGCCTTGACTTAACCGATATAGTTAAACAGCGACAAGCCCGACAAGGTCTTGAACGACTTTTGCGCCGCCTCGAGCGTGAACTGCTGCTGCGTGAACAACGAGATCGTCTTGACCATGTCGATCTCCTGCAAACCGGCCAGCGTGGCCGCGTACTGGATGTTGAGGTCCTCGCCCGTGCTGTCGAGATTGTCGAGCTCGGCCATGCGCGAGCCGACCGAGGAATGCACCGACAGCACCCCGTCGAGCGCGCTCGCGAGGTTGGTCCCGCCCTCGGCCAGGTTGGCCGTCAGGCGCCCGCGACCGGCGGCGTCGGTGGCCGGCGTGCGCAGGCTGGTGATCAGTTTTTCGAGCGTTTCAAACACCGTCTGCTTGGTGCTCGGCCCGACCGTGACGACGTCGCCGTTGGCCGGCGTGCCCGCGACGTCGAAGCTCATGCCCTTGAAGTTGATCGCCTGCCCGCTCACATACGGCATGGCCGCGTTGGCCGGCGGCGGCGGCACCGCCACGTTCTGGCCGTCGGTGATGGTGTAGGTCGTCACGCCCGCGTTGACCGCGAAAGTGAGCTTGTAGTTGTCGCGCGCGAACTCGGCGGCATTGCTCACGCTGCCGGTCGAAACGACCAGCGCGCCGGCGTTGGCCGGGTCCGCGCGCGTGACGAAGCTGCCGTTGCCGGTCGGGTTGCTCAAAAATACCGCGCTGCCCGGGTCGCCCATCGGAATCTGGCGCTGGCTGCCGATCTGCATCTGGCGCACGCCCTGGTCGCCCTCGTAGGCGACGCCGCCGGCGCCGCGCACAAACGGCGGGCTCGACGAGCGGAAGCCGCCGAACAGGTAGCCGCCGAGGCCGTCGGTGCTGTTGGCCAGCGCCAGCAGTTCGTCGAGCTGCGAGGCGACCTGGTCGGCCAGTCCGTTGCGGTCGGCCTGGTTCAAAGAACCGTTGCCGGCCGCCACCGTCAGGGTCTGCACGTTTTGCAGCACGTCGGTGGCGCTGGCGAGCGCGCTTTCTTCGAGCGAGAGCGCGCTGCGCACGTTCTGGCGGTTGGTCGCGAACTGGGTGTTGACCGCCTGCGACTGCGTCACTTCGAGCGCGCGCGCCGAGGCGATCGGGTCGTCCGCCGGGCTCAGCATGCGGCGGTTGGTCGCCAGTTGCTGCTGGGTCTTGGCCATCTGCGACTGCAAGGTGCCGAGCTGGCTGGTGCCCGCTTCGAACATGGAACTGGTGCTGATACGCATGGTGATCCTTTCGGCCGGTGCGCCGCCGTTTGGCGGCGCCGGCAATTAGCTTCCGAGTGAGAGCAGCGTATCGAACATCTCGCTGGACGCCTGCATCAGTTTGCCCGCGGCCTGGTAGGCCTGCTGGTACTTGAGCAGGTTGGCCGCCTCCTCGTCGAGGTTCACGCCCGACACCTCCCCCTGCGATTGGCGCGCCTGCGCGAGCATGGTCTCGCTGGCGGCCATTGAAACCTGCGTCTCGCGTGTCTTGTTGCCGACAAAGCTGACCATCTCCGCGTACGCGGATTGGAACGTGCCGTTGCCGCCGTCGAACACACTCTTGGTCTGCAAGGCCCCGAGCGCGCGCATATTGCGGTTGTCGCTCGAGTTGCCGTTGCCTGCGGCGACGGTGAACACGTCGCCACTGTCGGGCGCGCCCGACAAGGCCACGCTCAGGCCGCCGCTGCTCACGGTCGCGCCGCTCGCGGCCGAATACGAAATCAGGTCGCCGGCCGCGTATTGCGTCGGCACCCCGCCCACCGTCACGGTGACGGGCGCGGTCGCGGTGAACTGGCGCCCGCCGCCGGGCGGGGTCGAAAAGGTCAGCTTGAGCGGCGCGCTCAGCGGCGCGTCCATGTAGGCGGCGCCGTAGACGGCCTCGCCGATCTTGCCCGAGCCGGTGTTTTGCAGGCGCGCCTCGGACACCACGGCGGCGGCGGCGGCGATCTTGCTGCGGTCGCTGATGGCCATGCCGAATTCGGAGGCGCCGTTGATCGTCGGGCGCACCGAGTAGCTGTCGCCCGCGCTCGCGCCGCCGGTGATGGTGTAGGCGACGCCGTCGATGATCTGGGCCGCGGTCTGCGGATACGGCACGATTTTTGTCTGGGTGTTGTCGGACAGGCGCGTGACGACGAAATCGGCGCCGTCGTACTGCACCTTGTAGTCGCTCTGGGTCAGCTTCGAGGCGTCGACCAGTTCGGCCTTGACCGTGGTGTTGCTGGCCGGGTTGTTGGTCTGGCTCGCGCCGACGTACGGCGTGCCGACCTTGAAGAACGCGGCGCCGGCCTGGCCGGCCTGGTCGAGGCCGAGCCCGTGCTGCGCGTTGAACGAGAGGGCGACGCCGGCGGCGACGCGGCCGAGCTGGCTCTGGGCCTGGTCGAGCGCGCCGCTGCGGAATTCAAGCAGGCCGCCGAGCTCGCCGCCCTTGATCGTGTTGTCGGCCATGCGCTGTGGCTGGCCGCCGCTCACATAGGCGACTTCGATGCGCGAGCTGTCGCTGGCCGACGGGATCGCCGCGAGGCTGAAAGCGCGCGCGCCGACCACCAGCGGCTGGCCGCTGCCGATCGAGACGGTCACGGTGTTGCGTTCGCTGGGGACGACGGTGGTTTTGACGTGCGTGTTCAGTTCGGCGATGAGCTGGTCGCGCGCGTCGAGCAGGTCGTTGGGCTGGCGCCCAGGGGTCGAGCTGTTCTGCGAGATTTGTTCGTTCAGTTGGGCGATCTGGCTCGCGTACGAATTGATCGCGTTCACGTTTGAGCTGATTTGCGAGTTGACGTTGCCGCGCAACTCCTGCAGGCGCGCGTCGATGCCCTGGAAACGCGAGGCCAGCGATTCGCCGGCCGACAGCATCGCCTGCCGCGCCACGTTCGAGGTCGGGGCCGCGCTCAGGTCCTGCACCGACTTGAAGAAGCCTTGCAGCGCCGGCGACAAGCCCGTGGTCGGGTCGGCCATGAGGTTGTCGACCTGGCTGATCTGGGTATAGAAGGAGTTGAGCGAACTGGTCGTGGCCTGGGCCTGGCGCACCTGGCCGTTGAGGAAGGCGTCGGAATAGCGCTTGATCTCGGAGACGTCGGTGCCGTTGCCGATGAAGCCGAAGCCCATGTCCTGGCCGAACGCGGTGCCCTGCACCACGGTCTGGCGGCTGTAGCCGGCCACGTTGGCGTTGGCGATGTTGTGCCCGGTCGTGGTCAGGCCCACTTGCGCCGCGAACAGCGCGCTTTTACCGACGTTGAGTATGTTTCCAGCCATGATAGTTTCTTCCTAGAGTTACGCTAGTCTACGGCAGGAAAAGCCGGAACTTTAGCTGGCGCCTTGGAATCATGTCGTTTTTGCATCTATGTTTCCCGACACCACGGCACTCAACAAACCCCCACATCGTCCTCGCGGAGGCGGGGACCCATAGAACAGTTGCTCATAGCCGACGTTCTATGGATCCCCGCCTTCGCGAGGACGATGTGGTGGATTTGCTTGGATCAGCGGTCATTGGAATTACCCGAGCGACTGCCGGATGATCCGGCTCAGCTTCTCGCCATAGCGCGGATCGGTCGCATACCCCGCCTTTTGCAGCCCATGCGCAAAGCTGCTCGCGTCGCCGGCGGCGGCCAGCACCTTCTCATAGCGCGGATTACTACTGATCATCCGCGCATAATCATTAAAGCTGTCCGCATAGCTGTCATACGCCCGGAACCGCTCGACCCTGGTCTGCGGCACCCCGTTCACATACTCGGTCGTGGTCGCGGTGGCAACCTTGCCCTTCCACCCCGCCCCGGCCTTGATGCCGAACAGATTGTGGCTCGCGCTGCCGTCCGCATTCTGGATCTCGCGCTTGCCCCAGCCCGACTCGAGCGCGGCCTGGCCCAGCATGAACTTGGCCGGGATGCCCGAAGCGCGGCTGGCCTCCTCCGCGTGCACGCCCATCTTGCTCTGGAACGCGCGCACGTGTTCCTGCTGCGACGCCACCCGCGGCGTATCCTGCAACTGCGCCGCCGACCACGCAGGCCCGGCCGGCGCCACCGGCAACACACCCGCGAGCGCGTCTTTGATAATCGGATGCATCTTGAACCCGCCCGTGTACGGCAGGCCCGCGTCCGCCTGCTTGACGGGCTCGCCGCCGATCGCGAGCGCCTGCGCGTTAACCGCTTGGCTCGTCAATTGACGAATCAGCACATCGGCCAAACCGACCCCGCGCTTGGCCAGGTTCTCGCTGGTCTGCTGGTCGAGCATCGAGGTGAACATCTTGCTCTGCTCGCTATCGAACATGCCATCCTGCGGCGTCGCGGCGCGCATGCTCTCCATCATCATGTTGATGAACATCGCCTCGAACTGCGTCGAGGCCGCCTTCAATGCCTCCGGCGAGCCCGCCTTGGCCGACGCCTTGAGCCCGCCGAGGCCCTTGCTGTCAAAGGCGAGGCGGCTGCTGAGGTCGTGCTTGAGGCTGTCCATGTGGCGCTCCTAGATGATCTCGAGGTCGGCGCGCAGGGAACCGGCCGCCTTGAGCGCCTGCAAGATCGACAGCAGGTCCTGGGGCGTGGCCCCGATCGCGTTCATCGCCTTGACCACTTCGGCCAGCGAGGCGCCGCCCTTGACGTTGATGACCTTGCCCGGCTCCGCCTTCACATCGACCTGCGCGTTCCGGGTGACCACGGTTTGCCCGCCTGACAGCGGACGCGGCTGGCTGACCACGGTATCGGTGCCGATCGTGACCGACAGGTTGCCGTGCGAAATCGCACAATTTTCGAGCGTGACCGACTGGTTCATCACGACCGAGCCGGTGCGCGCGTTCATGATGACCTTGGCGGCGGTGCGCGCCGGATTGACCTCGAGCCCCTCGAGCACGCCCAAAAACGCGACGCGCTGGTCGCTGCTCGACGGCGAACGCACGCGGATCACGCGCGCGTCCTGGGCGCTGGCGATGCCGGCGCCGAAATGGTCGTTGATGGCCGTGACCACGCGCGAGGCCGTGGTGAAGTCTGTGCTGTTGAGTTCGAGCGTGATCTGCTGGTTCTCGCCGAGCACCGAGGCCACCGCGCGCTCGACCGTGGCGCCGCCCGAAATGCGGCCCACGCTCAGGTGGTTGATCTGCACTTGCGCGCCGCCGGCCGAGGCGCCCGCGCCGCCGACCACGAGGTTGCCCTGGGCCATGCCGTAGACCTGGCCGTCGGCGCCCTTGAGCGGGGTCATCAGCAAGGTGCCGCCGCGCAGGCTCTTGGCGTTGCCCATCGACGAGACCGTGATGTCGAGCGTCTGGCCCGGCTGCGCGAACGGCGGCAGCGAGGCCGTGACCGTGACCGCGGCCACGTTTTTGAGTTGCAAGGTCGCGCCGGGCGGCAGGTTCACGCCCATTTGCTGGAGCATCGACACCACCGACTGCACCGTGAACGGGGTCTGGGTGGTCTGGTCGCCCGTGCCGTCGAGGCCGACGACGATGCCGTAACCCATCAACTGGTTGTGGCGCACGCCGGCGATGCTGGCCAGGTCCTTGATGCGCTCGGCCTGCGCGAGCGGCGCGGCCAGCAGCGCGCCGAGCAAGGCGGCGGCGAGGATGGTGGATGGGCGGCGCATGGGCATGGTCTACCTTAAAATTCTTAGAACGGCAGCAAGGATTGGAAGAAGCGCGAGACCATCGCGGTGACTTCGGCGCGGTCGACCTGGCTGTTGGTGCGGTATTCGACGCGCGCGTCGGCCACCTTGGTCGACGACACGGTGTTGCCGACGCCGATGGTGTCGGGGCTGACCATGCCCGAGAAGCGGATGAACTCGACGCCCTTGTTGAGCGCGATCTGTTTTTCGCCGGCCACGATCAGGTTGCCGTTCGAGAGCACCTCGGTGACGGTGACGGCGATCGTGCCGCTGAAGGTGTTGCTCGCGCTCTGGTTGTCGGCGTCGGCGAACTTGCTGCCGTTTTCGACCGCGACATTGCCGCCGATGTATTTCTGGATCGGGCCCGGCACCTTGAAGCCGACCTCGCCCGACTTGTTGCCCGAGCTCGCGCCGGTCTTGAGGGCGGCGGTTTTCTCGATGATGTTAATGATGAGCAGGTCGCCGATGTGGCGCGCGCGCCGGTCCTCGAACATCGGGCGGTACGAGGCGACCTGGTAGATCGCGCCGTTGCTCGCCGGCGCCTGGTCGAGCATCATCGGGCGCGAGGTGGTCGGCTGCTGCACGATCGACGAGGGCACGGCCGAACAGCCGGCCAGCGCCAGCAGCACGGGAACAAGGAGGGGAATGAGTCGCGCTTGCATAATCGGGCTTCCTGTTTACAGCTGCGACAGTTTGGCCAGCATCTGGTCGGACGTCGTGATCGCCTTGCTGTTGATCTCGTAGGCGCGCTGGGTCTGGATCATATTGACCATCTCCTCGACCACGTTGACGTTCGAGGTCTCGACATAGCCCTGCAAAATGACGCCGGCGCCGTTGGTGCCCGGGGTGTTGGTGTTCGGGGTGCCCGACGAGCCGGTCTCGGCGTACAGGTTCTCGCCTTTCGATTCGAGGCCGGCCGGATTCACGAAGGTGGTCAGCTGGAGGGTGCCGACCTGGGACGGGGCCGCCGTTCCCGGCAGCGTGACCGAGACCACGCCGTCGCGCCCGACCGTGATCGAGAGCGCGTTGGTCGGCACGGTGATCGCGGGCTGGATCACAAAACCCGACGAGGTCACGAGCTGGCCGTTGGCGTCACTCTGGAAGGCGCCGTCGCGGGTGTAGCCGGTGGCGCCGTCGGGCAGCAGCACCGAGAAAAAGCCCGAGCCGTTGATCATCAGGTCTTTCGAGTTGCTGGTGAGCTGGGGGTTGCCCTGGGTGTGGATGCGTTCGGTGGCGACGGCGCGCACGCCGGTGCCGATCTGCAGGCCCGACGGCAGGTTGGTCTGCTGCGACGACTGGGCGCCGGGCTGGCGCACGTTCTGGTACAGCAAATCCTCGAACACGGCGCGCGAACGCTTGAAGCCGTTCGTGCTCACGTTGGCGAGGTTGTTGGTGATGACGTCGAGATTGGTCTGCTGCGCCTCGAGACCGGTCTTGGCGATATATAGGGAACGGATCATTTGCTTCTCCAGTTACGGTACGCACACATAAACGGAGCTCGCTCCCCCACCACATCGTCCTCGCGTAGGCGGGGACCCATACTGCGCTGGCAAAAGCCGCGCCGGTTGCCCGTACGCTCAGCATGGGTTCCCGCCTGCGCGGGAACGACGGGGAGAGGCCCCAGTAAGAATTATGCGCGCCGCAGCCTCAACTCAAAGCGAGGATCTGGGTAGCTTTCGCCGCGTTGTTCTCGGCATTCTTGAGCAGGCTCATTTGGGTTTCGAACGCGCGCGCGAGCGTGATCATGCTCACCATCGAGTCGACCGGGCTCACGTTGCTGCCTTCCAAAGCGCCACCGACCACCTTGACCAGCGGATCGGACGCGGCGGCCGAACCGTCGCGCAGGCGGAACAAGCCGTCGTCCCCGCGCACCAGATTCGCCTCGTCCGGATTGACCAGCTTGAGCCGCCCCAGCACCGTCGGCGCGCCCGGCGTGTTGGTCGTCGTCATGGTCGAGACGGTCCCGTCGCTGCCGACCTCGACCGTCACCTCGGGCGGCACCGTGATCGTGCCGCCGTCGCCCTGCACCGCGAAGCCGGCGTTCGACTGCAGCACCCCGTTAGCGTTCATCTGCAGGCCGCCGTTGCGGGTGTAGGCCTCGCTGCCGTCGGGCATCTGCAAGGCGATCCAGCCCTTGCCCGAGACCGCCACGTCGAGCGCGCGCCCCGTCATCTGCAAGGGTCCGGCCGAAAAATCGCTGCCCACGGTCGAGCCGACCACGAAGCTGCGGGTCGGCAGCGCGCCGCCGACCACCGGCACCGCGCGGAAGGCGTCGATCTGGGCCCGGAAGCCCGTGGTGCTGACGTTGGCCAGGTTGTTGGCGGTCGTGGCCTGCTGCTCGAGCAGGTGCTTGGCGCCGCTGGCGGCGGTGTAGATCAGGCGGTCCATGCGGCGTCCCCTTGGCGTTCGCGTTAGCGCAGGTTGACCAGCGTCTGCAGGATCGAATCCTGGGTCTTGATGGTCTGCGCGTTGGCCTGGTAGACCCGCTGCGCGGTGATCATATTGACCAGCTCGGCCGTGAGGTCGACGTTCGAGGTCTCGACCGCGGAGGACTGCAGCACGCCGCGCCCGCCCGAGTCCGGCACGCCGACCAGGGGCACGCCCGAGGTCGAGGACTCGGCCCAGGCGTTGTTGCCAAGCGGCGTGAGCCCGTTCGGATTGGCGAAGTTCGACAGCACGATCTGCCCCAGCGCCTGCGAGCGGCCGTTGCTGTACTGGCCCATGATGACGCCGTCGGCGCCGGCCGCGAAACGCTGCAACTGGCCCGAGGCGTAGCCGTCCTGCGACAGTTTTTCGCGCGTGGCCGAGCCGTATTGGGTGGTGCCGGCAAAGCCGAGGCTGACCGTGAGCGTGTCGGCCGCGCCGGTCGACGGGTACATCGGCAGGGCCACCGAAAACGGCGCCGGATCGCCCGCCATCAGGGTCGGGCTCAGCGCGCCTGAGGTGTCGAACTTGAGCTGGCCGACGCTGACCGGCGGCACCCTGACCGAGGTCGTGATGGCGGCGTCGATCTGCTCGGGCGTGATGCCGATGGTGTTGCCGGCCGCCGTCGCGGCGGTGTTGATCGCGGCCACGTCGGCGGCGCTGGCGCCGGCGGCGGCGGCGGCCTGCTCGACCGCGTCACCGGCGGCGCTCGCGTAGTTTTGCGCGGCCAGGTTGACCCGGGCCGGGTCGCGCGGCACGGCGGCCATCGCGTTGACCCACTCCTGGCGCGTGACGCTGGTCGGGGCGGCCGCGCTCGGGTCGTGCGAGGCGCTCGCCACTTCGAGCTTGGTGATCTCGGTGCCGTCGTTGGCGACGTAGACGTCCCACACGCCGGGCGCCGACTTGACGAAATACGAGCTCACCACGTGCGGGGTGCCGAGGCTGTCGTAGACGTCGATCGCGGTCTGCTTGTTGTAGGTGTCGGAGTTGTTCGGGTTGAACGGCGTCACGAGCGGCGCCACGCTGGCCGAGTCGAGGTTCAGTTCGGTGTCGATGCGGCTCGTCGCGAGCGGCTGCAGGTTGGCCGTGCTGATCTGCAGCGGCACGGGCGAACCGGCCAGGATGTTGCCGGTCGGGCCGGCCATGTAGCCGGTCAGCATCGCGCCCTGGGCGTTGGTGACGAAGCCGTCTTTGTTGAGCGCGAACTGTCCGTTGCGCGCGTATTGGGTCGCGCCGTTGACGGTCGTGCGGAAGAACCCCGAGCCGTTGATGGCGATGTCGAGCGGGTTGTTGGACGCCTCGATATTGCCCTGGCTGAACTGCTGGGCGATCTGCGACACCTTGACGCCGATGCCGGCCTGGTTGCCGGCCGCGCCGTTGAGCGAATTGGCATAGACGTCGGCGAACTGCGCCTGCGAGGTCTTGAAGCCGACCGTGCTCGCATTGGCGATGTTGTTGCCGATGACGTCGAGCGATTTTGCAGCGCCGTTCAAGCCGCTAAGTCCCTGTTGGAAAGACATGTTGATCTCCTGGTGAAAAGGTTAATAGCGGCTGCAATTACATGATGAGTTTGACGTCGGCCATCGTGACCATGCCGCCCTTGAGCATCAGGTTCAGCTGGACGCCGTTCTTGGCGCTCGTGGTCACGCTGCCGACGCTATCGAAGGCGAGCGCCTTGGCGTCCTTGACCACCTCGCCGCCGTTCTCGGCGACCACGCGGAAGGTGTAGGCGCCGTTGGCCGAGGGCACGCCGTCGATCACGCCGTCCCACGCGACCGGGGTCACGCCGGCCCCGTGCGGGCCGAGCTCGAGCGTGTGCACGTCCTTGCCGGTGCGCGGGTCGGTGATGATGACCTGCAGGTTGTCGACGCTCGATCCAAGCTCGACGCCGATGATCGACTTGCCCTCGTGCAGCGTCAGGCTATTGCCCTCGACCAGCACGCCGTGCCCGATCATATTCGCCGCCTGCAGCGCCTCGGACGACTGGTAGCTGGCCTTGAGCGATTCGAGCGTAGTGTTGAGCTTGTTGACGCCGGTGACGGTCGACAATTGCGCGAGCTGGCTCGTGATCTGCGCGTTGTCGAGCGGGTTCATCGGGTCCTGGTTCTTGAGCTGCGTCACGAGCAGCGTCATGAACTTGTCCTGGTCGGCCTCGACGCTGCCGGCGACGGCGGCCTGCTTGCGCGGGTTCATCACGGCCATCAGGTCGTTGATGATGGCGGGCGATTGGGTGGCGATGGCGGTCATGGGGTTTCCGATCCGGTCACTGACCGAGCGTTAGGGTTTTAAGCAGCATGCTTTTGGCCGCGTTCATGGTTTCGACATTGGTCTGGTAGGAGCGCGAGGCCGACAGCATGTTGACCATCTCGTCGACCACGTTGACGTTGGGCATCGCGACATAGCCTTTTTCGTCGGCCATCGGATGCTTGGGGTCGTACACCTGCTTGAGCGGCGAGGCATCCTCGACCACCTGCTGGACGCGCACGCCGGTGCCGCCGCCGCCCGTCTGGACCGCCTCGAACACGACCTGCTTGGCGCGGTAGGCCTCGCCGCTGGCGCTGGTCGCGCTGTCGGCGTTGGCAAGGTTGCTCGAGACCACGTTCAGGCGCTGGGCCTGGGCGCTCATGGCCGAACCGGACACGTTAAAGATATTAAATAGCGACATGGCGTTGAATCCCTATCGGCCTTATTGGCCCTGGATGGCGGCCATCAGGCCGCGGATCTGCATATTGATCATGGTGATGCCGGCCTCGTAGCGCAGCGCGTTGTCGGCGAACTGGTTGCGCTCGACATCCATATCGACCGTGTTGCCGTCGACGCTGCCCTGGGCCGGGGTCCGGTACAGCAATGCGGTGCCGTCGGGCAGCGTGTCGGCGTTTTTGGCGACGCCCTTGAAATGGGCCGCGCCGGTCGCGCCCGGCACGCCGGCCGGCGCCGTGCTGCGCGCGATCGCGCCTTGCAGCGCGCTGGCGAAATCGATGTCGCGCGCCTTGAAGTTGGGCGTGTCGGCGTTCGCGATGTTGGACGCGAGCACCTGCTGGCGCTGCGAGCGCAAGCTCAGCGCGACCTCGTTGAAGCGCATGTAATCGTCGATCTTGCTCATGCCGTTTTACTCATTGTGCATTCTCCCTTGCCGTCCGCCGGACCATGGCTGATGGTGACAGGATCGATAGTACGGCCCGGCGGGCCGCCGCAATCGGCCGAGAAGGCCGGGCAAACGGGGGCTATTCAAGCATTCGTCGGGCCGGCGCGCGCCCTAAGATGGCAGCATGAAAAAGTGCCTGTCCGCCCTCCGCCCGTCCGCCCTCCCCTTGCTGCTGTTGCTGCTTGGCGCGCCATGGGCATCGGCCCAAGCCGTCAAGGCGGCGCCCGCGAACAGCGCGCGCCAGGATCCGGCCGCCCTGCGCGCGCTGGTCGAACAACACCTGCGGGTGCAGAGCGCCGGCCTGCCGGGCCAGGTCGCGATCGAGGTCGGCCGGCTCGACCCGCGCCTGAGCCTGGCCGCATGTCCGGACCCGCAGGCATTCCAGCAAAGCGGCGCGCGCGCCTGGGGCAAGACCTCGGTCGGGGTTCGCTGCCTCGCGCCCGCGTGGAGCTTGTATGTGCAGGCAAAAGTGAGCGTGACGGGCGACTACGTGGCCGCCGCCGTGCCGCTCGCGCAGGGCCAGCCGATCGACCCGTCGCAGCTGGTGCTGCTCAAGGGCGACCTCGCGGCCATGCCGAACGGTATCGTCACCGACATCGCGCAGGCGGCCGGGCGCAGCCCGACCGTGTCGCTGCCGGCCGGCGCGCCGCTGCGGCTCGACGGCTTGCGCAGCCCGCCCGTGGTGCAACAAGGACAATTGGTGCGCGTGGTCAGCGCCGGGCCGGGCTTCAAGGTCTCGGGCGAGGCGCGCGCGCTCGGCAACGCGGCCGACGGCCAGGTGGTGCAGGCGCGCACGCCCGCCGGCGTCATCCTGAGCGGGCTGGCCCGCGCCGGCGGCGTGGTCGAAGTGGCATACTAGGCGCTCGCCGAGGATGATTTATATGGGAAAGTCCGTGCGGGCGCCGCTAAAGTTTAAGGCCGGGGCGCCGTTACCGAGGCAGACCCCGGAGTTTCTCGCTCCGGCAAGACGAGGAAAATGCTGTGAAAATTAACGACCCGCTCAAGAGCACCCCCGCGCTGCCGGGCAACACCGGCCCGGCCGCAGGCACCCGCGGCGCCGACAAGGCCGGCCCGACCGCCAGGCTGTCGTCGGACAGCGTGCACCTGTCCTCGCAAGGCCAGGCGCTGGCCGGCACGGTCGGCGGCAATGCCGTGTTCGACGCCAAAAAGGTCGAACGGCTCAAGCTGGCGATCGCCGACGGCCAGTTCCAGGTCAATTCCGAAAAAGTCGCCGACGGCCTGCTCGAAACCGTGCGCGGCCTGTTGCACGCCCGCAAACGTTAAAAAACGCTAAAAAACATCATGTCCGCCACCAGCCCGAACGCCACCCTGCCCGACGAACTGCGCCTGATGGGGCAGATGCTCGCCATGCTGCAGCAGGAACAGGCGGTGCTGGTCAAGGCCGACACCGAGGCGCTGAACGCGCTCACGCCGCTCAAGTCGGCGCTCGTGGCGCAGCTCGGGCAATGCGCGGCGACGCGCCAACGCCTGTTGCGCGAGGCCGGCTTCGCGGCCGCCGACGACGGCATGCAGGCATGGATCAAGGCCGGGCCGGGCGCCGGCAGCGCCGGACAGTGGCAGCAATTGCTCGAGCTCACGCGCCAGGCCAAGGAGCTCAACCGCGTCAACGGCATGCTGATCAACAAGCAATTCACCTACAACCAGACCATCCTGAATGCGATGCGCGCGCCCTCCGCGGGCGGCGAATCGCATTTCTACGGCCCCAGCGGCCAGGCCACCGTCACGCCGCAGCCGCGGCGCCCGGTCATCGGCTAAGACGCCCTTCCCAAGCACATCGCCGGCCCGGCTTTTGCGCCGCGAGCGAGTTGTCTATACCACGTCCGCGCGCGAAATTCCAGCCGTGTTCGCTTTTTTTCCCGCGCTTTGGCATTTTTACAAAAAAGGTCGAAGAAACAATTTTCGGCTTTACTTGGGCGCGTTAATCCGTGAGTATTCATCCATGAGTTTTTCTTATCGAAGGATAATCTTTTTCTTTAAGGAAACTTATATTTAAGGCCGCAACAAAGCGGCCCACTATAAAAATCACCTTCGGAGAACACGAATGAATTGGAATACCACGGCTAAGACCAGTATTGCTGCCATGATCGCCGCCCTGTGCGTCAATGCGCAAGCGGCCACCAACGGCGTCACGGTTAGTGTTGCAGCGGAAAAAAGCTCCCTGACCAAGAGCGACGATGTCGTCGTCCGCGTCACGATCAAGAACACCACGTCGTCCCCGCAGTACGTCCTCAAGTGGTACACCCCATTCGCAGAAATCGAAGAGTCGCTGTTCACGGTCACCCGCGACGGCGTCAAAGTGCCTTACCTCGGCGCCCACTACAAGCGCCCTAGCCCGGTCGCGTCCGACTACTACGTGCTCAAGCCTGGCGCCTCGCACACCAGCAAGGTCGAGCTGTCGTCGATGTACGACATGAGCATCACGGGCGCCTACTCGGTCAGCTACGACGCCAAGTCGTTCAGCCTGTTCAACGACGAGATGGCCGGCAAGCCCAAGAACGACAAGAAGGAAGTCGGCGAAATGAAGTCGACCGCGACCACGATGTGGATCGACGGCGCCCAGCCGCGCGGCACCGTCAGCACCGCCGGCCAGGCCGGAATGCCGACCACGATGGCCGCCGGCCTGTCGTTCACCAAGTGCACCGCCTCGCAGCAAAGCACCGTGACCGCCGCGATGGCGGCGGGCTCGAACATGGCCGCCGGCGGCGACGCCTACATGGCCGGCACGCTCGGCGCGCGCTACGCGAAGTGGTTCGGCGCCGCCGATTCGGCGCGCGTGTCGAAGGTCAAGGCGAACTTCGCCGCCATCAAGGACGCGTTCGCCAACAAGCCCGTCACGGTCGACTGCGGCTGCAAGAAGACCTACTACGCGTATGTCTACCCTACCCAGCCGTACACGATCTACGTCTGCAAGGCGTTCTGGACCGCGCCAATGACCGGCACCGACTCCAAGGGCGGCACCCTGGTCCATGAAATGAGCCACTTCAACGCCGTCGCCGGCACCGACGACTGGGTCTACGGCCAAGCGGGCGCGGCCAGCCTGGCCATCAGCGATCCGGCCAAGGCGACCGACAACGCCGATTCGCACGAGTATTTCGGCGAGAACACGCCGAACCTGAACTAAACGGCGTCAGCGCCACCTCAAGCGGGTTGGACGGTCTTCGGACCGCCAACCCGCTTTTTTCATGCCCGTACGCGGCGTACCGCAAGTTTCTCAGTCACTGTCCAGAATTTAACATTCCCACCGAATTTGTTCCAAATTTGACATTTCCGGATAGGCCCATCCGCATAGTGCGTTCGCGCGCGGCCGGGGAAAAAACTGGCTTTATCAAAAACATTGAATATTCGCAAAAACTTAACAATTACAAGCGAATCGACGTTTACTCGCGGTCACGGTTTGTGTGAGCATGAATGCATGAGTTCACGGAAAGGCGCTTGGCCGTTCGGCCGCGCGCAGGGCTCAAATCCTGGTCGGCAACCCATAAACGGAGAAAACAATGCATTGGAATCACTTGGTAAAAGCGGGTGTATCAATCGTGGCGGCAACGCTGTGTTTCGGCGCGCAGGCGCAGGCGAACGGCGTGACGGTCAGCATCGCGGCCGACAAGGTCAAGCTCAACAAGGACGACGACGTGGTCATGAAGGTGACCTTCACCAACACCTCGTCGACGCCGCAGATGGTGCTCAAATGGCACACCCCGTTCGCCGGCGTCGAGGAGTCCCTGTTCGACGTCACGCGCGACGGCGTCGAGGTGCCCTACCTCGGCGCCCACTACAAGCGCCCGGCGCCCAAGGCCAGCGATTATTTCCTGCTCAAGCCGGGCGCCTCGCACACCAGCAAGGTCGAGCTGTCGGGCCTGTACGACATGAGCGTGACGGGCGACTACGCCGTGCGCTACCGCACCAGCTCGTACATGATGTTCACCCCGAACCCGGGCGCCCAGGCCGGCGCCAGCGGCGCCGACGCCACCGAACTGAGCTCGGCGCCGCTGGCGCTGTGGATCGACGCGCGCCTGCCGCGCGGCGCGCAGCCGGCCTCGCTCGAGGCGATGAAGGCCGGCGCCGGCGCCATCGGACCGGCGGGCCTCGCCTTCAGCGGCTGCACCTCGTCGCAGTCGAGCACGATCAGCTCGGCCATCAGCGCGGCCAAGAGCATGACCTCGGGCGCCAACAGCTACCTCAACGGCGGCAGCGCCGGCGCCCGCTACACCAAGTGGTTCGGCACCTACAATTCGTCGCGCTACGCGACCGTGCGCAGCCACTTCGCCGCGATCGGCGACGCCTTCGCGAACAAGCCCGTCACGGTCGACTGCAGCTGCAAACAGTCGTACTACGCCTACGTGTATCCGACCCAGCCGTACAAGATCTACGTGTGCAACGCGTTCTGGTCGGCGCCGCTGACGGGCACCGACTCGAAGGGCGGCACGCTGGTCCACGAGATGAGCCACTTCAACGCCGTCGCCGGCACCGATGATTGGGCCTACGGCCAGAGCGCCGCGGCCAACCTGGCCAGGAGCAATCCGAGCAAGGCGGTCGACAATGCCGATTCGCACGAGTATTTCGGCGAGAACACGCCGAACCTGAACTAAGGGCGGCAGCGCCACCTGAAGCGGGTTGGACGGTCCACGGACCGCCGGCCCGCTTTTTTTATGCCTGCCCGAAAAAGGGCAGCGGCCCGGTGTTTGAAAGGGCGGCCGACGATTGGCCGGAGCCAGGGGCCGCAGATTGCAACAGCGAGAGGCCCCGGAAATGGATGTGGCAGCACAAAGTGCCTCCGCTGCGGTCCACTTAGTATGGTTAATTTCCTTACAAGGGAATGCCGCCGTCAAACGGCGCGATCTGTGCGTCATTCCCTCGTTTCGGACTGTCGGCCATGCGCTTGATTTACCAGGGTGGAACCATGCACGCCAAATCTCGACTGCTGCAACACGATTTGATCGGAAGCTTGTACGACGCGGTGCTCGACGCTCAGCGATGGGCCGGCCTATGTGGCCAAATCGCTCGCGCATTCGGTGCCAGTAGCTCCGCCGTACTGGTCCAACCCACGGACGGCGGTGCGCAATTTCTGGACCGAACGCCCAATTTCGAGGATTCGATCGTGGCCCCGTACGAGGCCTACTACTGGAAACGCGATGTGTGGGCGGCGAAGGCGCAGGAGCTCGGAATGTCGCAGGTCCACTCGAGCGCGGACATGATTTCCGACCGCGAATTCGAGCGCACCGAGTATTACGCCGACTGGTGTCGCCAAGCCAACGTCTTTTATGTCATCGGCTCGGTTTTCCAAGTGGCGCCGAGCAAGCTCGGCGTGCTCGGCATACACCGCGTCAGATCGCTCGGGCACTATGACAGCGCGGAGAAAGCATGCGTGTCGGCATTCGTTCCGCACTTGAAGCGGGCCCTGGAGTTACGCCACCGCCTCGCGGCGGCCGGCATGAGGGAACGCTTCAGCATTGCCGCGCTCGAGGGCGCCAGGATCGCGGCCTTCGTCGTCGACGCGTCCTCGACACTGCTTCACGCCAACCCCTACGCCGCTTCGCTTCTGGGCGGCGGTTCGCCGCTGCGGATGCGAGCCGGGTGTTTGGTTCCGACCGAAGCGCGCTGTGCACGGACATTCGAGCGCCTGGTGCGCGCCGCAGTGCTGATCGCCGCGGGCCGAACGTCGCCCTCCGGCCAGTCGATGTGCCTCGCGAGGCCGGGCCGCCTCCCGCTAACCTTGACGGTGGCGCCGTTGATGCCGTCTCACGATGGCAGCGCTTCGACTGCGGCCGCGATCGTGCTGGTGCGTGATCCCGAAACCGTCACGGCGAGCATGCTGACCTTGCAGCAGCTGTTCGATTTCACGCCGTCCGAAGCTGCCGTCGCGCAAGCGCTTGCCCGGGGAAGTTCCCTGGCGGAGATAGCCGAGTCCCATCGCGTCACCCTCAACACCGTCAAGACCCACGTCCAACGCGTATTCGCAAAAACGTCGACCAAGCGGCAGGGACAGCTGATCGCCTTGATTCATGGATCGACCGCCACCTAGCTTGTCGCCGGGCGCCGCTTCGAACCCGGCCTGGCCGTAAGTTCCAATGGAAAACTTCGGCGCGTCGCCGCCGGCCCCGCGTCGCGGATCACCCGTTCGGGTGACGACATTGCGCGGTCCCCCGCCTACACTTGAATCGCTGGCCCCGGCGTTCGGGGCAACGAGTGCCGCTCGCGCACCCGCCATGCACAGAGCCGGCATTGCGCCAACCGTCGAACTCATCTGGAGGTTTACATGTCCCACATTTTAAGGGTAGCGATGTACTTCGCATGCTGCGTCTTACCGACCGGCTGCGCATTCGGCACTTATGCCGACGATGATCCCCGATCCGCCCAACAACGCCTCGAAATGATGCGGATATTGACGGAGGGTATGCAGCAGGCGGCCAATGCGGCCAATCCGGGTGCGGGCCGCAGTACCTACTCGCCCCGCCGTGCCAGGTGCCGGGAGCGCGAAGTCGTCGGGCCGAATGCGGCCAGGTCCTCCCTCCCCTACTGCTGAAACTGCCATCCCCTGCTGATCCACTTACCGCTGGAGGAAACATGTCGGTCCGACTAAGCGCGCGCCCGCTAATTATCGCGGTTCTCATCATTACCACCACCCTGCCTTGGGCCCGGGCGGGTGTCGGCCTCACCTTGCAAGACCGCATCGAGGAAGCCAATAGAAAGCAGGCGGAGGCGGACAGGGCAAGGTATGCGGCACAAGCCAAAACGCGCCACGCGCGCGAGCAGGCCCGCAACGAGGCGGCGGCGCAGCGGCGCTCGTCGCGCGAGAGCCAACCGTCCCGCTCGTCCAACCGGACCGTGAAATAAGCAGGGGCGGCCGTCGCGCGAGCGGCGTGGCGTGCCGCGTCGGCCGCCGTCAGGGCCGGCGGGGCGGCCGCCCTCGACGGGGTTTATTCCCGCCTTGTGCCGCCGCCCCGCACTACTTGCCCGTGTAGGTGAACTGCACCGGCGCGAGCGCGAGCGTGGTCATCTTGCCGAGCTGGCGCGGGTCGCTCACATAGCTGCCCACATAGGTCAGTTCGTAATGGTGGGTGCCCTTCTTGAAGGCGTAGCTGTCGGTGATGTCGATCTTGTTGCGGTGGCGCATGCGCGCCTTGATCTCGCTGAAATCGGCGGCGCCGATCGCCTTGCGCTTGACCATCGGCCCGGTGTAGGCGACCGGGTCGCCGCCGCCGCTGCGGATCTCGAACACCTGCGCCGTCAACGCCTTGTCGCTGGCGACCGATCTGGGCACGAACACATTGGCCTCGGTGCGGTTGTTGACGGTGAACTGCACCACCACCCGCTCGCCGCGCGAGTCGACGCTGACCGACTGGCTCACCAGTTTCATCGGTTTGCCCTGGGCCCAGGCGTTGTGGGAAAAGGCCAGCAGCAGGGCGGCGCCGGCGAGCGCGCCGGGAAGCGGTTTGAACATGGTCGGTCTCCGTCGGGTTGTAGGCAGATTTTGCTATCTTTTTACTAATTTGCCTAGAGCAATATTTTACGCGCGCTGCGGCTGTTGTTTTTCCGCTCAGGGGATCGGGATTTCCTCGGCCGTGCCGGGCAGCTTCGAGACGATCGTGACGGCCACGCGGCGGTTGCGCGCGCGCCCCTCGGGCGTGCCGTTCGAGGCCACCGGCAGCTTGGCGCCGTGCCCGAGCACGGTCAGGCGCTGCTCGGCCACGCCGCCGTCGATGAACAGCCGGACCACGCTGGCCGCGCGCACGGCCGACAATTCCCAGTTCGAGGCGAACTGGGCGTTGTTGATCGGGGTCGGGTCGGTGTGGCCCTCGACCTGCAGCAGGTGCGGGTCGTCGCGCAGCAGCACGGCCACCGCGCCGAGCGTCTGCTGCGACTGCTCCGTCAGGGCCGCCTGGCCCGGTTCGAACAGCACGCTCGCGTTGATCTCGATGCTGACCCCGATGCCGCTCTGGGTGACCCGGACCTTGCCTTCGCGCACGAGCGGGCCGAGCGTCGACTTGAGCCCCTGGGCCAGCTTGGTGAGCGCGTCACGCTCGCGCCGCAGCGCCTCCTGGTGGCGCTTGCGCACCAGCTCGGGCAGCGAGAACGCGGGCGGCACGTGGACCGCCCCGCCCTCGGCGCCGGCCTTGCCGAAGGCGTCGCCGAGCGACTCCGACAGCACCTTGACCTTGCCCTCGTTGACCGACGAGATCGCGTACATGACGACGAAAAAGGCGAACAGCAGGGTGATGAAATCGGCGTACGAGATCAGCCAGCGTTCGTGGTTCTCGGCCTCCTCGTCGTAGCGTTTGCGGGCCATCGCGCGCCGCCCCGCCTAGGGCCGCGCGAGCATGCCGGCCACGCGCTCGTCGATCACGCGCGAGTGGTCGCCGCTGGCGATGTCGTAGAACACCTCGACCAGGATGTCGTACTGGGCCACGGTCTCGGCGACGATGGTCTTGAGCTTGTTGGCGATGGGGTAGAAGAACATATTGGCCAGCCCCACGCCGTACACGGTCGAGACGAACGCGACCGCGATGCCGCCGCCGAGCTTGGCCGGCTCGCTGAGGTTCTCCATCACGTGGATCAGGCCCAGCACGGCGCCGAGGATGCCGATCGTGGGCGAGTAGCCGGCGGCCGCCTCCCACACCTTGATCGCCTGGCGCTGGCCGAATTCGTAGGCCGTCACGTCGGCCTCGAGCAGGCCGCGCAGCTTGCCCGGCTCGATGCCGTCGACGATCAGGCGCAGGCCCTTCTTGATGAACGGGTCGGCCGTGCCGGCCATCTGGCGCTCGAGCGAGAGCAGGCCGTCGCGGCGCGCCTGCTGGCTCCAGATGCCGATCTCGCGCGCGAGCCTGGCGCGCTGGCTCGGCGGCGGCTTGAACACCCAGGCCAGCATGCGCAGGCCGCGCACGAAGGTCGGGCGCTCGGTCTGCAGCAGCACCGCGCCGGCGGTGCCGACCACGACGATCAGGAACGCGGCCGGCTGCAGCAGGGAGTCGAGCTTGCCGCCCTCGAGGCTGTGGCCGACGAACAGGCCGGCCAGCGCCAGCGCGATGCCCGCTACGCTGGACCAGTCCATGCCTGCTCCTTGAGTGTGGCGCGCAGGCGCACCACGGCCTGCGTGTGCAATTGCGAGACGCGCGATTCGGACACGCCCATCACGGCCCCGATCTCCTTGAGGTTGAGCTCCTCCTCGTAGTACAGGCCCATCAGCAGTTTTTCACGCGGCGGCAGCGCCTCGATCGCGTCGACCACGGCCTGGCGGAAGTCGCCGTCCATGAGCGCGCGCAGCGGGTCGGCGTCGTCGACCGCGTAACGGTCGAGGAAGCTGTCGTTGCCCTCGGTGTCGTGGAAGTCCTCGTAGTAGACCAACTGGTGGCCGCCGCCGTCGGCCAGCATGTCCTGGTAGTCGGCCAGCGACAGTTTGAGCTGTTTGGCGACCTCGGACTCGCTCGGCGGATGGCCCAGGCGCTGCTGCAGGGTGCTCATCGCGGTCTCGATCTTGCGCATGTTCTGGCGCATCGAGCGCGGCAGCCAGTCGCTGCTGCGCAGCTCGTCGAGCATGGCGCCGCGGATGCGCAGCACCGCGTAGGTTTCGAACTGGGCGCCGTGGGTCTCCTCGTAGCGGCTGATCGCGTCGAGCAGGCCCATCATGCCGGCCTGCACCAGGTCGTCGACCTCGACGCTGGCGGGCAGCTTCGCCTTCATGTGGTGGGCAAGGCGCTTGACCAACGGCATGTGCTCCGTCAGCAGGTGGTCCTTGTCCGTTTTTCCTTTGACCGTGTACATGGTTATTCTTGTCGTTGTTGGGCCAATGGAGTCATCCCTTTCAGTTCGGTCCGCCCGCCGCCGCCGCGCCCGAGAGGCGCCCGGCGAGGCGCCGGAACGCGACCGAGGCGCCGGCCAGCGGGAACGCGTCGACCACGGCGCGCCCGAGGCGCGCGGCGCGGTGCAGGTATTCGTCGGCCGGCACCGAGCCCATCGAGGTCAACTGGACGGCGAGGTAGCGGCTTGCCGCGCAGGACATATTATCGTATACCACTTTTGCCTCCGTTTCGGAAGCCCCGGTCACGAGAATGCCGAACGGGCGCCGCCCCAGATGCTGCGACAGCCGTTTGACGAGCGCGTAGGCGGCCGTGATCGAGGCGGCGCCGGGCGAGACCTGGACCACGATTTCGGCGCTGTCCATGACGGCCAGCGGGAACTGGTCGTCGGCGCCGAACTCGCCGTCGACGAGCACGATGCCGCTCTGGCGCACGAGCACGTCGAACGCCTTGGCGAGGTGGCGCGCGTCGTCGGCGCCCGGGCGCGCGGGCGCGCCGGCCGGGGCCAGGCTGGCCACGCCGAAGCCCTGCGGCACCTGGCGCACCACCTGGTCGAGCGCGCACTGCTGGCGCGCCGCCGACAGCAGCGTCGGGCCCTGCTCGACGCCGAGCCGGCGCGCCACCCCGTAGCCGCGTGCGCAGGCGTCGAGCACGAGCACCTCGTGGCCGGCGCGCGCGAGCGAGGCGCCGAGGTTGACCAGCATCGCGCCCTTGTCGTCGCGCTCGAGCGCCGACAGGAAGCTGACGATGCGCGGGCGCGGCCCGGCCAGCATGCGGCGCAGGCCCTCGGCCTGGTCGAAGTCGAAACTAGCCAAGGGACACCTCGGCGCCGCGGCCGGCGCGCCCGGCACGTTCGGCGCCGTGCGCCGTCAAGAGCGCCAATTCGGCGTCGGCGTAGTCGTTGGCGTCGTCGCGCTCGAGGCTGAAGGCGTGCTCGATCAGCGCCGCCGGGTCGGGCAACATCAGGTCCTCGGGCACGCGCTGGCCGTTCGAGATGTAGTACAGCGTGAGCTTGTGGCGGATCACGACGTCGAGCACGTTGCCGACCGAGGCCGCCTCGTCGAGCTTGGTCATGATGGCGCCGGCCAGGCCGCTGCCCTGGTAGGCGCGCACCACCTCGGCCAGCGTCTCGTTGGTCGAGGTCGCGTTCAGGCACAGCAGGCGCTGGACGTCGGCGCCCGACTGCGACAGCATCGCCACCTGCTCGCCGACCATCTGGTCGCGCTGCGACACGCCGACCGTGTCGATGAGCACGATGTGCTTGCTGCGCATCTCCTTGAGCGCGATGCGCAGGTCGGCCTCGTCCTTGACCGAGTGCACCATCACGCCGAGGATCTTGCCGTAGATGCGCAGTTGCTCGTGGCCGCCGATACGGTAGGCGTCGGTCGTGATCAGGGCCACCTTGTCGGCGCCGTGGCGCATGACGCAGCGCGCGGCCAGCTTGGCCGTGGTGGTGGTCTTGCCGACGCCGGTCGGGCCGACCAGCGCGAACACGCCGCCCTGGTCGAGCAGCGCGTCCTCGTTCGGCATGCAAGCGAGGTTGCGCGCCATCACGGTCTTGATCCATTGCCAGCCGGCCTCGCCGGTTTTGCCTTCGGGAAGCTTGTCGCTCAAAAAGCGCGCGAGGCTGGCGCTGAAGCCGGCCGCGAGCAGTTCGCGCAACACCAGCGTGCGCGGCGCGTCGCGCCCGGCTGCGGCGGCCGGCAGGTTTGACAGGCGGTTCTCCATCAGGCCGCGCATGGCGCGGATCTCGTCGCGCATGCCCGACATCTCGGCGGCGGCGCTGTCGCGCGCCTGGGCGATCGCGACCGACATCAGGGCGCTCATTTCGGAGATCGGGAACGAGGCGGCCAGCTGCGGCGGCTGGGCCGGTGCGCCCTGCCCCGCGGCGGCGGGCGCCGCGGCAGCGTCCGGGGCCGGCGCGGGGCGCGCGTCGTGGCGCGCTTCGTGGCGCGCGTCGAGGTCGGCGTCGAGCCGCGCGGCCATCAGCGCCTCGAGCGTGGGCGTCTGCGCGGCGCTGCGCGCCGGCGCCCCGAAGTCGGCGTGGGACTCGAGCGGATAGTCGAGGTGCGCGAGGTGCGCGAGGTTCGGACGCGGCTGCGCCATCTCGGTACCGGCCGCCGGCGCGGCGATCGAGGCGACGTCGTCGCCGCCGAGCGCGAGCACCTCGACGGCGCCGTCGACCACCCGGTTCGACAGGATCACGGCGTCGGCGCCGAGCGCGTCGCGCACCTTGCGCAGGGCCTCGCGCGCGGTGCGGGCGGTAAATTTCTGGACATTCATCGGCGACTCCTGGGTTCGGCGGGCCGCGCGCGGGGCGGCGGCATTGATCACAGCGCCATTATTGACGACGCCCGGCGCCGGCCATCGCGCGAGCAGGCGGGCAATCACCCCCTTTTTAGTAAATGCCATTACGGTTTTGTGCGGCAACACACGCCCAACAAAATTGCTGCCTTGCAACATCAAAAATCTGGTGCATAATGAAGGAACACAAGCGCGGGCTTATGTCAATGGAGGGGAGCAAAATAAAATGAAAACGACCACACACTTACAATTCTTTCAAGACAATCGTTTGGGGAGAAGCAAGCATTTCCAGCGCGTCGACCGGCTCGTCTCGCCGATCGGGAGCGTTTGCCTGGTGTTCGGCGCGGGCGCCGCGCTCGCCGGCCTGAGCACCTTGAGTTCCTACGCCATTCCAGCGGGAATTCTGCTCCATTTCGCGAACCTGTTCGCGAAATGGTGGCAGGACTAGCCGGCGGCGCGACCGGCCGCGCGCGCGCCGTCCGCAAGCCAGGGCCGGCGCGCCGCCCGGGCGCGCGGCGGCACCACCGCGCTTAGGCGCCACCGACCAGGCTGGTGACCCGGATCGTCTTGGTTTCGGGAATTTCCGCGTGCGAGAGCACCTTGAGCTGGGGCAGCGCGCGCCGCAGGAAGCGCGACAGCAAGGGGCGCAGCGGGCCCGGCACCAGCAGCACCGGCGTGAGCCCCATTTGTTCCTGCTGGGCCGCGGCGGCGCCGGCCTGGCTGGCGATCGTGTCGGCCAGCCCCGGCTCGATGCCGCTGCCGTCGCCGCCGGCGCCGAGCGCCTGCATCAGCAGCCGCTCGAGGCGATTGTCCAGCGTCATCACCGACAACTCGTTCGAGCCCGGGAACAACTGCTGCACGATGGCGCGCCCGAGCGCGATGCGCACCAGCGCGGTCAGCTCGTTCGGATCCTGGCTGTGCACCGCGTGCTCGGACAAGGTCTCGACCACCGAGCGCATGTCGCGGATGTGCACGCCCTCGACGAGCAGGTTCTGCAGCACCTTTTGCAGGGTCGACAGCGACACCAGCTTCGGCACCAGGTCCTCGACCAGTTTCGGGCTGTCCTTGACCAGGTGGTCGAGCAGCGCCTGCACCTCGGCGCGCCCGAGCAGCTCGGACGCGTGGCTCGTGATCAGGTGGTTCAGGTGGGTCGCGACCACGGTGCCGGCGTCGACCACGGTGTAGCCCATGTTCTGGGCCTCGTCGCGCAGGTTGGCGTCGATCCAGGTCGCCGGCAGCCCGAACGCGGGGTCGGTGGTCGGCGCGCCCGGCAGCGTGCCGCTGGCCATGCCCGGGTTGATCGCGAGGAACTGGCCGTTGAAGGCCTCGCCCGCGCCGACCTCGACGCCCTTGAGCGTGATCCGGTACGACGAGGGCTTGAGCTCGAGGTTGTCGCGGATGTGCACCGGCGGCGCGAGGAAGCCGACCTCCTGCGCGAATTTCTTGCGGATGCCCTTGATGCGCTTGAGCAGCTCGCCGCCCTGGGTCTTGTCGACCAGCGGGATCAGGCGGTAGCCGACCTCGAGCCCGAGCGTGTCGACCGGCAGCACGTCCTGCCAGCTGGCCTCCTCCTGCTCGGGCGCGGCCGGCGGCGCCGGCGCCGCGTCCTGGGCGGGCGCCGCGGCGCGCCGTTTGTCGATTGCGTAGGCGACGCCGGCCAGGCCGCCGGCGAGCAGCAGGAACACGAGGTTCGGCATGCCCGGGATCACGCCCATGGCGCCGATGATGCCGGCCGTGATGTAGAGCACCTGCGGCTTGGCGAACAACTGGTTCACGAGCTGGGCGCCGATGTCCTGGTCGCTGGCCACGCGCGAGACCACGATGCCGGCCGCGGTCGAGATGATCAACGACGGGATCTGGGCGACCAGGCCGTCGCCGATCGCGAGCAGGGTGTAGGTCTCGAGCGCGGCCGAAAAGCCGAGGTCGTGCTGGAGCATGCCGACCAGCAGGCCGCCGACGATGTTGATGACGGTGATGATGATGCCGGCCACGGCGTCGCCGCGCACGTACTTGGAGGCGCCGTCCATGGCGCCGTAGAACTCGGCCTCCTGGCCGACCTCGGAGCGGCGCCGGCGCGCCTCGTCCTCGCCGATCAGGCCCGCGTTGAGGTCGGCGTCGATCGCCATCTGCTTGCCCGGCATGGCGTCGAGCGCGAAGCGCGCGCCGACCTCGGCGATGCGGCCGGCGCCCTTGGTGACGACGGTGAAGTTGATGATGGTGAGGATCACGAAGACGACGATGCCGACCGCGTAGTTGCCGCCGATCAGGAAGTGGCCGAAGGCCTCGATCACCTTGCCGGCGGCCGCGCCGCCGTTGTGGCCCTCGGTCAGCACCACGCGCGTCGAGGCCACGTTGAGCGACAGGCGCAGCATGGTCGACACCAGCAAGATGGTCGGGAACGCGAGGAAGTCGAGCGGCTTGACCGTGTACAGGGCCGTCAGCAGCACGATGATCGAGAGCGCGATGTTAAAGCTGAAGAACACGTCGAGCACGAAGGCCGGCAGCGGCAGCACCATCATCGCCAGCAACAGCACGATGATCACGGGCGCGGCCAGCGCCTGGCCGCCCTTGCCCCCGAAGTTGCTTAACCATGCTGGCAGGCGCAGGCTGTCCATGTGTCGTTTCCCTTTGTGTGTGGCGGCCCGGCGCGCGTGTCGCAGCCCATCGCACCACCATTATCGGGCCGGCGGGCGCGCCGCGATCGGTCGAACAGCCCTTGAAAGGGGGTCCTTTTCGGGCCGCGCCGTGTGCGGCGAAGGTCGGGGCGAAATGGCGCGGGAACCGAAATCGTTCGTCCTCGCGGAGGCGGCGGGCATGCCCGCCCCCACGGAACCTGCGCTGCCGCTAGTGTCGCGTCGGCGGGTCGGGTTTTTTCTGCGCGGCCGGATCGAGCGGATCGAGCTCCGGCGGCACCGGCAGCCTGCTCGGCCGCTCCGGATAGGCGGCCCCGCCCTTGCCATACGCGCGCAGCTGGAACACATAGGCCAGCACCTCGGCCACGGCCGCGTACAGCGCCTCGGGAATCTCGTCGCCGATCTCGGTGTGCTGGTGCAGCGCGCGCGCGAGCGCGGGCGCCTCGAGCAGCGCCACCTTGTGCTCGCCGGCCAGTGCGCGGATCCGCGCGGCGACCGCGTCGCTGCCCTTGGCCACGACCCGGGGCGCGCCGCCCGCACCGTCGGCATACTTGAGCGCGACCGCGTAGTGGGTCGGGTTGGTGATGACCACATCGGCCGTGGGCACGGCCGACATCATGCGCCGGCGCGACATCTCGCGCTGCATCTGGCGCATCTTGGCCTTGATCTCGGGGTTGCCGTCGGACTCCTTGGCCTCCTGCTTGACCTCCTGGCGCGTCATCTTGAGCTTGTGCGCGTAGTGCCACATCTGGTACGGGCCGTCGATCGCGGCGATCAGGCCGAGGCCGCCGACGATGAACAAGAACGCGGCGCCGACAAGGTCGACCAGGTGCGCGCTGCCGGCGCGCAGCGGTTCGCTCGCAAGGCCGAGCACGGCCTCCTTCTGGTACAGCACGACCTGCCAGGCGACGGCGCCGACGACGAGCGTCTTGCCGACCGCCTTGAGCAGCTCGACCAGCGCGTTGGTCGAGAACATGCGGCCGATGCCGGCCACCGGGTCGAGCTTGGAGAATTTGGGCGCGAACGCCTTGGCGCTGAACAGCCAGCCGCCGATCAGCAGCGGCGAGGCCAGCGCGACGAGCATGACCGCCAGCGCCAGCGGCAGGCAGGCCAGCATGACCATGCCGATGTCGTGCGCGATGCGCAGGATCAGCACGTCGGGCTCGAACGCCTGCTCGCGCGTGAGCGACAGGCCCGACACCATCGCCGCGTCGAGCGCGCGCACGATCGAGCCGCCCGTCAGCCACAGGCCGGCGCCGGCGGCCATGAGCACGGTGAAGGTGGCCAGCTCGCGCGAGCGCGCGACGTCGCCGTCCTCGCGCGCCTGCTCGAGCCGCTTGGGTGAGGCCGGTTCGGTTTTTTCGGCGTCGCTGTCTTGTGCCATTTACGCTTCCTGTTCGGCCCGGCGGCGCAGCCCGCGCCGCGCGCAGCGCCGGCACTGATATCGGGCATCCGGCAGTATCGCCGAAACGGCGCCGCCGCGGTGCCGCGAGCTGCGGCCGGATCGCGCCCCTGTTCCGGGCACCGGCGCGGCGCGCCGGCGCCGCAAAACCCGCTGCCGGAATGTCACCAGTGGAATCATGTTATCCTAAAGGCAATATCGAGAAGAGCCCGCCGCCCGCTCGGCGCGCGGCGCGCCGATGCAAAAAAATCGAAACAAACTTGTCCACGCCTACTGGAATGTGAGAAAGTATCTGGTTGCGCCCATTGCCGCGCCACCAGGCGGAGCCGATCCGGTGGCGACGCGCGCAACGGTATTGGCGGCGAATAAATAACAAATTAGGAATAAAGAATGGAAACATATATCAAGCTGGTACAACAGCTGGCGGTAACGGCGGCCCAGTCACTGAAATATTTCATCAAGGGGCGGCTGCGCGTCGGGTTTTACTGGTTCGCCGTAAGAAATTATATCTCCCTGTTTGAAAACCGGAACAACTCGGGGAAATCATCGTACCAGAAGGGCGGCTATGGCCTCGACCGGGATTGCTTCGCCGAACTGCCAGTGTTGTCGGACAAGTTGACCGAGGACTTGGTCGGCCACTTCCTGAGCAAGGCCCCCGGCGAGCACGGCGCCACCTCGTTCGCCGCGTATTGTGAACATTGGCGCTCGACCGGGCTGGTGCGCCCGAAGGGTGTCGACATTTCCGTCAACAAGGCGCTGATCGCGGCACTCGACGCCGAAACCGGCCTCGTCGACATCGTCACGGAACACCTCGGGCTCGCGCCCGCCGATCTCGTTTTCAATGCCAAGATCGACACCTTGATCAATCTGTCGGTCGAGAGAAAACTGGTCGACAACTGGGATGACGCGCTCGAAATCCACCGCGACGTCGACAGCTTCAAATTCGTCAAGGCCTTCTTTTACCTCGACACCGTCGAAGAGGGCTTCGGACACCACGAGGTCTACCTCGGCTCGCATAAAAACCTGCCGCTTTCGCTCAAGGTGATCCGCAGGTACACGGCGCACGACCTGGCGGAAAACAATATCCCCGTCAAGCTCAAAAAAGTCGTCGGGAAAAAAGGCTATGGCTTCATCGAGAACACCACCGCGTTCCACCGCGGGACCATCCCGTCGAAGGGCGACAGGATCTTGCTGGCCATCTGCTTCAATGACAAAAAATCGAGCCTGTACGGCGACCAGTTCAGGCCCCTGACCGAACTGCAGGGGTAATCGCGGCTGCGGAGGCCGGCGCGCCCGGCTTCGGCGCGCGGCCGGCATAAGGGGCGGGAAGGTTCGAATCTTGGCCGTCCGCTTGTCGATTTCCCGCCCTCGCCCGGGATCGTCAGATCAGAAAGAAATCAAAAGGATTTTCATGAAGTACCGCGCAGACATTGACGGCCTGAGGGCGATCGCCGTTTTAATCGTAGTTTTTTACCACTCCGGCTTCAAATTCCTGTCCGGGGGATTCGTCGGGGTCGATGTTTTTTTCGTCATTTCCGGGTTCCTCATCACCACCATCATCGCGCGCGAAATCGAAACGAAGACGTTCTCGTTCAAGCAATTCTACACGCGGCGCTTCAAGCGGATCATGCCGGCCTTTTTTTGCGTGGGATTTGCGACGCTGGCGGCCGCGTACTTCGTGCTGCTGCCGCAGGATTATGTGGCCTTGAGCAAAAGCTTTTTGTCCGCATCGCTTTTTTCCTCGAATATCTATTTCTGGCGCGAGTCGGCCGGGTATTTCGGCAGCCAGACCGAATTGATGCCCTTGCTGCACACCTGGTCGCTGTCGGTCGAGGAGCAGTTCTATTTTTTCTGGCCCTTGTGCCTGATCATGGCGTCCAAATGGCTTTCGAAAAGGGTCTTGCTGTCCCTGCTTGTCGCCACGATCGTCGCCTCGTTTGGCATGGCCCAGTGGGGCGCGCTGCACAAACCCGGCCCGGCCTTCTATTTATTGCCGACGCGCACCGGCGAACTGTTCCTTGGCTGCTTGTTGGCGCTGGTGCCCGATCTCGGAAAGAAACTGTCCGAGACCGTCCTTCACGTCATCTCCGTGCTCGGACTGGCCCTGATCATCGGCGCGGCGCTGCTGCTCGACAGCGGGTCCGTATTCCCGGGCGTTAACGCGCTCATCCCCTGCCTCGGCGCCTGCTTCGTCATCGTCGCCGGCGAATCCAAAAACACGCTCTCTTACAAACTGCTCGCGAGCCGCGGGTTCGTCTTCATCGGGCACATTTCGTATTCCTACTACTTATGGCATTGGCCGCCGATCGCCCTGCTCCATTACCTGCAGATCGAAATCACGCCGCTGGTGGGGAGCGGCGTCATTCTCGGTTCGGGCGTCGCCGCTTACCTGAGCTGGAAATTCGTCGAGCAACCGTTCCGGCATGTCAGCTTCAGGAATTTCGGGGAAGCCTGCGCCAAACTGTATCTTGCGCCGACGGGCCTGGCCATGCTTTTCACCGTCCTCGTCACGCTGCAGGCGGGCTTCTATTGGCGCTTCGATCAGCAAAAGCAACTGGCGATCGGCTTCCATGAGACCAAGAACGATATCGTGCAGGACTGCGTTACGCTGCCGCTCGAAATCAAGAGCACGCTCGCACGCTGCCGCTTCGGCGCCGACAAAAAAGAGGTCGATCTGTTCCTCGCGGGCGACTCGCATGCGATGGCCATGACCGGTTTCATGGAGACGCTCGCGGCCGACGCCGGCTTGCGCATGGGGACGATGACCCGGGCCGGATCGCCGGTCCTGCTCGGCATCGACCGCCTGGTCCATGATGGGCAGGCGTTGCGGACCGATTTGAGGCAGTTCAATCAAATCTTCTCGAGCGCGCTTACCGAGTATAAATTCAAGTACGTGGCCTTGACCGGCTACTATGCGCAATATATTTACGGCGAGCGGCGCGAGAATATGAAACGGAATATTTTCCTGCTCGCCCAAAGCGGGCAGGAATTGTCCACCGGTTCAAATGAAAGACTGTTCGAACAGAGTCTGCTTGCGACCGTCAAGGCCATTGTCGACTCCGGCGCGATACCGGTATTGGTCGAGGACGTTCCCGACTTCGAGATCAATATGTCCAAATGCACCCTGATGGACAGGCCCGATTGCTTCCAGTCGCACGAGGAAGTCAAACAGCGCCAGGGCGTCGTGCACGCGGTGTTCAAGCAGGTGCAACTGCAGTACCCGGCGACAATCCTGATCGACCTCAAAGCGATCATGTGCAGCCAGGGGAAATGCCATGCCGGCAATGAAAAATATACCTACTATGTCGACGCCGACCATTTGAACTACCTCGCGTCCAAGGAAATCGCTGCGGATTACATCGCGCGCTATGGCAATCCATTGAAGAACTGAAGCTTCCCGCCCGGGAAACTTATCTCGCGGCGGCGGCACCGGGCCGCCGCCCGCGCGCCATGCGACACCAGCATCGTCGCGAAAAATCCCCCATTCACGGCGCCCGCAATCGCGAATGACGGATAGCCGAGGATTTGATCGAGCGCAAAAACTACCCACTTTGTTACATTGTCACCGCCGATAAGCGATGCATACTGGCAAAGCAGCACGGCTAAATACGTCGCGTCATTATCGGGGGTTACCAAGATGAAAACGACTACCCAGTTACATTCTTTGCAGCTTTGGAAAAGCGGTTTGGGCCGCCGGCGCGGATTGAATGCGCTGTTCGATTGTGCGCTCGGCCCGCTTGGAAGTGTTTTGCTGGTGGTCGGCGCGCTTGCCGCGGTCGGTAATATCGACGGGGCAGCCGATTATGCGGTGGCGGCGGGCGTGCTATGCCACTTCGTCAACTGGTTTGACGGCTGGTGGCGAACCGCGCCGTCCCGCTAGAAGCTTCCGCCCCCCGATATACAGCGCGGGCGGGCGCAACTGGCGGCTGTCGGCGCGCTCACCGGGTGCTTGCCGCGCAGTTTTCGAGATACCATGGAATGGCCTTGTCGAGGCCGGCGTTCAGATCGTATGCGGGGGCGTATTCCAACAACTGCCTTGCCTTGTTGATGTCGGCCTGGGAATGGCGCACATCGCCAGCGCGCGCATTGCCGTAAGCGGGCGCGTGCGCGTACGCGATGCCGCGTTTCTCGAGCCCGCCCCTGATTGCGCCGAACAACTGGTTCAAGGTGGTGCGGCCGTTGACCGCGACATTGTAAACCTGGTTGCGCGTGTTCGGCGCGAGCGTGGTCGCGGCGAGCAGGTTCGCCTGGACCGTGTTGTCGATAAAGCAAAAATCGCGGCTTGTTTCACCGTCGCCATGGATGACGACCGCCTCCCCGGCGATCATCGCACGGATCCACGCCGGAATGACGGCGGCATAGGCACCGTCCGGATCCTGGCGTTTGCCAAACACGTTGAAGTAGCGCAAACCGACGCTTTCGAAGCCGTAGCAACGCGCGAACACCTCCGCATACAGTTCGTTGACATACTTGGTCACGGCGTAGGGGCTCAATGGCCGGCCGATCGTATGCTCGACCTTGGGCAGGCCCGGGTGGTCGCCGTAGGTGCTGCTGCTCGCGGCATACGTGAAGCTGCTCACCTTGGCGCGCTCGGCGGCGCCGATCATGTTGAGGAAACCGGTGATGTTGGCGCTGTTGGTGGCGTGGGGGTCGGCCAGGCTTCTGGGAACCGAACCGAGTGCCGCCTGGTGCAGGACGAATTCGACCTTGCCGGCGCACCCGCCGCCTTGCCGGTGGACCATGGCGCGCTCACAATCGGCGCGGCTGCAGATGTCGCCCCGCACGAAGTCGAACCTGGCCCACTGCGCGGCACTGACGAGTGATTCGACCTCGTCGAGATTGCGCCGGTAGCCTGTGGAGAAATTATCGAGGCCGACCACGCGCTGGTCGAGCGTGAGCAGCGTTTCGAGGAGGTTGCTGCCGATGAATCCGGCAACCCCGGTGACCAGCCAGGTGTGCGGCTCGGCCGACAGGCGTGCGGCGAGCCGGTCATAGGCGTTCGACGAATTGCTTCCCTCGTTGTTTGGCAAGGCAGTCCCCAAGTGGTGGCACCGGCGATGTCATGCGAGGGTTCGGAGCGACATTTGCCGGGCATGCCAAGCATAGCCGTCCATGCCACAATTTCCTTGCGTTTGCTCTAAGGGGAGGCAATGCTGGCCTTGCGGCCCGGGATGCGCGCAAACAAGCGTGGCGCGCTGCTTGCTCTGCTTGCCGCTTGCTCTGCTGGCGGCTTGCTGATTGCGGATAACGGCTTGCTGCTTGCCGCCGTGGCGGGCCGGGCTGGGCGGCGGCCGGCCCGCGGCACGGGTCAAGCCGGCGCCGCGCCGGTGCGCGGCGCCGGAACCGCCTAGCTCGACATCGCGATCAATCCCGTGATGCCGAAGGCGATCACGAGCACGAGGAAAAACACCCCGCGCTTGGCCCGGTGCGGAAAACGGCTCTTACGGGACGAGCTCGCCGGCTTGTTCTTCATGGTCTATCTCCAGAGGGTTGAACGGTTAATACTTGTACTGCGCGTAGCGATATTTGCCATATTTCGAACCGTAGCCATAACGTCCGATGCGCGGTTTCAATCCATTGAACACGATGCCCGTGATCATGGTGCCCGATTGCTTGAGTCGCTTGACCGACTCCTCGATCTCGCCCATCGTGCTGACGCCGCCGCGCACGATGTTGAACACCGTGCCGGCCTGCGCCGCGATGACGAGCGAATCGGCGACCGCGAGCACCGGCGCGGTGTCGACGATGACGATGTCATACTGGCCCGAGACGGTTTTGAGGATCTCGATGAAATTGGCGTGGGCCAGCAATTCGGCCGGACGCGGCGGCAGTGTGCCGGTCGAGATGAAATCGAGGTTGTCGATCACGTCCTTGTGCGTCGCCGCGTCGAGCGAATGCTGTCCGGCGATCAACTCCGACAGGCCGAGTGGGCGTTTGAGGCCGAAATAGCGGTGCAGGTATCCCTTGCGCAAGTCGGCGTCGATGACGAGGACCTTCTTGCCCGCCGAGGCGAGCACCGCGGCGAAGTTGACCGACACGAAAGACTTGCCGACGCCCGGTGTCGGGCCGCTGATCATCACGATGTTGTTCCTGGCGCCGAGCATCGAGAACTGCAGCGAGGTCCGGAAACTGCGCAAGCTTTCGATCGCGATGTCGCTCGGGTCGTCGTGGGCGAGCACGAGGATCTTGTTCGGACTGGTCTGCATCTCGAGATACAGCGCCTCCTGTTTCTCACTGTGCGATACGGCCGCGCTGACGGTCAGGCCGAGCATTTGCTCGATCTCGTGCGGATCGTCGATGCCGCCGAACAGGTTCTTGCGGATGAAGGCCCCGACCACGCCCAGGAACAGGCCGATCAGCGCCGCCGACGCGACCACGATCGCCTTTTTCGGGCGCACCGGCGCGAGCGGCGCCTCGGCCACGTCGAGCAGGCGGGCGTTGCCGACCTTGCTCGCCTTGACCAGGCGCAGCTGCTGCGCGCTGTTGAGCAGTGCCGTGTACAGGTCGGTGTTGACCTTGACGTCGCGCGTCAGGCGCAGCACGTCCTGCTCGACCGACGGCAGGACCTTGATCTTGCCCGCGATCGCTCCCAGTTCCGCGTTCAGCGTGGCCATCTGGCGGTCGACCGCGTCGACGATCGGATTGCCGGCCTGGAAACGCGTGAGCAATTCGTCGCGCCGCTGCTTGAGTTCGACCAGCTTGCCTTGCGAAATGACCGATTGTTGCAAGATGGTCTTCGCCTCCTCGCTCAGGTCGACCGTGCCGCGGCTGTTGCGCAGGTTGTTGTACTTGACTTCGGCCTGCTCGAGGTTGGCCTTCATCTCGGGCAGTTGCTTGTCGAGGAAGGCGAGCGACTTCTCGGCCTCCTCGGATTTGCGGTCGACGTTCTGGCGGATGTATTCGTAGGCGATCTGGTTCAGCGTGCTCGAGGTCTTGACCGGATCGGTGCCCTGCATCGACACCGCGAGGATGCCCGACTGCTTGCCTTTTTCGCCGATCGTGAGCATGCGCTGCAAGGTCGCGACCGAGGCCTGGATGTGCGCGCGGTACAGCAGGAACTGGGCGCCCGGGCGTCCTTCGAGGGTGTCGACGCGCAATTCGATGGTGCCGTAGCTGCCCTTGTGCGTGAGGATCTCGCCGACCCGGCCGGCGATGTCGGCGCTGCCGTTGGGGACTTTGACGCGGTAATTGCCGTCGCCGAGCGCGGTCAGGATGAAGCGCTTGCCGTGCAGGCTGGTCGGGACGTTGAACATCGTTACGCGCACCTTTTCGGCGCCCCACACATAGCCTTCCGAGCTCATGAACCCGGGCTCGGACAGCGTGTTGTTCGAGCGCGCGAGCCAGCGGCCCACGACCGGGAAATACTTCGGCTCGGCGCTGATGTACAGGAACGCGTTCTCGACCGCCCGGGTCAGCACGAAGCGCGAGCGCAGGATTTCGATTTCGGCCGTCGCCGCCGTCTTGAGGTCGAACACGCTCGACAGGTCGCCGAGGATGTTCTTCGACGACGAGGCGCTGTCCTCGACCTGCACCAGGATGTTGGCCTCGTACACCGGGGTGCTCACGAGCGCGTACGCGGCGCCGATCATGGTCACGATGAAGGCGATGGCCGCGATCAACCAGCGGTTGTCGAACAACAGATCGAGGTAGAACGCGAGATTGATGGAATCGTCTTCTTGCTCGACGGGCTGCCTGGTGGCCAGGGCGTTTGCTGATACGGACTCGTTCATTTAAAAGCCAAAAAAAAATTTCTGATATGCAAATATAACGGCGGGGCCTGCTGCGCTGCGCGGCCGAAGCGGCCGCGCGCCGCTCACCCCATCCGGACGATCTGCTCGGACCACACCTGCACGCCCTCGGCGATGAGGCGCTGGGCGTTCTTGAAACTGTCGATCCCCTCCCGGTACGGGTCGGGCACGTCCTGCCGGCTGGCCTCGCAAAGCCGGAACACTTTGCCGCGCGCGATCGGGTACATGGTTTCGACGTGCCGCTTTTGCTCGAGGTCCATCACGAGCACGAGTTCGGCGCGCGCGACCAGCGCGGTCGAGATCTGCTGGGCGCGGTGCTCGCCGATGTCGACGCCGTCCTCGACCATCAGCTGGCGCGCGATCGGGTCGGCCGGCTTGCCGATCAGCGCGCCCAGCCCGGCCGAGTAGATCCGTTTCTGGGGCAGCGCCCGTTTCAGCAAGCCCTCGGCCATCGGGCTGCGGCAGATGTTGCCGATGCAAACAACCAAGATACCATCCATATTACTTCGCCTGCCCGATCGTGGTCGCCGCCCCGACCGCCGTCGGCAGGATCAGGTTGATGATGCGGTTGTAGCGCGCCAGGCCCGAGGCGTCGACGAACACGACGTCGCGCGGCTCGAGTTCGAAATTGCCGGCCAGCGCGAGCGCCACCGGCGAGGCCGCGTCGAGGTTGTAGACGAGCGGCTCGGCCTCGCCCGCGTTGCGCACCACGTACACCTGGCGCGCGGCGGCGCTGGTCTGGTTCAAGCCGCCCGCCTCGCCGAGGGCGTCGGCCAGCGTCAGGCGCCCGTTGTTCATCGGCAGCGCCTTCGGCGCCGTGACCTCGCCCAGCACGTAGACCTTGTTCTCGTCGCGGCTCGGGACCCGCAGCACGTCGCCCGGGGCCAGCATCAGGCGGCCCGGGTCGGCCCCCTGTTGCACCAGCAGCGGCAGGTTGACCGGGTACGACACGCCGCCGCGCGAGACCACGATGCGGCTCTTGTCCGAGGTCGGCATGAAACCGCCGGCGCGGCTGACGCCCTCGAGCAGCGTCATCGGCACGTCGTCGATCGCGTGGTTGCCCGGGGTCTTGACTTCGCCGTCGACATAGATGCGTTTGCTGCGGAAGGCGAGCACGCGCAGCGTCAGGTCGGGACGCTTGATCGACTTGACGAGCTTGTCGCCGAGCAGGTTGCGGGCCTGCAATTCGGTCAGGCCGGCGAGCTTGATCGGGCCGACATACGGAAACTGCACGATGCCGTCCTGGTCGACGACGTAGGCGGCCGGCGACTGCGCGCCCGAACCGGTCAGGGCCTGGGCCCCGGCCGAGGCGATGTTGAGCTCGGGGTGGTCCCACACGAGGATCGAGAGCACGTCGCCCTTGCCGATCAGGTAGGGGCCGGGGGCCGCGTACAGCGCCTGCACGGCGTCGGCGGCCGGGGCGCCGCGGCGCGCGCGCTCGGCCTGCACCAGCGCCGGCGTGATCAGCGTGATCACCGGCGTCGGCGCATGCGGCGCGCGCGTGCTCGGCACCTTGTCGGCGTCGATGCGCATGCCCGGCTCGAGGTTCACGCAGGCGGCGAGCGGGAGCAGGACCAAAACACTACAGCGCTTCACGGTTGCGGCCAAAGAAAAATGCATAGCGGTCTCTTCATCAGGATTCAGGTTGAATGGCAGGCAGCGGCGGGCGCTGCGCGTCAAATTAGGCAATACAGTCGATGGGAAGCTCATGCTCGACATCGAGGACCGATATCCCGACAGAATATTGGCGTAAATACAACAATTCGACAGTTCACGCATCATGATACAAACAATCGCCCCCGCGATCCATACAAATCTTCGCTCGGGTGCGCCAGGCGCGTGCGCGCTCGATTTGCAGTATGGTAACAAACAGCGGCGCCGCGGCGGCGCACGGCTGGCCCCGGGCGGCGCGCCGGCCTACAACGGATCGAGCCGGGTCTTGGCGCCGACCGCGTCCGCGCACCGCGCGCGGTTGCGGCGCCAGCGCCCGCGCACCAGGCGCCCGTAGTAGGCCCAGTACAAGGCCGCCTGCAGCAAGACCATGACGATGCCGCCGATCATGGTGTGGCCGACCAGCACGCTGCACGAGGCCATCAGCGCCACGACCGGCACGATGACGAAGGCGACGGTCGCGTTGCGCCGCCAATCCTTGCCCGGCACGAATTCGACGAGGCGCGTGACCACGCGCCGGTACACCAGCGTGTGCAGGTGCAGCGCATCGGGCGCGCCGGCGCTGCGTTTCTTGACGAAGCGGCGCCGGTAGATGCTGAACAAGACCTCGATCACGGGGTAGGCGCAGATCGCGAGCACCTGCCAGGCGTTGACCGAGTCGTTGCGCACCAGCAGCAGGACGGCGATCTCGGCGACCCAGAAGCCGAGGAAATAGGCGCCGCCGTCGCCGAGGAACAACTTGCCGGCCGGGTAGTTCAGCATCAGGAAGCCGAGCGCGGCGCCGGCGGCCAGCGCGCACAGGATCACCACGAGGTCGTCGCCGACCTGCCAGCCGACCACGCCGAGCGCGCACGCCATGATCAGGCTGATGCTGACCGACAGGCCGTTGAAGCCGTCGATGATGTTGATCGCGTTGGCGCCGCCGGCGACCACGAAGGCGGTCACCATGACCGCGACCGGGGTGATGGTCAGCAGCGCGTCGAAGCCCCAGATGTCGAGCTGGTCGACGGTGGCGCCGAGCAGGTAGCTGGCGATCAGGGCGCTGCAGATGGTCGCGCTCAGGCGGATCTTGACCGACACCGTCTTGGTGAAATCCTCGGCGATGCCGGCGACGAACGCGGGCAGGCTCGCGGCCATGAGCAGCAGCACGCTGCGCGCGTTCGACTCGATGATCGCGCGCGGGAACACCAGCATGAATGCGAGCAGGCCGAGCAGCACGCCGGCGACGACCGCGATGCCGCCGATGCGCGGCACGGCGGTGCCATGGAACTTCTGTACGCCCGTCAGGTCGTGGTCATGGGAATGCTTGCCATGCCATTTCTGCGAAAAGACGATCAACACACTGAACAGGAAACTCACAGCGGCAGCGGCAAGCCCAACTTCTATCATCTCACTAACCAACATCTTTGCTCCGTATTATTCCCAGGCCTCGCGCCGGCTGCCTGACTATCACTCGAAGACCGGCCGCCTCGTCCGGCGGCGCGTCCATTGTGCGCTGCGCTGCCCGGCCCCGGCTCCCGCTGCGGGAACGTGGTGGGCCGTTGTGAACAAGGGAGCGATTTGTTATTTATTGTGGAGCAAGCCGGGCGCGCCGGCGGGCCGCCGTGGCGCGCGCCGCAAGCACGGCCGGGCCGCGGCGGCGGCCGCATCGACCCTGGACCGGGGACTTTATGTTGCCTTCAATCACGATTTATCGGGCCGCTTTTCTGTCTTGCAATGCACAAATTTTTACGGGCCAAGACTATCACATTTTCCCCGCGCCATCCACTTTTTATTGAGCCGCATCAAGCACCCGCGCCCCTCCGGGCGCGCCGCCAAGGCTTTCTCTTTGGCAATTAAAAGTTCCAAATAGAAACTATCACGCGTCCTGGCACAGCCTGAGCGCATCGTCCCACGCGGGCAGGCCGCAGAACGCCGCGACCAGGCGTTCGCACGACATCACGGAGCGTTCCGGGCGCCGCGCCGGCACCGGGTAGTCGGCCGCGCCGATCGGCACCAGGCGCGGCTTGCGCGCCACCGACGGGTGGGCCAGGATCGCCTCGGTGAAGCCGTGCCAGGTGGTCTGCCCCTGCGCGGTCAGGTGGTACAGGCCCGAGTTCGCATGCCACCAGGCGCGCGCGTCGGGCGCGCCGCCCGAGCCCGCCCGGGCCAGCGATTGCGCGACGATATGGGCGGTGGTGTCGGCGATCGTGCGGCACCAGGTCGGCGCGCCGTGCTGGTCGGCCACGATGCGCAATTCCTCGCGCTCGGCGGCCAGGCGCAGCATCGTGAGCAGGAAGTTCTTGCCGCGCGCGCCGTACACCCAGCTCGTGCGCAGGATCAGGTGGTCGATCCCGGCCGCCTGGATCGCCTGCTCGCCGGCCAGCTTGGTCGCGCCGTACACATTGATCGGCGCGGTCGGGTCGTCCTCGGTGTACGGGGTCGCCTTGGTGCCGTCGAATACATAATCGGTGCTGTAGTGGATCATCGCCGCGCCGAGCGCCCTGGCCTCCTCGGCCATGACGGCCGGCGCGTGCGCGTTGACGCGCAGCGCCAGTTCGGGCTCGCTCTCGGCCTTGTCGACCGCCGTGTAGGCGGCCGGATTGACGATCAGGCCCGGTTTCAGCGCGCGGATGACCTCGCGCACCTGGTCGAGGTCGGCCAGGTCCATCTGCGAGCGGTCGAGCGCGACGACCTCGCCCAGACCCTGCAGGCTGCGTTCGAGCTCGTAGCCGACCTGGCCGCTGCGGCCCGTGACCAGGATCTTCAAGCGAACACCTCGGCCTCGGCCAGCAGCTTGCCCGCCAGGTCCTTGCCCGACAACAGCGGCGCGCCGTCGAGCGGCCAGTCGATCCCGATCGCCGGGTCGTTCCACAGCACGCTGCGCTCGAATTCGGGGGCGTAGTAATCGGTCGTCTTGTACAGGAACTCGGCGGCGTCGCTGGTGACGACGAAGCCGTGCGCGAAGCCGGGCGGCACCCACAACTGGCGCTTGTTGGCCGCCGACAGCGTGACCCCGACCCAGCGCCCGAAGTTCGGCGAGCCCTTGCGCAAATCGACGGCGACGTCGAACACCTCGCCGGCCACCACGCGCACCAGCTTGCCCTGCGGCTGGCTGATCTGGTAGTGCAGGCCGCGCAGCACCCCGCGCGCCGATTTCGAATGGTTGTCCTGCACGAAATCGGCGTCGACCCCGGTCAGTTCGCGGAAGCGGCGCGCGTTGAAGCTTTCGTAGAAGAAGCCGCGCTCGTCGCCGTAGGCGGTCGGCTCGAGGATCAGGACGTCGGGGATGGCGGTCGGTGTGATGTTCATAATGTATCTTTGTCTGGTTGGGGCGGCGGCTCGCGCCGCGCCGCGGCTAAAAAACCTTGTCGCTCAACAGGCGCAACAGGTACTGTCCGTAGCCGTTCTTCCTGAGCGGCTGCGCCAGCGCCTCGAGCTCGGCGGCGTTGATATAACCCTTGCGGAACGCGATCTCCTCGGGGCAGGCGACCTTCAGGCCCTGGCGGTTCTCGATGGTGGCGATGAACTGCCCGGCCTCGAGCAGCGACTCGTGGGTGCCGGTGTCGAGCCAGGCCATGCCGCGCCCCATCAGTTCGACGTTCAGTTCGTTGCGCTCGAGGTAGACGCGGTTGACGTCCGTGATCTCGAGCTCGCCGCGCGCCGAGGGCTTGATCGCGGCCGCGATGTCGCACACCTGCTGGTCGTAGAAATACAGGCCGGTGACCGCGTAGTTCGATTTCGGCCGCGCCGGCTTCTCCTCGATGCTGACGGCGCGCCGCGCGTCGTCGAACTCGACCACGCCGTAGCGCTCGGGGTCGTGCACGTGGTAGGCGAACACGGTCGAACCGGAGGCGCGCGCGGTGGCGCCGCGCAGCTGCGCCTCGAAATCGTGTCCGTAGTAGATGTTGTCGCCGAGGATAAGCGCCGACGGCGCGTCGCCGACGAACTCGCGGCCGATGATGAAGGCCTGGGCCAGGCCGTCGGGCGAGGGCTGCACCGCGTAGCTGAGCGAAATGCCCCACTGCGCGCCGTCGCCGAGCAGGTCGCGGAAGCGCGGCGTGTCCTCGGGCGTGGAGATGATCAGGATCTCGCGGATCCCGGCCAGCATCAGGGTCGTCAGCGGATAATAGATCATCGGCTTGTCGTAGACCGGCAGCAGCTGCTTGGAGACGGCGATCGTGACCGGATAGAGCCGGGTGCCGGAGCCGCCGGCGAGGATGATGCCCTTGCGGGCTGTGGTCGTCGCGGCCATCAGTTTGCCTCCCCGTGCGCCGGCGCGCGTTGCTGGTAGTTCGTTTCGAGCCATTGCTGGTAGGCGCCCGACTGCACGTCGCTGACCCATTGCTGGTTCTCGAGGTACCAGCGCACGGTCTTTTCGATGCCGGTCGCGAACGTCTCGGCCGGTTTCCAGCCCAGTTCGCGTTCGATCTTGCGCGCGTCGATCGCGTAGCGGCGGTCGTGGCCCGGGCGGTCGGCCACATAGGTGATCTGGGCGCGGTAGCCGGCCCCGTCCGCGGCGCCGGCGCGCGGGTCGAGCCGGTCGAGGATCTCGCACAGCGTGTGCACGACGTCGAGGTTGGCCTTTTCGTTCCAGCCGCCGATGTTGTAGGTTTCGCCCGCGCGCCCGCCCTCGAGCACGCGCCGGATCGCGGTGCAATGGTCGCCCACGTACAGCCAGTCGCGCACCTGCTGGCCGTCGCCGTAGATCGGCAGCGGCTTGCCCGCGCGCGCATTGGCGATGATCAGGGGGATCAGCTTCTCGGGGAAGTGGTAGGGCCCGTAGTTGTTCGAGCAATTCGTGGTCAGCGTCGGCAGCCCGTAGGTGTGGTGGTAGGCGCGCACGAGGTGGTCCGAGGCCGCCTTCGAGGCCGAATACGGGCTGTTCGGCGCGTAGGTGTTGGTCTCGGTGAACGGCGCCTCGTCCGGGCCCAGCGTGCCGTACACCTCGTCGGTCGAGACGTGCAGGAAGCGGAACGCGGCCTGCTCGGCCCCCGCCAGCGCGCCCCAGTAGGCGCGCACCGCCTCGAGCAGCTTGAAGGTGCCGTTGACGTTGGTCGTGACGAACTCGCCCGGCGCATGGATCGAGCGGTCGACATGGCTCTCGGCGGCGAAATTGAGCACCGCGCGCGGGCGGTGCAGCGCCAGCAGCGCGGCCACGTGGTCGCCGTCGCAGATGTCGCCCTGCACGAAGATATGGCGCGCGTCGTCGCGCACGGCCGCCAGGTTGTTCAGATTGCCCGCGTACGTGAGCTTGTCGTAATTGACGACCGGCTCGTCGCACTGGGCCAGCCAGTCGAGCACGAAATTCGATCCGATGAAACCGGCACCACCTGTAACTAAAATCATTCTGCCACCCTACTTTGGGATAATCAAAAGGCGCGCCGCGGCGCGCCGCGCGTCAGGACTGCGCCACGCTCTCGCTCTCGCGCTGCGGCGCCGGCCTGGCCGGCGCGGCGCCCGCGCGCCCGAGCAGGCGCTCGACGTTGGAGACGATGTTGGCCTGCTTGGACGAGCCGAACAGGACCGCGTCGACGCCGCCCCTGGCGAGCGCGTAGTCGACCGACTCCTGCGGCGACAACATGCCCGAGGCAAAGATCGACATCGCGATGTTACGCGATTTTCCGTTGCCGTAGGACTGTTCGACCGTCTCCTGCGACGGATTCATGCGGAAACCGGCGACGTTGAAGTTCGAGCAGATCCACGGCTTCTCGAGGCCGATCTCGTCGCACAGCATGCGCTGCGCCATCGGGTGGTTCATCGTGATGTAGCCCGGGGTCAGGCCGATGCGCCCGACGTACTTGTGGAATTTCTCGATGATGCCCTGCCCGCCCATGCCCATCATGAGGTCGAAGATCACGTTTTGCAGGAACACGCCGCGCACGTTGAGGCCCTTGGTCATCAACAGTTCGACCTCGACCAGCAATTGCATCATGCCGCCGAGGTCGCCCAGCGCGGCCTTGCCCACGCCGCTGAGCACGCGCCGCTTCGACATCGCGCGCAGGCGGCTCATGACGACCGTGAAGATGCCGTTCTCGGCCAGCGCGTTGGCGTATTTGTGCGCGTACGGGATGCACGGGATGTATTGCATGTCCGGGAACATGCGCGCGCGCGCGATCTCCTCGAACGCGCCGCCGAAATGGTCGTGGGTGGTGAACATGAAGTCGCGCACCCCGGCCTCGTAGGCGTAGCCGAGCACCTTGACGATCTCGTCGATGTTGCGGAACTGGTCCTGCATGACGGCCGCTTTTTGCTGGCTCGCATGGTTAATCCCGAGGAACTGGTTGTCGCCGAAAATGATTTTTCCGAAACTCATACGATGTTCGCCTTCACCGCGATCGCGGAAATTAATTTATCGACTGCGAGGCCGTCGGCGATGGTCGCCGCGACATCCGTGCGCAGGCTGTCGTTGAGCAGGAATTGCTTGCCCAACGCCATCTCGAGGAAGGCCTCGAGCTGCAGCGTGTATTCCTCGCCGCGCAGGTAGTAGTTGACCTGGTACGGGCGCACGGGCGCCAGCAGCGCCGCGCGCGCGCCGGCCTCGATCTGGGCGCCGTCGTCGATCTCGATCGCGATGTCGGCGTTGCTCGCGCGCACCACGCCCTTTTCGAAGCGCACCACGAACTCGAGCGAGGACTTGCGCTTGGACGGGTCGCACCAGTCGAGCAGCAGGTGGCCCTCGCTGCCCGACGCGTGCTGCCAGTCGAGCTCGATCTTGTCGTCGGCCTCGGCGCTGAAGGTGCGCCCGAAGCTGGCCGCGCGCAGCTCGGCGACGTCGCCGAACGCATAGCGGCACAGGTCGATCAAGTGGGGGCCGTATTCCTGCAGGCAGCCGCCGCCCTGGGCGAACACCGAGCGCCAGTTGGTGCCCGGCTTGGTGATCACGTTGCCCAGCATGTGGGCCTGGTAGCTGAGCGCCTTGCCCAGCACCTGCGACTGCACGATCGCGCGCAGTTTGACGAACGGGGCGACGAAGCGCAGCACCAGGCCGAGCTGCACGGCGCCGCCCTTGGCCGCCATCAGCTGCGCCAGTTCCTCGCTCAGGCCGACGTCGAGCGTGAGCGGCTTTTCGATGAAGCACGGGATCGCGCGGTTCAACAGCGCCTTGGCGATCGGGAAGTGCGACGGGGTCGGGGTCGCCACGATGGCGCCGCGCCAGTCGACCGGCGCCGCCAGCGCCGCCTCGAGCGAGGCGAAGGTGCGCACCTTGAAGCGCTTGAAGATGAAGCGCGTGATGCGCGACGGATCGCAGACCGCGACGCGGTCGTGGCCGATCAGGCCGCTCAGGATGGCCAGGTGGGACAGGCCCATCTTGCCGCCGCCTACAATTAATATACTCATGTGTTTCCCTGCAAACCGGTTGGTGCGAACGAAGACTGGAACGAAAACCGGGTCGACCGGCATTTTGCGCGCCCCCGGCCGTGTGGCCGGGGGGGGGGCGCGCCGCTTATTTCAACAGGCCTTTGTCGCGCATTTCGCGCAGCGACTCGTCATAGGCGCTTTCGACGGCGCCGGTGTTGGCCGCCCACGCGCAAAACGCGCTGATGCCGCGCTCGAAATCGTAGGCCGGGCGGTAGCCGAGCAGGCTGCCGATCTTGTCGAGGCAGGCATAGTTGTGGCGGATGTCGCCGATGCGGAAGTTGCCGCTGACCGAGATCGGCACCTCGATCCCGAGTTTCCGGCACAGCGTGCGCGCGACCGTCATCACGTCGACCGCCTGGCCGGAGCCGACGTTGAACACCTGGTTGGCGGCCTCGTCCTTTTCAATCCCGAGCACGGTCGCGGCGACCACGTCGTCGACGAACACGAAGTCGCGGCTCTCGAGGCCGTCCTCGAAGATGTTGATCGGGCGCCCCTGCATGATCAGGTTCGAGAAGATCGACAGGATCCCCGTGTACGGGTTCGACAGCGACTGGCCCGGGCCGTACACGTTCTGGTAGCGGAACGCGACCGGGACGATGCCGATGCTCGGGCACACCGTCATGACGAGCTGCTCCTGCACCTGCTTGGTGATGCCGTACACCGAGGACGGGTGGATCTTCGATTCCTCGTCGGTGGCCGCGAGCGCGAGCGCGCCGGCCTGGCCCGGGTGCCTGACCTCGAAGTCGCCGGCGCTCATGGCCTCGGCCGCGCGGTGCGTCGGATACACCGCGCTGCCGTCGGCGGCCAGGTACTTGCCCTCGCCGTAGACCGAGCGCGACGAGGCGATCACGACGCGCTCGACCGCGTTCTCGGTGTTGGCCAGCAGGTCGAGCAGCAGCGCGGTGCCGCCGACGTTGACCGCGCTGTAGCGCTCGATCTGGTACATCGACTGCCCCGTGCCGGTCTCGGCGGCGAAATGGACCACGACCTGCTGGCCCGCGAGCGCGCGCACGAGGTCGTCGCGGCTGGTGACGTCGCCGCGGATGAAGTTGACCTTGTCCTTGATCGACAGGTAGAGCTCGGACTGCTCCGGGTCGTCGGTGTGGATTTGCGGCGACAGCGTGTCGAGCACGGTGACCTTGTAGCCGCGCCCGAGCAGGCTGAGGGACAGGCGCGAGCCGATGAAGCCGGCGCCGCCGGTGATCAAGATGTTTTTCACTGCGAAGTTCTCCTAAATGGTGTCTGGTGGCCCGGCCGGGGGCGCGGGCGGGTCGGGGTCATGGATCGTGCCGCGCCCTCAGCGCGCCGGCGCCGCCGGGCGCGCGGTCAGCTCGCGCAGGAAGTCGGCGATCGAGCGGTGGTGCGCGGCGCCGCCGAGGCCGCGGCGCGCCTGGTATTGCCGCGCGAGTTCGGCGGCGTCGCCGCCGCGCTTGAACACGATCGCGTTGGCGTCCGTGAACCAGGCGTTGCGCAAGACGTAGGGGTTGTTGGTGATGAATTTGGTCTGCGCGCTGACGGCCTCGAAGCAACGGATCGTGATCCCGGTCTGGCTCGGATGGGCATAGTCGACCGTGAAATCGGAGCTTTTGAGCACCGCGATGTAGTCCTTGTACGGCAGCGCCTTGAACGAGATGTGGTCCCAGTATTTGAGGTACAGCCGCGGGCTCCTGAGGAAATTGAACGCGAACGTGAACAGGTTTTGCTCGAACACGTAGAGGAAGGTGTTCTTGCTGCCCGTGGCCGCGAACACCTGGTCGACGTACTGCAGGCGCTCGGAATGGTTGCGCAGGATCGCCGACACCTCGTAGCGCACCGCCTTGGGCGCGGCGTCGACCGGCAGCGACGAGAACAAATCGACCAGCGGCAGCGCGTGGCGTTCGGCGTCGGCGTAGTCGAACGTGACATACCGGTCGACATGGGTCAACCAGGCCAGCGGCGCCGGATTGAACTTGAACGAGTCGAAATTATAGGCGACCGTGTACTGCGCGTGCGCCCTGACCGCGGCCAGCAGCGCCGGGCTCATGCCGCGCCCCTTGATGATCAGGGCCAGCGCGTATTGCCGGCCCGCGAGGAAGCGCCGCGCGAGCACCCGCCGCGTGATCGCCGACAACAGGCCGTGCACGCGCAGCTTGCCGATCAGGCGGCCCCAGATGTTATTCGGGTACTCGTCGTTGGCGATGACCACCGTGTAGCCGGCCTGCTCGAGGCCCGCGGCGATCACGTTGGCGAAGGAATAAAACGAGGTCGGCATGATCAGCAGACATTTTTTACTTCCGGTAGAGTCCGACATAAGCATTAATAACGACTATAGGTTAGGCACGGCAGGTGGGACGGGCTTTTCCCGGAAGCATAGCACCGGCGCATCATTTCGAACAGGCGGCGCAGGCGCGCGCGTTGCTGCGGCACGACTCGGGCGCGCGCGGCGCCCGGGCCCGGCGGGAACGCGAGCGTCACCCCACCATCACTTTAAGGAAATTCTGGATATGGAAGTCTGAAAATTGCTCATCGGGCGCGGCCAGTTCCTTTTCCATGAATTGCTTGACTTCGGAAAAATCGAGATTGTCGATCAACAAGATCCGGTCGTCCGAATAAAACCGTTCGCGCACGATGCGCGGATTGTTCGTGATCAGCTTCTTTCCCGCGCACAGGTTCTCGATCGTGCGCATGGTGTACCCGGTCTGCTGGTGGTTGGCGAAGTCGAACACCGCGATCGAGTTTTCGATCATCGCGATGAACTCGGGGTGGGCGATCGAACCGAACGAGACGTCGGTCGGCAAAATGCCGCGGCGCAACAGACGCGTGAGCACGAGCATGCTGCAGGCCATGAAACAATGGAACTTGATGCCGTTGCGCGTGCAATGGCGCTTGAAGTCGCGCAGCGCGAGGTAGCGCTGCACGCTGACGATATTGCCGACGAAATAGATCGCGCGCTCGTCCTGGCGGCGCTTTGCGAGCCGCTGGAACGGGGCGATGCAAAACAGCGGCAGGTAGTTGACGCCGTAATCGATGGCGTCCTGCGGATCGAAGGTATAGACCTGGTCGAAGTACTTGATATACGGCCGGTAGTCGTGGTTGCTCACCGCATCCCAGTTGTACAGCACGAACTTGCTGCCGGCATGCTGGCGCTTGAGCTCCTCGATATTGGCGATCGAAAACTGGTGCACCTGGATGAACATCACCACGTCGTAGCGCCGCCCGCTTTCGTGCGCGATGATGCGCGCATGGTGGCGGTCGAGGCGGCGCTGGTACAGGCCGGGCGTGACGACGCGCATGGTCTTGAACGCGAGGCTGCGCGGCTGGATCTCGTGGAACGACACGCGGTAGCCGAGCGCGCCCAATTCCTTGGCGATTTCATCCGTATAGCTGTGGTAGCGCAGCCCGACCAGCAGTAAATTTTTCATATGACAATAACATCCGACCTGGATCGCGACCGTGCCCGGGGTGGGCGATCTGCGTGGCGCCAGCGTAAAAAAACGGCCATTATACCTGATATTTTATTAACCTTAGGCATCACACGGTGTCGCCGCCGACCTTGCCGATAAGCTCGCCGACGAAGTCGCCGTTGGGCGCCGTGGGGCGCCACGCGCCCGCCGCGGCGTCGTAGCGCCGGATCACGCGCGCCGGCGCCCCGACCGCGACCGCGTAGTCGGGGATGTCGGCGGTGACGACCGCGTTGGCGCCGATCACGCAGTTTTTGCCGATGCGCGCGCCGATCACGCACACGTTCTGGCCGAGCCAGGCGCCGTCGCCGATCTCGACCGCGCGCTTTTGCTTGACGCGCTGGCGCTTGACCGGCACCGAAATGTCCTCGAAGCCGTGCACATTGTCGGAGATATACACATTGTTGGCGGTGAGCACATTGGCGCCGATCGTGATGCGCTCGGTCGCGTAGATGTGGTTGAAGCTGCCGATGTTGGTGCCGTCGCCGATCGTGAGCGAACATGCGGCGCTGCCCGTGTGCGGCACCGCCGCCAGCAGCGTCTGGTGCGAAATGTAGACGTCGTCGCCGATCTCGATGTTGGCGATGCCCTCGATCCCGAGCGGCGCGAGCACGCGCGAACGGCGCCCGAAGCGCCCGAAGAAGCGCCCGAAGCACAGCCGGAACAGCGCCGCGTACAGGTTGTTGCGCAACCTAAAGAAAAGAAACATGCAGCCACCTTAATAAAAAACCGCGCGCGCCCGCCGCCCGCTCACTTGGCCGGCAATTCGGCGTTTTCCTGGCGCGGGCGCGCCTGCGGCGCGCGCCGCAGCAGCCCGCTAAATATCAGCAACAGGATGAACGGCGTGTAGATGATCGCCTCCGACTGGAGCGAGACGAACAACAGCATGCCGACCAAAAACTTGTTTGGAAAAAAATGTTGCCGGAACATGCCGATCAAAAACGGAATACTCAGCGGTATGCCGATGCTGTACAGCAGGTACAGGATCCCGTTCGACGAATCGCGGTCGGTGGTCGACTCGCGCGACAACTCGGAGCCCGTGAAACCGATGTTGTTGGCGACCTGCCGGTATTTTCCGTGGTCGAAGCCGATCCCCATCAGGGGATGGGCCATCACCACGTTGACGCCGGTGATCAGGTCGTACTGGCGGGCCCAGGCCGAACCGCGCGAGTCCCCGGTCAGCTTGTCGTTCACGTTCGTCATCAACAGCACGGCCAGCGGGAACACCAGCGCCAGCCCGATCAGCAGGCGCTCCGGGCTGCGCATGAGTTCGCGGCTGCCCAGCCACTTGAGGCTGTACACGCCGAGCAGGATGCCGGCGATCACGACCCCCGTGGTCGACTGCGTCGCGCCGACCGCGACCAGGGCCAGGATCGAATGGCGCGTGTTCTTGTAGACGTACAGCGCCAGGTACAGGTACAGGTTCAGATAGATCTGGTAGATGCCCGGCTCGTAGAAAAACCCGTCCGGCCGCACGAACACGGGATTGGCGTCGATCGTCGCATGGTAGGTGAACACCAGGCCGACCGACTGGTAGTTCATGTCGAGGTAGGGCACGTCCATGAACAGGAACGGCGCCGCCGTCGCCAGCACGACCGTCACCAGGCACTGGATCGCGAACCATTTGAGGATCACGTACAGGTCCTCGGTCAGCGTGATCGGCTGCTCCTGCAGATACACGTTGAGCAGCAACACGCCCGCGAGGAAATTGGCGTAACGCACCGCGAGCGCCTCGAAATTGGCGCCGCCGGTGTGCATCAGGGCGAACACGAAGATCAGCGAGAGCAGGAAGAACACCGGCTCGAGCCGCGACGACAGCTTAAACCTGGGCACCATCAGGCACAGCACGAGCATGCCGACCAGCATCGGGATCCGCGGGAACAGCAAAATGCCGCCGCTGCACAGGATGCCGAGGAAAAGCGCGAGGCGCCGGTAACGGGGCGCGAGAGTTGTCTTCACAATTGAATCCTTGGTGCTTAATTAAACTTCATGCTTAAACTTCATGCCGGCCGCGCCCTAGGGTCCGGGCCTGGCGAACAGGATGGCGCGCCGGTGCCGCGCCAGATAGGCCAAAAATATGAGGAACACGGCGATGTTGACGGCCGACTTGATCGACGCCATCGCGCCGAGGCTGAACATGCCGAGCCGGTGCGCGCCGAGGATCAAGCCGCCGAACATGACGATGCTGGCGAGCCCGGTCCAGAGTATCACCTGCAGGCGCAACGCCGAGTTCAACACTTGCGTGAGCGGATCGCACAACACGAGCGCCACGAGGCCGGGCAGGAACAGGAACACGAAGCCGACGTTCTCGCGGTGGATCGGGAACACCAGCGCGACCAGCGGCGGCAGCGCGAACACCGTCAACAGCAGCACCGGCACCAGGTAGGCCAGCAGCATGACGAGGTGCTTCCTGATGATGCGGCGAAATTCGTCCATGCGCCCGGACTGGAACGCCCGGATCGCGTCGGGAAAGAAGATGCTCGAGACGGCCCCGGGCACCAGCGCGAACAGGCTCGCATATAAAAACACGAGGTAGAAGCGTCCGAGCGCCTCGGCGCCGAGCATGCCCGCGATCGCCCAGCGTTCGATCTGGTAGTTCAACAACACGAAAATGCCGGCCACGAACGGGATGAAGCCGAAACCGATGACGCGTCCGAGCAGCGCCCGGTCGTAGGCCCAGCGCGTGGGGCGCAACTGCTTGTTGCGCCACAGGCAAAGCAGCACGAACACGAGCGGCTGCGCCGCGGTCGCGCCGAGCGCGCCCCACAGCCCCCAGAAATAGGCGACCGGCAGCACCGCCACGCCGATCGCGACGGCCAGCAGGTTGATGCTGTTGAGCTCGGCGATCAGCTTCGAGCCGAGCAGCGTGTTGGTCAGCCAGTTCGAGGCCAGCATCGCGATGCCGAGCAGCGCGCCGGCCAGCAGCATCGGGTCGGACACCTCGAACGCGATGCCGCTGGCGGCCACGCCCGCCCAGAGCAGCACCAGGGCGCCGAGCAGGCAGCCGAAAAAACTGAACAGCAGATTGTTGATCTTGACCTGGTCGCGCTCGGCGTCGGTCGCATAGATCCGGTAGCCGCCGTTGATCAGGCCGAACTGCAGCATGACGACGCCCTGGGCGATCGCCTGCACGAACACGAGCACGCCGAGCTCGACGAGCCCGAGGCTTTTCATGAACAGGAAGGCGCGCGCGAAACCGACGAAGCTGACCAGCAGGCTGACCACGATGTACAGCGTGCTCGGCTGGCGCAGCCGGCTCCAGAGCGCGGCCATCAGAATTTCTTCGAGAACGCGACCAGGTCGCGCGCGATGTTGTCGATGTTGCGGTCGAGGTCGATGCCGTAGCTGGCCGCGCGGCCGACGAAATAATCGACCATGCCCTCGTGCACCGAATCGAGGTAGGCCATCACGAACGCCATCAGCGTGTCGTCGTCGGCGTGGCGCACGGCGCGCTCGGCGTAGAGCAGGGCGCGCAGTTCGCGGATGTGGCGCACATGGTGCACGCGCGCGCAGGCGCCGTAGAAGGTGTTGCCGAAGGTGTAAACCTGCTTGTTCAGCAGCACTCCCTCGAAGCCCGCGGTGCCGTTGATCGTAAACACCCCGATCGCATCCTTCATGACCAGCTTGCCCGGGATCGTCGGCTCGAGCAGCTTGACGTTCGGGACCGCCTGCAGCCGCTCGTAGTCGGCCACCGAGCGGTAGCCGATCACATGCGGATGGTCCTTGACGTACAACAGGCAGCCGATCGGCAGCTGGGCGGCGATGTTTTCGATCAGCTTGGTCTGGTTGGCGTACCAGCCGCCGGCCAGGTACAGCACGACGGCCTCGGGCTCGAGGTGCATCGAATAATAGTAATACGAGGCGGCGGGCACGAACGCGTCGTAGCTAATGCGGCGCTTGTACTGGCGCATGTTGTCGAGCCGCTGCATGCCGGCGTCCTGCGTCATCTCCCAATAGTCGATGTTGTCGGTCATGCGGTCGAGCTTGGACATGTGCAGCATGCGCTTGACGCGGTGCTTGACGCTGCGCAGGTACAGGCCGAGGTAGGACGTGGTCGGCTTGACCGTGTCGCCGAGGAATATATTGAAGCTCGAGCGGAACTTGTCGAGGAACTGCTCGCAGCGCGCGCGGTCGATCAGCGCCGGCGCCCCCGCGTAGCGCGCGTGCGCGGCGTTGATCTCGGGGCACACATAGTCGTCGCCCGTGATGTTCAGGTAGCTGAGCTGGCCCGGCTTGCCGAGGGTCATCACCTGGAACAGGTAGAGCGCGCCGTACTTGGCGCACAGCACGCTGCACATATGGTTCATCAACAGCGACACCGGCTCGTGCATGACGTAATCGACCGCATGGCGCACCAGGATCTCGTCCCAGACCGCGTAATAGGCCTGGCACAGCACGAGCGCCTCGTCGGTGCCGAGCAGCGAGAAGCCGCGGTCGCTCTGGATGCTGCCGTTGAGGGTGAAGCGGCCCTCGGTCTGCGCCACGAACAGCGCGTCGATGCGCTCGAGCAGCGCCGGGTCGGGCCCGCCGCCGAGCGCGAGCCGGGCCGCCACCTCGTGCTTGAAATTGATAACGCCATCGGTGATCCCGGCGGCGCGCAGTTTCGCCTGCTCGTGGCCCGAATAGGCGACGTGCACGATCTTGAAATCGTGCGCGAGCTTCCTGCTCAGCGGGATATACATCTCCGCCAGTTCCAGGCGGTGAAATAGCAATAGCGTTTTAATTTTTATACTCTTTCATGCTGATGACATACATGCCGACCATTATTCGCGCACCGGCGGCGGCGCGCGCCCGACGGCGGTTTGGCATAGGCGGGATCCCCCGGAACCGACCGCCGGCGCGGGCGGGCGGCCCTCCCCGGGCGCGGCCGGGCTGGCTCGATTGACGACGGCATGCGGGCGGCGCTGCACGCGGATCCGGCCGCGCCGGCATGGCTTTGGGCAAAGTTTTTTCCAGCGCCATGATACGCGACTTGCCGCGCTTTTTCACCAGTTTATCGACTTTTTTATGCCCGCCGGCGCGCGCGCGCGGCGCGCCGGGCCCGATTCGCGCCTGCGCGGCAAGCAACACGGGTTGCCAATAAATTCTTTGCTGCGATATAATGTCCCCTTTAAATCCGGGCCGGCACGCCTGAGCGGCGCGGCACGCGGCAGCGCGGCGGCGCGCCGAGCGGACACCGGAACCGGCATCGCGCCGGGCGCCGCGCGCATTTGCCGGGCGCGGCCTTTTTGTAAATGAAAGTTAATACTTTCACCACCAATGGTAACGAATTCAACATCATGCAATCAAAAAAGAAAATTCTCGTCACCGGCGCCGACGGCTTCATCGGCTCGCACCTGACCGAGGCGCTGGTGCGCCAGGGCTACGAGGTGCGCGCCTTCGTGCTCTACAACTCGTTCGGCACCTGGGGCTGGCTCGACCATTGCGCGGCCGACGTCAAGGGCCGCTTCGAGGTGTTCACGGGCGACATCCGCGACCCGTACGGGGTCAAACAGGCGATGAAGGGCTGCGACGCCGTGCTGCACCTGGCCGCCCTGATCGCGATCCCGTATTCGTACCACTCGCCCGACACCTACGTCGACACCAACATCAAGGGCACGCTCAACGTGCTGCAGGCCGCGCGCGAGCTCGGCGTCTCGAAGGTGATCCACACCTCGACGAGCGAAGTGTACGGCAGCGCGCTGTTCGTGCCGATCACCGAGGAGCATCCGCTGCAGGGCCAGTCGCCGTACTCGGCCACCAAGATCGGGGCCGACCAGATGGCGCTGTCGTTCCACGCCTCGTTCAACCTGCCGGTGGTCGTGGTGCGCCCGTTCAACACCTACGGCCCGCGCCAGTCGGCGCGCGCGGTGATCCCGACCATCATCACCCAGATCGCCAACGGCAAGCGCGAGATCAAGCTCGGCGCCGTGTCGCCGACGCGCGACTTCAACTACGTGGCCGACACCGTGGCCGGCTTCATCGCCGCCCTCGAGGCCGAGCGCGGCATCGGCGAGGTCATCAACCTGGGCAGCAATTTCGAGATCTCGATCGGCGACACCGCGCACGCGATCGCCGAGGCGATGGGCACGACCATCGAGATCCTGACCGACGAGCAGCGCCTGCGCCCCGAAAAGAGCGAGGTCGAACGGCTGTGGGCCTCGAACGCGAAGGCGCGCGAGCTGCTCGGCTGGCAGCCGCGCTACGGCGGGCGCGACGGCTTCCTGCGCGGCATGACCGAAACCGTGGCCTGGTTCCGCGAGCCGGCCCACCTGGCCGCCTACAAAGCCGACATCTATAACATCTAGGGCCCCATGGAACAGCACAGCACGCTCCCGGACGCGATCGTCCACGCCATCGGCGCCGTGGTCGGGCCCGCGCGGCCCGTCGGCCTGCACGAGCCTCGCTTCCGCGGCAACGAGTGGGACTACCTCAAGGAATGCCTCGACAGCACGTTCGTGTCGTCGGTCGGCAAGTTCGTCGACCGCTTCGAGCGCGACCTGGCCGAATTCACGGGCGCCACGCGCGCCGTCGCCGTGGTCAACGGCACCGCCGCGCTGCACGTGGCGCTGCGCCTGGCCGGGGTCGAGCCCGGCGACGAGGTGCTGCTGCCCGCGCTCACCTTCGTGGCCACCGCCAACGCGGTCGCCTATTGCAACGCGACCCCCCATTTCGTCGACAGCGAGGAGCGCACCCTCGGCATGTGCGCGCAGGCGCTGCGCGCGCACCTGGCCGCGGCCACCGAGCAGCGCGCCGGCCTGTGCGTGAACCGGGCGACCGGGCGCGTGGTCCGGGCCATGGTGCCGATGCACGTGTTCGGCCATCCGTGCGACATCGAGGCGCTGCTCGCGGTCGCGCACGATTATGGCATCGCGCTGGTCGAGGACGCGGCCGAGTCGCTCGGCAGCAGCATCGGCGGGCGCCACACGGGCACCTTCGGCATCATGGGCACGCTGAGCTTCAACGGCAACAAGACCATCACCACCGGCGGCGGCGGCGCGATCCTGACCAACGACGCCGCGCTCGGCGCGCGCATCAAGCACCTGACCACGACCGCCAAGCTGGCGCACCGCTGGAACTTCGTGCACGACGAAATCGGCTACAACTACCGCATGCCGAACATCAACGCCGCGCTCGGCTGCGCCCAGCTCGAGCAGCTGCCCGGTTTCCTCGAGGAAAAGCGCGCGCTGTTCGCGCTGTACCGCGACAGCTTCGCGGCGCTGCCCGGGGTGCGCCTGCTGGCCGAACCGGCGGGTTGCAGCAGCAACTACTGGCTGCAGGCGCTCGTGCTCGACGAGGACAGCGCGCAGCAGCGCGACGCCGTGCTCGGCGCGACCAACGACGCGGGCCTCATGACGCGCCCCGTTTGGACCCTGATGCACCGGCTCGGCCCGTACAGCACGGCGCCGCGCGCGCCGCTGCCGGTCGCCGAGTCGCTCGAGCGGCGCGTGATCAACATCCCGAGCAGCGCCGGCCTCGGCCGCCCAAGCTGATGGCCAGGCCGGGGCTGATCCTGATCGGCGCGGGCGGCCACGCGCGCGCCTGCATCGACGTCATCGAGCAGGCCGGCGTGTACGCGATCACCGGCCTCGTCGGCACGCTTGATCAGGTCGATACGCGCCACTGCGGCTACCCCGTGCTCGGCACCGACGACGCGCTCGGCGCGCTCGCCGCGGCGCACCCGTCCGCACTCGTGGCGGCCGGCCAGATCGGATCGAGCGCACTGCGCCGGCGCCTGTACCAGCGCGCCGTCGAGCTCGGCTATGAACTGCCCGTGGTCATCGCGCCCGGCGCCTACGTCTCGCCCCACGCCACGCTCGGCGCCGGCAGCATCGTGCTGCACGGGGCGATCGTCAACGCCGGCGCGGTTGTGGGCCGCAACTGCATCATCAACAGCCGCGCCCTCGTCGAGCACGACGCGCTCGTGGGCGACCATTGCCACGTCGCGACCGGCGCCATCCTCAACGGCGCCGCGCGGCTCGGCGACGGCGGCTTTGTCGGCAGCGGCAGCGTCGTCAAGCAGGGCGTGGTGATGGGAAACGACTGTATCATTGGAATGGGTTTGTCGGTGCGCCACGACCTCGCCGACGGCTCGCGCTTTAGCGGAAAATAGCGGAAAACGACCAACATGAAAAACCGAACACTCATCATCGCCGAGGCCGGCGTCAACCACAACGGCGAGCTCGACCTGGCCAAGCGCCTCATCGACGCCGCCGCCGCCGCCGGCGCCGACCTCGTCAAGTTCCAGACCTTCAACGCGGCGCGTCTGGTCACGGGCACCGCCAAGAAGGCCGACTACCAGCTCAGTTCAACGGGCGCGGCCGAGAGCCAGTTCGAAATGCTGCGCCGGCTCGAGCTGAGCCCGGCCATGCACGAGGAGCTGATCGCCCATTGCGCCGCGCGCGGCATCGGCTTCTTCTCGACCGCGTTCGACCTCGAGAGCATCGACCTGCTGGTGCGCCTGGGCCAGGACTACTTCAAGATCCCGTCGGGCGAGCTGACCAACCTGCCCTACCTGCGCCACATCGCGCGCCAGTCGAAGTCGGTGATCGTCTCGACCGGCATGGCCACGCTGGGCGAGATCGAGGACGCGATCGCCGTCATGGAGCAGGCCGGCACGGCGCGCGCCAACATCACGGTGCTCCATTGCACCACCGAATACCCGACCCCGATGGACGAGGTCAACCTGCGCGCGATGCAGGCCATCGGCCACGCGTTCCAGACCCCGGTCGGCTATTCGGACCACACGCGCGGCATCGAGGTCGCGATCGCGGCCGTGGCGCTGGGCGCGAGCGTGATCGAGAAGCATTTCACGCTCGACCGCACGCTGCCCGGGCCCGACCACCAGGCCAGCCTCGAGCCGGGCGAGCTGGCCGCGATGGTGGCGGCGATCCGCAACATCGAGAGCGCGCTCGGCGACGGCGTCAAGCGCCTGACCCCGAGCGAGGCGCGCAACAAGCCGATCGCGCGCAAGTCGCTCGTGAGCCTGCGCGCGATCGACAAGGGCGAGCTGTTTAGCGCCGACAACCTGACCGCCAAACGGCCCGGCACCGGCGTGAGCCCGATGCGCTGGGACGAGGTGGTCGGGCGCGCGGCGCCGCGCGCGTTCGCGGCCGACGAGTTGATCGAGCTGTGAGCGGCGCCGGCGGCGCGCGCCGCAAGATCTGCGTGGTCACGGGCACCCGCGCCGAGTACGGCCTGATGCGCTGGCTGATGCAGGCGCTCAAGGACGACCCGGCCATCGAGCTGCAGGTGGTCGCCACCGGCATGCACCTGTCGCCCGAATTCGGGCTGACCTACCGCGCCATCGAGCAGGACGGCTTCGCGATCGCGCGCAAGATCGAGATGCTCACGAGCTCGGACAGCGCGGTCGGCATCGCCAAGTCGATCGGGCTCGGCATGATCGGCTTCGCCGACGCCCTCGAGCAGCTGCGGCCCGACCTCGTGGTGGTGCTCGGCGACCGCTTCGAAATCCTCGCCGCCGTCACCGCCGCGCTCGTCGCGTGCATCCCGGTGGCCCACCTGCACGGCGGCGAGACCACCGAGGGCGCGTTCGACGAGGCGGTCCGGCACAGCCTGACCAAGATGTCGCACCTGCATTTCGTCGCCGCCGAGGATTACCGGCGCCGCGTGATCCAGCTCGGCGAGGATCCGGCGCGCGTGTTCCTCGTCGGCGGGCTCGGCATCGACGCGATCAAGCGCACCGCGCTGCTCGAGCGCGGCGCGCTCGAGGACGCGCTCGACTTCAAGCTCGGCCAAAAAAACCTGCTCGTCACGTTCCACCCCGTCACGCTCGAGCGGCAAAGCTCGGGCGACCAGATGGCCGAATTGCTCGCCGCGCTGGCCGAACTGCGCGACACCCACCTGATCTTCACCATGCCCAACGCCGACAACGGCAGCCGCGAACTGGCGCAGATGGTCGACGCCTTCGTCGCCGGCCACCCGCACGCGCGCGCCTACGCCTCGCTCGGCCAGCTGCGTTATTTCTCGGCCATGGCGCAGGTCGACGGCGTGGTCGGCAATTCCTCGAGCGGCCTGGCCGAGGCGCCGAGCATGCCGGTCGGCACCGTCAACATCGGCGACCGGCAGCGCGGGCGCCTCGCCGCGTCGAGCGTGATCGACTGCGCGCCCGAGCGCGGCGCCATCCTGGCCGCGATCGAAACACTGTATTCGGCCCCGTTCAGGCAAGCGCTGCCGGCCACGGTCAACCCCTACGGCGACGGCGGCGCGAGCGCGAAAATCGCCGCCGTGCTGCGCCGGCACAGCCTCGACGGCCTGCTCAAGAAGTCGTTCCACGACCTCGGCGCGGCCACCGCGCAAGGCGCGCCGTGAGCGCGCGCCGCGCGCGCGCGCACCCCCTTTTCCGCCCCACTCAGACCCACTATGTCCACTGATATCTGGCGCCAGGCGCTACTCCCGGCCGACGCCACCGTGCACCAGGCCATCCGCTGCCTCGACGAGACCGGCCTGCAGATCGCGATCGTCGTCACCGCCGGCGACAAGCTGCTCGGCACCCTGACCGACGGCGACATCCGGCGCGGCCTGCTGCGCGGGCTCGAGCTCGGCAGCCCGGTCGAACGCATCATCAACACCGACCCGCTGGTGGTGCCGCCGCAGCTCGGGCGCGACACCGTGCTGCAGCTGATGCAGGCCAACAAGGTGCACCAGCTGCCCGTGATCGACGCCGAGCGCACCGTGCTCGGCCTGCACCTGTGGGAGGAGCTGCTGGCCCCGGGCACGCGCCCGAACCTGATGGTGATCATGGCCGGCGGGCGCGGCACGCGGCTGCGCCCGCACACCGAGAACTGCCCCAAGCCGATGCTCGAGGTCGGCGGCAAGCCGATGCTCGAGCACATCATCGAACGCGCCAAGGCCGAGGGCTTCCACCGCTTCGTGCTGGCGATCCACTACCTCGGCCATATGGTCGAGGAGCATTTCGGCGACGGCCGCGCGCTGCAGGTCGAGATCAGCTACCTGCGCGAGCAGTCGCCGCTGGGCACGGCCGGCGCGCTCGGCCTGCTCGAGGCGGTGCCGGGCGAACCGTTCCTGGTCACCAACGGCGACGTGCTCACCGACATCCGCTACGGCGAGCTGCTCGACTTCCACAGCCGCCACCGCGCCGCGGCCACGATGGCGGTCCGGGTGCACGAATGGGAGCACCCGTTCGGGGTCGTCAAGACCAAGGGCGTCGACATCGTCGGTTTCGAGGAGAAGCCCGTCTCGCGCAGCCACATCAACGCCGGCGTCTACGTGCTCGAGCCGCGCGCGGTCGCCGCGCTCGGCCACGAGGAGCACTGCGACATGCCGGCCCTGTTCTCGCGCCTGCACGCGCAGGCCGAGCGCACCATCGTCTACCCGATGCACGAGCCGTGGCTCGACGTCGGCCGCCCCGACGACCTCGCGCGCGCGCGCGACAGCCATGCCACCCCCCTTCCGCCAACCCGTCCTGCATCCGATCGAAGCTAAATGATACTGCGTCCCAGCCCCCTGACCGACCTGTCCCGGTTCAACCAACCCGCGTCCGCGCTCGAGGTCCTGTACGGCATGCCGCGCGAGGTCGCATTTTGCAAAATTTGCAAT
>JAZKIN010000195.1:0-14624 GCA_040384885.1 Pseudomonadota bacterium | reverse complement strand
GGTCGCGATGCCGGTGGCGATCGCGCCGACCGGCCTGACCGGCATGCAGCACGCCGACGGCGAGATCCTCGCGGCCAGGGCGGCCGAGGCGTTCGGCGTGCCGTTCACGCTCTCGACGCTGTCGATCTGCTCGATCGAGGACATCGCCGCGCACACCAGCGCGCCGTTCTGGATGCAGCTGTACGTGATGAAGGACCGCGCCTTTATCGAACGCCTGATCGAACGCGCCAAAGCGGCCAAGTGTTCGGCGCTGGTGCTCACCTTGGATTTGCAGATCCTCGGCCAGCGCCACAAGGACTTGCGCAACGGCTTGTCGGCGCCGCCCAAGCTGACCATCAAGAACATCGCGAACATGATGACCAAGCCGCGCTGGTGCATGGGCATGCTCGGCACCAAGCGGCGCGGGTTTGGCAATGTGATCGGCCACGTCTCGGGCGTGGACGATATGAGTTCGCTCTCGGCGTGGACCGCGCAGCAGTTCGATCCGGCCCTGTCGTGGAACGACGTCGAATGGATCAAGCAGCGCTGGGGCGGCAAGCTGATTTTGAAGGGCATCATGGATGTCGACGACGCCAGGCTGGCCGCGCAATGCGGGGCCGACGCGCTGATCGTTTCGAACCACGGCGGCCGCCAGCTCGATGGCGCGCCGTCGAGCATTTCGGCCCTGCCCGGCATCGTCGACGCGGTCGGCGGGCAGCTCGAAATCCATATGGACGGCGGCATCCGCTCCGGCCAGGATGTGATCAAGGCGATCGCGCTGGGCGCGCGCGGGGTGTATATCGGCCGGCCCTTCCTGTACGGCCTGGGCGCGGGCGGGCAGGCGGGCGTGGCGCGCTGCCTCGAGATCATCCGCAACGAACTCGATATCACGATGGCGTTCTGCGGGCATCGCGACATCCGCCACGTCAAGCAGGACATCCTGCTCCGTGGCACATATTGATGCGGCGCACCATTTCGTGACCGTTGCTGCACCGCGATCGTGCCTGCGGCCGCGGAACGTGCGTAATGGCAGTGCACGGCGGCAGGCGTGGCTTAAGTTACCGGTTGGCATGGATGTTGCGTTAGCAAGGTAACACTACTTCTGAATTGCCGGCCATGGAAAATTTGTCGTACATCCGCCCCCCGAGCGTAAGCACTGCGCCGGAGCCGCGGATCGCCGCCGCGCTGATTGTCCCCTTGAACCAGTTGAAGCAGCCGAATCCGGCCGAGGACATCGTCGAGTTCGGCCGCTGGTGGCGCGATCCGCACAGCGGGCAAGTGGTGCTGTCGCCGACCGCTGCGCGCTTCTTGAACGTCGAGCCCGGCTGGCACGCCTCGGGTGCCTCATGCTGCACCTGGCTGGCCCCGGCCGACCGCAAGGCGCTGCTGGCCGGCATCGCCGATGGCGCGCCGGGCGACTGCGAGGTGGCGGTCATCAGTGAGCGCGACGGCCTGCGCTCGCTGCGCATCGTCAAGCTGCCCGCGACGGGCCCCGGCAGTGCCGCCGCCGGCCTGCTGGTCGACATCACGCAGGCCAAGTACGCGGCGATCCGCGAGCGCCTCAGCTTCGAGTCGACGCAACTGCTGGTGGGAACCGGTTCGGTGGCCGAGGCGGTCACGCGGATCATCGAGCTCGTCTGCGTGCACCTCGGCTGGGAGTGGGGCGCCTACTGGGCCCCCGAGCGCGGCAACGTCGACGCCCCCAAACTCGTTTGCAAACAATCGTGGCACCATCCGCACACCGCGCTCGACGCCTTCGGCCAGGACAGCCTGAAGCGGCGCATGGCGCCGGGCGAGGGCTTGGTGGGCTCGGTCTGGAAGGCCGGCAGCGCGCAATGGATCGAGGACCTGCGCAACGAGTCCTGGTTCGTGCGCAGCGAGAGCGCGGCCGCCTGCGGGCTGCGCGCCGGTTATGCGTTTCCGGTCTCGTTCGTGATGGCGGACGGGCGCCGCCGCAGTTTCGGCGTGCTCGAATTTTTCAGCCGCATGGCGCGCCAGCGCGACGCCCAGCTGCCGGCGCTGTCGACCGCGATCGGCGGCCTGATCGCGCAGACCGCGCTGCGGCTCGAGCAGCAGGACACGATCCGCAAGCTGGCGCAGCTGGACGGCCTGACGGGGCTGAGCAACCGCACCCATTTCCACCAACTGCTCGACCTGGCCTGCCTCGACGCCGGCGCGCGCGACGCCTCGTTTGGCGTGATCTACATCGACCTCGACCGCTTCAAGCCGATCAACGACGCCTTCGGCCACGAGGCCGGCGACGTGGTCCTGCACGCGTTCGCGCAGCGCCTGCGCAAACTGGTGCCCGAGGGCTGTGGCCATGTGGCGCGCCTGGGCGGCGACGAGTTTGCGATCCTGAACGCGTCGGGCCAGTCGCACGACCGCCTGCACGCGCTGGCCAAGGGGGTGCTGCTGGCGGCGCGCCTGCCGTTCGCCTTCGCCGGCAAGGAGCTGTCGCTGTCGGCCAGCGTCGGCATCGGCATTTTTCCGGAGCAGGGACGCAGCGCCCAGGCGCTGCTGCGCGCGGCCGACGCGGCCATGTACGGGGTCAAGCAAAGCGGGCGCAACGGGGTCGGCTTCCCCGACGCGGTCGCCGCCGCGCTCGATGTCCAGCAATCGACGCTGGCGCGCCAGCTGACCATGGAGGCCGAACTGCACCATGCGCTCGACAACGGCGAGTTCTTTCTCGAGTACCAGCCCGTGTTCGACCGCGACAACGAGCTGCTGATCGCGGTCGAGGCCCTGATCCGCTGGCGCCGGCCGTCGGGCGAAATCGTGCGCCCCGACGTCTTCATTCCGATCGCCGAGCAGAGCCGGTTCATCGTGCAGCTCGGGCGCTGGGTGGTCGAAAGCGCCTGCCGCGACCTCGCGCTGCTGCAGCGCCGCGGCTTCGAGCGCTTGCAGCTCAACGTCAACATGGCCGCGCCCGAGTTCATCAACGCCTGCCTGCCCGACGAGTTGACGGCGGTCGTCAAAGCCTGCGGCATCGCCCCGCAGCATTTGTGCCTCGAGCTGACCGAGGGCATGGTCATGACGCACGCCGACAAGGTGATCCCGATCATGCACGCCCTGCGCGCGCACGGCTTTAAAATCAGCCTCGACGACTTCGGGATGGGGTATTCGTCGTTGTCGCGCCTGAAGGAATTGCCGATCTCGTCGCTCAAGATCGACGGCTCGTTCGTGCGCGGCCTGCCGCACGACCGCGGCGATTGCGCGATCGTGCGCTCGATCATCGACCTCGGACACCATATGCGCCTGCAGATCATCGCCGAGGGCGTCGAGACGGACGCGCAACTGCTCTACCTGCGCAACTTCGGCTGCAACCTGATCCAGGGCTTCTTGCTGAGCCGGCCGCTCGCGCTCGACGAACTGATCCGGCTGCACGGGACTGGAGCGGGCGGCTAGTCGTTTTTGTATGATCAAAGGGTCCGCCATTCAAAAATGCATGACCCGCGCGCGTGCTACAATCTTCTCGTACGATAACTGATGACCAAATCACGGGAATAGCGGAGGGCAGCAATGGCAGCACCGATGCCGCCGGAAAATCCCGGCGCGCCGGGCGCGGAATCGCTTTCCGCGTTCGCGCCGCTGCGCCAGCCCGACTACCGCATCCTGTGGAGCATCTGGCTCACCGCCAATGTCTGCATGTGGATGAACGACGTGGCCGCCGCGTGGACCATGACTTCGTTGACCAGCTCACCGTTGTTGGTGGCGCTGGTGCAGACCGCGTCGACGCTGCCGATGTTCCTGCTCGGGCTGCCGAGCGGGGCGCTCGCCGACATCCTCGACCGCCGCCGTTACTTCATCGTGACCCAGTTCTGGGTCGCCGCCGTCGCCTTGCTGCTGTGCGCGGCGGTGCTGGCCGACGCCATGACGCCGGCCGTGCTGCTGGTGCTGACGGCTGCCAACGGCATTGGCCTGGCGATGCGCTTCCCGGTGTTCGCCGCGATCGTGCCGGAGCTGGTGCCGCGCGCGCAACTGCCGTCGGCGCTGGCCTTGAACGGGGTCGCGATGAACGCCTCGCGCATCGCCGGGCCGCTGATCGCCGGCGCGCTGATCGCCAGCGCCGGCAGCGTCTACGTGTTCGTGCTCAACGCGGTGCTGTCGCTGTTGTCGGGCGCGCTGTTGATCCGCTGGCGCCATGTGCACCGGCCCAGCCACCTCGGGCGCGAGCGGCTGCTCAGCGCGATGCGGGTCGGGGTGCAGTTTGTGCGCCAGTCGGCGCGGGTGCGCGCGACGCTGCTGCGCACGGTGATTTTTTACGCGCATTCGATCGCCTTGATGGCCTTGCTGCCATTGGTGGCGCACGCCCTCGCGCGCGGCGCCGCCAGCACCTTCACGCTGCTGTTGGCCTGCATGGGCGTGGGCGCGATCGTCGGCGCCTTGCTGCTGCCGCGCCTGCGCCTGCGCTTTTCGAGGAACGCGCTGATCGTCGGCGGCGCCTTGCTGCAGGGCGCCGCCAGCGCCGCCGTCGCCGTCAGCGCCAACACGGCCTTGGCGGGCTTGGCGATGCTGGTCGCGGGCGTGGTCTGGATGGTCGTTGCGAACTCGCTCACGGTGTCGGTCCAAATGGCGCTGCCGGACTGGGTGCGCGCGCGCGGCATGTCGATCTTCCAGATGGCGATGATGGGCGCGAGCGCGCTCGGCGCGGCCGTGTGGGGGCAGGTCGCGAGCATGGCCGGGGTCCAGGCCAGCCTGCTGCTATCGAGCGCCTGCGGCGCCGCCGCCATGCTCGCCGTGCGCTGGCTCGCCGCCGACCTGAGCCTCGAAGAGGAGGACATGACGCCGACCCACGAGATCCCCGCGCCGGTGGTCGACGGCGCGCCGGCTGCCGGGCATGTGCAGATCACGATCGAGTACCGGATCGACCCGGCGCGCGCGGCGGAGTTTCGCGAGGTGATGCAGGAAAGCCGGCGCAGCCGACTGCGCCAGGGGGCGCTGAGCTGGGAGCTGATGCGCAGCGTGACCACGCCCGGTTGCTACATCGAGCGCATCGTCGACGAGTCGTGGACCGAGCACCTGCGCCGCTTCGACCGCGTGACCCGCGCCGACGTCGCGCTGCGCGACCGCAAGCTCGCCTACCACCTCGACGCCGAGGCGCCGAAGGTGACGCGCTGCATCATCGAGATGCCCTGAGAGGCTGAGAGGCCGAGCCGAAGGGAAATGCTCAGCATATTGATTGCTGCTCATCAAGCGCGCAACTATACTGTTGTACGACGACTGAAACGAGATTGGAAGTTTGATGAACAGCGATCAAGACCGCGCCCGGGCGCCCATCATTACCGACATGCGCGTGGTGCCGGTCGCCGGCCGCGACAGCATGCTGCTCAACCTGAGCGGCGCGCACGGTCCTTACTTCACGCGCAACATCGTGATCCTGACCGACAGCGCGGGCCACACCGGCCTCGGCGAGGTGCCCGGGGGCGAGCCGATCCGCAAGACGCTCGAGGACGCGCGCCAGTTGTTGTTGGGGCAGTCGATCGGCAATTACCAGGGCATCCTCAACAAGGTGCGCGAGACTTTCCGCGACCGCGACGCGGCCGGGCGCGGCCTGCAGACCTTCGACCTGCGCGTGACGATCCACGCGGTCACGGCGCTCGAGGCGGCGCTGCTCGACCTGCTCGGCAAATTCCTCGACGTGCCCGCCTGCGCCTTGCTCGGCGACGGCCAGCAGCGCACCGAGGTCGAGATGCTCGGCTACCTGTTTTACATCGGCGACCGCGAAGCCAGCGGTCTCGATTACGACAGCGACCCGGACGGACCCGATGCCTGGTCGCGCGTGCGCCACGAAAAGGCGATGACGCCAGAGGCGGTGGTGCGGCTGGCCGAGGCGGCGCACGCGCGCTACGGCTTCAAGGACTTCAAGCTTAAAGGTGGCGTGCTGCGCGGCGACGAGGAGATGGAGGCGGTCACCGCGCTGGCCGAGCGCTTTCCCGAGGCCCGCGTCACGCTCGATCCGAACGGCGCCTGGTCGCTCAAGGAGGCGATCCGCCTGTGCCGCGGCAAAGGATCGGTGCTGGCCTATGCCGAGGACCCGTGCGGCGCCGAGGACGGCTACTCCGGGCGCGAGGTGATGGCCGAGTTCCGGCGCGCCACCGGCCTGCGCACGGCGACCAATATGATCGCCACCGACTGGCGCGAGATGGGCCACGCGATCATGCTGCAATCGGTCGATATTCCGCTCGCCGATCCGCACTTCTGGACCATGCAGGGTTCGGTGCGGGTGGCGCAGATGTGCAACGAGTGGGGCCTGACCTGGGGCTCGCACTCGAACAACCACTTCGATATTTCGCTGGCCATGTTCACGCAGGTGGGCGCGGCCGCGCCGGGGCGCATCACCGCGCTCGACACGCACTGGATCTGGCAGGACGGCCAGCGCCTCACGCGCGAACCGCTGCAGATCGTGGACGGGAAGATCGCGGTGCCGGCCAAGCCGGGCCTGGGCATCGAGGCCGACATGGAAGCGATCGAGGCGGCGCACCAGCTCTACCTGAGCAAGGGCCTGGGCGTGCGCGACGATGCGATCGCGATGCAGCCGTTTTTCCCGGGCTGGAAGTTTAACAACAAGCGGCCGAGTTTCGACCGTTGATCAAGGTCGTTTCCGGGCTCGGCGGTGTTTGGAATATGAAGGGCGTTTCAAATGTCGTATCGCGCAGAACTTCACAATCATAAATCAACATCGTCCTCGCGTAGGCGGGGACCCATAGAACAGTTGCTCATAGCCAGCGTTCTATGGATCCCCGCATGCGCGAGGACGATGTTGGTTTGCGTTTTAGAGGTTCGCTCCGTCGCGATTTCTACCCTGCTGACGGCGATCGTCCTGGGCGGCTGCGCCACCAGCCCGCAAAACCCCGTGCGCATCGTCGACGTCGGCCAAGGTTGGGCCGCCAACTCCGTCAACGCGGTCGTATTCCGAAAAAACTCCCTGGTCACCCACGGCGAAACCCAGTTCATCGCCTTCTACGACAAGGACGGCTACGTCGTGCTCGGCAAGCGCACGCGCGGCGCGGCCACCTGGACACTCGCGCGCAGCGCCCACCGCGGCAACGCCGCCGACGCCCACAACAGCATCAGCATCATGGTCGATGGCGCCGGCCATCTGCACATGGCCTGGGACCAGCACAACAACCGCCTGCGCTATGCGCGCGGCGCGCGGCCGGGTTCGCTCGACCTGGACGAAAAAACGCCGATGGTAGGGCGCGACGAGGGCACGGTAAGCTACCCCGAGTTCTACCGTCTGCCCGACGGCAATCTGCTGTTCCTATACCGGGACGGCGGTTCCGGGCGCGGCAACCTGGTCATGAACCGGTACGACCTTGCGAGCGGCGCCTGGACGCGGCTGCATAGCAATCTGATCGGAGGGGAGGGCAAGCGCAACGCCTACTGGCAGGCCTTCCTCGACCACAAGGGCACCTTCCACCTGTCGTGGGTATGGCGCGAATCGCCCGACGTCGCCAGCAACCACGACATGGGCTATGCCAGGTCGCGCGATGGCGGCGTGAGCTGGACCAGGACGGATGGTACGGCCTACGAATTGCCGATCACGGCCGCACGCGCCGAGTACGCGCTGCGGATTCCGCAAAACAGCGAGTTGATCAACCAGACCTCGATGGCGGCCGACAAGCACGGCAACCCCTACATCGCGAGCTACTGGCGCGAGGCCGGTTCGACGGTGCCGCAATACCAGGTGCTGTTCCATGCCGGTGGTGCGTGGCAGCGCCTTGGCCTCGACTTCCGAGCCAAGCCATTTTCCCTGAGCGGCCAGGGCACCAAGGCGATACCGATCTCGCGCCCGCAGATCATGGTCGACATCCAAAAGGACAAGCCGTCCGGCTTGCTGGTTTTTCGCGACGAGGAGCGCGGCAGCAAGGTCTCGGTCGTGCGCATCGACGATTTCAGCCCGGGCGGCTGGTCGGTGCACGACTTGGGCAGCGCCTCGCTTGGCGCGTGGGAGCCGAGCTTCGACACCGAGTTGTGGCGAGCGCGTGGCGAACTCAACCTTTTTTTGCAGGATGTCCGCCAGGTCGACGGCGAGGGCGTGGCCAGCGTCAAGCCAAGCGTGGTGCAGGTGTTGGAATGGCGCCCCGACACCCCGGTCGACGCGCCGCCTGTCGCGACCAAGGCCGAGGTGCGCGTCGCGCTCGCGCTGGCCAACGACTACTGGCAGGCCAGCAACCCGCCCGCCAAATCGGCATTCTGGGACGTGGCCGCCTACCATACCGGCAACATGGAGGCCTACCGGCTGACCGGCAATGAGGCGTGGCGCGGCTATTCGACGGCTTGGGCCGAGCACAACAAATGGAGTTCGGCGGCCAACTCGACCAACACGGCCAAATGGAAGTACAACTACGGCGAGAGCGCCGAACACGTGCTGTTCGGCGACTGGCAGATCTGCTTCCAGACCTATGTCGACCTGTACCGGCTCGACCCGCACAAGGATGGCCGCAAGATCGCGCGCGCGCTCGAAGTCATGGACTACCAGATGCGCACCGCGAACAAGGATTACTGGTGGTGGGCCGACGGTCTGTACATGGTAATGCCGCTGATGGTCAAGCTGCACGAGGTCACGGGCGAGCAGCGCTATCTCGACAAGCTGCAGGAGTATTTTCTGTTTGCCGACCAGTTGATGTTCGACGCCGAAGCAGGCCTGTACTACCGCGACGCCAAGTACGTCTACCCGAAACACAAGAGCGCGAACGGCGGCAAGGACTTCTGGGCGAGGGGGGACGGCTGGGTGTTCGCCGGGCTGGCCAAGGTGCTGGCCGGGCTGCCCAAGGGGCACCCGAGCCACGCGCTGTTCATGCGGCGCTACCAACAGATGGCCAAGGCCCTCAAGGCGGCGCAGCAGCCCGAGGGCTATTGGACCCGCAGCATCCTCGACCCGGCGCACGCGCCCGGCCGCGAGACCAGCGGCACCGCCTTCTTCACCTACGGCTACCTGTGGGGGATCAATAACGGCATCCTCGACCGCGCCGAATACACCCCGGTCGTCAACAAGGGCTGGACCTACCTGAGCAAGGTCGCATTGCAGCCGAACGGTAAGCTCGGCTACATCCAGCCGATCGGCGAGCGCGCGATTCCGGGGCAGGTGGTCAACCAGGAGTCGACCGCGCCGTTCGGCGTGGGCGCCTTTTTGCTGGCCGCCGCCGAAATGCACCGATTCCTCGAGCGCTGAGCACACCACAAGGCTAACCATGACAACTATCATTCCACGTCGGCGCGTGATGCAGGGGGTGGCCGCAGCCCTCGGCGGCGCGCTGCTTCCGGCCGCAGCCACTGCCGGTGCCGCCGACGCAGTCCCGGCGCCGCGTTTTTCGATCGGCGAGAACGACTTTCTGCTCGATGGCAAACGCATCCAGATTCGCTGCGGCGAGATCCATTTCGCCCGCGTGCCGCGCGAGTACTGGACGCACCGGCTGCAGGCGATCAAGGCGATGGGCCTGAACACGGTCTGCGCCTACCTGTTCTGGAACTACCACGAATGGCGCGAAGGCCGCTTCGACTGGCAGGGCCAGCGCGATGCCGCCGAATTCTGCCGGCTGGCCCAGCGCGAGGGTCTGTGGGTAATCCTGCGGCCCGGCCCCTACGCCTGCGCCGAATGGGAGATGGGCGGCCTGCCGTGGTGGCTGCTCAAACATGGCGGCGACGCCTTTTTGCGCACGCGCGACGACGCCTTTGTGCGCCCGGCGCGGCGCTGGCTGAACGAGGTCGGGCGCGCGCTCGGTCCGCTGCAGGTGACGCGCGGCGGTCCGATCCTGATGGTCCAGGTCGAAAACGAGTACGGCTTTTTTGGCGAGGACCTCGACTATCTGCGCGTGATGCGCAAGGCTTTGCTCGATGCGAAGTTCGAGGTGCCCCTGTTCCAGTGTAATCCGACGAATGCGGTGGTCAAGTCGCATATGCCCGAGCTGTTCTCGGTCGCCAATTTCGGCAGCGACCCGCAGGCCGGCTTCGCGAAACTGGCCTCGGTCCAAAAAGGGCCGCTGATGTGCGGCGAATATTACTCCGGCTGGTTCGATACCTGGGGCGCGCCGCACCGCCGCGGCGACGCGACAAAGGCGGTGGCCGACATCGCCGCCATGCTAAAGGCGAACGGTTCGTTTAGCCTGTACATGGCGCATGGCGGCACCACCTTCGGCCTGTGGGGCGGTTGCGACCGTCCCTTCCGTCCCGATACCAGCAGCTACGACTACGACGCGCCGATCAGCGAGGCGGGATGGGTCGGCACCAAGTTCGCGGCCTACCGCGACGGCATCACACCCTTCCTCTCGGCAGGCGAAACTTTGCCGCCGGCGCCGGCAGCCATGCCGGTGATCGCGATCGCGCCCTTCGCTTTGATGGAATCGGCCGCCGTGTTTGGCAACCTGCCGCGCAAGGTGATCCGGGATGTTTCGCCGCGCCCGATCGAGCAGTACGACATCAGCCGCGGCCTGGTGGCCTACCGCGTCACGCTGCCGGCCGGAGCGGCCGGCGTGCTCGAAGCGGCCAAGGTGCGCGACCTGGCCTGGGTCTACGTCGACGGCGTGCAGGTCGGCACGATGGACACGCGCCATCGCCGCTACCAGATCGACCTGGCCGCGCGCACCAAACCGGTCACGGTCGAGATCCTGCTATACACGATCGCCCGCGTGAATTTTGGCGTCGAGATCCACGACCGCAAGGGCCTGCACGGACCGGTCACGTTCACTCCCGCGAGCGGCGCGCCGCAGCCGGTGGAGAACTGGGAGATCCGCGCCATCGATTTCGATGCCGACGGCGTGCTGCCGCCGCTTGCGTTCAAGCGCGGGCGGGCGAAGGGGCCGGCTTTCTGGCGCGGCGGCTTTGAGCTTGGCAGCACGGGCGACACCTTCCTAGATATGTCGAGTTGGGGGCAGGGCATTGTCTGGGTCAACGGCCGCTGTCTCGGGCGCTATTGGAGCATCGGGCCGACCCAGACCATGTACCTGCCGGGGCCGTGGATCAAACGCGGCCGCAACGAGATCGTGGTGCTCGACCTGACGGGGCCGCAGAGCGCGCGCATCGCCGGTTTGAGCATGCCGATCCTGGACCAGCTGCGTCCCAAAAACGACCTGCCACGCGCGCTCGGCCGGGCCACATTGCGGCTCGAGGGCGTGGCGCCGGTGCACGAGGGCGTGTTCGAGCCCGGTGCCGCGACGCAGGACGTGATGTTTGCCGCGCCCGCGAACGGGCGCCAGTTCTGCCTTGAGTCGCTCAATGCTTTCGACGGCAAAAATTTTGCGGCCGTCGCCGAGATAGCTTTGCTCGGCAAAGACGGGAAGACGCTTAATCAGTCGAATTGGACGATCGCTTACGCGAGCAGCGAGGAGGCGCGCAGGGAGGATGGTTCGGCGCTGAACGCGATTAATGGGCAGAACACCGACCACTGGCACAGCGCTTACAGCGGCGCGGCGGCGCGCGGGGATCATCCGCACCGGTTGATCATTGACTTGGGCAAGCAGGTCGTGGTGGCGGGTCTGCGCTACACGCCGCGCCAGGGGGCTGCGGGCGTGACCGGGCGGATCAAACAGTATCGCGCCTATCTTGGCGAGCGGCTTGCGGGTGAAAACTGACGCAAGGAACGTAGGTCTAGGCAAAACACCACATCGTCCTCGCGCAGGCGGGGACCCATAGAACGGTTGCTATGAGCTGACGTTCTATGGGTCCCCGCATGCGCGAGGACGATGTTGGTTTAGTTTTTTGAATGTATAACTTCGCGATTTCTGACACTATGCAAGCGAAAAAAAGCCACCGCAAACATCGCGGTGGCTTTTTCACTTCAAGGCAGTCGATCAGCCTTTTACCAGCTCGCCATCGCGCACGCGCCACAGTTGCTGCGGGTTGTTATCCTGCAGCGCCGCCGGCACCAGGAAAGCCGGCAGGTCCTGGTAGCTGACCGGGCGCAGGAAGCGGTCGATCGCGCCCGCGCCGACCGAGGTGCTGCGGCTGTCCGAGGTGGCCGGGAACGGGCCGCCGTGGACCATCGCGTGCGACACTTCGACGCCGGTCGGGTAGCCGTTGGCCAAAATGCGGCCGGCTTTGCGCTCTAGCAGCGGCAGCAATGCCAGCGCCGCATCGCGGTCGTCCGCGTCGAGGATCAGGGTGGCGGTCAACTGGCCGTCGAGGTGGGCGGCGACCTGGCGCATCTGTTCGAGGTCGGCGCAACGCACGATGAGCGAACTGGCGCCGAAAATCTCGTCCTCGAGCGCCGGGTTGCTCAGGAAGTTAGCCGCATCGGTGATGAACAGCGCGGCGCGACCGGCGCAAGGACCGTCGCCAGCCTTACCGCGTGCGATCACCGTGACGCCCTGGGCGCCGGCGAGGCGCTCGACGCCTTGCGTGAAGGCGCTGTGGATGCCGCTCGTGAGCATGGTCGCCGCGCCTTTTTCCTGCAGGGCGTCAGCCGCCGCAGCGCAAAACTTGTCGAGCGCGGGGCCTTCGAGGGCGATCACGAGACCCGGGTTGGTGCAGAACTGGCCGGCGCCGAGCGTGAGCGAATCGATGAACGAGGTGCCGATCGCAGCGGCGCGGTTTTCGAGCGCGCAAGGCAGCAAGAAGACCGGGTTAATGCTGCTCATTTCGGCATACACGGGAATCGGTTCGGGGCGCAGCGCGGCGGTGCGCATCAGCGCGGTGCCGCCCTGGCGCGAGCCGGTGAAGCCGACCGCCTTGATCGCAGGATGGCTCACCAACGCCGAGCCGATGGTGCGCCCGTCGCCGTGCAGCATCGAGAACACGCCCTCGGGCAGGCCGCAGCTGGCAACCGCCGCCTGGATCGCCTTGCCGACCAATTCCGAGGTGCCCGGATGGGCGCCATGGGCCTTGACGATGACAGGGCAGCCGGCCGCCAGGGCCGAAGCGGTGTCGCCGCCACCGACCGAAAACGCGAGCGGGAAGTTACTGGCGCCGAACACCACGACCGGGCCCACGGCGATTTTGCGCAGGCGCAGGTCGGAACGCGGCGGCGCGCGTTCGGGCAGCGCCGAGTCGAGCGTGGCGCCTTGCCAGCGGCCGTCGCGCACGACCTTGGCGAACAGGCGCAATTGGTTCACGGTGCGTCCGCGTTCGCCTTCAATGCGGCCTTGCGGCAGGCCCGACTCGAGCATCGCGCGTTCGACCAGCGCGTGGCCGAGGTCCATGATGTTTTGGGCGATCTGCTCGAGGAAGGCGGCACGCTGTTCGAGCGTGGTTTCGCGGTAGGCGTCGAAAGCCTGGTCCGCCAGCTCGCATGCGAGGTCGACATCGCCGATGATCGCGCTGCCGAATTGCGGCTCGAGCGCGGCGCCGGTGGCCGGGTTAAATCCGCTGAACGCGGCGGCGTGGCCGGGGAGGGCGCGCGCGCCGATCAGCAAATTGCCGGTGATAGTGTTATTCAAAATACTGTTCCTTTGTCTTGGGGCTGACAGGCTTACTGCGGACCGAGCGACTTGATCAGCGCGTCGAGTTGTTCGCATTCCTGTGGATTGAGGTCGATCAGCGGCGTGCGCACCGGTCCGGCGGTGTGGCCCACCAGCGTGGCGCCGGCCTTGACGATGCTGACCGCGTAGCCGGCTTTCTTGTTGCGGATGTCGAGGTAAGGCAGGAAGAACGAATCGATCAGGCGTTCGGTCGTGGCGAAGTCGTCGGTGCGGACCGCCTCGTAGAATTCGATCGCCGTCTTCGGGATGAAGTTGAACACCGCCGACGAGTATACCGGAACGCCGAGCGCCTTGTACGCCGACGCGTAGACTTCGGCCGTTGGCAGGCCGCCCAGGTAGGTGAAGCGGTCGCCCAGTTTGCGGCGGATCGTGACCATGGTCTCGATTTCGCCGAGGCCGTCTTTGAAGCCGATCAGGTTAGGGCAGCGGTCGGCCAGTTCGAGCAGCGAGGTGGCATTGAGCTTGCAGACGTTGCGGTTGTAGACGACCACGCCGAATTTGACCGAGTTGCAGATGGCGGCGACGTGTTCGACCAGGCCGTCCTGGCTCGCTTCGGTCAGGTAGTGCGGCATCAGCAGGATGCCGTGCGCGCCGAGGCGCTCGGCCTCTTGCGCGTACGCGATCGCGGTGCGGGTCGGGCCGCCGGCGCCGGCCAGGATCGGCACCTTGCCGCGGCAGGTTTCGACCGCGATCTTGACCACCTGGGTGTAATCCTCGGGCGTGAGCGAGAAGAACTCGCCCGTGCCGCCAGCGACGAACAGCGCCGTCGCGCCGTACGGGGCGAGCCACTCGAGGCGGGCGGCGTAGGTGCTCGGGACGAAATCGCCCTGGGCGTCGAAGTCGGTGATCGGGAACGAGAGCAGGCCGGAGGAGAGGATCTGTTTGAGGTCTTGTGGTGTGAACATGGTATGGGCGCCGTAAAAAGGTTGTGGAAAAGTGACGCGCATGACATTCGCCCCACTGTTATCAGTCATCGTACAACATAAGATGACCTATCGCAAGGTCGTTTGTAAATTATCGTGCAAATCCCCGACCGGGGACTGGCCCCTCAGCGCAACATTCCCATATCGGGGTCAGACCCCGATAGCGGAGCATTCTTATATCGGGGTCAGACCCCGATAGCGGAGCATTCTTATATCGGGGTCAGACCCCGATAGCGGAGCATTCCTATATCGGGGTCAGACCCTGAGCCTTCCCCTCAAATAGTGCTTGTAAACAAATTTACTATCT
>JAZKIN010000194.1:0-14748 GCA_040384885.1 Pseudomonadota bacterium | reverse complement strand
AGGTCAGGGCCGCGCCCTTGTTGCCGCGCTCTTCCTTCTCGACCTGGACCATGATCTCCTGGCCTTCGCGCAAGGCCTCCTTGACCGAGGCGGTGCGCACGTCGACGCCCTCGCGGAAATAGGTGCGCGCGACCTCCTTGAACGGCAGGAAGCCGTGGCGGTCCTCGCCGTAGCTGACGAAACAGGCTTCGAGCGAAGGCTCAATGCGCGTGATGACGCCCTTGTAGATGTTCGATTTGCGCTGTTCGCGCCCGGCGGTTTCGATGTCGATATCGATCAGTTTCTGACCGTCGACGATCGCCACGCGCAGTTCTTCCTGCTGGGTGGCATTAAACAACATGCGTTTCATTTTTATACACTCCGCGGCCCGGGGGCCGTTCCAGTGCCGCTCCGTGGGAAGCGGCGAAAAGTACAGGGGATGTACGCGAGAAGGGGAGTGCCGGAGGTGGGTATGCCCCTTGGCGTGCGGCGCATGGACGCGAGAAGCGTCACGGCCGCAACAGGGCGCGGTGGGGTCGATCGACATGCCGAGTGCACGCATCACCTGCAAGCGTGGCGCCCGGTGCTGCGGGGGGCGGCCGCTTCAGGCGGTGAGCAATTTTAGTGAGCCAGACCGTAGCCAGCGAACAACCTTCGACTTCTCGATACCAGGCCAAGGTTTCAGCCTTTATTCTCAAGCCTTCGGGATGAGGCTTACATCGGGTCGGGCGAAAACGACAGGCGTTATCGACTCCAACATCCTGCGAGCCGTCCTTGCGGCGCGGCTCGCCGGTACTTATCCTTATAATTCCAAGCAATCCATTTCAGCATCCCTGCGCGCAATCCGATGACAACAACGGTGCGACCTTGACGCGCGCGAAGATGTGCGTACACGTTTTTCCATCGAATTGGCAGACTGGCGAGGCCGATGGCGGCCCATGTGTAATATGGTTTTAATTCTTACACCAGCGGAGAATGGACCGCTGCCTGTCGATTATATATTCAAAATGAAGGACTTAGCGGGAATTTCTGGGAGGACAGAACAAATCGCGGGGGGCGCGCCACGGCCGCGGCCGCGCCGCGCGCGGCGGCCCGGCCCGGATCGCCGGGAATCGCGCGCCGGGCGCGCCGCGGCACAGACCCTCAGCCTCTCAGGCGGGGTAGCCGTCCGGATTGGCGCTTTGCCAACGCCAGAGGTCGGCGCACATCGCATCGAGGCCGGTCTCGGCGCGCCAGCCGAGCAACTCGAACGCGCACCCCGCCGCCGCGTAGCTGGCTGCGGCGTCGCCCGGGCGGCGCGCCGCGAAGGTGCACGGGATCGCCACCCCGCTGGCTTGTTCGAACGCGCGCACCACCTCGAGCACGCTGTGCCCGCGGCCCGTGCCGAGGTTGACCGTGAACGAGCCCGGCTGCGCGAACAGGCGCCGCAGCGCCGCCGTGTGCCCGCGCGCGAGGTCGCCCACGTGGATGTAGTCGCGCACGCCGGTGCCGTCGGCGGTCGGATAGTCGTTGCCATACACGAGCAGCCGCGGGCGGCGGCCGGTGGCGACCTGCGCGATCGACGGCAGCAGGTTGGCCGGCGGCCCGCGCGGATCCTCGCCGATGGTGCCGCTCGGGTGCGCGCCGACCGGGTTGAAATAGCGCAGCACCCCGGCGCGCCAATCGGGCGCCGCCAGCGCGAGGTCGCCGATGAGTTGTTCGACCATCAGTTTCGAGCGGCCGTAGGGGTTGTTGGGACGCAACGGCGCCGACTCCGCGACCGGCGCGGCGGCGTCGCCGTAGACGGTCGCCGACGAACTGAACAGGATGCGCCGGACCCCGGCCGCGGCCATCGCCTCGAGCAGGGCGAGGCTGCCGCCGACGTTGTTCTGGTAATAGCGCAGCGGCGCGGCGACCGACTCGGTGATCGACTTGAGCCCGGCGAAATGGATGACGGCGTCGATCCGCTGGCCGCGCAGCACGCGCTCGAGCGCGCCGCGGTCGCGCACGTCGGCCTCGACGAACGCGACCGCGCGGCCGGCCAGGCGCTCGACCCGGCGCAGCGCCTCGCGCGACCCGTTCGACAGGTTGTCGAGCGCGACCAGGCGGTGGCCGGCCGCGAGCAGCTCGACGCAGGTGTGGGAGCCGATGTAGCCGCAGGCGCCTGTTACGAGGATGGTGGTGGGCATGGGGTCGTGGGGTGGGGGGGAGGCCGGCGGCGCCGGGCGTGGGCACGGCGCGGCCGGGCCTGCGTGCCAGTATCGGCGTATTGCCCGCGCGCAGTGTGATCCGGCGCAGGCGCGGGCCGCCGCCGGCCCGGATGCGCGACATATTTCTGTCGAAATCGCAATTTTGGGGGGCGCCGCCGGCGCCCATGTGTAAAATATCGGTTTAACCCTCGCCGCCGCAGCGGCGGGCGCCAGCCGTCGATCATATACAAGATGAGGGACTTGGGCAGAATTTCCGGGAAGACAGACCAAATGAAGAAGCACAACGATGTCGTTCCGCCCGCCGCCGCGCGGCCGCCGCCGCCCGCCGCACACGACTTGCCGCAAGCCCAGTTCGTCACGATCGGCGAGGAGGAGGCGGGCCAGCGCATCGACAATTATTTATTGCGCGTTTGCAAAGGTGTGCCGAAAAGCCACATCTACCGGATCCTGCGCTCGGGCGAGGTGCGCGTCAACAAGGGCCGCATCGACCAGCTCTACCGCCTGGCCGACGGCGACCTGGTGCGCATCCCGCCCGTGCGCGTGGCCGAGAAGGCGGCGGCGGCGGTGCCCGGCGCCGAATTCGCGGTGCTGTTCGAGGACGCCCACCTGCTCATCATCGACAAGCCCTGCGGCACCGCGGTGCACGGCGGCTCGGGCGTGTCGTACGGCGTGATCGAGCAGTTGCGCGCGGCGCGCCCCGATGCGAAATTCCTCGAACTGGTGCACCGGCTCGACCGCGAGACCTCGGGCCTGCTGATGCTGGCTAAAAAACGCTCGGCGCTGACCAATCTGCACGAGCAGATGCGCGAGGGCACGACCGACAAGCGCTATCTGACGCTCGTGTCCGGCGACTGGAACAACGCGCGCCAGCACGTCAAGCTGCCGCTGCACAAGTTCACCACGGCCGAAGGCGAGCGCCGGGTCTGCGTGCAGGCCGGCGGCATGGAGTCGCACACGGTGTTCAGCCTGCAGCGCAAATGGGCCGGCTTCGCGCTGCTCGAGGCCGAGCTCAAAACCGGGCGCACCCACCAGATCCGCGTTCATCTGGCTTCATCGGGCTTCCCTATCGCGGGCGACGACAAATACGGCGATTTCGCGCTCAACCGCGTGCTGCTCAAGGCCGCCGCCACGCGCGGCGCGCTCAAGCGCATGTTCCTGCACGCGCACCAGATCACGTTCACCCACCCCGAAACGGGCAAGCCGACCACGGTGCACGCACCGCTGCCCGGCGAATGCGAGCGTTTCTTGTTAAGCTTGGGCAAACCGCTGGCCGGCACCGAGCCGCGCAAGCGCTGACACCGCGCCCCGCAGACTAATCGATATTCCTGGAAGGAGCCGGCCGCGACCCGCGGCCGCCACACATGGCAAGAAAGCAATTTGACCTGATCGTCTTCGATTGGGACGGCACCCTGATGGACAGCACCTCGGCCATCGTGAAATGCATCCAGGCGGCCGCGCGCGACCTCGGCCTGCCCGTGCCGCACGACGACGAGGCCTCGCATGTGATCGGGCTCGGCCTGCACGAGGCGATGCAGGCGGCGATGCCGAACATCGACCCGGCGCTGCTGCCCAAGGTCGTCGAGCGCTACCGCGTCCATTATCTGTCAAAACACCACGAACTGGTGCTGTTCGACGGCGTGCGCGAGATGCTCGCCGAACTGTCTCAGGACGGCTATTTCCTCGCGGTGGCCACCGGCAAGAGCCGTGTCGGGCTCAACCGCGCGCTCAACGCGGTCGGCCTGCTGTCGCTGTTCGACGCCACGCGTTGCGCCGACGAGACCTTCTCCAAGCCGCACCCGGCCATGCTGCAGGAGCTCACGCGCGAGCTCGGCCAGGATTTGCGGCGCACCCTCATGATCGGCGACACCACCCACGACCTGCAGATGGCGAGCAACGCCGGCGCGGCCGGCGTCGCCGTCCAGTACGGCGCCCATCCGGCCGAGCAGCTCAGCGCCTGCGCGCCGATGTACAGCGCGGCGAGCGTGGGGCAGTTGCACCGCTGGCTCAGCGAGCACGCCTGATGGGTACCGACGGCGCCGCGACGCCCGCGCCCGGCGCCGCCGGGCTGCCCGTGTGCGCGGCCGAGGCCGTGCTCGAGGGCGGGCGCGGCGTGCGTTTCCCCGTGAGCGCGTTCGGCTCGGCCGCGACCGGCTTCGTGGTGCGCTACCAGGGCCGGGCCTACGCCTACCTGAACCGCTGCGCCCACGTGCCGATCGAACTCGACTGGGCGGAGGGCGAATTCTTCGAGTCGAGCGGCCTGTACCTGATGTGCGCGACCCACGGCGCCGTCTACCTGCCCGACAGCGGCTATTGCGCCGGCGGACCGTGCAAGGGCGGGCGCCTGCGTCCGATCGCGCTGCGCGAGGAGGGCGGCATGATCTATTGGCTGCCGGACCAGTTCGTCAAGGCGCCCGCGGCCGCCGAGGCGGATAAGGGCGGGTGAGGGGCTCAAGTGCGTTCAAATGCGGCCAAGTGCGGCCAAGGGTGGGCAAGTGCGGTCGAGGGCGGTCAAGCGCGGTCGAGGGCGGGTGAGCGCCGGGCCGCGCTGCGGTTCCCCCCATATTTATCGTTAACAGTGCGGTTCCGGGCAACCGCGCAGCAAGAGAGCAAGCCATGAGTGAGAACACGAGCATCGACAGCGCCGGCGCGAGCGCGCCCGGCGTGGCCAATTGGGAGCGCGAAACGCTCGAAAAACTGGTGTTTGCGACCATCAAGGAAAAGCGCGCGGCGCGGCGCTGGAGCATTTTCTTCCGGCTGCTCCTGATCGGCGTGGTGCTGTTCGGCCTGTGGGTGTTTTCCGACCACGAGATCTTCGGCCCCGACGCCGAGGCGCTGGGGCGCCACACTGCGCTGATCGAGATCAACGGCGAGATCGAGGCCGAGGGCAGCGGCTCGGCCGACATCGTGATCCCGTCGCTGGGCAAGGCGTTCGCCGACGCCGGCTCGGTCGCGGTGGTGCTGCGCATCAACAGCCCGGGCGGCAGCCCGGTGCAGGCGGGCATGATCGTCGACGAGATCGTGCGCCTGCGCGCGCTGTATCCGGCCAAGCAGCTGTACGTCGTGGTCGACGAGATCTGCGCCTCGGGCGGCTACTACATCGCCGCCGCCGCCGACCAGATCTTCGTCAACAAGGCCAGCATCGTCGGCTCGGTCGGGGTGCTCATGGACGGTTTCGGCTTCACGGGCGCGATGGACAAGCTCGGCGTCGAGCGGCGCCTCATGACGGCCGGCGAGAACAAGGGTTTCCTCGATCCGTTCAGCCCGCAGTCGGACAAGCACAAGGCGCACGCCCAGGCCATGCTCAACGAGATCCACGAGCAATTCATCGCCGTCGTGCGCAACGGCCGCGGCAAGCGCCTCAAGGAAACCCCGGACACCTTCTCGGGCCTGTTCTGGAGCGGCGCCAAGGCCGTCGAGATGGGGCTGGCCGACGGCTTCGGCAGCGTCGACAGCGTCGCGCGCGAGGTCGTCAAGGTCGAGGACGTGGTCGACTACACGCCGCACGAGGGACTGCCCGAACGCGTGCTCAAGAAATTCGGCGCCGCCGCCGGCGAGGGCGCGGTGCGCCTGCTGGCGCCGGCGCCGCGTCCGCGCGTGCGCTAGGACGATGCGCCGGCGCGCGCCAGATTTTCCTTGCAAGATCGCGCAGTTGTCCTATAGTGGTCCTGTAGTTCTTCAGAGGGGGGCCATATAAAAAGTTCAGATTGTTGGCAGATTTTTATTTGAAACGAACTACCAACCGCATCACCGATGCGGCATTGAGAGAATTGAGATTCCTCGCACCAGCAGTGGTACCGGCAATGCATCCCTTCACCGGGGCTTGAGAGCGGCGGCGCAATGCCGCCGTTTTCATGTCCGCCTCAGATGCGCGCGCCGCGTCTCGACACGCCGGCATTATTCGTTTTTGTATGGATGGGCCCTCGGCTATGCAGAAATGCATGGACGGGCGGTCCCGCCGCGTCGCCCGCGCGGCGCGCGCCCTCAGCGCTCCCCGTCCGCCTGCCCGAAGCCGCCGCGCGCGAGCCAGTCCTGCAGGTTTTTCTGGGCCGCGTCGTACCAGCGCGCGCGCGCCGACGGCCGCAGCGCGGCCGCGATCTGCATCTCGGTGTAGGTGTTGCCGCTGCTCCAGCGCGCGATCGCGATGCCGGCCGCGTTCGCGGCGCGCCGCTCGAGCGCGACCTGCAGGCGGGCGTCGGGCGCGCCGGGCGCGGCGGCGGGGGCGGGGGCAAGCTTCGATTGTTTGACGGATCCCATCGCATTTCCCCTTGTGATTTGCCGGGTACATATTCGTACCCCCGTTAGGCCGATTCCTAACGATGTTTCATCATATCAACAGTTAATGCGCGGAACTTGATCTTGATCAAAGGTGCGCAAGGCCGGCGGCGCGCTTTGGCGCCCCCGCGCTTTCTGGTAAAGTCTCGCCCATGAGCAAACTTTCCCTAGACCGCATCTTGCAATCGCAAGGCTTCGGCACCCGCAAATACTGCCGCGCCCTGGTCGAGGACGGCGAGGTCAGCATCGACGGCGTGGTCCAGACCGGCTACAAAACCGCGCTCGAGACCGCCGATCTGATCCTGAGCGTTTTCGGCGAGGAGTGGCGTTACCGTGAGCGCGTGTACATCGCGCTGCACAAGCCGGCCAACTTCGAGTGCTCGCGCAAGCCGAGCCACCACCCCGGCGTGCTCACGCTGCTGCCCGAGCAATTCACCTGGCGCGACGTGCAGCCGGTCGGCCGGCTCGACCACGACACCACGGGTCTGCTGCTGATGTCCGACGACGGCCCGTTCATCCATGCGCAATCGTCGCCCAAGCGCCACATCCCCAAGGTCTACGAGGCCAGCACGGCCGAAACGGTGACCGAAGCCTTGATCACGCAGCTGCTGGCCGGCGTCAAACTGCACGACGAGCCGGCCCCGCTGGCGGCGCTGTCGTGCGTGCAACGCGGGGAGCGCCTGCTCGAGATCGTGCTCGAACAGGGCAAATACCACCAGGTCAAGCGCATGCTGGCGGCGGCCGACAACCATTGCAGCGCGCTGCACCGGGCCGCCATCGGCGGCCTCACGCTCGCCTCGCTCGGGCTCGGCGAGGGCGAATGGTGCTATCTCGAGCCGGACCGGCTCGCACTGCTCGCGCCCTAGGCGGCGCGCGCCCGGAACATTTACCGTGCGCATCACTTCATTAAAAGAATGGTAAACTGTCGCACTTTAAGATTGGTCAACGCGCACAGCTAGTTTTTGTGCCTGTTCCAATCGCGCGTCCAGTTCCCCGCGCCCGCCGCAAGGCCGGGCCGGCGTTTGCGGCCGGGTGGACACCCCATTACCCATTTTTCGTGCGCTAGCTTGGCTCTCGACCGGCAGTCCGGCATCGGTGGCGCGGCGCGTGGCGCCCCGGCCATCGCCCGGTGTGCGGCGCACGCCGTCAAGGCAGTGTTGTTGTTAATATTTCGAGGTTCGTTGATGCGTATTCCCCCGTTGCTGGCAGTGTTGATTGGTTTGTTGGTGGTCGCGTCGCCGGGACTGGCGCAGGAGGCGTCCGTCGGGGCGCCGGGCAGCGATTCGTTCAACCAGGTGCCAAAAACGGCGCCGCGCGCCGACGCCGTGCCGCGCCAGGCGCCGCCGAACGTGTCGATCACCAATGCCGCGGCGGCCGCCCCCGAGCCGGCCAAACCGGGCGCGCCGGCCGAGCCGGTGCGCGACGCCGCCGGGGCGGCGCCCGAAACCAACGAATTCCAGCAGTTCGTGGCCGGTTCGACCGGCAAGCTGCTGCCCCTGTTCGGCTACCAGCTGTTCGGCGGCGCGCCGTCGACCTTCGCGCCGGTCGACCGCATCCCCGTCACCGCCGACTACGTGCTCGGGCCGGGCGACGAGGTGCTGCTGCGCGCCTGGGGCCAGATCGATATCGACTACCGCGCGACGGTCGACCGCAACGGCGCGTTCTACATTCCCAAGGTCGGCAATGTGAACGTGGCCGGGATCAAGTACCAGGACCTGCAGCCGTACCTGAAGACGGCGATCGGGCGCGTGTTCCGCAATTTCGAGTTGACCGTCAACCTCGGGCAGCTGCGCTCGATCCAGGTGTTCGTGGTCGGCCAGGCGGCGCGCCCGGGCAGCTACACGGTCAGTTCGATGAGCACCCTGATCAACACCCTGTTCGCCTCGGGCGGGCCGTCCGGCAAGGGTTCGATGCGGCGCATCGAGCTCAAGCGCGGCAACCAGGTCGTCACCGAGTTCGACATGTACGACCTGCTGGTCAAGGGCGACAAGTCGAAGGACGCGCGCCTGCTGCCGGGCGACGTGATCTACATTCCGCCGGTCGGGCCGCTCGCGGCCGTCACCGGCAGCGTCAACATGCCCGCGATCTACGAGCTCAAGGGCAGGCAGAGCCTCGAGGAGCTGATCGCGCTGGCCGGCGGCCTGAGCACGACGGCGGCGGGCGAGAAGATCACGATCGAGCGCATCGCGAACCGCAGCACCCGGATCGTCGAGGAAATCAAGTTCGACGGCGCGGGCCTGGCGCGCGGCGTCGCCGACGGCGACCTGGTGTCGGTGCGCGCGATTTCGGCGCGTTTCGACAATGTGGTGACGCTGCGCGGCAACGTGGCGGTGGCCTCGCGTTCGCCGTGGCGCCCCGGGATGCGGCTGCGCGACCTGATCCCCGACCGCGACGCCCTGATCACGCCCGACTACTGGACGCGCAAGAACGCGGTGGCCAACGTCGGCGTCAAGTCGGCCGCGCAGCTGAGCACGGACATCAAGCGCGCGATCGCCGAGGTCAACTGGGACTACGCCGTGATCGAACGGCTCAACCTGGCCGACCTGACCTCGACCCTGATCCCGTTCAACCTCGGCGCGGTGGTCGGCGGCGCCGACCCGGCCGCCAACCTGCTGCTCCAGCCCGGCGACGTGGTCACGATCTTCTCGAAGGACGACATCGCCGTGCCGAGCGCCAAACAGACCAAGTATGTGCGCCTCGAGGGTGAAATCAACCAGGCCGGCGTGTACCGGCCCGCGGCCGGCGAAACCTTGCGCCAGCTGGCCGCGCGGGTCGGCACGCTCACGCCCCAGGCCTACCTGTACGGCGCCGAGTTCACGCGCGAATCGGTGCGCGTGATGCAGCAAAAGAAGATGGACGAGGCGCTCGATCGCATGGAGCGCGAGGGCGAGCGCAGCCTGGCGCTGCGCATGCAGAACATCATCAACCCCGAGGACACCCAGGCCGTGCTGGCCGAGGCCGAGAGCCGCAAGACGCTGATCGCCAAGCTGCGCCAGGTCAAGGCGACCGGGCGCATCGTGCTCGAGCTCGACGCGGACGCGGGCGCGCGCAACCTGCCCGACATCCAGCTCGAGGACGGCGACCGCTTCTTCGTGCCGGCGCGCCCGGCCGTCGTCGCCGTGCTCGGCGCCGTGTATTCCGAGAACACCTTCCTGCACAAGACCGAAAAGCGGGTCGGCGACTACCTGGCCCAGGCCGGCGGCCTGACGCGCGACGCCGACAAGGAGCGCATGTACATCCTCAGGGCCGACGGCTCGGTGCTGAGCAGCCTGCAGCTCGGCTGGCTCAGCGGCTTCGAGGGCCGGCGCCTGATGCCGGGCGACACAGTCGTGGTGCCCGAGCAGACCGACAAGACCACGTGGGTCAAGAATTTGAAGGACTGGACCCAGATCCTGTATCAATTCGGCCTCGGCGCGGCGGCCATCAGCGTGCTCAAATGATGGCACCCGCGGCACCCGCGGCACCCGCGGCACCCGCGGCGCCCGCGGCGCCCGGCAAGCATGCGCAATTGACGATTTTTTGAAAGTAGAAGATGTCCGAATCCCTGGGGAACCCCGTCCGAACCGATGCTGACGCGCGCGCCGCGGCCGAACTCCATCCGCTCGACCTGTTGATCATTTTGTCGCGCCACAAGAAGCTGGTGATCGGCATGCCGATCGCCACCGGCCTGCTCGCCATGCTGCTCAGTTTGCAGATGACGCCGGTGTTCACGAGCACGGCCAAGATCTTGCCGCCGCAGCAAAAACAGAATTCCGGGCTCGCGGCGATGCTCGGGCAGCTCGGCGGCCTGGCCGGCGCGCCCAAGGACAACAACGACATGTATATCGGCTTCCTCGAAAGCCGCAGCGTCGCCGACGCCCTGATCGGGCGCTTCAAGCTCGCCGAGCGCTACGGCGCGCGCACGATGGACGAGGCGCGCAACGCGCTGCGCGGCGCGAGCGAATTCGCGGGCGCCAAAAAGGACGGCCTGATCTGGATCACCGTGCACGACGCCGACCCCAAATTCGCCGCCCGGCTGGCCAATGCCTACGTCGAGGAACTGGGCGCGCTCACGAGCGGGCTGGCCTTGACCGAAGCGTCGCAGCGGCGCCTGTTCTTCGAGCTCCAGCTCAAGGATGCCGCCGACCAGCTCGGCAAGGCCGAATTGGCGCTGCGCAAGACGCAGGAACAGACGGGCATGATCCAGCCCGACGGCCAGCTGCGCGCCATCATCGGCAATATCGCGACCCTCAAGGCCGGCATCGCGAGCAAGGAAGTCGAACTGAATGCGATGCGCGTGTTCGCCACGGGCCAGAACCCGGCGCTATTGCGGGCCCAGGAGGAGCTGCGCGGCATGCGCCTGCAACTTGCCAAGGTCGAAAAAAACCAGGCCGCCGGCGATGGCGATTTCATGGTGCCGACCGGGAAGCTGCCGGCCGTCGGTGTCGAATACCAGCGCAGCCTGCGCATGATCAAGTACCGCGAAAGCGTGTTCGAGCTGCTCGCGAAACAGTACGAGTCGGCCAAGATCGACGAGGCCAAGGATACCTCGCTGATCCAGTTGCTCGACAAGGCGGTGCCGCCCGAGCGGCGCTCCAAGCCCAAGCGCAGCCTGCTCACGCTGGTCGGCGCGCTGTTCGGCGGCGCGCTCGGGGTGTTCCTCGCGTTCGTGCTCGAAGCCTACGCGCGCTCGCGCGAGAATCCGCGCTCGCGCGGGCGCTGGAACGAACTGGCGAGGGCGTGGGGACGCGCGCCGCGCAAATGAAGCGGCAGCGTGCCGCGCGCGCCATTCATTGCAGCGTGGCACGCCCGGGGTGCTAGAATAGCCGCCCCGGCGGCCCCGGCCGCGCCGCGCGGCCCGGCCGCAGACCGAATTTGATAAAAAACGAAGCAGAGAAAACACATGACAAAAGTTGCGCTCATCACCGGAATCACCGGCCAGGACGGCTCCTACCTGGCCGAGTTCCTATTGGAAAAAGGCTACGAGGTGCACGGCATCAAACGGCGCGCCTCGCTGTTCAACACCGACCGGATCGACCATATCTACCAGGACCCGCACGCGCCCAACCCGAAGCTGTTCCTGCATTACGGCGACCTGACCGACTCGTCGAACCTGACGCGCATCCTGCAGCAGGTCCAGCCCGACGAGGTCTACAACCTCGGCGCGATGAGCCACGTGGCCGTCTCGTTCGAGTCGCCCGAATACACGGCCGACGTCGACGGCATGGGCACCTTGCGCCTGCTCGAGGCGATCCGCTTCCTCGGGCTCGAAAAGAAGACCCGCTTCTACCAGGCCTCGACCTCGGAGTTGTACGGCCTGGTGCAGGAGACGCCGCAGCGCGAAACCACGCCGTTCTATCCGCGCAGCCCGTACGCGGTGGCCAAGCTGTATGCGTACTGGATCACGGTCAACTACCGCGAAGCGTATGGCATGTACGCCTGCAACGGCATCCTGTTCAACCACGAGTCGCCGCGCCGCGGCGAGACCTTCGTCACGCGCAAGATCACGCGCGCGCTGGCCAACATCTCGCAGGGGCTCGAGCAAAACCTGTACCTGGGCAATATGGACGCGCTGCGCGACTGGGGCCACGCGCGCGACTACGTCGAGATGCAATGGCTGATGCTGCAGCAGGACAAGCCCGAGGATTTCGTGATCGCCACCGGCGTGCAATTTTCGGTCAGGCAGTTCGTCGAGATCGCCGCCGCCGAACTGGGCATCGACATCGCGTGGGAGGGCAGCGGGGTCGACGAGAAGGGCGTGGTCGCGGCGGTGCGCGGCGACACCGCGCTCGGGGTGCAGGTCGGCCAGGTGGTCGTGGCCATCGATCCCAAATATTTCCGCCCGACCGAGGTCGAAACGCTGCTCGGCGACCCGACCAACGCGCGCGTCAAGCTCGGCTGGGTGCCGCAAACCTCGTTCGCCGAACTGGTCCGTGAAATGGTCGCGTTCGACCTGAGCAAGGCGCGCCGCCACGCGCTGTTGAAGTCGCACGGCTACGACGTCGCCATCTCTTTGGAACAATAAATCTTGAACACGACACAAGCGCGCATCTACGTCGCCGGCCACCGCGGCCTGGTCGGCTCGGCCATCGTGCGCAACCTGGCCGCGCGCGGCCACACCAACATCGTCACGCGCAGCCGCGCCGAACTCGAGCTGACCGACCAGGCCCAGGTGCGCGCGTTCTTCGCGTCCGAAAAAATCGACCAGGTCTACCTGGCCGCCGCGCGCGTGGGCGGCATCCACGCCAACAACAGCTATCCGGCCGAGTTCATCTACGACAACCTCATGGTGCAGGCCAATGTCGTCAACGAGGCCTGGCGCAACGGCGTGCGCAAGCTGCTGTTCCTGGGCTCGTCGTGCATCTATCCGCGCCTGGCAGCCCAGCCGATCGCCGAGGAGGCGCTGCTGGGCGGCGCGCTCGAGCCCACCAACGAGCCGTACGCGATCGCCAAGATCGCCGGCATCAAGCTGTGCGAGGGCTACAACCGCCAGTACGGCACCGACTACCGCAGCGTCATGCCGACCAATCTGTACGGCCCCGGCGACAACTACCACCCCGAGAACAGCCATGTGATCCCGGGCCTGATCCGGCGCTTCCACGAGGCCAGGGTTGCCGGCCTCGAGCAGGTCGTGATCTGGGGCAGCGGCACCCCGCGCCGCGAATTCCTGTACGTCGACGACATGGCCGACGCCAGCGTGCACGTGATGGGGCTCGAGCGCGCCAGCTACGACGCCCAGACCGAACCGACGCGCTCGCACATCAACGTCGGCAGCGGGGTCGACATCACGATCGGCGAGCTCGCCGAACTGGTCAGCAAGGTGGTCGGCTATGGCGGGCGCATCGCGCTCGATCCGAGCAAGCCCGACGGCACGCCGCGCAAGCTGCTCGACATCGGCCGCCTGCAGCAGCTGGGCTGGCGCCCGCGCGTCGCGCTCGAGGACGGCCTGCGCAAGGCCTACGCGGCCTACACTGCCGCGCTGGGCTAGGGCGCGGCCGGCCCCAAGTTTGCTGACATCGCTTATGAAAGAATCGTTTTGACCAATAAGATACTGCCCGCCGAGATATTGCCCGCCGGCGCCGGCGGCCGGCCCCACAAGCGCCCGATCCGGACCCACCATGCCCACTGAACTTTGGCGCCAGGCGCTGCTTCCCGCCGATGCCAGCCTGCACCAGGCGATCCGCTGCCTCGACGAATCGGGATTGCAGATCGTGATCCTCGTCTGCGACGGCGGCAAGCTGGTCGGCACATTGACCGACGGCGACATCCGGCGCGGCCTGCTGCGCGGACTCGAGCTCGGCAGCCCGGTCGCGCGCATCATCAACACCGACCCGCTGGTGGTGCCGCCGCAGCTCGGGCGCGACACCGTGCTGCAGCTGATGCAGGCCAACAAGGTGCACCAGCTGCCCGTGATCGACGCCGAGCGCACCGTGCTCGGCCTGCACCTGTGGGAGGAGCTGCTGGCCCCGGGCACGCGCCCGAACCTGATGGTGATCATGGCCGGCGGGCGCGGCACGCGGCTGCGCCCGCACACCGAGAACTGCCCCAAGCCGATGCTCGAGGTCGGGGGCAAGCCGATGCTCGAGCACATCATCGAGCGCGCCAAGGCCGAGGGCTTCGAACGCTTCGTGCTCGCCGTGCACTACCTCGGCCATATGGTCGAGGAGCATTTCGGCGACGGCGCCAAACTCGGCGTGCGCATCGAGTACCTGCGCGAGCAAGCCCCGCTCGGCACCGCGGGCGCGCTCGGCCTGCTCGGCGCGCTGCCGGCCGAACCCTTGCTCGTCACCAACGGCGACGTGCTCACCGACATCCGTTACGGCGAGCTGCTCGATTTCCACCGCCGCCACGGCGCCGCGGCCACGATGGCGGTCCGGCTGCACGAATGGGAGCACCCGTTCGGGGTCGTCAAGACCAAGGGCGTCGACATCGTCGGCTTCGAGGAGAAGCCGGTCTCGCGCAGCCACATCAACGCCGGCGTCTACGTGCTCGACCCGGGCGCGCTCGGGGTGCTCGGCAAGGACGAGCGCTGCGACATGCCGACCCTGTTCCAGCGCGTGCAGGAGCGCCCGCTGCGCACCATCGTCTACCCGATGCACGAACCGTGGCTCGATGTCGGCCGCCCCGACGACCTCGCGCGCGCGCGCGTCGACCACGCCGTGCCCCAATAGCAAAAACACCTAGCCCCATTATTCGAAGATTCGAAGGAACCCAGATGAAAATTTGCCCCAGCCCAAGCACCGACCTGTCGCGCTTCCTGAAACCGGAGCGCGAGCTCGAGGTCCTGTACGGCATGCCGCGCGAGGTCGCATTTTGCAAAATTTGCAAT
>JAZKIN010000193.1:0-13772 GCA_040384885.1 Pseudomonadota bacterium | reverse complement strand
TCATAAAATCCCCAAGGAGTTAGACGGTGTCCAACTTTTTGGGGCTAGTTCACATTCGCGAGGACGATGTTGGTTTGAGGTATTAGAAGCTATCGATTTCGCGATTTCTGCCAAATCACGCAGCTCATTTCAAGTTTTTCGACACCCTCGAATGCGGGGACGCGTAGAACGCATGCTACGAGCCCAGTTCAGCGCATCGCAAGGGCTGCACGGAATAGTTGCACCCCCGTACCCAACCGCCGCCACCGCCCATCCCTTATAAAATCCCCCTTCCGGAAGCGCCTCTGCCGAGACGCCCGAACCATCGTCTGGAGGAAAGCATGTCAGGCTACAGCACCAACATCGAAGTCAAGACGCTCGAGGGCAACAACTTCCGCGAAGTCCTCTACAGCACGCCACGCAGCCAGCTCGTCATCATGACCTTGCAACCCGGGCAGGAAATCGGCATGGAGCACCACGAAGGCCGCGACCAGTTCATCCGGGTCGAAGACGGCGAAGGTGTCGCCTTCCTCGACGGCGAAGAACACGCGCTGTCTGACGGCATCGCCGTGATGATCCCTGCGGGCACCGAGCACAAGGTGGTCAATACCTCGACCACGACGCCGCTGCGGCTCTACACACTGTACACGCCGCCCGAGCATCCCGATGGCACCGTCCACGAAACCAAGGCCGAAGCCGACGAGTACGAACGCTCGCACGGGCACTGAGCGGGCCGGCCGCCGCGCCGCGGGATGTCCAAACGGACATGTAGCGTTTGCTTTAAGATGCTGGCTCATGGGCACTTAAAAAGGCAGGACGTCGGTGCAACTACAGCAGGGCTTTCTCCTTACCCGGCACTGGCGCGATACGCCCGCCGGGACCGAAGTCGATTTCTGGCTTGCGACCGGCGACGGACCGCGCCACCTTCGCCTCGCGGCCCAGACCTCGGTGGCGTTCATTCCGGCCGAGCAGCACGAGCAGGCAGAAAAAATCCTGCGCGGCGAGCGCGGCTACGAGCTGCGCCCGCTCGAACTGTGCGATTTCCATCACCGCCCCGTACTCGGCCTGTACTGCCAAAAATACCGCCACCTGTTAAAGCTCGAAAAGCGCCTGCGCGAATTCGGCGTCGACGTCTACGAAGCCGACGTGCGCCCGCCCGAACGCTACCTGATGGAACGCTTCATCACCGCCCCGGTCTGGTTCGGCGGCCAGCCGGGCCCGGACGGCAAAGGTCCCCTGCTCGATGGCCAGATGAAACCCGCACCCGGCTACCGCCCGCAGTTGCGGCTCGCATCGCTCGACATCGAAACCACCGCCCACGGCGACTTGTATTCGATCGCGCTCGAAGGCTGCGGCCAGCGCCAGGTGTACATGCTGGGCCCGCCGAATGGCGGTGACGAAGCGCTCGACTTCGATCTCGAATACTGCGACAACCGGCGCCAGATGCTCGAGCGCCTGAACCAATGGATCGCACGGCACGACCCCGACGCCATCATCGGCTGGAACCTGGTCCAGTTCGACCTGCGCGTGCTGCAAAAACACGCCGAACGTTACCAACTGCCACTGCTGCTGGGGCGCGACGGCAGCCCGATGGAGTGGCGCGAACACGGCAACCAACATCATTATTTCGCCGCCGCTGCCGGCCGCCTGATTATCGATGGCATCGAGGCGCTCAAATCGGCGACCTGGAGCTTTCCCTCGTTCAGCCTCGAAAACGTCTCGCAGACCCTGCTCGGCGAAGGCAAGGCGATCGACAATCCCTACCAGCGCATGGCCGAGATCGACCGCCGCTTCGCCGAAGACAAGCCGGCGCTGGCGCGCTACAACCTGAAGGATTGCGAACTCGTCACGCGCATTTTTGCCAAGACCGAATTGCTGACTTTTTTGCTCGAGCGCGCCAGTGTGACGGGACTCGCCGCCGACCGCAGCGGGGGCTCGGTGGCCGCCTTCGAGCACCTGTACATGCCGATGATGCACCGCCAGGGCTATGTGGCGCCCAACCTCGGCGACATCGAGGGCGAAAACAGCCCGGGCGGCTTTGTGATGGATTCGCAATCTGGCCTGTACGACTCGGTGCTCGTGCTCGATTACAAGTGCCTGTACCCGTCGATCATCCGCACCTTCCTGATCGATCCGGTCGGGCTTGTGGTGGGCACCGGCAACGACGATCCAGCGGCCACGGTGCCGGGTTTCCGCGGGGCCCGTTTCGCGCGCGGAAAGCATTGCCTGCCGGCCATCGTGAACCGGATCTGGCAGGGGCGCGAGGCGGCCAAGCGCGACAAGAACAAACCGCTGTCGCAGGCCTTGAAAATCATTATGAATGCGTTTTATGGCGTGCTCGGATCAAGCGGCTGCCGCTTCTTCGACCCGCGGCTGGCGTCCTCGATCACGCTGCGCGGGCACGAAATCATGCATCTGACGCGCAAGCTGATCGAAAACCAGGGCTATCAGGTTATTTACGGCGACACCGATTCGACCTTCGTCTGGCTCAAGCACGCCCATACGGATGAACAAGCGACCGGGATCGGCCGCGCGCTGGTAAGCCACGTCAACCAATGGCTGGGCACGCACCTGCGCCAGGAATTCGACCTCGACAACGCGCTCGAACTCGAATTCGAAACCCATTACCGACGCTTTTTAATGCCGACCATACGCGGCTCCGAACAAGGCAGCAAAAAACGCTATGCCGGGCTGGTCACCAAGGCGGACGGCAGCGAGGAAATGATCTACAAGGGATTGGAGACGGTCCGCAGCGACTGGACGCCATTGGCGCAGCAGTTCCAGCAGGCGCTGTACCTGCGCATATTCAAAGGCGAGGCATACCAGGACTATGTGCGCGATTATGTAGTGCGCACCGCCAGCGGCGAATTCGACGCGCTGCTGGTGTACCGCAAGCGCTTGCGCCGGCCGCTCAGCGATTACGAGCGCAACGTGCCGCCGCATGTTCGCGCCGCGCGCATCGCCGACGACTACAACCGGCTCCAGGGCCGTCCGCTGCAATACCAGAATGGCGGCTGGATCCGCTATGTGATCACGACTTCCGGTCCCGAGCCGATGGAGACGCAGCGCTCACCGATCGACTACGAGCATTATCTGACGCGCCAATTGCAGCCGGTGGCGGACGCGATCCTGCCATTCGTGGACGACGATTTTGACACGCTGACCAGCCACCAGCAGACCCTGTTTTGAGGCCCGCCGGGCGGGCCGTTGTGGGATTTACTGCGCGGCCTCGCGCTCGATCGGATCGTCGGACAAATCCCAAACCTTGAAATGGGATTGGATTTCGAAGAATTCCTTGAACATCGCAAGGCTGCGTTTCTGCGGCCAGAGCTGCTCGTCGGTGTGCCACGAATGAAGGAAATGGGTGAAGAACAGGTCCCAGCGTTGGTGGACCCAGCTCTCCGCGACGTCGAGATTCTCGACCTTGCTCTGGGAGACGAGGAAACCGTTCGGATCCTTCCGGATTTCGGCCAGTGTCAGCTTGGGAGGATTGGCCCCGGCTTGCATAAGCCAGTCGTAGGCTGCCTGTTTTGGCAACAACACAATGAGGCTGCGATTGATCGTGAAGTGCGGTTGCTCGTACATGGCGGCGTCCTCGATAGCGCTAAAACCCCATTTTAGCCTGCCATCCGGCAAATATGCCAGCTTGCTCGCGCGCGCCCCATCCTTCGTCGCAATTACGTCGCAGCCGGCACAAGCAGGCCGACATGATTACCCTCGACAGTGCCGCGGATCGACGCGCGGGACCGCCCTAATGATTGCCAATCAGTCATTTTTGCCTATCAAGCACAAAATTGAAACGGCCATGGCCTCGAAGTCGCCCAATTCATTCCAGCAAACCTTGATCTACAACGGCAAGATCGGCAACCGCATCACGCTGGGATACCGCGAGTTTTCCAACGACACGGCTCGTCCCGCCTTCAACAACGAAGTCAGCTACGACCTCGCCGAATCGACGACGCTCGGCTATAAAGGCGCACGAATCGAAATCATCAAGGCCACCAACACCGACATCACCTATCGGTTCGTGAACGGCTTTAATTAACTCTGAAAGCGGCAGGTTTTGGATGCTTGGGGGCCTAATGCGCCCCCAGGTACACAAGCTGGAATAAGAATACCGCAGCGATGATCCAGACGATGGGGCGCACCTGCTTCGCCCGCCCCGTCAGCAGTTTGAGCACCGCGTACGAAATGAATCCGAAGGCCACGCCCTGGGCGATCGAGTACGTGAACGGCATCGTCAAGGCCGTGATCGCGGCCGGAATGCTCTCGGTGCTGTCGCTCCAATCGATATCGGCGAGGTCGCGCAGCATCAGGCAGGCAACGTACAGCAGGGCCGGCGCGGTCGCATACCCCGGCACCACCGACGCCAACGGCGACACGAACAGGCACGCCAAAAACAGCAAGGCCACCACCACCGCCGTCATGCCGGTGCGCCCGCCGGCCTGCACCCCCGCCGCGCTTTCGATATAGGCCGTGGTGCTCGAGGTGCCGAGCGTGGCACCGGCGGCGATCGCGACGCTGTCGGCGAGCAAGGCCTTGTTGAGCCGTTCCATCTTGCCTTTGACCAGCAGCCCTGCCTTGTTTGCCACGCCCATCAGGGTCCCCGTGGCGTCGAATAGCTCGACCAGGAAAAACACGAGCACCACGTTGAGGATGCCAAACGATAGAGCGCCCATGATGTCGAGTTTGAAAAGCGTGGGCGTGATCGTCGGCGGGGCCGAGACGATTCCGATGAACTTGTTTCCGCCAAAGAAAAAGCTCAGGGTGGTGACCAACAGGATGCCGATCAGGATCGCGCCCTTGACGCGCAATTTGTCGAGCGCGACGATCACGAAAAATCCGATGACCGCCAGTATGGCGGGCGCCTGGTGCAGGTCGCCCACGCCGACCAGCGTGGCCGGATTGGCGACGACGATGCCGGCGCTGCGCAAGGCGATCAGGGCCAGGAACATGCCGATGCCGACCGTGACGGCCGTGCGGATCGACTGCGGAATGCCGTCGACGATCATCTCGCGCAAGCGGAACAGGCTCACGAGGATGAACAGGCAGCCCGAGATAAATACCGCACCGAGCGCGATCTCCCACGACAGGCCCATCCCTTTGACGACGACAAAGGCGAAATAGGCGTTCAGTCCCATGCCTGGCGCAAGCGCGATGGGGTAATTCGCGTACAGTCCCATGATCAGGCTGCCGAGCGCGGCGGCCAGGCAGGTCGCCACGAAGACCGCGTCCTTGGGCATGCCGGCCTCGCCCAGGATCGATGGATTGACGAAAATAATGTAAGCCATCGTCAGGAACGTCGTCAGGCCGGCCAATAATTCGGTCCTGACGTCGGTCCCGTTTTCCTTCAATTTGAAAAAATTTTCCAGCAAGACCATGTCGCCTCCGGATGTAGATAAACGCGTTTGTTTTTTCACACTGACTTACTGCATAACATTAGCATTATCCGAAGTGCGCCATTGCCGCTTATTTGCCGGCTAAGTGCGGCTTATTTGCTGCTCAATTGCGAGTTAATTGCTGGCTCCATCCATAATCTGCCCGGCCGCCGCGCCCCTTGCCGCGGCCACCAGCACCGCCAAGCCCAGTCCGATGCCGATCACCAGCGCGGTGGTCTTGCCAGAGCTCACTTCACGCTGTTCGATGCGGGTGATCTGCTCGATATCGACGCGCACCGCTTGTCCGTTGCTGGTTCCTACCAGCGCCGTCGGCTCGACTTTGCTCAGCAGAAGTGGCTGCCGTTGCCCATTTTTAAGTGTCAGGGACAGTGTCATCCCCGCCTTCAAGCCAGCGCCTGTGTTCGATGCCAAAAGGGCTGAATCGCGGGGACCGTCGGCGAGCACTTGCATGCCCATGCAGCCACTCAACATGGAAACGATGAGCGCTGCCGAGGTGCAGCGGAAGAAGATATGCATATTGATTCATCCTTGAGTGGGATTGGACAGCGCTTGTTTTACGCGACAAGCGCACGTTTCGCCGCCGCTGGCGTACATACTTGAAGGCTGGCGCATTCTAGAGTCCGCTACCTAATTCTTGCGAAAAAGGCCAGAAGGTAGCGAAGTCTGCTACTTTTGGTATTGGAAGCCGCGCCCTTGGCGTGAGAGCAGCGTGGAATTTTGCGAAGCCAGCGTGGTCTAAACAGCTAGTCACGGAAGGAGAACCAAGATGGCTACCGTACAACTGGAGAAAACAAAATGGCAGCGTTACTTCGATGCCATGTCCAAAATACTGCCGAACCACGAGGCCGAGATCGAAGTCAACTCGCTCGCCATCGGGGCGCAGACCGAAACCGAATTCGCGCCCTTGCTCGGGATCGTCTACGACCCCAAAAGCGATATGCTCGAGGTCCTGCTCGAGGGCTGGGACCACACGATCTTCAGCCCGCGCGAAGTGTATGTCGACCACGACGGCATTAAACTGAAGAGCCTGATGATTCTCGACGGCGACGGCGTCCAGCAAATCGTGCGCTTGCGCGAGCCTTTGGCCCTGCCGCAGCCCGGCGCCACCGGCTGACGCCCGAGTCGCCTAATCATAAGCAAGACCACCACATCGTCCTCGCGCATGCGGGGCCCCATAGAACAGTTGCTCTGAGCCGCTGTTCTATGGGGGTGGCGCATGCGCCACCGCCTCCGCGAGGACGATGTTGGTTTTTGATATTTAATTTTCTTCGACGCGATTTCTGATGCGACTTCGGCACCAATTCAACGCGTTGCCCCCTTTCTCGACAAGCTCGTTCGCGGGGACGATGTGGGTTACCTTAGGCTTCGCTTCTTGGATAGCTAGTTTTTAAAAAAAGGAGCGTGCGTGCCGCGCCCGGCATTCCGGCATGTCGCGGTGGCCGCTCAAACCGATCGCCAGTTTTGGTGTAAATTCGAGCTCTAACGCCACTACCGGAAAGAAGCAGATGCCAATTACCGTCACCCGCGACCTGTCGCAAGCGATGCGCCATGTCGTCCAGATCCGCGGACACCAGTTCCCCATCGATGGCAGCGCCGATGAAGGCGGCAGCGACAGCGGACCCGGCGCCCACGACCTTTACGACGCCGCGCTCGCTTCGTGCAAGGCGCTCACGGTCGTCTGGTACGCGCGCCGCAAGGGCATCGCGCTCGACGACGTTCAGGTCGAGATCGAACGCGACGCCAGCGAAGAACGGCACGGCATCTACCGCCTCCACACCAAGCTGCATTTGTCCGGCGCGCTAAGCGAAACACAGCGCCAGGAACTGCTGACGGTGGCCGGAAAGTGCCCCATCCATAAACTGATGAGCACGGTCACAACCGAAATCACCACCTCACTCGCCTGACGCCATGCCTATCGCACACCTCCTCAAATCCCACGACAAAGACCTCGGCGGCGGCCTCAAGGTACGGCGCCTGCTGCCTGCCGCGGCAAGGCAGGCGGTCGGCCCCTTCATTTTCTTCAACCATTTCGGACCGCTCGACGTGCCGCCCGAGGCCAACCACGACGTGCGCCCCCACCCGCACATCGGGCTGGCCACCGTGACCTATCTGTACGAAGGCGCGATGGAGCACCGCGACAGCGTCGGTTCGGTGCAGCGCATCGAACCGGGCGCGATCAACTGGATGACGGCCGGCAGCGGCATCGTCCATTCCGAGCGTACCCCGGCCGACCTCAAGGGTAAGCCGCGCCGCAGCCACGGCCTGCAACTATGGGCCGCCTTGCCGCGCGAGCACGAAGAAGTCGCGCCAAGTTTTGCCCACACGCCAGCTAGCGCCATTCCCGAGACCAATTTCCCGGGCGGCTCCGCGCGCGTGCTGATCGGCAGCGCCTTCGGCCAGACCTCGCCCGTGGCGACCTTCTCCGAAACCTTGTACCTCGACATCAAGCTCGACGCTGGCGCGAGCCTGAGCCTTTCGGACCTGCCGCAAGAGGCAGCCGTCTACACCATCAGCGGCAACATCGCGCTCGACGGCGAGGCACTCGAATCGAACATGATGGCCTATCTCGAACCGGGCAGCGGGGTGCAGGTGAGCAGCGCCGACGGTGCGCAATTCGTCGTGATCGGCGGCGAACCACTCGACGCGCACCGCTTCATTTTCTGGAACTTCGTCTCGTCGAGCAAAGAACGGCTGGCGTCGGCATCGGAGGACTGGGAAATGCAACGCTATGCCAAGATCCCTGGTGAGACCGAGTTCATTCCGCTGCCCAAGCCGCTGAGATGATTGGCTGCAAGATGGTGCGGGCAAGGCCGTTCACACATGCAGCAACAGATGCTCGCGCTCCCACGGGCTGATAACGGTCATGAATTCCAGGTGCTCCTCGTCCTTGATGGCGGCGTAGACGTCAACGAAGCGCTCGCCCAGCACCGCGCGCAGCTTGTCTTCGGCGCGCAGCATTCGCAGCGCTTCGGGCAGTCCCTGCGGCAACACCGCGTCGCGCCCGCGCGCGCTGCCGCCCGTGCCCTCGCCCGGCAGCAGGCGCTCGGTCATGCCGAGGTAGCCGCACGCGAGCGTGACCGCGAACGCAAGATAGGGATTGGCGTCCGCGCCAACGAGGCGGTTCTCGATGCAGCGCCCCTGCGGCCCCGCCTCCGGCACCCGGAAACCGACCGTGCGGTTGTCACCGCCCCACTGCACATTGACCGGCGCCGCCGTGTTGGGCACGAGCCGCCGATACGAATTGACATACGGCGCGACCAGCGCCATGGCCGCAGGCATGTAGCGCTGCAAGCCGCCGATGTAGTGGAAGAACGCCGGCGAGGGCCCGCCGCCGGGCAGGCTGAACAAATTGCTGCCGCTCGCATTATCGCGCACGCCCTGATGCAAGTGCATCGCCGAACCGGGCTCGTTGCCCATCGGCTTGGCCATGAAGGTCGCGTACATGCCGTGCTTGAGCGCCGCCTCGCGCACCGTGCGTTTGAAGAGGAACACATTGTCGGCCGTCGGCAGCGGCTCGCCGTGCAGGAAATCGATGCCCATCTGGCCGGCGCCAAACTCGTGGATGAGCGTGTCGACGTCGAGTTCCATCAGCTCGCAATAGTCGTAAATGTCTTCGAACAGCGGATCGAATTCGTTGACCGCGTCGATGCTGTAGATCTGGCGGCTGGTCTCGGCGCGCCCGCTGCGCCCGACCGGAGCGCGCAAGGGCAGGTTGGGATCGGTGTTTTGCGCCGTCAGGTAAAACTCGAGCTCGGGGCCGATGCCGGGCGACCAGCCTTGCGCCGCGTACAAGGCGAGCACGCGCCGCAGCACCGAGCGCGGCGCGAAGTCGACCAGCGCGCCGTCGCCGTAATGGCAATCGTGGATCACCTGCGCGGTCGGGTCGACCGCCCAGGGCACCATGACGATGGTGCGCGGGTCGGCGTGCAGGCGCATGTCGCGGTCGGTCGAAGAAATGGCGCGTGCATAGGCGTCGTCGTTTTCGGGCACCTTGCCCGTGACCGTCATGCCGAGCACGGCTTCAGGCAGGCGCATGCCGCGCTCTTCGCTAAACTTCTCGCGCGGCAAAATCTTGCCCCGTGCCACCCCGGTCAGGTCCGGGACCAGGCACTCGATCTCGGTGACCCGGTGGGCGTCGAGCCACTGGTTCATATCGCTGTAGGTAACTATGCGGCGATTGGTCATCGCGACTCCCCGTTCGGTTGACTGGTGCTTAGAGTCGGTTTGGACGCGGACTGTTCCTGCCCCAAACGGCGATCCGCTTTGTTAATTGGACACTGGCGCCGCCCTTGGATAGACTGCCAATGCATATTTACAAACGACACCTACCCAAGAAAGCGAAAAGAATGACGACGAGCAAAATCAAAGCCTTGCTGTTGCTGACCCTTGCATGCTGCGCATCCCACGTTGCGGCGCAGCTTGAGGTAAACATGCGGAAGATTGGCGCGAAGGATGTAGCGGCCATGTACAAGAACAAGCAATTTGGCGCGGCCAGGGAAATGGCGGTCCAATGTGCGGATCAGCAACTCGACAAGGAGTGCCAGCGCATGGCCGCGGAACTGTTGATGGATGGTGCGAGCGGCCCCGAAGACCCGGCCCGCGCCCTTGACTATCTGCTCAAAAGCGCCAAGCAAGAACATCCGGCGTCGCAGGCATTGCTAGGAAACATGTATCACAACGGAAACGGCGTCACAAAAGACACCGCCGAAGCCCTCAAATGGTGGGAACGCTCGGCCGAAAACTGTAATACCTGGGCCCAAAATGCCGTCGCGAGATCCTATTTCGACGGGGCGATCGTCGTTAAGGACGAGGTCCGGGCGCTCTACTGGGTCAGCGTTGCCGCCTATTTCAGATTTCCGAATGCGGACACGGGGGTCGCCCACATTAGTACCTTGCTAACGCCGAAGCAGCGCGGCGAGGCGCAATCGAAGACCGATAGCTTCATCAAGAACAGCGGCTGCGGCACGTCCAAACCAGTCGTCATTTACGAGCCCGGCGCCAAGGCCTAACCGGGCTTGGCGCGCGCGGGTAAAAAGCCTGCGTCCGATCATGTTTCCCTCCCCATTTATTCCTTAGTGTGGTTTTGACGCGTGCTCTTGAGCGACGCGGAAACGCTACACTTTCGGAAGGGAAATATCGTGAACAAGGACACCCGCAAGGTTTGTTTTGTTGTGATGGGGTTTGGCAAAAAGACCGACTTCGAATCCGGCAGGACACTCGACCTCGACGCCGCCTACGAGGCGATCATCCACCCGGCGGCAAGCGCACAAGGCTTTCGCTGCATCAGGGCCGACGAAATAATTCACTCGGGCAGCATCGACACAGAGATGTACGATATGTTGCTGCGCGCCGATCTGGTGATCGCCGACATCTCGACCGGCAACGTCAACGCCGTGTATGAACTGGGCGTGCGCCATGCCTTGCGGCCGAACTCGACGATCATCATGAAGGAGGCGGACGGCAGGCTCTACTTCGACTTGAACCACGTCGCCACCTTCCATTACAAACACCTCGGCAGCGACATCGGCGCGCGCGAGGCCGAACGCGCCACGGCAGCGCTTGGCACCCTGATCGCGCAGGTGATGCTCGCCAATAAGCCGGACAGTCCCGTGTACACCTATTTGCCCGCCCTGCAACAACCACGCCTAAGCGAAGCGCAATACGCGGCATTGCGGGCGCCGGGCGTCGGCGAACTTGCGACCCATTACGATGCAGTGCAAGCGCCCCGTCTCAGCGACGCGCAATACGCGGCATTGCTCGATACCACCGAGAGCGGCCAGAACAAGCTGGCAATGCTGATGCATCGCGGCGAGCAAGCCATGCGTGAAAGCAGGCACGAAGACGCCGAGCGCGAATTTGGCGAGGCGGCCATCCTCAAACCCGGCGACGCGACCATTATCCAGCAACTGGCGCTGGCGGCATACAAGACCGAGGCGCCGTCCAAGTTCGACGCCCTGATCAGGGGCTTGCACACGATTCACCAACTCGACCCCGACGCCTCGAACGATCCGCAGACCTTGGGAATCGCGGGCGCGATCCGCAAACGGCTCTGGTTGTTCACACAAAACCCGGCGCAGCTCGATCTCGCGATACGCCATTACAAACGCGGGTTCGAGATCCGGCGCGATTATTACAACGGCGAGAACCTGGCCGCGTGCTACGACTACCGGGCAGCGATCCAGGCCGAGCCGGCCGAAGCGGCTTTCGACCGCATGAGTGCGCGCAAGGTGCGGATCGAGATTATCGAAATCCTCGGCAAGGTCGTCGACAGCCCGTCGTTCGCGGAGCGTTCGGACCGCCGCTGGGTGTTTGCAACGCTCGCCAACTGTTCGTTTGCGCTCGACCGTCCGGCCGATGGCGAGAAATACGAGGCCGCGTTCCTGTCGGAAGATCCCGCCAAATGGGAGATTGAAACGTATAGCGGTGGAAAGCGGGCCGCATAGATTAAACTGGCGATGCGATTTGCACCCGAATTGCGGCATCCTTGCAGCGCGGGGTGCCGTTTTTCCCTATCAGAAGGAACGACAAACATGCACGAGAAAGTCCCCCACCGCCTGGTTGCCATCACCCGGGAAGAATTCGACGATTCGCCTTGGTACGGTATCGTGGTGCAGGAATCGGCGTTGTATATCGTGATTCAGCACGTCAGTGACCGTTTCGACCTCGATGGATACCATGTGCTGCGGCGCGCCGATATCACCACGATCGAGGACACGTTCGACCGCAAGTCCCTGATCGAGACGGCCTTGAGGCTCAAGGGACTCGCGCCGGGCACGCCGGCCGCGCTCGAGCTGTCGAGCATGCGCGGCTTGCTTGAATCGGTGCAGGAGCAATACGGGGTGTTGGTACTCACGCGCGAGGCGTTGGAACCCGACGATGTCGAGATAGGCACGATCCGCATGACGTCGGAGCAGACCTATGTGCTGCGCTGGTTGACGCCCGATGCCGAGTGGGACAATGACGATCGGCCTTTCCGTTATGAGGATATTACGATGGTCCAGTTTGACGGCGAGTACGAAAAAACGCTGCTGATGGTGTCGAACTGTCCGGATTACGAAGCGTAGCGCTTAGGCGCTTTGGATATCGCGCCGCTAAAAATCCACAAACCCAAACCAACATCGTCCTCGCGGATGCGGGGACCCATAGAACGTTCGCGATGAGCAACTGTTCTATGGGTCAACGCGGGGGCGCCGAGCCATGCGCGAGGACGATGTGGTGGTTTTCGGGTTTCGATTGATGCATTTTGCGCTCCCCGAAACGCCAACGATGGGGAAAGCATCCGCCCCAGCCCTACTCCAGCTCCCGCAGCTTGTTAAACGCCTCATCGATCCGCTCAACCGCCACAATCGTCATCCCCTCGATCTTCTGCTTCGGCGCGTTCGCCTTTGGAATCATCGCGATCGAAAACCCAAGCTTGGCCGCCTCGCGCAGGCGCTCCTGGCCGCGCGGCGCAGGCCGGATCTCGCCGGCCAGGCCAACCTCGCCGAACACCACGAGTCCGCGCGGCAGCGCCTTATTGCGCATCGATGAATTAAGCGCGAGCAGCACGGCCAGGTCGGCCGCCGGCTCCGTGATCTTGACCCCGCCCACCGCATTGATAAACACATCCTGGTCAAACGCGGCGATGCCCGCATGCTTGTGCAGCACCGCCAGCAGCATCGCCAGCCGGTTCTGCTCAAGCCCGACCGACAGCCGGCGCGCGTTGGGCAGGTGGCTGGCGTCGACCAGCGCCTGGATCTCGACCAGCAGCGGGCGCGTGCCCTCCTGCGTGACCATCACGCACGACCCGGGCACCTGCTTGTCGTGCTGCGACAAAAACAGCGCCGACGGATTCGACACGCCCTTGAGCCCCTTTTCGGTCATGGCAAACACGCCAAGCTCGTTGACCGCGCCGAAGCGGTTTTTGATCGCGCGCACCAGCCGGAAGCTCGACTGCGTGTCGCCTTCGAAATACAGCACCGTGTCGACGATATGTTCAAGCACACGCGGACCGGCCAGCGCGCCCTCCTTGGTCACGTGGCCGACCAGGATGATCGTGATGCCGGTCTGCTTGGCCACGCGCGTGAGCTGGGCCGCGCACTCGCGCACCTGCGAGACCGACCCCGGCGCCGAACTGAGGGCGTCCGAATAAACGGTCTGGATCGAGTCGATCACGGCCACTTCGGGCTTGAGGTCGGCCAGCGTGCCGAGGATTTTTTCGAGCTGGATCTCGGCCTGCAGCTTGAGCTCCTTGGCGTCGACCCCGAGCCGGCGCGCGCGCAGCGCGATCTGCGCGCCCGACTCCTCGCCGCTCACATACAGCGTGCTCTTGACGTGCGCGATGTTGGCCAGCGCTTGCAGCAGCAGGGTCGACTTGCCGATGCCGGGGTCGCCGCCGATCAGCACCACGCCGCC
>JAZKIN010000192.1:0-23320 GCA_040384885.1 Pseudomonadota bacterium | reverse complement strand
TTAGCCTGGCGCTACCCCGCCTCCGCGAGGACGATGTTGGTTTTTGATATTTAATTTTCTTCGATGCGATTTCTGTAGCGTCTCAGGCACCAATTTAGGACATTGCCCCCCTTTCGCGACAGCCTCGTTCGCGAGGACGATGTTGGTTTTTGATATTTAATATTTTATCGACGCGATTTCTGACGCGCCTTGAGCGTCCATTCAGCGCACTGCCCCCCTTTCGCGACAGCCTCCTCCGCGAGGACGATGTTGGTTTTTGATACCTAATTTCCTCCGACGCGATTTCTGAAGCGTCTCAGTCGCCAATTCCAATGCATTGCCCCCTTTCGCGACAGCCTCGAAGGTGGGGTTCCATACAACATGCGCGCTGAGCAACCGCTGCATGGACCCGCGCCTGCGCGAGGACGGTCGATAAAAATCAAAGCCACCGCGAGGTCCGCCGCGACGCCCCCCATTTCGAACCGATCCGAAGCGGGTCCAAATTCACTACAGTGCCACATCAACACCGTGCAAGACATAGCGCATAGCGCGCGGCTAGAATGCAAGCCCCACCTATCCGCTTCCCACGCCATGCAAATCCTGTACGCCAAATCCAAATGGGAACGCCCCGACGCCAGCCTGCCCGACTTCCTGGCAGCCTGCCGCGCCGACGGCTACGACGCCACCGAACTCTACCTGCCCGCGGTCACCGAAGCACCTTCCCTGATCGCCGAACTGCACCGCGCCGCCGGCCTGCGCCTGGTGGCTCAGATCGTCACCGCCGGCGCCACGCCCGACGAGCACATCGCCTCGCTCGACCAGCAAGTCCCGATGGCCGCTGCCTGCGCGCCCCTGTTCATCAATTGCCACACGGGCCGCGACTGGTTCGGCTTCGACGCCAACCTGCGTATCCTGCGCCATGCCGCCGACTTGGCCCGCCACCACGGCGTGGCCCTGCACCACGAACTCCACCGCGGCCGCGCGCTGTTCAACGCGCCCGACACCGTGCGCTACCTCGACGCCTTTCCCGACATGACCATCACCGCCGATTTTTCGCATTGGTTCTGCGTGCACGAGAGCGACCTGTCGGACCAGGAGGCGGCTCTGGCACGCACGGTAACGGCCGCACGCCACATCCACGCGCGCATCGGTTTTAACGAAGGCCCGCAGGTGGCCGACCCGGCCAGCCCCGGCGCCGCCCCTTGGCTCGAACGCCACCTGGGGCTATGGCAGCGCATCGTGGCCGCGCGCAGCGCCACCGGCGCGTCGTACCTGACCATCACACCCGAATTCGGTCCCGCTCCCTACATGCCCGTGACCGGCGCCGACGACACCCCGGCCGCCGACGCCTGGCTGGTCAACCGCTGGATGCGCGACACCCTGCGCGCGCGCCTGCTGGCCGGCTAAAACGGCACGGCGCCGGCGCGCTCCCTGGCCAGCCAGTCGAGCGGCGTGCAACCGTAGGCGCGCCGGAAGCAGCGGTAAAAATACGAGAGGTTGTCGAAGCCGGCATCATAGGCCAGGTCGACGATGCGCACATCGTCGCGCCGCAATTGGTCGCAGGCCCATTCGAGGCGCGCGCGCACCAGCAAGCCGCTGGGACTGTCGCCAAAATGCCGGCGGCACGAGCGCGCCAGGTGTTCGGGGCTGACCCCGGCCTGCTCCTGCCAGTAGCGCAGCGGCTGGCCCACGCCGCGCTGCGAAAACAGCGCCGTGCGCCAGCGCGCCAGCCACTCCGGCGGCGCGTCCACCGCTTGCGCGTGCGGACGGCATACGGCGCGCAGCACCAACACCATTGCGGCCGGCAGCTGGGTTGGATCGGTTCCGCCATTCGACATCAATTGCCGCAACGCTTGCGTGCACTGTTCGTGCTCGCCGGCCGAGAGCTGCAAGTGGGTACTGAGTGATGGTAATGGCGAAGGGACAGGTGACAACGTTGTGATGAAGGCGTCGAGCCAGGCCGGCATCAGCGCCAGGTTGATGAATTCGAGTGGCTCGCCGTGTGTGCATTCGTAGTGGTGAACATCGTGCGCCGCGACCAGTCCGAGCGCGCCGGGAAGCAACGCAAATTGACTCCCATTGAAGTGATGGATCCCGGCACCCTGTTCGACCAAAAACACCTCGGGAAAATCATGCGTGTGCACGTAGGTCGACTGCCCGGCGCGCACCGCCGTGCGGGCGATGTGGTGACAACCGATGCTGTTTGGAAGTTCCTCGAATAAGATCGTGCGCATCTTCCCAGTATAGTGCCTCGGTCGCGTTCGAACGGTCTATTAGTGGCTGTGGCGGTAGCGTTGCGCATTGATGCGCTGTGCCAGCACCTCGGGATAGGCGCGGCCCGGTTCGGCGTAGCGGTTGCCGGCGTGGTCCACGCCCTGGGCCAGGTAGACCTGGTGGGAGCCATCCCACGACGCCTCGTTAAAGCGCGAGCGGGTCGAACAAAAGCGCATGGTCCAGCCGCAGCGCCGCTGGTCCGAGGTGTTGGCCTCGGAGCCGTGCTGGATGCGCGCATCGTGCAACGAGGCCTGGTTCGGCGCCAGCTCGAGATACACCGCGCGCGCTTCGTCGCGCTGCGGCTTGCAGATCTCGGTCGGGAACACCGAATCGCCGAGCGCCGGTTCGTAGTCGCTGTAGCCGGCCGTGCCTTCGACGTGGCTGCGCGGGATCACCCGCATGCAGCCGTTTTCGCGCCGCGAGTGGTCCAGCGCCAGCCAAACCGTTACCACCTCCATCGGCTCGATCTGGCCTTTCCAATAGGCGCTGTCCTCGTGCCAGGGCACGCGCTTGCCGTTGCCTTGCGGTTTGCAGATGAAGTGCGAGGAAAACAGCGCAAGGTCGGGTCCCAGCAGCGGCTCGACCAGCGCCAGGATGGCCGGGTCGAAGGCCCACTCGAGCAGCGCCGGGTGCATGAAATGCGGCACATCCATCGCCTCCGGCCGTTCCCCGGGCGGCAGCGCCGCGAGCATGTTGTCGAAGTAGCGCTGCAGCGCGCCGAAGCGCTCGGGTGGCAGCACCGGCCGGTCCAGCACGAGATAACCCTGCTGGCGGTAGTGGGCGATTTCCTGGTCTTCCAGGGTGGGGGCTTGCGTTGAATTTTGCATAGGATCAGATTGTGAAGGTGACGTGATAGGAATTAGACGGCGGGCGCCTTGTTTAGCGGCACCGGCGGCGGCGCGTGGCCCGGCTGTCCGGCGCCGCGGTGCGGGAATGGCGCGAACCACACCACCAGGAACGACGGTATCGTCGCCACCATCACCAGCACGAAGAAGCTCTGGTAGCCAAGCCACTGCTGCAGGTGGCCGCTGACCAGGCCCGTGAGCATGAAGCTCAGGCCCTTGAATGCGGTGGCAAACGCATAGTGCGCGGTCACGTACGGGCCCGGCGCCATCTGCTGCATCATGTACACCATCAGACCGACCACGCCGAAGCCGAAAAAGAATTTTTCGACCATCACGCCGGCGGCGATCAGGTACAGGTTGTCGGGCTGCGCCACCGCCAACATCACGAAGCTGATGTTCGGGATGTTCACCGCGATACAGAGCTTCATCACGCAGCGCTCCAGGCCGACGCGCGAGACGTAGATCCCGCCCAGCAGCGAGCCGGCCAGCACCGCCGCGATGCCACAGGTGCCGTAGATCAGGCCGAGCATTTCGTTGTTCAGGCCAAGGCCGCCGCTCTCGCGCGGGTCGACCAGAAAGAACGCGCCCACCTTGTCGATCAGGCCAATGCTGACCAGGTAGAACAGCGGGAACGCGATCATGCGCCAGATGCCCGGCTTGTGGAAAAACGTGACGAAGGCGTCGGCCATGATGCGAAAGCCGTCCTTCAACGAGGTGGGCGTGTGCGCGGCCGGCGCGCCGGGCGGCATCTGGCGCGCGTGCCACATCGGCATGACCAGGCACAGCGCGGCCAGCAGCACGCAAATCACCTGCCAAGAGGCGGCCCACTGCGGCCCTGCCGCGGTGCTTGCGTTGCCGAACACCTGGCTGTGCAGGTAGCCCGACAGGTACACCAGGCCGCCAGTGGCGATGATCGGCCCGAGGTTCCACGACAGGCTCATGACGCCGGTGTAGAACGACTGCTGCTTGGCTTGCAGCTCGGTGACGAACACGCCGTCGGTGGCGATATCCTGGATCGATCCGAGCAGCGATATCAAAAACAGCACCGCGAGGATCGCGGCGATGCTGGTCGCACTGCCCAGCAGCAGCGCCAACACGCCGAAGCCGATGCCGATGCCGACCTGTGCGCACAGGACGAAGAACTTCTTGGTGCGGTACATCTCGACGATCGGCGAGAACAGCGGCTTGATCGTGTACGCGAGGATCAGCAGGCTCGCGTATTCGGCCGCCTTGCCGTTGTCCATGCCGAGGTTTTTGAACATCACGGCCGCCACACTGTTGAGCGTGACGAACACAAGCCCCATGGTCAGGTAGGCCGACGGCACCCAGTACAGTGGCGAGCGTTGTTTCGGCGCGGCCTGGTCGATATGTGCTTGCATGCTTATTCCCCGGTGAGTGTGAGTGTTTGCGGTGCGCAGTTCCAGCCGCGCAGCGCCAGCGCGGCCGCCGCCTCGCGGCCCGCGCCCGGCACGTCGATGCGTAGCTCGACGCTTTCGCCCGGCAGCAGGCTGATGTAGTTGTCGCTGTAATAGGCCGGCAGCACGCGCGCGCCGAGCGCGTCGAGCAGCGTGAGCTTGTTGTTCAGGCTGGGCACACCGGCATGGTTGGCCAGCGTGAGCACGAAGGTGCTTGCGCACGCATCTGCGTCGTGTTCGATCGCCCGCAGCGACAGTTCCAGTTCCACCCGCGGCAAAGCGCACAGGGCGCGCTGCGCGGCCGGCGCGAGGCTGGCCCAATACACATTGCGCGAGCGGTGCCGGCCCTGCGCATCGCGCAGCCGCAGGCGCGCCACCAGCGTGCCCTCGCGCTCGAGGCGCGCGCCGATGCCCACGTCGAACGGCTGCGAGACGCTGTTGGCCGCCAGCGACAGCGCCACACTTCCTTCGGCGCACAGGCTGCCGTCGAGCCGCACCAGTTCCCAGTCGAGCAGCGCGCCGTCGAGCGGCGTTGTCGCCAGGTTCACCGCCAGCAGCGCGTAGCCCGGCAAATTGAATTGCGCGTGCACCGGCTCGAGCGCCGCTTTCACGCCGTAGTACGCGGCGTGGGTATCGTAGTCGTGGCTGCAGATCTGCCACTGCAGGCTCGGCCAGGCCGGCTGGCTCATCCACAGCAGGCGCCCGCTGTGCAGGCGCCAAAGGCCCGCGTTCATGCCTTCGAAGATCGCGCGGTGGCTCTCGTAGTTAAGCATCTGCGCCTTGCGTTCGAAATCGGCCAGCGAGTCGGCCGCGCCGAAGCGCTCGGCCAGCGCCGCCTCGAACGGCGCGGTGTCGCCGTTTTCGTCGGTGTGCCAGTCGTGGTAGGCCCAGGTGTCGCTGATGGGCCAGCGGTCGGCCTCGGGCACGAATGCTTCGAACGCCTCCAGCGTCGGGAACGACTGGGTGCCGATCTCGGTCGAAAAGCCGCGCGCCACGTCCTCGTAGTAAGCCTGCGGTTCGCGCCAGTTCCACGGGCCGCTTTGCTGCAGGTTGATCTCGCGCGAGTTCGGCGCGTACAGGCGGGTGCCGTCCTCAAGGCGCACCATCGCTTCGATCGCCTCGTTGAGCAGCGGCTGCGGCACCCCTTCGTTGCGGCCGAACCAGACCGCGATGCACGGATGGTTGCGGTAGCGCCGCACCACGTCGGTGGCGTTCGCCATGAACAGCGTCGGGTCCTGCGGCTCCATCTGGTGGTCCTGGGTCGAGGCCCAGAAGTCGTTCAGCACCAGCATGCCGTATTCGTCGGCCAGTTCGAAAAACACCGGCTCGGTGCACTGCCCGACCCAGTTGCGGATGGTGTTCATGTGGGCGTCGCGGTGCAGGCGGAAGTACGGTTCGAGGCGCGTGCGTTCGACCCGTTTGAGCCAGTCGTCCATGCCCCAGTTGCCGCCGCGCGCGGCGATGCGCACGCCATTGACCTTGAGCACCAGGAACGGCGAAAGCGGATCGTCCGGCAGGTGGCGCAGCGCGGCGGCCGGCGCACCCGGCGCGAGCGAGTAGGCCCACAGGCCGCCGTCGAGCTGGCGGATCGCCGCGTGGCGCACGTCGACCACCGTGGCGCCTCCGGCTTTGGAAAGGTCGGCCTCGACCCGCGCGAGCGCGCCGTCGGCATCGACCAGCGACAGCTCGTAGCTCAGTTGGCGGATGCCGAAGCGGTAGCGGCGCGTGTCGGAGCTGCCGTCGGCCGTGCGCAGCGTGACCACCAACGCGTACAGGTCGGGTCGGCCATAGCCGTTGGGCCACCACAGCGAGGGCGCGTCGACGTCGAGCAGCGCGCAGTCGGCGCCGTCAAGGCGCAGCGTCACCGCGCCCGCGTCGACAGCGCGCACCAGCGTCGCGCGCCGCACCGGCACACGCGCGGACAGGTCGTGCAGTTCGAGCTCGATCTCCACCGCCAGCGCGCACGCGTCCGCGTTCTCGATGGGCAGCGTGAGATGCAGGCGCGCGCGCGCCAGCGTGTCGTCGTCGAAGTGGCTGACCACCTGCGCGTCGCCGAGCCGCAGCGCGCCGGTGTGGCCTAGTTCGACCGCCTGCCACAGGCCGATATTGCGGTCGCGTACGCCCGGGATCCAGTCCCAGCCCTCGGTGGCGATAAATGTCGGCCCGTCCATCGCCAGCGCGCCGCCGTTGGCGCCGGGGCCGCCGGCGAGCGATTGTTCGTGCGGTATGCCCGGATGCGGCGGCGGCGAAATGCGGACCGCGACCGCGTTGCGCCGGCCGGGGCGCAGCACGGCGCCGAGGTCGAAGCGGCCGCGCATGAACGCGCCTTCGATCGCGCCAAGCTGCTGTCCGTTGCAGAACACCTGCGCGCGGTAGTTGATGCCCTCGAACTGGAGGTAGGCGCGGCGTCCGTCGAAGCCGGCGGGCGCCTCGAACTCGCTGCGGCACCACCAGTCCTGGCGGCACAGCGATTCCGTGATCTCAAGATTATTCAGGCCGATGGCCGGATCGGGTACCTGGCCGCGCGCGATCAGCGTCGTCAACACGGTGCCGGGTACCACCGCGTCCAGCCAGGCGCCGGCGGGCGCGCCACATTGGGACAATGCCTCGCCAGCGGCGCCGGCATCAAGCGCGCTGCACAGCTGCCAGCGGCGCAATTCAAAGCGCTGCCCGTCGAGCGGGCGCAGCGCCGCTTCGTCCTGCTCCGCCGCGGCAGGTGCCAACGCGGCACGAGCGGCCTGCGCGACCGGCAGCGTGGCGCCTTCTTGCGGCACCTCGAGGCCGGCCTGCTGGCGCAGCTGCACCGGCCAGTTGCGCGCATTGGGCTCAAAGCGCACCAGGGCGTCGCGCGGCGCCTCGCCGGCAGCGGCGCGATGCAGGCCGGCGTGCACCGCAAGATTGGACAACAGGCCGGCGAACACGGTCTCGCCGCCGCGCGGGCCGAGCACCACGCTCGATGGCGTCCGCAGTCCCGCATCGACGGTGCTGCAGCCGCCGGAACCGCTCAGGGTGGCGCGGCCGCCCCCGATCGCGATATGGAACCACTGCCACGTGCCCGCCTCGGCCTGAAGCGACACGCGCGCCCGCGCCGCGCCGGCCACGAGCAGCAACGCGCCGGCGTCGACGCACAATTCGGCCAGCGCCGCGCCTTTGTCTTCGAGCCGCAGCAGGGGTGTCGCCCCGGTCGGCGCCGCCGCCATCTTGAACCAGCCTGCCAACGTGATGCCGCCGGCGCGCGCCGCCGCGAGCGGCTTGACGAGCTGCCCGCCGGCTGCGATGAAGCTTGCATGGAAAGGGCCGCCGAGCGCGCCTGCCTGTAGTGCCGTCATATTGCCGCCTTCTCAAAAAGTGAACCCGGCACCCTGCAAATCGGGTCCGCTGCTGGCCGGGCCGGGACTGCCGATGGTAAGAGAACGACCCACGCATGTCTTGCAGGCGGTTGATGCCGGGGTGTACTCCATTGATCTCCGATTGCACTCCAATGAGGCCACTACGCAAACGCATTGAAGCTTCCCCAACTCGCTGGTAGCATATCTGATATCCTAACACTGCAAAGCCGACCAAGCGACAAAGAAGCACTTCATTGCAGCGGCAAAAAACGACGGAGACACCGTATGACGACGACCCGCAAGCGCCTAGCGTTGCTATTTCACGCCAATAATCCCTTCTTCCGCGACATCAACGCCGGGGTGGCCAGCTATGCGCGCCAGCACGCGCTGCAGTGGGATTTCGTCGCGGAAGATCTCGCGAGTTGCGATCTATCCACAATCGCCCACTGGAACGTCGACGGCATCGTGGCCGAATGCGACTACCCGCACGTGGTCGCCGCGCTGGCCCGCTCCCCCGCCAGCATTGTCGGCGTCGGCAGCGGCAATCCGGGCGCGCGCCCTGCCTTCCCCCATCCTTTTGCGGGCTCCGACAATGCCGCGCTGGTCAAGGCGGCGTATACAAGTTTGATCGATGGCGCCGTCGCCAACTTCGCCATGTTCAGCATGCCCGGCGCCCCGCATCGCCTGTGGGCGCTCGAACGCGAGCAAGCCTTCGCCCAGCTCACCCGCAACGATTTCTGCGACGCGGCGATCTACCGCGGCGGCGACGGCGGCCTGCACGACTGGGATGGGCAGATGGCCGCGCTGATCGACTGGCTCGCCGGCCTGCCCAAGCCGGTGGGCGTGGTCGCGGTGTGCGATGCGCGCGCGCGGCTGCTGCTGCAGGCTTGCGCTTTGACCCACCTCGACGTGCAGGGGGATATCGTCATCGTCGGCATCGACAACGACCCGGTCACGCGCATGCTGTCCGAATACCAGATGCGCAGCGTGATGCACGCGAGCGAAGGGATCGGGCGCAGCGCGGGCGAGTTGATGCAACGCCAGTTGAGCCGGCACCCGCTCGGCGAGCGGCGCGTGCTGCTGCCGCCGCTGGGCGTGCACGGTGCGGCCGCCTTCGCGCCGGCGCCCCGACGCCATCCGCAGGTCATGCGCGCGCTGCATTACATCCGTCAGCACGCCAGCCGCGGCATCAAGTCCGACCAGGTCGCCGACTACGTGGGGATTTCGCGCTCGTGGCTCGAGCACCACTTCAAGGGCGAGCTTGGGCACACGGTGCACGAGGAGATCCTGCGCTTCAAACTCGAGCAGGCCCGGCGCATGCTGGGCGGCGGCGCCAGCAATATGACCGAGGTCGCCGTTGCGTGCGGCTTCACCTCGGTCCAGTACCTGTACACGGTGTTTGCCCGTGAATTGGGCTGCACGCCGCTGGCCTGGCGCGAACGCCACGCACGCGAAGAACTGGCCCAGGCGGCCTGATTTTCAGCGTTTTGGCATAGCCGCATAGTGGAAAACAGAACAATCGATAAGCAGATATTGGAATTGCGGCGTATTGCTAATTGCAGCATATTGGAATAACAACACATCGGTAATGGCAGTAAATGGATCAACACCACCTTGGATTGGCAACACACCGGCATGGCCCGCACGGCTAGCCTAAAGAAGCGTCACCGGAGACCATATGGCACTGTTCAAACTCACCCCCATCGCGCTGGCGCTGGCCCTCCTCTCATCCCAGGCCGGCGCGGCCGACGACCTGCTGCGCCATGTCGACACCCGCATCGGCGTGCTGGGCGAAGGCGCCACCGTGATCGGCCCCTCGCTGCCCTTCGGCTCGATCCATCCGAGCCCGGACACCGCCGACGGCGACCATGACGGCTACAAGCCGAACCAGCCGATCCGCGGCTTCAGCCAGTTGCACGTGAGCGGCACCGGATGGGGCCAGTACGGTAACTTCCTGATCTCGCCGCAGATCGGGCTGGCCACCCTGCCCGGCGAGCACGATTCGGCCAAGGCCGACGAAAAACCCGAGGCGCACCAGTACAGCGTGCGCCTGTCGCGCTACGACATCGGGGTCGAACTGACGCCGGCCAGGCGCTCCGCGATCTACCGCTTCAACTTTCCCAAGTCGGATGACGCCCACATCGTGTTCGACGCGGTCCAGCACATCCCGGGCGACTTGAACAAGTGGATGATCAAGCAGTACCAAAAACCGGTCGCCGCCAACCTGGCGCTGGCCGCCGACGGCCGCAGCCTGTCGGGGCAGGCCGACTTCCCGGGCGGCTTCGGCGGCGCGTATCGCGCCTACTACTACGCCGAAGTCGACCGCACCCCGAGCGCCTTCGGCACCTGGCGCGACGGCGAGCGCCAGCCCGGCGCACGCGCCATCGCCAGCAGCGGCAAGCTCGAACACCTCGGCGCGTGGGCGCAGTTCGACACGCGCGACGGCAAGCCGGTGCACATGAAAATCGCGGTCTCGTTCCACAGCGTCGAGCACGCGCGCGCCTCGCTCGCCAGCGAGATCCCCGGCTGGAACTACGATGCCGTGCGCGACGCCGCCGCAAAGCGCTGGCGCGACACGCTCGGCGCGATCGCCGTCACCGGCGGCAGCGAGACCGAACGCACGATTTTTTATACGGCCCTGTACCACGCGCACGTGATGCCGCGCGACCGCACCGGCGAATTCAAGCGATTCCCGGCTGCCACGCCGATGTGGGACGACCACTACGCGATCTGGGACACCTGGCGCACGCTGTACCCGCTGTATGCCCTGATCCGCCCCGAGGTGGTGCGCGACAGCGTCAATTCGTTCATCGCGCGCCAGCAGGTCGACGGCAGCGTACCCGACGCCTTCATCGCCGGCGTGCCGCGCTACGGCGAGCAAGGCGGCAACGGCACCGACATGATCATCGCCGATGCGCATGCCAAGCAGGTTCCCGGCATCGACTGGCAAAAGGCGTTCGGGGTCATGAAGCACAACGCCGACCGGCGCCGCACCGGCCCCAACTTCGACAAACCCGAAAAAGGGCCGGGCGACTACCGCACGCTGGGCTGGATCCCGGCCGGCATCATGTCGAATTCGATGTCGCTCGAATACTCGTACAACGACTTCGCCGCCGCCCAGCTGGCCGAGGCGATCGGGCACAAAGGCGATGCAAAGCGCTGGCGCGACCGCTCCACCCAGTGGACCAAGCTGTGGAACCCGGACACCGTCAGCGACGGCTTCAAGGGCTTCACGATGCCGCGCAAGGCCGACGGCGCCTTCGTCGAATTCGACACCAAGGTCTACGGCGGCTCGTGGAAACCGTATTTTTACGAGTCGAACTCGTGGACCTACTCCTACTTTGTGCCGCACCAGGTGGCCAGCCTGGTCGAGCGCATGGGCGGCAAGCAGCGCTTCACCGAGCGGCTCGAATACGCGTTCGAGAAAAACCTGATCGACGTCTTCAACGAACCGTCATTCCTGGTGCCGCAGCTGTTCCATTACGTGAACCGCCCGGACCTGTCGGCCAAATGGATGAACCGAATCACCAGCGAGAAGTTCACGCTCAAGGGTTACCCGGGCGACGACGATAGCGGCGCGATGTCGTCGTATTACATCTGGGGCAAGCTGGGCCTGTTCCCGAACGCCGGCCAGGACGTCTACTTCCTCAACGGCCCCGCATTCGAACGCATGGACGTGGCGCGTCCGGGCAAGCCGACGCTCGAAGTCACGCGCAGCGGCAGCGGCATCTACGTGGCCGCCGTCGCGCTCGACGGCAAGGCGCACGCGCGCTCGTGGCTGCGCCATGCGGAGCTCGACGGCACGCGCCGCCTGCACTTCACCATGAGCCCGACGCCGACCGCGTGGGCCAGCGCCAGCACGCCGCCGCCATCGCTGCCGGGGGCAGCACCGGGCAACGCCCTTTAACGCGACCACAAAAACCATGAACAATCACGCCTTAACCACCCTGCTCGTCCTCGGCTTCGCCGCTTCCAACGCATCCTTGGCGCAGGCCGCCCCTTCCTCAGGCGCCGCGGCCCACGGCGGCCAGCTGCAAGTCATCACGACCGCGCGCGATTCCGGCCTGCGCTTGGCCGCGGGGACCACACTGGCGCTCACGCGCGCCATCCAGCCGGTCGAAACCGAGCACTCGATCATCGTCAACCCGGCCAAGCGCCACCAGGGGTTCATCGGCATCGGCGGCGCGATCACCGATTCGGCGGCCGAAACCTTCGCCAAGCTCAAGCCCGACCAGCAGGCCGCCATGCTCAAGGCCTATTACGACCGCGAGCAGGGCATCGGCTACAGCCTGGCGCGCACCACGATCCACAGCACCGACTTCAGCAGCGCGAGCTACACCTATGTGCGCGAAGGCGACGACCAGCTCACCAGCTTTTCGCTCGACCCCGACCGGCGCTACCGCCTGCCGCTGCTCAAGCGCGTGTTTGGCGCGGCCGGCAAGGACCTCAAGCTGTTCGTGAGCCCGTGGAGCGCGCCGGCGTTCATGAAGTCGAACGGCAGCATGCTCAAGGGCGGCTCGCTGCTGCCGCGCTACGCGCCGGCGTGGGCCAACTACATGACCCGTTTCGTGCAAGCCTACGAGAAGGAGGGCTTCCCGATCTGGGGCATGACGGTGCAGAACGAGCCGATGGCCACGCAGACCTGGGAATCGATGCTCTACACGGCCGAGGAGGAGCGCGATTTCCTCAAGAACCACCTGGGCCCGACCATGCACAAGGCCGGCCTCGCGCGCGTAAAGATCATCGTCTGGGACCACAACCGCGACCTCGCGCCGCAGCGCGCCCACGTGATTTTTGGCGACAAGGACGCGTCGCGTTATGCCTGGGGCATGGGCTTCCACTGGTACGAAACCTGGACCGGCGGCGACCCGATGTACGGCAACCTGGCCGCGGTGCGCACCGACTACCCGGACAAGCACCTGCTGCTGACCGAAGCGACGGTCGAAAAATTCAGCCCGGAGCGCCTGCAGCACTGGCCCAACGCCGAGCGTTACGGCGCGGCGATGATCAACGACTTCAACGCCGGCGCCGAAGGCTGGACTGACTGGAACATCCTGCTCGACGAAAAAGGCGGCCCTAACCACGTCGGCAATTTCTGCTTCGCGCCGCTGCACGGCGACACCCGCAGCGGCCAACTGGTGTTCACGCCGAGCTACTACTACATCGGCCACTTCTCGAAGTACATCCGGCCCGAGGCCCAGCGCGTGAGCGCCAGTTCGAGCCGCAGCGACCTGTTGACGACGTCATTCCGCAACCGCAACGGCCAACTGGCGACGGTGGTGATGAATTCGTCGGACAAGCCGATCCGCTACCGCTTCCAGGTGGGCGCGCTCGAAACCCTGGTCGATATCCCGGCGCACGCGATCCAGACCCTGCTGCACTAAGCCACAGTCCCATCCCGTGCTGTGTGGCCGGTCACGCCGCCGCTGCACCCGCATCCGCATTCGCAGCTGATTTCGCATTCGATTTTTCCGCCCGGGTAGTGCGCTCCCGGGCGGCGGGACCGGCACGCGGGTAGCAGGCACACGCCCCTGCCCGCGAGCCGGCTCCCGGCGACACCCAGCGCATGGAGACCGTGGCTTGACCGCCACATATTGGAGAGAGACATCCCCATGATAAAAAGTAAACGCAACTTCCTGCGCGGCAGCGCCGTCGCGATCGCCGCCGCACTCGGCGTGGCCGGCACTGCCGCGGCGGCCGTGCCCGCGCCGTATGGCGTGGCCGTCAGCTACAACGCAAGCGCCAACAGCGCCAATGTGAGCTTCGGCGCCGACGCGCCGGCGGCCTATGGCTACGGCATCGAAAGGCGGCCGGTCGGCAGGACCACATGGACGCAGGTGAAATACCTCGCCGAGCCGAACCGCGCCTACCTCGACACCGGCCTCGCCCCCTTGTCGCGCTACGAGTACCGCGTCAAGGCCTACCGCGCGGGCGGCCCGGCCGAGGGCTATATTTCGACCAGCACCGCGACCACCGGGCTCGACTTCCCGTACGCGGTCGGCTATGGCCGCGGCATCGTGCCGAGCAACTACAGCCAGCTCCAGAAGAATGCCGACGCCAACAGTATGTACGGCTACTGGCGCGCGACCTACATGACCACGGCCGGCGCGGGCAGCAACGGCATGCGCGTCTACAAGCCCGAGGAGAACGGCGAGACCGTGTCCGAAGGCATGGGCTACGGCATGCTGATCTCGGTCTACATCGCCAACGCGGGCAATACCGGCAAGGCCGATTTCGACAAATTGCTGACCTACTACAAGAGCAAGGAAAAATTCAACGGCACCGTCGGCGAAGGCTTGATGGCCTGGCGCATCGGCTCCGACGGCACCGTGCTCGACCCGTGGATCGCGCCCGATGGCGACCTCGACGCGGCCTACGCCTTGCTGGTGGCCGACAAAAAGTGGGGCAGCGGCGGCGCGGTCAACTACAAGGCCGAAGCGGTGAAAATCCTCAACGGCCTGCAAGCCTACGTCGTGTACAACCGCGGCACCAATCCATCGAACCTGATCGGCGGCTCCGACAAGCCCGACCTGGCCTCACCCGAGAACGCCGCCACCATGACCATGAGTTCGTACGCGATGGTCGGCTACATGAAGCAGTTCAAGGCGGTCTCGGACGCGGCGCGCGCGGCCAAGTGGGACGACACCCTGCGCGCCTCGTACAAGATGTTCGACTATTTCTACGACAAGAATCCGGCCACCGCGCTCACGCCCTACACCTTCCTGACCCAGGTCGGCCCGAACCAGTACCTGAAGCCGACCAAGGGCTACAACTTCGGGCCGGACGCCTGCCGCGTGCCATGGCGCGTCGGCATCGACTACCTGTGGCACGGCAACGCCAACGCGGCCTTCGTTAACCAGTCGATTCCCGGCGTGAGCGCCACCCTCGCGCACGACATGCCAGTCAAGCAGGCCGCATGGCTCAACGTCAGACTGGGCGGCAGCAGCACCACCACGGGCGACCCGCAGCAAGTAATGTACAGCTACGAGATCGACGGCACGGTGACGCCGGGCACCTTCCGCTGGGGCCAGCGCAATATGATCGGCTCGATGGCGGTGGGCGCGATGACCGACGCCAGCAACCAGGCTTGGCTCAACCGCATGTACGACTGGCTGCGCGTGCAGACGCCGGGCCAGGATTACGTCAATGGCGGGGTGACCATCAAGCCGGGCTACTTCGGCGACACCGTGATGATGGTCACCATGCTGGCCGTCACGGGCAATATGCCGAACCTGCCTGAGGTGCCGGTGCCTGCCAGCTAAAACCGTGCTCGCTGCCCCGCATGAAAAAAAAGCCGCCCAAGCGGGCGGCTTTTCAACTCGCGTGTAGCTTTCCCGAGCATGCATATCGCCTGCGAACAGTTACTTGATCAGCACACGTCGAAGCGCGTCAGACCATGCTTGTGTGCAAGTAGAATTGTAATCGGTAAATAATTGTTCATTTATTGTTATTATTTTCAGTTAAGACTAGACTCCATGCTTTACGGTTTTGGAGATGGCGATGACTAAAAGTATGTGGGTGGCTTATCTTTTGGCGGGAGCTGCTTTAACGGGATGTGGGGGCGGCGGCTCCGCGACGCCTACGCCTACGCCTACGCCTACGCCAACGCCGACGCCGACGCCGACGCCTATACCGGCGCCGACGATGGTTGTGCAGTCGGGCCCTGTGTCCGGAGTGATAGCGCAGGGCACCTCCATCAATATCGCGCTTACCGCGCAAGCGGCCAATTTCACGCCTGTTGGAACGCTGTATGCCAGCGCCACCGACAGCGCCGGCATCCTGCAACTGCCCGTCAAGGTCACTGGCAACGGCGGCGGCAGCTACACTTTTGAACTAGACACTTTACGCACGCTGCCCCAAGGGAGCTATGCCGGGAATGTGACGATCAAGCTTTGTAGCGACGCCGCCTGTAACGTGCCGCAGGCGCTGCCTTCGATCAGCGCGCCCTACGCCTTGACAGTGCTAAGCAGCGACAGCGCTTGGCCAGGCGATAAGATCACCGAACTGACGGCTTGGAGCGGCGCGCCGGATTGGTCCACATACCAAGGCAACAACGCCCATACCGGCTTCGTCCCCGTTGAGGTCAAGCCCAACCAGATGCTGTTGCGATGGAAACGCGCCGCTCTCAATAACAGCAGTTCGGGCTATAGCACGGAGTTGTCGCCCCTGGTCACCGCCAACGGCTTGTTCTACGCGAGCGGCGCCAAGAAGCTTACCGCTTACAAGGAGCTCGACGGCAGTCAAGCGTGGAATTACGACGTCAGCGCAATGAGATGGCCGTCCGTAAACCCGCCGGCCGTTGATGGCGGCGTCGTCTATATGGCGGCTGGGCAACAGGAATCGAGCCAAATGATGGCCTTCGACGCAGCCACCGGCGCGCTGCGCTTTAGATCGACGATGACTTCGCAGTGGGAGAACTACCTCTCGCCAGTCGTTTTCGATGGCGCGGTATACACCAATGGCGGCGCGTACGGTGGTATGTATGCCTTCAATTTGAGTGGCGACCAGCTGTTTAGGGGCGTGCTGGAGCAGACCACGATGTGGTCGCCCGCAGCGGATGCCCGCGGCATTTACGCCTACACTGGCGATTCGCTGACGATGTTCCAACCGAAGACGGGCACAGTGCTGGCCAGGATCACGGACAACGATATCAACAACTCCACCTACCGCGTCGGCGGTTCCGCTGTAATCGGCGCCAACGGCGGCGTGTATGCCGCGCCTTACATGAACGGCTACACCAATGGCGGCACCCTCGGCAATAGATTGACCCGCTTCGATACCATCAAAGGCATCGTCGATTGGCGTGTACACGGTGCATACACCAATACCCCGGCCTACGCCGCCGGCGTGCTGTATGCGCCCAATAACAATCCGTATCGCCTCGAAGCGCGCGCGGAGGCGGATGGCGCGCTGCTATGGTCTTGGGTGCCACCGCTGTCCGGCGAATTTAGATTTTATAGCGCGCCCGTTGTGACCAACAACTTGCTCGTGGTAAGCACTAACATCAATACCTACGCGATTGACCTGCGCAGCCGCAAGGTCGTGTGGAGCTATCCCGCGCCCGGCCATTTTGGGATCAGCAAGAATGGGGTGCTGTACATCCAAAACCCGAATGCCCTGGTCGCGGTAAATCTCAAGTAGACCCGCGCCCACACGCAAGGCGCGCAAAAAACCCGTCAGCGTGGCTGCTTGCGGGTTTTTTATCCGGCAGCGCCCCCTTCCGCCGCAATCACAACTTTTCGGTCTCGCCCGACCTCGGCTGCCATTTCATCAAGCGCTTTTCGACAAGTCCGACCGCGCCATCGAGCACCAGCGCAAACGCCGTCAGCACCAGAATGCCGGCAAACACGGTGTTGATATCGAAGGTGCCTTCGGCCTGCAAAATCAAATAGCCGACGCCGCGCGCGGAACCGAGATACTCGCCCACGATGGCGCCGACGAAAGCGAGGCCGACCGCCGTATGCAGGCTCGAGAAGACCCAGGACGTCGCCGAAGGCAGATAGACCGCGCGCAACAGCTGGCGCCGGCTCGCGCCGAGCATTTTTGCGCTCGACAGCACGTTCGGGCTTACTTCCTTGACACCTTGGTAGACGTTGAAAAACACGATGAAAAACACCAGCGTCACCGCCAGCGCGACCTTCGACCAAATGCCCAAGCCAAACCACATCGCGAAAATCGGCGCCAGGATCACGCGCGGCATCGAGTTGCTCGCCTTGATGTAGGGATCGAGGATCGCCGACGTCAGCGGCGACAGCGCCAGCCACAGCCCGACGCCGAGCCCGAGCGAGGTGCCGATGACGAAGGCGAGCATGGTTTCGGTCAGCGTGACCAACAGATGCGAATAGATCTCCGCCGGAAAATGCAGGGTGAACCAGGTGCTGTCGCCGAAGCCGACCTCGAGTTCCCCGCTGCCGACGGTAAACCATTGCCAGATGCGGGACATGACTTTGAGTGGTTCGCCGAAAAAAAACGCGGTTTGCGGATCGCGTGTGGCGTAGTGCCAGACGGAGAAAAAGATCACCAGCACCAGCGCTTGCCAGACGCGCAGGTTCTTTTGATTCGGTTTTAACATTTGCCACATACTAGATCCGCACCTTTTGCTGCTGATAGCCCTTTAATACCTCTTCGCGCAGCACACCCCAGATTTGCCGGTGCAAGTCGACAAAGCGCGGATCGCCGCGCACCTCGGCCACATCGCGCGGGCGCGGGAGGTCGATCGCGAACTCGCCGATCGGATGGGTGCCCGGCCCGGCCGACAACACCACCACGCGATCGGACATCGCGATCGCTTCATCGAGGTCGTGCGTGATGAACAGGACGGCTTTTTTCTTGGCGCTCCATAGGTCGAGCACTTCGTTTTCCATCAACTGGCGCGTCTGAATGTCGAGCGACGAAAACGGTTCGTCCATCAAGATGATGTCGGGGTCGAGGATCAGGGTCTGGGCCAGGGCAACGCGTTTGCGCATGCCGCCCGACAACTGGTGCGGGTAGCGGTCGCCAAAGCCTTGCAGGCCGACCCGCGCCAGCCAGTCTTCGCCGAGCCGCCTGGCCTCGCGCTCGTCCATGCCGCGAAACTGCAGGCCGGCAATGACATTCTGCAAGGCGCTGCGCCAAGGCATCAAGGCTTCCGCCTGGAACATATAGCCGGCGCGGCGGTTGATGCCGTCCAGGGTTTCACCGAACACCCTGACGCTGCCGGCCGACGGTTCGAGCAAGCCGGCGGCGACGTTGAGCAAGGTCGATTTGCCGCAACCGGTCGGTCCGACCACCGAGACGAATTCGCCGGGGGCGATGTGCAGCGTGGTGTCGGCGACCGCCGTGTAGCGCTGCGTCCTATCGTCCCTGGAAACGAAGGTGCAGCTGATGTTGTCGAGTGAAAGCGCCGGCGTCATTGATGTCCGATTTACTTGTACTTGGCGTTGGCTTTTTTTACGAGCTCGTTGGTGAAGGTCTTGGACAAATCGATTTTCTTCGACGCCAGTTGCGGATCGAAAACCTGCAGCGTTTTGAGCGCGGTGTTCACGCCATCCTGCGCAAAAGCGCCATCGGGCGAGATGGCTTCGCGCCCTTTCAGGATGGTGTCGATATACAGGGCCCGGTCGCCCAGCAAGTAACTCTCGGGCACGACCTTGACGATGTCGGACGGGCTGGCTTTTTGCAGCCACTTCAGCGAGCGCACCATGGCATTGGCGAGCGCCTGCGAGGTGTTCGGGTATTTCTTCAGGAAGGCGGCGGAGGTGTACAGCGTGGCCGCCGGCATCGGCCCGCCAAAGATCTCATTCGTGTCTTTCAGCGTACGCGTGTCGGCGATGATCTTGATCTCGTTCTTTTGCTGCATCATCGTAATCAAGGGATCGAGATTGGCGATCGCGTCGATCTGGCCCGAGCGCAAGGCCGAGAGTGCGCCTGCCGCCGTGCCGACACCGATGAACGACACGTCGGCCGGCTTCAAGCCGCCTTTGGCCAAAACGAAATTGGCCATCATATTGGTCGACGAGCCGGGCGCGCTGACGCCGATTTTCTTGCCCTTCAAATCGGCGAGCGTTTTGTAGTTGGGCATGGTCTTGTTGGAGACGGCAAACACGATCTGCGGGGCGCGGCCCTGCAGCACGAAGGCCGTGATCGGCAACCCCTTGGCTTGCATATTGATCGTGTGTTCATAGGCGCCCGAAACGACATCGGCGCTGCCGCCGACGAGGGCCTGCAAGGCCTTGGAGCCGCCCGCGAAATCGCTGATCTCGACTTGCAAACCCTCCTCCTTGAAGTAGCCGAGGCGCTCGGCCACGGTCAGGGGCAGGTAGTAAAACAGGTGCTTGCCGCCGACGGCGATCGAGACTTTTTGCTTTTCGACGGTTTGGGCGAACGCTGCGCCGTTGAAGGCGAAACAGCCGAGCAGCATAAGCACGGGGGCGATGCGGAATTTGGGACCGAACATGGTGACTCCGTTGTTTTTATCAGTGAGCGGATTCAATCTTGCTGAGCAGCGCGTTAGCGGGTGTTGAATCATGCCGCATCTTCTTAAAGTATCCGCGCATCATCATAACCTAGCGCCTACCAGTTCAAGGTGTCTACGAACCGGGCTGACGTTGTATGCGAACAAGCAAGATCCGACGCAGCATGAAAACGCCCGCCACGCCTAGCAATATCGCGCTGGCCCAGGCGAACGCCGAGAAACCGTCGGGACTGTCCGAGGGATCGCCGGCGCCATTCAACGTGATCCAGGTGCAGCCAATGTTATAGGCGGCGTGGAGCGCTATACAAGGAATGATCGATCTGGTCCGCTCGTACAGCCAGCCAAGAAAAACGCCCATGACCGCGCCGGCCGCGAATTGATAGATGTTTAAATGGGCGATACCAAACAGGAACGCGGAACCGAAGATCGCCACCGACCGCGAATAGAGCTGTAAAAAACTACGCAGGATAATGCCTCGAAATAGCATCTCTTCGAGAATAGGCGCGAGTATGCAAGCGCAAACGATGGCGGCAAATCCTCCCGATTCCATTTCCGCGAACATGGCCACTTCAGAGCTCGACATCGGGACCAGCCACACCAGCAATTCGCCCAACACCGACGACACAAGCAGCAGCGCGGGAACGGTAAGAAGTATGGCCGGGAACAATACAAAAAAGGTGGCAAGCGCGGACGAAGCCGATGGGTGGAACAACTCGCCATAACTGAGCCCCTTGTAATGCATCACCAAGGTGAAGACGCAACCGTTACCCAAAAGCGTGATGATCCCAGCGAGATCGCGCGTTTCGATCGACAGAAAGCCATGCATGTCGTAAAGGGCTGCGCCGACCAGATACTCCGCCATAAATAGCCCGGCCACCAACAGGAATGCCTCGAACGCATTGGGGAAATTCTGGTTTTTCTCAGCCATGAATGCTTGCAAATAGCCGGCTGGCGGTTGGCGCGGAGGGCATCTTACTGTTTGCCACCACGATGCTTGGCCAGCTCCGCCCGAAACCAGGGGCCGCTTTGCAATGGGCTGTTTGCGCCGCATTTAACCAGATAGGGTTTGCCACTCATGCTGCTTTCGGCGGCGGCCCGCTGGATAAAATCTTCCGCTGAAACGACCAGGCCTTTTTTAAGCAGGTACTCGTATTTTTTCTTGAGATGGTCCATCGCATCTTGGGAGCCGTGCCACGCGCCATTGCGGTTGAACTCGCAACCCGAGTCCTTCAGGTAATTGAGGAGATGCGCTATTTCCTGCTTCGCCTCGGGCGCGGGCGCCGCAGCGAATCCCATGCCAGGCCAAAGCAAGAACAGCAGGACGATTTTACGGATCATATTTTCTCCACTCGAAAAGGGAATTCGCCGACGCCAAAGATGACAGCACCCGCGCCGGAGCGTGACATGCGCTCTACCGGAAGTCAATTGCGGCCGCCCCCAGTGTGTCGCCTTCCGTTTTCTAGCAATAAAATATGCTATTAAAGTTCTTTTCTTTTGCTATGCAATAGCATATCTTTACTCCATTGATGAGAAATAATTCTATCAACCACCATGGAGATCGCAATGCATTCCCTAGAGAAAACTCAGAAAAACGGAAGCAAAGTCACTGGTATCGCCATCGTCGTCATCGTGCACATCGGTCTTGCCTTCGCCTTTTTCGGCTGTTCCGAGCCGGCGCGCATGGTCGCCCGGGTATCGATGCCGGTCGAGACAAGAATCATCGAGGAGATGCGGCCGTCATCGCTGCCACAAATGGAAGTCAATGTAAGCCAACCGACTGCGTCAATGTCTGCGCCCGCTTACATACCGATGGCCGAACAGCTAGCGCAAGCCCCGATGCTTTCGCCTCCGACCACCAACAAGTTCCCTGGCAATGAAGTCAATCCCGCGGTGCTGGTAGAGGAACGCCCGGTATCGACCTTCAGCATCGACGTCGACACCGCGTCGTACGCCTATGTCCGGCGCCTGCTGTCGGCAGGTATATTGCCGCCGGCGGAAGCGGTGCGGATCGAAGAAATGGTCAACTATTTCCCCTATCAGTATGCGACCCCGGCCAACCCCGCCCAACCTTTCGGCATCAGCACCGAAGTCATGCCCAGTCCATGGCAGGCCGGCAACCAGCTGGTCCATATCGCCGTGCGCGGCTACGACATCGCGGCCGCCAAGCGCCCGCCCGTCAATGTCGTGCTCTTGATCGACGTTTCCGGATCGATGGAGCCGGACGATCGCCTGCCTTTGCTCAAGCGGGGATTCCGCATGTTCGCGTCGCAATTGCGCGATGAGGATCGGGTCGCCATTGTCACCTACGCCAACGACACCAAGGTGGTACTGGCACCCACGTCCGGCCGGGACAAGGCCAAGGTCATCCAGGCGATCGAGGCGCTCGGTTCGGGCGGCGGCACGAACGGCGGCGACGGTTTGGCGCACGCCTACGCACTGGCCGAGCGCAACTTCGACGCCAAGGCGGTCAACCGGGTGATCCTGGCGACCGACGGCGATTTCAATATCGGCAACAGCGACCCAGATCAGCTGGAGAAGTTCATCGCGAAGAAGCGCAAGACCGGCGTCTACCTGTCGATTTTCGGCGTTGGCGATGGCAATCTGAACGACGAGCTGATCCAGCGGCTCACGCAGGCGGGCAACGGCAATGCCGCGTACATCGACAGCGTGATGGAGGCGCGCAAAGCGATGCACGAAGAACTTGGCTCGACAATGTTCCCGATCGCAAACGATGTAAAGGTGCAGGTCGAGTTCAATCCCAAGCTGGTGGCGGGCTACCGCCTGATCGGCTACGAAACGCGCATGCTCGAGCGTCAGGACTTTAAGGATGACAAGGTCGATGCGGGCGATATGGGTGCGGGCCATTCGGTGACCGCCATTTACGAGATTACGCCTGTGGGCGCCCGGGGCAAGCTGGTCGACCCTCTGCGTTACGGCAAGAAGTCCGCCAAGCACGCCGCGTCTGCCGCGGAGCACGGCAAAGGTGAGTTGTGCTTCGTCAAGCTGCGCTACAAGCTGCCCGGCGAAGCGAGCAGCAGCGTGACCAAGCACGTGGTGCATGCGGCGTCGGCGCGCAAGTCGATGGATGCGGTGCCGGAAGAGCAGCGCTTCGCGGTGGCGGTCGCGGCGTTCGGCCAGCGGCTGCGCGCGGAGAAGAACGTCAGCGACTTTAGTTATGCCGAGATAGCCAAGCTGGCCAATACGGGACGGGGTCAGGATCCGTTTGGTTATCGCGCTGAATTCGTTAAGCTGGTGCGTACCGCTGAGGGCTTGAGCCACTGAGGGTAATGCCGTTAAGTTAAACAGAAATTTACCCGCCACTACGTCGCCATCGCGTTCAAATTTCGTGTTTGATATATCAGAAATCGCGCAATAGCTAACTTCCAAAACTCAAACCAACATCGTCCTCGCGCATGCGGGGACCCATAGAACGGTTGCTCATAGCCGACGTTCTATAGGTCCCCGCATTCGAGGCTGTCGCGAAAGGGGGGCAATGTCCTAAATTGGTGCCTGAGACGCTTCAGA
>JAZKIN010000191.1:0-22020 GCA_040384885.1 Pseudomonadota bacterium | reverse complement strand
ACAGACCGGGGTCAGACCCGGGTCTGACCCCGCCCGCGAAAAAAAACCACGCATTTAGCGTGGTTTTTTGCCTGCGACGGGCTAGCCCGGCGGGCTGCCGCGTCCCCGCTGCGTTTCTGGTATGCCGGTAGTCGCGGCGCGCCGGTCCGCTTTCAAGCCAAACAGGCAACTACCATTTATCGCCCTTGCGGATCTTGGTCAGTTCCTTTTCAAGCTTGGCCACGCTGTCGGCCCCGCTCGCCTTTTTGTTCAGCACATCCTGCGTCGCACTCCAGATTGCCGCCGAAACCGCGTTGTACTTGTCGGCGGTGGCCGACGACGGCCGCGCGCTGGCCATATTGAAGGCGTCGACCAGGGCCGTGAAATACGGCGCGGCGGCGAGCACCTCGGGGTCGGTGTACAGCGCCGGATAGGTCGGCAACGTGCCGACCATCAGCGCGCGCTTCTTTTGCATTTGTTTGCTCGTCAAGAACATCACGAGATCGGCGGCCTCGTTGCGGTGCTTCGAGTAGGCCGACACCGCCAGTTGCCAGCCGCCGAGCGTGGACGCGCTCTTGCCGCCGACCCCGCGCGGCAGCGCCGCGACCCCGATCTTGTCCTTGATGCGGCTGCCGTCCCGTTGCGCGAGGTTCCACACATAAGCCCAATTGCGCATGAAGACCGCGTTCCCGCTCTGGAACACGCCGCGCGCCTCCTCCTCGGCGAAGGTGACCACATTGGCCGGCGAGATCGTGCCGGGCCAGCTTGCGATCAGGTCGAGCGCCTTGGCCGCCTTCTCGTTGTTGATGCTGATGCGTCCGTCGCGCTCGACGACGGTGCCGCCGCCATTGCCGGCGATCCACTCGAGCGCGTTGCAGGTCAGCCCCTCGTAGGCCTTGCCCTGGAACACATAGCCCTGCATGTTGGCATTGCCTTCCTTGCGTTCGGCATCCTGGATTTTTTGCGCGGTCGCGTTCAGCTGCAGCCAGGTGCCGGGGACCTTGGCCTGGTGTTTGCCGAGCAGATCCTTGCGGTAATACAGCAGGCCGGCGTCGGTGAACCAGGGCATGGCGAGCAATTTGCCATCGACGGTGTTGTTGTTGATGATGGCCGGGAAGTGCTGCTTTTGCACGCCTTTGGCGAACGGGGTCAGGTCGAGCAGATGCTGCTTGATGATGCCCGGCCACACCACGTCGACCGAGAGCACGTCGACCTCGCCCGACTTGGCCTCGAACTGCTTGCGGTACAGGGCCAGCTGGTCGGTGCTCGAACCGGGCGCGGCGAATATTTTGACCGTGTTGCCGGTTTTGGCCGACCACTCGGCCGTGAGCTTCTTGCAAATTTCGACATCGGTGCCGACCGAACCGCAGGCGATGGTCACTTCGACCGCCTGCGCGGCCCCGGCACCCAACATGGCGAGCGCGACCGCCAAACCGCGGCGCGCGAATGCGCCCCGGCTTAAAATTTTGTTAAACATTGTTTGTCTCCTGGGTATTTTGATAACGATGCATTTCTTTGACGCATCTTGTAAGCAGACAATATTCCATTAAGCGCGCCGGGGCAAGGACCGCATAAAAAAAGGCCACGCAAGCGTGACCCTTTTTTTCGACACTTTTTCGTCGTGCGGGCGCGGGGCCCGCCGCGGCAAGCTTACACGGCTTTCGGCGGGCCCTTGCGGTGCGCCGTTTTCGGCTTGGCCGAATCGTAGGACTTGGCGGCAGGCTTGGCGCCCGCGCTCTTCTCGGCGAAGCGGCGGTCCCCCGCTTTTTTCGGCGCGGCGAACGACGACTTCTTGGCGCTCGGTCCGGCCGGGGTTTCGCCATCGCGCGTGATGTTGAGCTGCTGGCCGGCGACCCACACGGTTTTGAGGTGGTCGACGAGGTCGGGCGGCATGTCGATTGGCAAATCGAGCGTGCTGTAGTCGTCGAAGATCTCGATGCGGCCGATGTACTTCGACTCGATGCCGGCCTCGTTGGCGATGGCGCCGACGATATTGCCCGGCTTGACGCCGTGCGCGTGGCCGACTTCGATGCGGAAGGTGCCCATGCCTTCTTCGGGCGGACGGATGTTGCGCTCGCGCGCAGGCTTGAACGCGGCCGGCGGCGCGTCGCGCTCGAAGCGCTCGGTGCGCGCGGGCGCGTCCGGACGCGTGCTTCGCGCCATCGGTTTTTCTTCCTGCCACGAAGGCGCGGCCTTGGCGTCGCGGTTCGGTTTCTCGAGCAGCAGCGGCACGTCGCCGCGGGCCAGCTTGGCCAGCGCGGCGGCGATTTCGATCGCCGGCACGTTGAGCTCGGTCTCGTATTCTTCGATCAGCGAGCGGAACACGTCGAGGCCGCCGGCGGCGAGCGCCTCGGTGATCTGGTCCTTGAACTTGGCGATGCGCACGTCGTTGACGGCCTTGACGGTCGGCAGCGTGAGCGGCGCGACCGGCTGGCGCGTGGCCCGTTCGATCGCCTTGAGCAGGCCCTGCTCGCGCGGGGTGATGAACAGGATCGCCTCGCCGCTGCGCCCCGCGCGGCCGGTGCGGCCGATGCGGTGGGTGTAGCTCTCGGGGTCGGACGGCACGTCGTAGTTGATCACGTGGCTGATGCGCTCGACGTCGAGGCCGCGCGCGGCGACGTCGGTGGCGACGAGGATGTCGATCTTGCCGTTTTTGAGCTGCTCGATGGTGCGCTCGCGTTGGGTCTGCTGCATGTCGCCGTTGATGGCGGTGGCGGTAAAGCCGCGCGCCTGCAGCTTGGAGGCCAGCTCTTCGGTGCCGAGCTTGGTGCGGGCGAAGATGATCATGCCGTCGAACGGCTCGGCCTCGAGGATGCGGGTCAGCGCCTCGAGCTTTTGCATGCCGCTGACCATCCAGTAGCGCTGGCGGATGTTGTCGGCGGTGCCGGTCTTGGCGGCCACGGTCACTTCGGCCGGGTCGCGCAGGTAGGTCTTGGCGATGCGCTTGATGGCCGACGGCATGGTCGCCGAGAACAGCGCGGTCTGGCGCGTGGCCGGGGTTTTTTGCAGGATCTGTTCGACGTCGTCGATGAAGCCCATGCGCAGCATTTCGTCGGCCTCGTCGAGCACCAGCGTCTTGAGCTTGGACAGGTCGAGCGAGCCTTTCTCGAGGTGGTCGATCACGCGGCCGGGGGTGCCGACGATGACGTGCACGCCGCGGCGCAGGGCCGACAGCTGCGGGCCGTAGCTCTGGCCGCCGTAGATCGGCAGCACATGGAAATCTTTGATGTGGGTCGCGTATTTCTGGAACGCCTCGGCCACCTGGATCGCCAGTTCGCGCGTCGGCGCGAGCACCAGCGCCTGCGGCGACTGCTGTTTGATGTCGATATTGGACAGGATCGGCAGCGCGAAGGCGGCGGTTTTACCGGTTCCGGTCTGGGCCTGCCCGAGCACATCGCGATTGGCCAGCAGCAGCGGGATCGTCGCGGCCTGGATCGGCGACGGGATTTCGTAGCCGACTTCTTTGATAACCTTCAGCACTTGGGCGCTCAGGTTAAGTTCGGAAAACAGCATGACAGGGGTTTCAGACATAGGACACTCACAAAATTTGACTAGCTCGACCGACGGTAAAGCATCCTACAGTTTACTCTTTTGTGGCGCGATCTGTATTTAAATCGGCTTTTTGGCGCCAATTACCCCCTTTTCGCGCGTGACAGGCGCAAAACAGCGCTGTATTCGGGCCATAACGACATCGTCCTCGCGGGAGGCGGCGAGGCATGCCTCGCCCCCATAGAAGTCATAAGCAAACTTCCGGTCTAGCACGGCTACGCGCGCCGGGCGGGGAAACGAGCGGCATCGGGACAGACCGGGGACAGACCGGGGACAGACCGGGGTCTGACCCGGGTCTGACCCCGGTGTCCTCGGGTTTCCAGTTGCCCCACGAGGCGCGTTTCGAGCGATCTCTGCTCGCTCCCTTGTCTTGCCGGCAGCTAGTATTGCCAATAATCAATATCGGGACTAGAATATATCCATCTTAATGATAGGGTTATTATGGCAATCGAATTATTCAACAACGGCGAACACATCTGCCTGATGTTCTCCGACCTCTCGGAGGGCGCCGAGGGCGAATCGGTCCAGTCGAACCAGTTCCTTATCGTTCAAGACGGAAACGGGATCTTGCTCGATCCGGGCGGGATCCTGACCTATAACGAGCTGTACATGGCCATGAGCAAATACTTTCCGCCCAAGCAGCTCAAGTACGTTTTCGCCTCGCACGCCGACCCCGACATCATCGCCTCCCTGCCGCGCTGGCTCAACGGCTCGGACACAAAGCTGCTGATCTCGTCGATCTGGTCGCGTTTCGTGCCCCACTTCTGTGCCCAAGGAAAAACCGAGGGACGCATCATCGCGATTCCGGATCAAGGCACCCTGCTTCCGTTCGGCGCCACCGCGTTCCAGATCCTTCCGGCCCATTTCCTGCATGCGGAAGGCAACTTCCAATTTTACGATCCTGTCAGCAAGATTTTGTTTTCAGGCGATATGGGTGCGTCGATGGTGCCGGCCGCGTTGGCCGAGAAGCCGATCGAAGACTTCGACCAACACCTTCCTTACATGCGCGGCTTCCACGCGCGCTATATGGTCTCGAACAAGGTCTGCCGTTACTGGGTCGAGATGGTGCGCAAGCTCGACCCCGAATGGATCGTCCCGCAGCATGGCGCGCCGATCAGGGGACGGGCGATGATCGCCCGTTTCCTGGACTGGATCGAAGCGCTGCCGTGCGGCGTCGACTTGATGACCCAGGAAATGTACCAGGCGCCGCGCGCCGTCAACGTCGCGCTCTGAACGCCTGCAGCAGGTGCCGGCGCCGGTATCGCGCAGGCGGCGACACCCTGCCCGCGCCGGTTCCGGCCGCTTTGCCGTGCGGGCCACGCCGCCTCACGGCTTGCCGATGTGCCGCTCCAGGAATTTCTCGACCCGGTTCCAAAAATCGAGGCGCGTCTTTAAATTGCCCCAGCCGTGCCCCTCCTCGTCGTAGACGACCCACTCGACATCCGGATTGCCGGCCTTGACGGCGTCGCGGAAGCGGGTGCCGTGCACCAGCGGCACGCGCCGGTCGTCGCGACCATAGGCCATCAGCAGCGGCTGGCGCAGGCGCGCCGCGTTCTGCAGCGGCGAGGTGGCCTTGAGTTGCGCGGCGTCCTTGACGCGGTCGCCGACCAGCAAGGGCATGCCGTAGGTTTTCCAGTTGCCGCCGAAGTCGCTCCCGCGGACCGAATACATCATCTCGATGTCGGTCACGCCGATCCAGTTGATGCCGCATTTGAACAATTCCGGGTCCTTGATCAGCCCCATCAGGGTGGCGTAGCCGCCGTAGCTGGCGCCGGCGATGCAGATGCGCTTGGGGTCCGCATACCCCTGCGCGATGGCCCATTTCGCGCCGTCGGCGAGATCGTCCTGCATCGCCAGGCCCCATTGCTTCCAGCCGGCCCGGAAATGGCGCGCGCCGAAGCCGGCGCTGCCGCGGAACTCGGGCTGCAGCACCGCATAGCCGCGCGAGGCCAGGAACTGCGCCTCCTCGTCGAACGACCAATAGCCGCCGCGCATGAACGGTCCGCCGTGCACCAGCACCACCAGCGGCAGGTTCTTGCCGCTGCCGTCCTTGGGCAGCGTCAGGTAGGCCGGGATCTCAAGCCCGTCGCGCGCCTTGTAACGCACCAGGTCCTTGAGCGACATGCGGGCCGGGTCGATGTCGGCGTTGGCTTCGCCCAGCTTGGTGAGCTTGCCGGTGTCGCTGTTGAACAGGTAGTACTTGCTCGGCTGCACGTCCGAGAACGCCTCGACCAGCACGAACGGCGTCTCGCTGCGCTCGCCGCGCGAGAGCCGGTTGGTGGTCGCGCCGAGCTGGGCGTCGACCGCCAGCTGGAACGCCTTCATGGCCGGGTCGAACCAGGTGGTGACCTCGGCGTCGATCTGGTAGCGGAAGCCGAGCACCTTGGCCGCGTCGGTGATGAAATGGCCGGCCACGTCGAACTGTTCGGACGCGACCAGCGGCTCGCCGTCGAGCTTATTTGCGGCGAGGTCGTATCGGTAGACCGCGCTCTTGTCGCGGCCGTTTCTGGCGCTCACGTACAGCACGCCGTCCGGGCCGAACAGCAGTGGGTGGATCGAGGCCGTGCTGTTGGCCTCGAACGATGCGAGGGTGCGCCAGGGGCCGTTGGCCTGATCGCGGTACCTCAGCGCGTACTGGTTCTTGTCGCGCGCGAGCACCACCCGCAATTCGTTCTTGCGGTCGAACGCGTACTCGACCGCGTCCCACGGCGTGTCGATCACGGTTTTATTGCCGGTCTTGGTGTTGAGCCGCTCGATCCGGAAATGGCCCAGGTCATTGCCCTCGTTCGACTCGGCGGCCCAGACGAACACATCGTCGCGGTCGCTCGTCATGGTCGCGCCCATCAGGGTGCCGCCGGTCTTGAGCTCGCGCTCGGCTCTACCGTCACGGTTGATCGCGAACAGGCCGCGCCCGGCGACGTACTCGAACTTATCGTGGCGCAGGTCGGTTATCCGGTACACGAGGCGGTCGTTATTGACCCATGCGAAGCTGCCGACATCGCCGGTCGCCGTCGCCCCCACTTGCGTGAGCGCCATCGTGTCGAGCGCGAGCACGGCTAGCTGGGCCCGGCTTTCGCGCGTCGCCACCCGGATCGCGAGGTTGCGCCCGTTGGGCGACAGGGCCGCGTCGCTGAAGGTGTCGTTCTGAAAAAAACTGGTGATCGGCACCGCCTTGGCGGGTGCATCGGCCGCAGTTGCGGGCAGTGTACCGAACCCGGATCCGGCCAGCGCCAGAAACGCCACCAGCATGCTCATCGACGCTTTCGACATTCATTTCCCTAAATTTAAAATAGCTTTATTGATAATACGCCAGTATTTTAAGCGTACGTGCCTCAGGGCTTGCCGATGTTGCGCTCCAAGAATCTTTCGACGCGGCCCCAGAAATCGACGCGGGTCTTTTGCAAGCGCCAGCCATGCCCCTCCTGCCCGTAGACGACCCACTCGACGCTGGGGTTGACGGCCTTGACGGCGTCGTGGAAACGGGTTCCATGCACGAGCGGCACGCGCTCGTCGGCGCCGCCGTAGGCCATCAGCAGCGGCTGGCGCAAACGCGCCGCCTGGCGCAGCGGCGAATTGAGTTCGAACATGGCGGCGTCCTTGACCGGGTCGCCCACCAGTTGCGGCATGCCGTATTTTTTCCAGTTGTCGCCGAGGTCGCTCCAGCGGACCGTGTACAGCAGGCCGATGTCGGTCACGCCGATCCAGTTGATCCCGCATTTGAACAGTTCGGGGTCCTTGATCAATCCCATCAGAGCGGCATAGCCGCCGTAACTGGCGCCTGCGATGCAGATGCGCTTGGGGTCGGCGTGGCCCTGCGCGATCGCCCATTTGGCGCCATCGGCGATGTCGTTCTGCATGGCTTGGCCCCATTGCTTCCAGCCGGCCCGGAAATGCCGTGTGCCGAAGCCGGTGCTGCCCCTAAATTCCGGCTGCAACACGGCGTAGCCGCGCGAGGCGAGAAACTGCACCTCGGGATCGAACTCCCAACTACCGCCGCGCAGATACGGGCCGCCGTGCACCAGCACCACCATCGGCAAGTTGGTCTTGGGGCCGCCGGCCGGCAGCGTCAGGTAGGCCGGGATCTCGAGCCCGTCGCGCGCCTTGTAGCGCACCATGTCCTTGATCGACATGCGGCGCGGGTCGATGTCCGCGTTGGCGCCTCCCAGCCTGGTCAGCTTGCCGGTCGCGCTGTTGAACAACTGGTAGACATGCGGCTGCACATCCGAAAACGATTCGACCAGAAAAAACGGGGTTTCCGAGCGCGCCCCGCGTGAAATGCGGTTGGTGGTCGCGCCGAGCAGGGCGTCGACCGCGGTCTGCGCCGCTTGCATGGCCGGATCGAACCAGGTGGTGACTTCGGCATCGATCTCGTAGCGAAAGCCGAGCACCTTGGCGGCGTCGACGATGAACTCGCCGTCGATATCGTACTGGTCGGACGCGACCAGCGGCGCGGCCTCCAATTTGCCGGCGGCGAGATCGTAACGGTAGATAGCGGTCTTGTCGCGGCCGTTGTTGGCGGCCACGTACAGCACATTGTCGGGGCCATACAGCAACGGTTGCACGGCACCCTCGCCGTTGGAATTGAACTGGGCCAGCGTGCGCCATTTGCCGCTGGCCGGATCGTTGAACAAGAGTGCCTGCCGATCCCGGTCGCGCGTCACCGCCACCCGCACCGCGCCCTGCGCGTCGATCAGCGCGTCGATGGTTTTTTCAGGTGTATCGAGCGCGACGACCGCGCTGTTTTTCGTGTTGAGGCGTTGGAACAGGAAGTGTCCTGCGTCCTTGCCCTCGTAGGACTCGGCGCGTACCACGAACACCTCGTTGCCGTCCTGGCGCCGGCCCGGCCCGACCAGATGCGTGTTCGGGTCGAGCCTGACAATGTCCGTGCCCGAAGTGATGGCGCTATAGCTGCGGTCGACCAGTTGGCGTTCGCCGCGGCCGTCGCGGTTGACCGCATACAGTCCGGGACCCTCCACCATTTCGCCGCGCGCCAGGCGCAAGTCGGTCATGTTGTAGACCAGCCGTTCGTCGTTGACCCATTCGAAGCGGCCAATATCGGCGTCGCCGAAGCCAGCCACCTGCGTGAGCTTCATCGTTGCGAGGTCGAGCACGGCGAGGTTGGCACGGCTTTCGCCGTTGGCGATCCGGATCGCGAGATGGCGGCCGTTGGGCGCCAAGGCGGCACCGCTGAAATTGGCGCTTCTGAAAAAACTCCCGATCGGCGGCGCTGCGGCCTCCGCTTCCGCCGCCTGCGCCGCGCCCGCCAACGCCGCGCATGCGGCGACCGCGGATCCGGCCAGCGCCAGGAACGCCACCAGCTTATTCATCGACGCTTTCGACATTTATTTCCTCAGTATTAAAATGGTTTTATTGGTAACGCACCAGGCATTCTATGCGCCCGCGGCCGCTTGCGGTCGGCGTTGACACTTAAATTTATTCGATGCTATATTTCTACAGGATAAATGCTGCGTTTCATCCCCGCGCCGCACGCCTTGATCCTTGCCGCCGGCCTTGTTTCGCGCGGCCCGCCGCGCCCCGCGCAAACCCGCAGCACCACCATCGACCGGGCCCGCGCCCGGTCCGGAGCCCGACTTGAACATCACACCAATTAAAAACATCGTCATCGTCGGCGGCGGCACCGCCGGCTGGATGAGCGCCGCGGCCTTGTCACACCTGATGCCGGTCGGCCACCGGATCCGCCTCATCGAATCGGACGAGATTTCGACCATCGGCGTGGGCGAGGCGACCATCCCGCTGATCCGCGGCTTCAACGACCTGCTCGGCATCGACGAGGACACCTTCATCCGCGAGACCCAGGGCTCGTTCAAGCTCGGTATCGAATTCGTCAACTGGGGCAAGCAAGGCGACTCGTACATCCACGGCTTCGGCTCGATCGGGCGCGACCAGCTGCTGGCCAAGTTCTACCAGTACTGGCTCAAGATGTACCAACTGGGCGAAGCGCCCGACCTCGAGCACTTCTCGATCAACACGGTGGCCCCGCGCAGCGCCAAGTTCATGCGCGGCACCCGCGACCATTCTGACTCGCCGCTGGCCGACATCGCCTACGCCTTCCACTTCGACGCCGGCCTGTACGCCAAATTCCTGCGCGCGCGCGCCGAGGCGCAGGGCGTGCTGCGCACCGAGGGCAAGATCGTCGACACCGTGCTGCGCGGCGCCGACGGCTTCATCGAGGCGCTGCTCATGCAAAACGGCGAACGGATCGAGGGCGATTTGTTCATCGACTGCTCGGGCATGGTCGGCCTGCTCATCGAAAAAGCGCTACACACCGGCTACGAGGACTGGAGCCACTGGCTGCCGTGCGACCGCGCGATCGCGGTGCCGTGCGCCTCGGCCGGCCCGCTGCTGCCCTATACCCGCTCGACCGCGCACAGCGCCGGCTGGCAGTGGCGCATCCCGCTGCAGCACCGCACCGGCAACGGCCACGTCTACTGCAGCAAATTCATGAGCGCCGACGAGGCCGAGTCCATCCTCATGAACAACCTCGACGGCGAGGCGCTCGCGCAGCCGCGCCACCTCAAGTTCACCACCGGCAAGCGCAAGAAGGCGTGGAACAAGAACGTGGTCGCGATCGGGCTCGCGGGCGGCTTCATGGAGCCGCTCGAGTCGACCAGCATCCACATGGTGCAGACCGCGATCACGCGCTTGATGCTGCTGTTCCCGCACGGCGGCTTCGACGCCGCCGACACGGCCACCTACAACGCCCAGACCGACCGCGAATACGCGGCCATCCGCGACTTCCTGATCCTGCACTACAAGGCCAACGAGCGCACCGGCTCGCCGTTCTGGACCTACTGCCAGCAGATGGAGATCCCCGATTCGCTGCGCCACAAGATGGCCCTGTTCGAGAGCAACGGCCGCATCTTCCGCGACAGCGAGGAGCTGTTCGCCGAGACCAGCTGGCTGCAGGTGATGCACGGGCAAGGCATGCGCGCGCGCGGCTACAACCCGCTGGTCGACCAGCGCAGCAAGCAGGAGATCGCCGGCTTCCTGGCCGACGTCGAGCAGGTGATCCGCAACTGCGTCGACGCGATGCCCACGCACGCCGACTTCATCGCCGCCAATTGCAAGGCGCCGCCGCTGGCCTAGCGCACGCCGTTCGCCGTGGGCGGCGCCCGGCGCGGTTTGTTCTCCGACGCGGTTTGCCCTCCGGCGCGCGGTGCGGTTTGCTCTCCGACGCCGGTTTGCCCTCCGGCGCGCGCCCTGCGGCGCGGCGCTAGGCCGGCGGCGCCGCCTTGCAGAACTGGGCGACGAACTCGGCGTGCGACGGCATCACCTCGACGCACGCGGCCATCACCGCTTCGACGTTGTCGAGGTACTCCTTGATGTCGGCCTCGGGCAGCAGGTCGACCAGCGGGTTGTAACCGTCGGGCAGCATGTTCTGCCCGTACAGCACCTGCAGCCAGCCGACCTCGGCGAACAGCTCGTTGTCGTTGCGCACCACGCGTCCGCGCGCTTGAAACAAGTCCATTTTCTGCTTGAGCGTGTCGGGAACCTCCATGCCCGCGCAATGCTGCCAGAACGGGGCGTCGTCGCGCTGGTTGAGCTTGTAGTGCAGGATGATGAAATCGCGGATCCGCTCGTACTCGAAGCGGCTCTGGCGGTTGTACTCGTCGATCTCGCCCTGGTTGAAGCCCTGGTCGGGGAAAAAGCCGATCAGGCGCGCCAGCGCCGCCTGCACCAGGTGGATGCTGGTCGACTCGAGCGGCTCAAGAAAGCCGCTGGCCAGGCCGATCGCGACCACGTTGCGGTTCCAGCCCTGCTTGCGCATGCCGGTCTTGAAGCGGATCACGCGCGGCTCGGCCAGCGGCGCGCCGTCCAGGTTGGCCAGCAGCGTGGCGCGCGCGTCGGCGTCGCTGATGAAACGGCTGCAGTACACATAGCCGTTGCCGATCCGGTGCTGCAGCGGGATGCGCCACTGCCAGCCGGCCGTGTGCGCGGTGCAGCGGGTGTAGGGCAGCAGCTCGGCGGCCGACTCGCACGGCACCGCGACCGCGGTGTCGCACGGCAGCCAGTGGCTCCAGTCCTCGTAACCGGTGCTCAGCGCGCCCTCGATCAACAGCCCGCGGAATCCCGAGCAGTCGAGGAACAATTCGCCCTCGACCCGTTCGCCGCTCTCGAGCACGACGGCGTCGACGTGGCCGTCGCCCTCGCGCTGCGAGACCGAGACGATCTTGCCCTCGGTGCGCTGCACGCCGCGCCCCTCGCACAGCGTGCGCAGGTGGCGCGCGTACAGGCTGGCGTCGAAATGGTAGGCGTAGGCGATGTCGGCGAGCGGCGAATTGGGCGCGTCGTAACGCGGCGGCATGAATTTATTCTGCTTGGAGGCCAGGCGCGTGATCGAATACGCCTCGAGGTCCTCGGCCTGGCCGAGGCGCCGCATCTTTTGCCAGTACTGGTCGAAGCGAACCGTCGCCAGGTCCTGGCCGAGGGTGCCGAAGCCGTGCATGTAACGGTCGCCGAGTTTGCCGAAATTGACGAACTCGATGCCGAGCTTGAAGGTGCCCTGGGTGGCGCGCATGAACTCGGCCTCGTCGATGCCGGCGACCTGGTTGAAGCGTTTGATCATCGGGATCGTGGCCTCGCCCACGCCGATGATGCCGATCTCGTCGGACTCGACCACGCGGATGTTGTAGCGCCCCTGCAGCACCGACGACAGCGCGGTGGCGCTCATCCAGCCGGCGGTGCCGCCGCCGACGATGACGATGTTCTTAATGGCTGAATTTTGCATGTTGCTCCTGGTGCCGAAAGATTGAAACGAAAAAGCCGCGCCTGAAGTAAAACAACCCCGGGCGCAAAAGCAGCCGGGGTTGTCGTCACGTCGGGGTCAACACCCCTGCGTGCGGCTTAGAACTTGTAGTTCGCGCCAAACTGGTAGGTGCGGCCGTACGTGGTCTTGTACGATGGCGAATTGCGGTCCACGCCATTGTATTCCTGGTAAGGCGTGTTGTTCCAGTTGTTAGCCTGGAGGAACAAGCCGACACCTTTGAGCATGCCGGTCTGGACTTCATACGACGCCTGCAGGTCGATCACGGTCTCGCCCTTGACGAAGGTCAGCTGCGAGTTGTCCTGGTAGTCGCTGATCTGGCCAAGGAAGTCCGAACGCTTGCGCGCGGCCCAGGCGAACTGGAAGCCGGCCTTCTCGTAGTACAGGCGCAGGTTGCTGACCTTCTTCGACAGGCCCGGCAGCGGGATCTTGACCGAACTGACGTTCTGGGTCGCGAAACCGGTCGGCGGCAGTTCGATACCGCTCGAAGTGTCCGAGTGGTTGAGCGAGGCGCCGAAGCCGTCGAGGTAGCGCGTCATCAGCGAGAACGGCACGTTGATCGACAGCTCGAAGCCGTGGATGTTGCCGCCGTCGTCGTTGGCCGGCTTGGTCATCAGGCCGACGGTCGAACCCTTGTGCGGTCCGGTCAAAGGCAGTGGCGTGTTGGCGCTGACCTGGTCCTTGTAGTCGAACGCACGTGGCGAGCGCAGGATGTAGGTGTCGAGTTTCTTGTAGAAGGTGGCAAGGCTGATGTAACCCTTCTTGCCGAAATACTTCTCGTACGACAGGTCGAGCGCCTTGGCGCGGAACGGCTCGAGCCGTGGGTTGCCGCCGCTGCCGTTCAGGATAGGCACGTTGTTATTGAGCGAGACGCCGAACGACGAGCTGGCGCGCATGTCGTCGAGGTTGGCGCGGGCCAGGACCTTGGCGGCGGCGAGGCGGACCACCTGGTCGGAGCCGAGGTCGAAGGTGATGTTGGCGCTTGGCAGGAAGTCGCTGTAGCTGGTGCCGTCCGAAATCACGGTCGACGGGCAGGTGGCGGCGGTGATGCCGGTGCAAGTTGCGAGGTCGACCTTGTTGCCGGTGGTGGACTGGCGGGTATGCACGAACTGGGCGCCAAAGTTACCCTTGTACGGCACTTTGCCGAGGTCGCCGTCGAAGTCGGCCATCGCATACACGGTGTTGACCTTCTCGGACACGGACCAGTCTTTGGCCAGCGTCGAGGCGTCGACCCACTTGGCCAGCTCGTAGATCGAGCCGACGGTGCCGGTCGGGTCGAAGCTGACGATCGGCATGCCGGTGGTGCCGGCGGTCGTGACGGCGGAGCCCGGGACCGGCGCGGTGGCGTAGCCGCCGGTGCCTTTGATGACCAGACGGCCTTCGGTGCCGGTGCGCGCTTTGTCGCGGTTGGTCATGTTAAAGCCGACTTGCATGGCGTTCACAGGGCCGAGTTCAAGCTCGCGGCGGCCCGACAGACGCAGGCTGAAGACCTTGTCATCGACGTTTGGCAGGGCGACATAGCCGGCTTGCGGCGAGTTCGGTCCGCCGCCCCAACCGGTGGTGTCGGTCAGGAGGGTGGTCGAACGGTTGCTGAAGTCATGGCTGGTGCTGAGCTTCATGGCCGACAGGTCGGAGCCGTTGAAACCGGTCCACGAGATCGTGCTGACCTGCCCCACAGGCGTGTTGCCGGGCTGGCCCGCGAGGGTCTCGTTACGCTGGGCGTGCTTGACCGCTTTCGAGATCGACACGTCCGAACCGAGGGTCCAGTCGGCGGCCTTGAGCGAAGCGTTCCAGCCGACCGAGGTCAACTTGTCGTCGGCGCCTTCCATGTGGTTACGCACGTCGCCCTTGAAGCCGGTGAAGGTGCCCGAGGTGGCCACGCCGTTGGCGATGGTCGCGTTGATGAGTTGGCCGGCAGGATCATAGCCGCCCCACGAACCGCTGATCGAACCTTCGAGGCCGGTCTTCTTCAGGCTGCCCGTGCCTTCCGAGTGCAGCACGTCGATCGTGGTCTTAAAGTCTTTGTTGGGACGGAACTGCAGGCTCAGCGAGAGCGCCTTGCGGTCGTAGGTCGAGGTCTCGGTGTCGGCTTTGAAGCCGCTCGGCACTGTCACGTCGACGCCGTTATAGGAGGTCTTGTTGGTGCCGCCGCCTTCGAACTTCTGCTGGCCGCCGCCGACGCTCTTGTAGCTGGTCAGCCCGAGCGCGACGCCGATGGTGCGGTTCGCGAATTGGTCGACATAGCTGAACGAGAAGCGGTCGCCCGAACCTTCCGGCGAGCCGGAGTCGATGCCGGTGCGCTCTTTGCGGAAGCTCGCAGCCATCACGCGCTTGCCGAAGTCGAGCGGCTGCACGGTGCGCAGGTCGATCGTGGCCGCAAGGCCCTGGCCGATGACGGTTGCGTCGGGCGTTTTGTAGATGACGGCGCTGCCGATCAATTCGGCCGGGAACAGGTCGAACTCGGGGCTGCGCGCGTTGCCGGTCGAGGCTTGCTCGCGGCCGTTGACGAGGGTGCCGTTGAAGCTAGGTGCCAGACCGCGCACGCTGATCTCCGAAGCCTTGCCGGTACCGCGGCTACGTTGGGTGGTCACGCCTGGCAGGCGGGCGATCGACTCGGCGACGCTCGAATCCGGCAGTTTGCCGATGTCTTCGGCCGAGATGGCTTCAACGATCGAGCTGGAATTCTTTTTGATCGAGATCGCTGCCTCGATACCGCGGCGGATGCCCGACACGGTCACAGTCTGGATAGCAGGCTTTGCTGCTTCTTTTTCGGCGGCCGTCGCGGCAGCGTCGGTTGGCGCCGGCACGGGCGCTGGCGCAGCTTGCTGAGCGTAGGCGCTCGACGCCATCGCGGTCAACAGGACTGCACAGCCGGCGGCAACCGGATTCAGCCTGAAGCTGGTGCCTTGAGCCGCGCTCGTGTTGCCCTTGTTTGCGAAAATTTTCATTTGTCCCCTCATCTCATCAGAACTACATAATTTCCCGCAACTACAGCCAGGCAGCCTACAACACGGGATCCAGTTACAAACGCTCTAAGTCGTCATGAAATCAATTTTGTACTAAAACTAGATGCACTGTCAACGAGAGTTGTGATGCACTAACAGAATGTGGCATTTTTGTAGGCGAACATGCCGTTTTTGCCGTTCGTCGTTGTATTTGAGCTACAGCGACCGCGATAAGGACATGTAATTGGACTACATTTCGTGAGAATCTCACCAAGATCGAGCACCATTGCACCACAAAAGCAACTCCTCGGCGACGCATTGGAAGCCGATGTTGCGTAGATCCGTCATCCATTTGAAGCAAGGTTACAAAAAAATTATGAACTTGCCGCATCTGCGAGGCCGCGCGTAAGCGATTTGCGTCGCAATTAATATCGTAAATAAAAGTTTTTGCGGAAATTCCTCAGAAATCGTGTCGGGACAGCCTAAGTACAACAACCAACATCTTGCGACGGCCTAGTGAGCGACGCCTGTACCTAAACTAAACACTTACCAAAGCACCCGGCCGAGGCCCGGCCACCAGCAATTGCCACTGCCAGCCCTATGTAGTATTCTCAAACGCAATAAATTTAAGTAGTCAAACTACTCAAAATAACATTTATCTGACCCCAAGGGCCACCATGACATCGACCACCACGCTGCGCGCCCTGAGCGCCATCGCCGCAAGTTGCCTGTGCCTGCTGGCGGGCGCCGCCCAGGCCAAGGACTACCGCATCGACCACCTCGAGCCGCCGTTCTGGTGGGCCGGCATGCACGACAAAAAAGTGCAGCTGATGGTGCATGGCGCGCAGATCGCCGACCTCGCGCCGAGCCTCGATTGGCCGGGCGTGCGCATCGACGCCGTCACGCGCGTGGCGAATAAAAACTACCTGTTCGTCGACCTCGTGATCGAGCCTTCAGCCGCGCCCGGAAAATTCGAGATCCGCTTCGAAGGCGGCGGCAAGCGCGTCGGCTACCCCTACGAACTGCTCGCGCGCGTGCCCGGGTCGGCCAGCCGCAAGGGATTTAACAGCAGCGACGCGATCTACCAGCTCATGCCCGACCGCTTCGCCAACGGTAGCGGCGCCAACGACAGCGTCGCGGCCATGCCCGACAAACTCGATCGCAAGCTCGGCCACGGCCGCCACGGCGGCGACCTGCAGGGCATGATCGAGCGCCTCGGCTACATCGCCGACCTCGGTTTCACCCAGCTGTGGCCGACCCCGCTCGTCGAGAACGACATGGAGAACGCCTCGTACCACGGCTATGCCGCGACCGACCATTACCGGATCGATGCGCGCTACGGCAGCAACGCCGACTACAAGCGCCTCGCCGACGAGGGGCGCAAGAAGGGCATCGGCATCATCCAGGACGTGGTGCTCTCGCACATCGGTTTGAACCACTGGTGGATGAAGGACATGCCGACCCCCGACTGGACCAACCACGCGGGCAAATTCGTCGGCACCCAGCACCACCGGGTGGCGGTGCAGGACCCGTACGCGGCGGCCGAGGACAGCGCCAACTTCACCACCGGCTGGTTCGGCCCGCACATGCCCGACATGAACCAGACCAACCCGCTGGTGGCGACCTACCTAATCCAGAACAACATCTGGTGGATCGAATACGCAGGCCTGTCGGGCCTGCGCATCGATACCTACGGCTATTCGGACGGCGTTTTTTTGACCGACTACACGCGCCGCCTGATGGCCGAATACCCGAACCTGAACATGGTCGGCGAGGAGTGGCACAAGTCGCCGGCGGTGGTCTCGCGCTGGCAGCGGGGCAAGCGCAATTTTGACGGCTACGTCAATTCGCTGCCAAGCCTGATGGACTTCCCGATGACAGAAGTCATGCGCAGCACGCTCGCCAACAAGGAGCTCGGCGAGGGCTTCAACGACGTCTACGAGCTGCTCTCGCAAGACTACCTGTATTCGGACCCGGGCAATCTGGTCCTGTTCGAGGGCAACCACGACGTGCCGCGCATGTTCAGCGTGGTCAACGAAGACCAGGGCATGTACCGCATCGCGCTGGCCTACCTGATGACGATGCCGCGCATCCCGCAGTTCTATTACGGCACCGAGATCCAGATGACCAGCACCACAAAAGGCCGCGACGACTCGAGCTACCGCCAGGACATGCCGGGCGGCTGGGCCGGCGACAAGGTCAGCGCGTTCACCGGCGAAGGCCTGAGCGCGCAGCAGCGCGAGGCGCAGGCCCTGGTGCGTAAGCTCGCCAACTGGCGCAAGAACAAGAGCGTGATCCACCACGGGAAGATGATGCACTACGGCGCCGAGAACGGCACCTACGTCTACTTCCGGTACGACGGCAAACAGAAGGTGCTGGTCGCGTTCAACAAGAACGGCAAGGACGTCTCGCTGCCTGCCGCGCGCTTCCACGAAATGCTCAAGGGCGTGGATGGCGGCGTCGATGTCATCAGCGGCCGGCGCTTCGACCTGCGCACCGAACTCAAATTGCCGGCCCGCTCGGCCGTGATCCTCGAACTGTAATAGCCCGACCTTAAAGCCCACCATGAACCTGACCCGCCTCAGCCTCGCCCTCGCCGCCCTGGCGCTCCCCCTTGCCGCCGCCGCCCAGGCGGCGGGCGACACGGCCCCGCTGGCCAAGGACCTGTTCATCCGCGGCGGCTTCAATGGCTGGGGCACCGACAACCAGCTGCTCTACAAGGGCAAGGGCGTCTACGAGACCGAGATCGTGATCAGTCCGGGCAACCATGCGTTCAAGGTCGGCCACAAGGACTGGAGCGCCGAATGGGTCATCAGTCCCGACGCGAGCGTGACGGTGGCACCCGGCACCGACTACAAGATGGATCCGCATCCGGGGCCCGAGGACTACCTGTTCGTCAAAAAGACAGCCGCCTATAAATTCAGGGTCGACGTCAGCGACGCCAAGGCGCCGGTGCTGCGCGTGGTGCGCCTCGAGAGCGCGCCGGTGGCGGCGATAGACCCGCACGCGGGGCACGCCAGCGTTGTCGCGGTGCCCTACCGCAGCTTCGACGGCCAGACCGAGACCGTGCGCTACTCGACGCCGGATGCGGCCGCAAATCTGCGCACATATGCCCACTCGAGCACCATGCAGCTGCGCGACCCGGGCCCGCAGCACACGAGCTACACCGAAAACGCGACGCTGCCTAACGTGCGCAGTGGGAACCTCGCCTTCGACGCCCTGTTCGCGCTGGCCGGCGCCGAGATGCAGCAAAACGGGGTGCGTGAAATCCGCGACGGCAATTACAACGGCGGCGCCGCGATCGCCTGCGACTGCTTCGAGACCGGCGAAAAATGGCACTACGTCTGGACCCGCGACCTGTCGTACGCGGCCCACCTCGGGCTGGCCATGCTCGACCCGGCACGCGTGGTCAATTCGCTCAATTTCAAGCTCTCGGGCTGGCGCGCGGGCGTCACGCCCGGCGCCCAGGCCAGCACCACCGAAGGCGGGCTGCAACTGGTGCAGGACACCGGCAGCGGCGGCAGCTGGCCGGTCAGCACCGACCGCGTGAGCTGGGCCTTCGGGGCCGAGGCCGCACTCAAGGCGCTGCCCGCGCGCGAGCGCGCCGCCTTCGCCGCGCGCGCGCTCACGGCGCTGGGCAACACGATCGAGAACGACCGCCTGGCCGCCTTCGACCCGGAGTCGGGCCTGTACCTGGGCGAGCAATCGTTCCTCGACTGGCGCGACCAGAGTTACGCGGCCTGGATCATGAACGACATCGCCTCGCTCGCGAGCTCGAAGGCGCTGTCGACCAATGTCGGCCACTACCAGGCGCTGACGCTGGCGGCCCGGCTGGCCGCCGAACAGGGCCTGGCGGCGCGCGCGACCAAGTACACGGCATGGGCCGGCGCGCTCAAGAAAGCGATCAACAAGGGCTTGTGGCTCGAGGACGCGGGCATGTACAGCAGCCTGAGCGCGCCCCATTTCGACGGCGCCCCGATGCATAAATTCGACTGGCTCGGGCAGTCGCTGGCGATCGTCACGGGCGTGGCCGACGGCGAACGCGCGCGTAAGATCCTCGCGCGCTATCCGCACGGGCCGATGGGCGCGCCGGTGATCTATCCGCAGCAGCCGGGCATCCCGGTCTACCACAACCGCGCCATGTGGCCGTTCGTGACCGCCTACGGGCTCAAGGCGGCCGCGCTCGGCGGCAACGTCAGCGTGGCCGACGCCGCCTACGACACCCTGATGCGCGGCGCCGCGCTGAACCTGTCGAACATGGAGAACCTCGAATGGCTGTCGGGCCAGCCGCTGCTGCTCGACGAAAAAAATCCAGCCCTGATCGGCCCCGTGATCAATTCGAAGCGCCAGTTATGGTCGGTCGGCGCCTACCTCGGGATGGTGGTCGAAAACGTGTTCGGCATCGCGACCACGGCCGGCGGGATCGCGGTCAAGCCGTTCATCACGGCGCGCCTGCGGCGCGAGGCGTTTGGCGCGAGCGATGCGATCACCCTCAACAAGCTGGTATTGCAGGGCCACGCGCTGCGCGTGCGGGTGCTGCTGCCGAAGGCGGTGGCCGGCGACGGCTACTACAAGGTCGCGGCGGTCACGCTCAACGGCGCCCGGGTCGGACCGGCGATCGACTGGCGCCAGCTTGGCCCGGACAACACGATCGAGATCCGGCTCGGCGCCCTGCTGCCCGGCGAGCAGGCGATCACGCGCGTGGCCGCCGACCCGTATTCGGAGGCCGACGCGGTATTCGGCCCGCCCGAGCCGCGCGTGTCGACGCTGGCGCACGACGCGTCCGGCCATGCCGGCTTCGAGATCGCGCCGGGTAAAAATCCTGGTAACACCGTCTATAACATATACCGCGACGGCAAGCTGGTGGCCGCCAAAGTGGCGGCCGGCGCCTGGTCCGACCGCGGCGCGGGCGTGGGCGCGTGCTATGCGGTCGAGGCGCAGTTTGTGGACTCGGGCAACCGCAGCCACCACAGCGCGCCCCAGTGCATCGGGCGCAGCATCGATATCGCGGTCACCGACGCGCGCGTCACATCGAACATCGCCGTCAGCGGGCCGAATGCGCGCTTCGCCGCGCCGCACCTGAAGGATTGGGGCAAGCCGACCGACACATTTACCGTCGGTCCGATCGAGGTGCCCGTGGCGGGTCGCTGGCAAGTCCAGCTGCGCTACCATAATGGCGCAAACCAGATCAACCTGGGCATCAGCGGCGGCGTAAAATGGCTGACGCTGAGCGACCAGGCCGGACGCGTGGTGGCGCAAGGCGTGGTGCAAATGCCGCACGCGCGCATCGACAAGGCCAATACGCCGCTGGTGTATTCGACCCCGTTGGCGGCGCGCCTAAAGGCGGGCAAGTACCGGCTTCAATTGAGCGACTTTTACAATATGAGCTACCTGCAAAGTAACAGCAGCTTCAGCGCCGCCGGCGGCGTCGAGGGACCGTCGAACAGGGTCGACCTGTACGGCGTGCGACTGAGCCAGACCCGATAAACCAGACGGAGAATCCATGCCAATTTTGCGCCACACCCTGATCGCCGCCGCCGCCCTGGCACTGGCCACCAACGCCTTTGCTACCACGGTGCGCATCCACTACGACGCCGGCAAATCGAATTTGATGGTACGCGCCGACAAGGGGCCGATGACGTGGGCCAAGGGAGCGCCCGCGGCGGCCGCGGGCGGCAACGTCTGGGTCTACACGTGGCCCGACGCGCTAGGCGACATCACCATGAAGCCGAGCCTGGGCGAGGACCGCGTCTCGTTTGGCGGCACCTACCGGCTCGCGGCCGGCAGCACGGTCGATATCTATCCCTTCTTTGGCGCGCCGTTCGGCAAAGTGTCGATCATCGACGGGTTTGAATCGCCGCAGCTCAAAAACAAGCGCAACTTGCGCATCTACCTGCCACCGAGCTACCAGGAGAACGCGGCCAAGCGCTACCCGGTGCTGTACATGCACGACGGCCAGAACCTGTTCGACGCCAAGAGCGCCGCCTACGGTGTCGAATGGGGCATCGACGAGACGGTCAACCGCCTGATCGCCACCGGCAAACTCGACGAGATCATCGTGGTCGGCATCGACAACACGCCGGACCGCATCCCCGAATACACGCCGTGCTGCGACCCCAAATACGGGGGCGGCAAGCTCGATGGCTACCGCGCGTTCATCGTCGACACGCTCAAGCCGTATATCGACAAGACGCTGCGCACCCTGCCCGGCAAGGAGTCGACGGCGATCATGGGCTCGTCGCTGGGCGGGGTGGCCTCGGTCGCGATCGCGCAGCGCCACCCCGAGGTGTTTTCAAAGGCGGGCGGGGTATCGAGCTCGTTCTGGTGGAATAAGAAGGGCATGATCACGGCCTTGCCGGCGCGCGTGCCGGTCAACTTCTACATCGATGCGGGGACCAAAGACGATGGACTGGAGGATACCGTAGGCATGCGCGACGCTATGCTGGCCAAGGGCTATCGGGACGGTGTCGACCTGATGTTTTACTCGGCCGACGGGGCCAGCCACAATGAGAAGTCGTGGGCGGCGCGGGTTGAGAAACCGCTGCTTTGGTTTTTTCCGTGGAGTGGTGGGAAGAACTGAGGTGCTGGTATGGGGTTCGTAAAAACGCGAAGACCTAGTCCATAAAAATTAAACCTACATCGTCCTCGCGGAGGCGGGGACCCATAGAACCGTAGCTCAGTGCCAGCGTTCTATGGGTCCCCGCCTTTGAACTAGCCCCAAAAAGTTGGACACCGTCTAACTCCTTGGGGATTTTATGATCA
>JAZKIN010000190.1:23189-23989 GCA_040384885.1 Pseudomonadota bacterium | reverse complement strand
TTTCTGATGCGTCTTGAACGCCAATTGAGCGCGCTGCTGCCCTTTCGCGACAGCCTCGCATGCGGGGACGATGTTGGTATTTTTGATCTTGAAGTTCAATCTGCGGATGATCTAGTGCTGGGTCACCTCACGAAGTGATTAGAGCGCGGCCAATTCACCCCATACCGACTTCATGCTGAAGCGCACGCCGGCCTCGTCCTCGTGCAGGGCGCCGCCGATCGCGCAGTCGGGCTCGCCGCTGCTGCAACGCCGCGCCGAACTGGCGCCGTCGGCCTCAAGCAGCAAATGCAGCCCGAGCGCGCCGCTGGCGTCGGCGCGGCGCGCGACCACGGCCAGTGCGCCGCCGTCGAGCCGCACCAGGGTGCCCGGCGGCGTGGCCCCGAGCTGCGTTTCGAACAGTGACACGAGCGCCGCATCGGCCGCCCCCGGGTGCTCCTCGCGCAACTTGCGCAAGGCCTCCTGCGGCAGCAGCGAACGGCGGTAGTTGCGCGCCGAGACGTAGGCGCAGTAGCGGTCGGCCAGCGCGATCAGCCGGGCGCTGCGCGGCACCGCGTCGCCGATCTTGCCCTCGGGATAACCGCTGCCGTCGTCGTTTTCGTGGTGCATCAGGACGCAGTCGAGCCAATCTGGGTCGGCCACGCCGGCCGCGCGCAGCAGGTCGGCGCCATCGAGCGGATGGCGCCGCAGTGCGGCACGCTCGGCCCCGGTCAGGGTGTTGCCCTCGTAGTTGACCGCCTCGTGCAGCATGCACGCATTCATGGTCAGCGCGGCCGCGACCACGCTGTGCAGGGTCGCGGGGG
>JAZKIN010000190.1:0-23179 GCA_040384885.1 Pseudomonadota bacterium | reverse complement strand
CCCGCAACCGTGCGCGCGCCCGACGAGCACCACGACGATCGCCGTTTCTATGCAATGGCGCACCAGGTACAGGCCCGCGATCTGGTTCAGGAAGATGGCCGCGAGCGCGATGTCGGGGGCGCGCTCGACGGTGGCGACCAGCTCGTGCGCGAGCAGCATGCCGGTTTGCTCGGCGGCCGTGTCGGTGCGCAGCCCGCGCAGCAGGCGCTCGAGCCGTTTGCCGAGTTCATTGAGGGAATGCAGAACGGAGCAGGAGGGCGGGCCGGCCTCGGCGTACAGGCCGTCCGCGAGCCAGGCTTCGAGCTGGTGCGCGTCGGCGACCAGCTCGCCCTGGCGCAGCAGCGGGGCGGCGGCCGCGCCGAACACATCCCAGCGCAATGGTTCGCCGTGGGCGAGGTCGGACATTGTAAGTCGCCTGATCGTCATGGCTGTTTCCCGGGGCGAGGTTGAACTCCAGTATAGGCGAAGAATAGGCGAAAACAGCGGCCGTTGTAGAGCGTCGGCAATAAGTTTCTGTCGCTCGCAACAGCTCAGCAGACCTGCGGCAGCGCAAGCGCCGCCTCGGCTTTGATCCATGCCTCCGGCAGCATGATGCTGAACATGCCGGCCTGGGCCGTCTTGCGCGCCAGCTTCAGCAGCGCCTTGTCCTTGGTGATCAGGATCGCGGCGTCGGCGTCGCGCGCGACCTCGAGGAATTTCTGGTCGTCGCGGTCGCTGCACACGGGCAGGCGCGCCGGCTTGGGCGCGGGCGCCACGACCTTGATCAGGGCGTCGAAGCGGGCGCCGGCGCCGGGCCGGCTGTGCTCGTCGAGCGGCAGGTGTTTGTAATGGAGCACCACCAGGTATTCGGCACGGCAATCCTCGCGCGTGATCGCCTCGACCGCGCCGCTCTCGAGCGCGGCCAGCAGCGCGTCCCAGCGCGGGTCGTGGAACACGAACAGGTCGAGGCAGACATTGGTGTCGATGACGATGCGTTTTGCTGGAGCGGGTATCATGGCTGGGTTTACTTTCTTAGTTACTTTCCTAGTTGCATTTGTTTCTGTGATTGACACTTTATGCTGATCGTCCTGTCGCCCGCCAAAACGCTCGACCTTGAAACACCCCCGACCACCAAACTGCACAGCACGCCCGATTTCCTCGACCGTTCGAGCGAGCTGATCGACGCGCTGCGCGCCTACTCGCCGGGCCAGCTCGGCAGCCTGATGGGCATCTCCGACAATCTGTCGGCGCTCAATGTGGCGCGCTACGCCTCGTGGAACACCGACCCGGCCGACGGCCGCCAAGCCATCATGGCCTTCAACGGCGACGTCTACGCCGGCTTCGACGCGCGCAGCCTCAAGCCGCGCCACCTGGCCTACGCGCAGGAAAGCGTGCGCATCTTGTCGGGTCTTTACGGCGTGCTGCGCCCGCTCGACCTGATCCAGCCGCACCGCCTGGAAATGGGCACCCGGCTCGCGACCGCGCGCGGCAAGGACCTCTACAACTTCTGGGGCGAGGCCGTCACGGGCGCGCTCAACGGCGCGATCGCGGCCAAGGGCGCCGGCGCGCTGGTCAACCTGGCTTCCGAAGAATACTTTAAATCGGTCAAGCCGGAACTGCTGTCGGTGCCGGTCATCACGCCGACCTTCCTCGAGTGGAAGAACGGCAAATACAAGATCATCTCGTTTTTCGCCAAGCGGGCGCGCGGCCTGATGGCGCGCTACGCGGCCGAGAAGGGCGCGAGCGACCCCGAGCAGCTCAAGCGCTTCAAGGTCGACGGCTACGCCTTCGACCGCGCCGGCTCCGACCACGCGCACTGGGTGTTCCGGCGCAAGACCGCCACCTGAGAGGCTCAGGCGCGGGGCGAAAAAAAGGGACCGACTCGCGTCCGTCCCTGGTTTTCCATTTGCGTCTTTTTTAGATCTTTTTCCAGAGCTTCCACCAGGCGTCTTCGGCGCCCGGCTTGAGGAATTTACTGTTCGGGAAGTTCTTGACGAGGATGCGCTGGGTGTCGTCGCGCAGCAGCGGCATGTTCATCTTGTCGTAGTTGCGCACCATCAGGAACAGCGCCTCTTCGATCGCCGGGGCGTCGCGGTAGTCGCGCACCGCGCCCTGGGCACGGTTGAGCGAGGCGAGGTAGGAGCCGCGCCGGTAGTTGTAGTTGGCCACGTGCACTTCGTACTGGGCCATCGCGTTGACCAGGTAGTTCATGCGCGCGATCGAATCCTGCGCGTAGATGCTGTTCGGGAATTTATCGACGAGCACCTTGAACGCGGCGAACGCCTCGCGCGTGGCCTTCGGGTCGCGTTCGGTCGGGTCTTGCTCGTAGATCACGCTCAGGAAGCCGATCTGGTCGTTGAAGTTGATCAGGCCGCGCAGGTAGTACATGTAGTCGACGTTGGCGTGGTTCGGGTGCAGCTTGATGAAACGCTCGACCGCGGCCAGCGCGAGCGCCTGGTCCTGGGCCTTGTAGTGGCCGTAGGCGATCTCCATCTGCGCCTGCGAGGCGTAGGTGCCGAACGGGAAGCTCGATTCGAGGCGCTGGAAGTTCTTGATCGCCGACTCGTAGTTACCAGTGTCCATGTCACTGCGCGCCTCAGCGTATAATTTCTCCGCGGGCCAGTTTTTGGTCTCGTCTACTTTTTCCGGCAACAAGCTGCACGCTGACAAACTCAGCAAAACACATGTAATAACGACTGAAGATAATTTTTTTTGCATAAATTGTGCAGAGAGTATTAACCGAGATTCAACGAAAGGCTGATTATAGCCGATGGGACTGCTGTGATATTAACTCCAACGCCGAATTCGGCGGATTTACCCCTTGACACCGATTTCGACGACGACACCGACGTCGACTTCCTGCCGGTAGCGCACGGCATCGACCTGTCGCCGATCACGCTCGAACTGACGCCGGTCGCCTGCGGCCACCGTCTCGACAAGGTGATCGCCGGCCTGGTCCCGCAATTTTCGCGCAGCCGCCTGCAACTCTGGTTCGACGGCGGCCATGTGCTGGTCGACGGCAAGGCGGCGCGCGGCAAGGATACCGCATATGGCGACGAGACGGTCGTTATCGTGCCACAAAGTGCGCCCGAAGACGAGGCCTACACGCCCGAAAACATCGCGCTCAACATCGTGTTCGAGGACGAGCACATCATGGTGATCAACAAACCGGCCGGCCTGGTCGTGCACCCGGGCGCCGGCAACTGGTCCGGCACCTTGCTCAACGGCCTGCTGCACCACTGCCCGCAGCTCGCCGGCGTGCCGCGCGCGGGCATCGTGCACCGGCTCGACAAGGACACCAGCGGCCTGATGGTGATCGGCAAAACGCTCGCCGCCCAGACCGACCTCGTGCGCCAACTGCAGGCGCGCACCGTCAAGCGCGAGTATTTCGCGCTCGTCTGGGGCACCCCGCAACTGAACAGCACGATCGACGCGCCGATGGGCCGCCACCCGAAGGACCGGGTCAAGATGGCCGTGTCGAGCAACTTCTCGGCCAAGCCGGCGATCACCCATTACCAGCGCCTCGCCACGGGCATGCTCGACCGCCGTCCCGTGAGCCTGGTCCAGTGCCAGCTCGAGACCGGGCGCACGCACCAGATCCGCGTGCATATGCTGCACATCGGCTACGCGCTGGTCGGCGACGCCGTCTACGGCAAACAGCACCTGACGCCTGTGTTCCCGCGCCAGGCGCTGCAGGCGCGTCGGCTCGGCCTGGTGCACCCGGACTCGGGCGAGCAATGCGAATGGATCGTGCCGCTGGCCGACGATTTCGCCGAGCTGATCGCCAAGGCCGGCATCGACGAGCCAGAGCAGGCCTGATGCCGGAGTTCGATATGGCTGCGCCCCCGGGCCCGCCGGCTTTGCCGCCGGGTTCGTCATTGCCATCATCCTCCCTGTTGCTGCCGGACTGGCCTGATGCGCCGGCCGGCGTCGGTGCGGCCGCGACCACCCGCCGCGGCGGCGTCAGCCTGGCGCCTTACGATGACGGGCAGGGCGGTGGCGGCCTGAACCTGGGGCCGCATGTGGCCGACGACCCGGCCGCCGTGGCGCGCAACCGCGCCTTGCTGGCCGCGCAACTGCCGGCCGCGCCGGCCTGGATATCGCAAGTGCACGGCGTGGTGGTGGTCGACGCCGCCCTGGTCGCGCCCGGCGCCGCGCCCGAGGCCGACGCCAGCATCGCGAGCGTGCCCGGCGTGGTGTGCGCCGTGATGACGGCCGACTGCCTGCCGGTGCTGCTGGCCGACGTCGATGGCAAGGTCGTGGGCGCGGCGCACGCGGGCTGGCGCGGGCTGGCCGCCGGCGTCCTAGGTGCCACCGTGGCGGCGATGCGCGCCGCCGGCGCGGGCGAGATCACGGCCTGGCTCGGACCGGCCATCGGCCCGCGGCAGTTTGAAGTCGGCGCCGAGGTGCGCGCCGCCTTTGTGGCCGGCGCGCGCGACGCGGCCGAGGCCGTCGTACTGGCACGCGCGTTCAGCCCGTATGCGGGGCGTGAAGGCAAGTTTTTGGCCGACATGGCCGCGCTCGCGCGCTGCTTCCTCGCGCGCGACGGCGTGGTGCGCGTCTCGGGCGGCGATGCATGCACCGTGACCGGCAAGGCCCGTTTTTATTCCTACCGTCGCGACGGCGTCACGGGGCGTCAAGCGAGTTTGATTTGGATCAAGTAAGAAGCGGGTGATTAACCAATACTCGCGTCATTGTCCGGCTTGGACGGCGGTGGCGGCGCGGTAGCGGCCCTGGCCGCGGCGGCCGCGGCGGCCTCGGCGTTGATCTTGGCGCGGCGGCGGCCCGAGCCCGCCAGGTAGTTCAGTATCGACAAGGGCAACACGCAATAGAATAAAAAAGTCATAATTCCGGCTCCGATGGTGGTCGCATCCGCCTCCACCACGGCCATCAGGCCGACAACAAAAATCCAGGCAACAAACACGATCCACATACGCAACCTCTATCAAAAACATTTAAAAAATGGACGCACCGATGAATATGCCCGATCCCCAAGAATTGGCCAACGCCTGGATGTCGCAGTTCAGCGACCCCGCCGTGTGGCAGACCTGGTTCAAGCTGCCCGAGCAAGCGGCGCCGGCCGCCGCCAATCCGCTCGCCGGCATGCTCAAAGACAGCGGCGTCAAAATCGACCCGGTCGCGCTCGCTTCGATCGAGGCCGACTACCTGGCCAAGGTGGGCGCATTGTGGCAGGATTTCATGTCGTCCAAGCTGGAGGCCCCGACCGACCGCCGCTTCGCCGCGCCCGAATGGCAGGCCAATCCGATGTCGGCCTTCGCCGCCGCCTCCTACCTGCTCAACGCGCGCTTTTTGACGGCGCTGGCCGACGCGGTCGAGGCGCCGGCGCGCGAACGCCAAAAAATCAGCTTCGCGGTGCAACAGATGGTCGACGCCATGTCGCCCGCCAACTTCCTGGCCACCAACCCCGAAGCGCAAAAGCAGTTGATCGAGACCAAGGGCGAAAGCCTGAGCAAGGGCCTGAGCAATATGCTCACCGACATGCAGAAGGGCCGCATTTCGCTGTCGGACGAGTCGGCGTTCGAGGTCGGCCGCAATGTCGCGACCACGCCCGGCGAAGTCGTGTTCGAGAATGCGCTGTTCCAGCTTATCCAGTATACCCCGAGCACCGCGCTGGTGCACCAGCGTCCCCTTTTGATGGTGCCGCCATGCATCAACAAGTTCTACATCCTCGACCTGCAGCCCGAGAATTCGCTCGTGCGCTACGCCGTCGAGCAGGGCAACACGGTGTTCCTGGTGTCGTGGCGCAATCCCGATAAATCGCTCGAGCACACGCGCTGGGACGATTACATCGAGATGGGCGCGATCAAGGCGCTCGAGGTCGCGCGCGCGATCTCCGGCAGCGCGCAGGTCAACGCCTTCGGCTTTTGCGTCGGCGGCACCATCCTGAGCACCGCGCTGGCGGTGCTGGCCGCGCGTGGCGACCAGGCCGCCGCGAGCGTGACCTTGCTGACCACCTTGCTCGACTTCGCCGACACCGGCGTGCTCGAGGTCTTCATCGACGAGGACCAGGTCGCCCAGCGCGAGAAAGCGCTGTCGGCCGGCGGCCTGATGCCCGGACGCGACCTCGCCACGACGTTCTCGGCGCTGCGCCCGAACGACCTGGTCTGGAACTACGTGCAGTCGAACTACCTCAAGGGCAAGGAGCCGCCGCCGTTCGACCTGCTGTACTGGAATTCGGACAGCACCAACCTGCCGGGCCCGATGTTCTGCTGGTACCTGCGCAACACCTACCTCGAGAACAGCCTCAAGGTCGCGGGCAAGCTCGAGGTGGCCGGCAGCCCGGTCGATCTCGGCGCGATCGACGCGCCCGTGTTCGTCTACGGCTCGCGCGAAGACCATATCGTGCCCTGGAACGCGGCCTATGCGTCGATGCAAATCCTCAATCCGGGCAATCCCAAGGCCAACCGCTTCGTGCTGGGCGCCTCGGGCCACATCGCCGGCGTGATCAATCCGGCCTCGAAGGGCAAGCGCAGCTACTGGACCAACGATGCCAAGCCCAAGGTCGGCAAGGGCGCCAAGCCGGTCGCGCAGGACGCCTGGCTCGACGGCGCCACCGAGCACAAGGGCAGTTGGTGGCCGGAGTGGGCCGCTTTCCTGGCCGAGCACGGCGGCAAGGACGTCAAGGCCCGCACCAAGCTGGGCAATGCGCAGCACAAGCCGGTCGAGCCGGCGCCGGGGCGCTATGTCAAGGTGCGCGCCGATTGATGCCCGGCTGTATGCACGTTTGGGTGCGCTGCAATAAGTGCGGCGCGCCGAAACGGAATATGGTATTTTTTGGAATATCCACTCTATAATGCGGAAAGCAGGCTTGACATCGGCGGAGCAAATTCCGCATTTTCTTACGGTAGCATTCAGAATGCGCTGCGGCGCAATAAGTGGAACTTGAGATGAGTAGTGGAAAAAAAAGCACCGAACGCCTGATCAAAAAGTATCCGAATCGTCGCCTGTACGATACGCAGACCAGTTCGTACATCACCCTCACCGATGTCAAGCAACTCGTGCTCGACGCCGACGAGTTCACCGTCATCGACGCCAAGTCGAACGAAGACCTGACCCGCAGCATCCTGCTGCAGATCATCCTCGAGGAAGAAGCCAACGGCGCGCCGATGTTCACCAGCGTGGTGCTGGCGCAGATCATCCGCTACTACGGGCACGCGATGCAGGGGATGATGGGCTCGTATCTCGAGAAGAACGTGCAGGCGTTCACCGACATCCAGGACAAATTCACGAGCGGCCACGCCGGCGCGATCGAAGGCAAGCCGTTCAGCCCCGAGATGTGGACCCAGTTCATGAACGTGCAGGGCCCGATGATGCAGGGCATGATGAACAACTACATCGACCAGAGCAAGAGCCTGTTCGTGCAGATGCAGGAGCAGATGCAAAGCCAGAGCAAGAACATTTTTGGGGTGTTCCCGTTTCCGCCGGCTGACAAGAAGTAAAAGCCGAAAAAATACCTATCCTAAAAACAGCAAACACATCGTCCTCGCGGAGGCGGGGACCCATAGAACGGTGGCTCAGAGCAACTGTTCTATGGGTCCCCCATGCGCGAGGACGATGTTGGTTTGGGGTGGCTGGGATCTCGATCCTCGATTTTTACTGGCGCCGCGTTTCTTCACCGTCCCGGGCGACAGGGGTGATTTGGCCCAGCGACCCCTCCGCCGTCGTATAATGGAGGATTAGCCCGCCTTCACGTCGCCTCCATCATGTCCGAACTTCGCCGTATCCCCGTCCCTTCGTCCGTCCCAGCCCCGCTGGTCACCGCGCCCGTGGCCGCCCCCAAGGTCGGTTTCGTCTCGCTCGGCTGCCCCAAGGCGCTGGTCGACTCCGAGCAGATCCTGACCCAGTTGCGCGCCGAAGGCTATGAAACGGCCAAGTCCTACGCCGGCGCCGACCTCGTCATCGTCAACACCTGCGGCTTCATCGACGCCGCCGTGCAGGAGTCGCTCGACGCGATCGGCGAAGCGCTGGCCGAAAACGGCCGCGTCATCGTGACCGGCTGCCTCGGCGCCAAAAAAGACGCCGCCGGCGACGACATCATCATGAAGGTGCACCCGAAGGTGCTGGCCGTGACCGGTCCGCATGCGCTGGCCGAGGTCATGGACTCGGTCCACCTGCACCTGCCCAAGCCGCACGAGCCGTTCTTCGACCTGGTGCCGTCGCAGGGCGTCAAGCTGACCCCGAAACACTACGCCTACCTCAAGATATCCGAAGGCTGCAACCACCGCTGCAGCTTCTGCATCATCCCGTCGATGCGCGGCGACCTCGTGTCGCGTCCGATCGCCGACCTGATGCTCGAAGCCGAGAACCTGTTCAAGGCCGGCGTCAAAGAGCTGCTCGTGATCTCTCAAGACACCAGCGCCTACGGCGTCGACGTCAAGTTCCGCTTGGGCTTCTGGAACGGCCGCCCGGTCAAAACCCATATGACGCAACTGGTCGAGGCGCTCGGCGAGCTGGCCAAGTCGTACGGCGCGTGGGTGCGCCTGCATTACGTCTACCCGTACCCGCACGTCGACCAGATCATCCCGATGATGAGCGGCGGCCATGTGCTGCCCTACCTCGACATCCCGCTGCAGCACGCGCACCCGGATGTCCTCAAGCGCATGAAGCGTCCGGCCAGCGGCGAGAAGAACATCGAACGCATCCAGACCTGGCGTGCGATGAACCCGGACCTGACGATCCGCTCGACCTTCATCGCCGGCTTCCCCGGCGAGACCGAAGCCGAATTCGAGTACCTGCTCGACTTCCTGAAGGAAGCGCAAATCGACCGCCTCGGCTGCTTCGCCTACTCGCCCGTCGAAGGCGCGACCGCCAACCTGCTGGCCAACCCTGTGCCCGAAGAAGTGCGCGAGGAGCGCCGCGCGCGCGTCATGCTGCTGCAAGAGGAAATCTCGGCCAAGCGCCTGCAGGCCAAGGTCGGCAAGACGATCCGCGTGCTCATCGACGAGGTCAACCGCACCGAGGCGATCGGCCGCTCTTCGGCCGACGCGCCCGAAATCGACGGCGTGGTCCATATCAAGCGCTCGCTGGTGCCGGGCAAGAAGTTGACCGTGGGCGAATTCGCCGACGTCACCGTGACGTCGTCCGACGCGCACGACCTGTGGGCGTCGGTCGCCTGAGTCGTTCCCAGCTGCATTGATGGTGGCAGGGCGCGCCGTTCGCCTTGCGGCCATGCCTCCTTGCTCGAACTTCAATATCAAACCGACATCGTCCTCGCGCATGCGGGGACCCATAGAACGGCGGCTCAAAGCAACTGTTTTATGGGTCGCCGCATGCGCGAGGACGATGTCGGTTTAGGTCTTTATTAAAAGGTTAAATAACCGCGATTTTTGGCGCATTGAACACCGATTTCGAATCAACGCGACGTTAAGGGAATACGTCCCGTTCTTCACTTTGGTGCCGTGCCGCGTCGCGCACGATTGACCAAGGCCACGGCAAACATGCCCGGGGCCGGCCTAAAATGGTCGCGCACTTCGGTCCCGAGGCGCCAATGACCAAGCGAACCCGCTCCCTGCAAACCTCGCTGATCCACAGCGACTACCGCGCGCCCGCCGGCTTCGACGCCTTTCCGGTGCCGGTCCACCGTGCCTCGACCGTGCTGTTTAAAAACGTCGAGGCCATGCGCTCGCAGGAGTGGAAAGACAAGAGCGCCTATACCTACGGCCTGCACGGCACCCCGACCACCTTCACGCTCGAGGCGCGGCTGGCCGCGATCGAAGACGGCCAGTTCTGCCTGCTCGCGCCAAGCGGCCTGGCGGCGATCGCGATGGTCGACTTCGCGCTGCTGAAAACCGGCGACGACGTGCTGCTGCCCGACAATGTCTACAAGCCGAGCCGCGAACTCGGCAAATGGCTTGCCTGCGACTTCGGCGTCAGCGCGCGCTATTACGATCCGCTGCTGGGTGCGGCGATCGCCGGCCTGATCCTGCCCAACACCAAACTAATCTGGACCGAGGCGCCCGGATCGGTGTCGATGGAGGTGCCGGACCTGCCGGCCATCTGCGCGGCGGCGCACGAAAAGGGCGTGTTGGTCGCGCTCGACAACACCTGGTCGGCCGGCCTGGCGCTGCGCGGCTTTGCGCTCGGTGTCGACATCATCATGCAGGCGCTCACCAAATACCAGTCCGGCGGCGCCGATGTGTTGATGGGCGCCGTGATCACGCGCGATGCGGCGCTCAACGAGCGGCTCGCGCTGGCCCACGCGCGGCTAGGACTGGGCGTGAGCCCCGACGACGCCTATCTGGTGCTGCGCGGCCTGCCCAGCCTGAAGCTGCGTTTCGAGGCCCACGACGCCGGCGCGCGCAAGGTCGCGGGTTGGCTCAAGGGGCGTGCGGAAATCGCCAAGGTGCTGCACCCGGCGTTTAGCGACTGTCCCGGGCACGCCGTGTGGCGGCGCGATTTCGACGGTGCCGGCGGCCTGTTCTCGGTCGTGTTCGACGCGCGTTTTAGCGAGCAGCAGACCGACCGCTTCGTCGACCAGCTCCAGCTGTTCGGCATCGGCTACAGCTGGGGCGGCGCAGGCAGCCTGGTCATGCCGTACCGGATCGAGACCTTGCGCGAGGGCTGGCAGGGCGCGGGAACGTTGGTGCGGTTTCACATCGGCCTCGAACACCCCGACGAGCTGATCGCCGACCTCGCGGCCGCGTTGGCCGTGCTCTAAAAACGCGTGGCGGAAAACGGCCGGCTGTCAGACTTCGGGCACGATGTTCGCACCCTCGGCCAGCTGGTAGGCCTTGCCGTCGAAGGCATAGCGCGCCGTCGCTTGAACGCCGGTCTTGACGCGTTCGATATTATCGAGCGCTTCAAGCTGCTCACGCGTGAGCGTTTGGGCCGCGGGCGAGGGCACCGCCGTGTGGCCCGAGAATTCGACGACGAGGTCGTCGTACGAGCCCGGCGTTTTGGCTTTGACCATGCGCCATTTACCGTCGACGCTCCAGCATTTTTTGGTCGTCGTTTCGCACGCGCCTTCGTTGTCCGAATGGAGGCTGATGCCCTCGGTCAGATTGGTAATCGCGGGCGCGCTCAAGTCGAACAATGCCAGCCCCTCGAGCAGGTAGCCCTGGCCCATCCAGCTATACGTGATAGCCATACCCGGTTTGTCATACGCGAGCGCGACAAAGCTGACCGCCCCAAGCTGGCCCGACGAACCGACCGTATCGATGTTTTCGTGGCGCTTGAGCACCTGCCAGCGGGCGCCATCGTGCTTGAGGAAGAAGACATTGAGCAAGCCGGGCGAGGCATGGCTCGAGCTGGCCTTGCCTTGGTCATCCGGCAGCTCTGCGTTGGCGACCAGCACCGTACTGCCATCGGGCAGGGTGGTGTGGGCGACCGGGGTGATCACATACATGCTGCGCAGCGCGCGGTCGTCGCTGTCGGCCAGTTCGGCCAGCGCATCGCCGCTGGCGGAGCGGTACTGCCTGCCAAACAGCGCCACCATCAGTTGCGCCATCGTGGCAGCCGTGCTCGCTTGCTCCTTGGGCACAACCGCAACGTTTGCCTGCAACTTGGGCGCGGACGCCGTCGCCGCCGGCGCGGCAACCGACTCCGTGCGCGAGCAGGCGCACACGCTGGCACACAGCAGCGCGCCGAACAAGGCCTTCATCACTCAATCCATCGAGCGGTTGTTATTGAGGTCGATAAAGCCGCGGATCACGCGGTAGCAGTACCAGACCCACAGGATGGCGCCGAGCAACCAGGCGAACGGGATGCCGATGATCGTGATGAACAGCAGGACCGCGATCACCCAGCCGATCAGGTAGATCCAGAAGGTGCGGATCATCCATGAGTGATGGCTGTAGACAAACGTGCCGACGGTGTCGGGCCGTTTGACGTAGTTGATAATCAAAGGAACGATCGAGAGCATTCCGAGCGAAAAGATGATGATCAGCCCGTGCGCTACGTACAGAAGGCGGGCGAACTGTTTTGCGTCTTCAGTCCGGCTATCGGTAATCAATTCTTGTGTCATGGGAGTTCCTCCGGTCAATATTGGCCGATTGTACAGGCAGCTTGTTGAAGGCGCAGCGCGGCTGCACCCTAGGAAACGCCCGCCTGCGATTTGGTCCAGGCGACGATGCTGCCGGCGTCCATGGCGCCGGCCTGGCGCGCCACTTCGCGGCCGTTAATGAACAGCGCCAGCGTCGGAATACTGCGGATGTTATAGCGCGCCGCCAGGTCCTGCGCCGCCTCGGTGTCGACCTTGAGCAGGCGCACGCCCGGCTCGAGCTTTTGCGCGGCCTGGTGGTAGGCCGGCGCCATCATCTTGCACGGACCGCACCACTCGGCCCAAAAATCGACGAGCACCGGGATGTCGTTGCGCGATATATGCTTGGTGAAGCGCGCGCTGTCGGCGTCGAGCGGCTTGGCGACGAACAGCGCGTGCGCGCATTTGCCGCAGACGGGCTGTTGGCCGAGGCGGGCGCGCTCGAGGCGGTTCACGGCCTCGCATTGGGGGCAGACGATGTGCAGCGGATCGCTCATGGTGTTATTTAACCTTTATTGAATTTTAACGTCGGTGGCCGCGGCGCCCAGAATGGCCGCGATGGCCGAAGTGGCCGCGTGGCCCGAAGTGGTGCCTGCTGCCGCCATACCAGTGGCGGCCGAAATTGAAGCCGAGCCCGATGGTGACGGGCGGGGAGTAATAGTAGGGCTGAGGCTGGTAGTAGTAGGGCTGGTAACCATGCTGGTAATTCGGCTGCGGCCGGTACAAGGATGCCGGATCGACGGGGCGCGACGAAAACTCGACCGCGGTGCCGTCGGGCGAATCCTTGGCCACGCGCGCGGCGGTACCGGCTGGCACCGGCGTGACCGAAACGACTCGCCACTCGTGCGGCGCGCGATTGGAGTCGGCGTAAGGTCCATACGCATCCGTGGCGCATCCCGTGAGCGCGAGCAGCGCTGCGAAAACGATTGGTAGTCTCATTGGGTCCTCCTGCTTCGAATGGTATAACTATAAGAAGATTTGGGGCGCGCTGCCAACGAATTACAGCTTGTTACACTTCGGCCGCGGGCTCAGGCGAGGATGGTCAGCAGGCCGTCGAGGCCGCAGAAATCGAGCGCGACGCTGGCCTGCTCGCGCACCACCGGCTTGGCCCGGAACGCGACCGACAGGCCGGCGATACCCATCATTTTAAGGTCGTTGGCGCCGTCGCCCATCACGATCGCCTGCGCCGGGCTGATGCCCATCTCGGCGCATATGCGTTCGACCGTGCGCATTTTCTCGTCGGCGTCGACGATGCCACCGACCACGCGCCCGGTCAGTTTGCCGTCGACGATCTCGAGCTCGTTGGCGTGCGTGTAGCTCAGGCCGAGGCGCGCCTTGAGCCGTTCGGTGAAAAAGGTGAAGCCGCCCGAGACCAGCAGGGTTTTGAGGCCGGCCGCCTGGACCGCGGCCAGCATCGCCTCGCCGCCCATCGAAATGCGCAGCCGTTCCTCGTATACGCGCTCGAGCGCGCCCGCGTCGAGGCCCTCGAGCAGGGCCACGCGCCGCCTCAGGCTCTCGGAAAAATCGAGCTCGCCGCGCATCGCCGCCTCGGTGATCGCGGAGACCTGCGGCTTGAGGCCCTGCATGTCGGCGATCTCGTCGATGCACTCGATCGTGATCAGGGTCGAGTCCATGTCCATCGCGACGAGCTTGAAGTCGGCCAGCGTGCGCCCGGCCGGGATGAAGGTCGCGTCGAGCCCGGCCGCGCGCGCCGCGATGCCGATGGTCTGGCGCGCGGCCGGCGAATTGTCGACCTGCTCGCAGCGCAGCGCATGCGCGCCGAGCGGCACCATGCGCGCGCCGGCGTCGAGCGCGCCGACCCGCTTGAGGGTGTCGAGGGTGGCGTTGGGGCCTTGCAGAACCAGATTCATCATGGGGCGGGGTGCGTTTTACGCGCTTTACGTTAAAAGTAGTTTGATCGTTTGCTTGACCTGGGTCACGCGCGAGGCAAGGTCCGGCATGGCGGCGGTGATCCGCAGCTTGTCCTGGCCGGCCAGCTTGATGTGCTTGTTTTTTTGGATCAGCGCGATGATGCGCATCGAGTCGATGGGCGGGTTGACCATGAACTGCAGGCTGGCCGCCTCGCCGTGGGCGTCGATCTTTATGATGCCCACCGACTTGGCGGCGATGCGCAGGCGGTGCGTCTCGATCAGTGCCTTGACCGGGTCCGGCAGCTTGCCGAAGCGGTCGATCAGCTCCTCCTGCATGTCGTCGATTTTCTCGGCGTCCTTGCAGTTGGCGAGCCGCTTGTAGATCGACAGGCGCTCGTGCACGTCGCCGCAAAAGTCGGCCGGCAGCAGCGCCGGCACATGCAGGTTGATTTCGGTGGTGGTCGCCAGCGGCGCGGCCAGGTCGGGCTCCTTGCCGGCCTTGAGCGAGCGCACGGCTTCGCTGAGCATGTCGGAGTAAAGCTGGAAGCCGATTTCGAGCATCTCGCCGGATTGGTTCTCGCCGAGCACTTCGCCGGCGCCGCGAATCTCGAGGTCGTGCATCGCCAAAAAGAAGCCGCTGCCCAGTTCTTCCATCTGCTGGATCGCGTCTAACCGGCGCTGCGCCTGCTTGGTCAGGCCGGTGACGTCGGTCACGAGCAGGTAGGCGTAGGCCTGGTGGTGCGAGCGGCCCACGCGTCCGCGCAACTGGTGCAGCTGCGCCAGCCCGAACTTGTCGGCGCGGTGCATGATGATGGTGTTCGCGGTCGGCACGTCGATGCCGGTTTCGATGATCGTAGTGCACAGCAAAATATTGAAGCGCTGCGCGACGAAATCGCGCATCACGCGTTCGAGGTCGCGCTCGTGCATCTGGCCGTGGGCGACGCCGATGCGCGCCTCGGGCAGCAGTTCGGTGAGCATCGCCATGCGGTTCTGGATGGTCTCGACCTCGTTGTGCAGGAAGTAGATCTGGCCGCCGCGCTTTAGTTCGCGCAGGCAGGCCTCGCGGATCACAGAGCTGTCTTCGGAGCGCACGAAGGTCTTGATCGCGAGCCGCTTTTGCGGCGCCGTCGCGATGATCGAGAAATCGCGCAAGCCTTCGAGCGCCATGCCGAGCGTGCGCGGAATCGGGGTCGCGGTCAGGGTCAGCACGTCGACCTCTGCGCGCAGGGCCTTGAGCGCCTCTTTCTGGCGCACGCCGAAGCGGTGCTCCTCGTCGATGATGACAAGGCCGAGGCGTGTGAATTGCACGTCGGGCGAGAGCAGCTTGTGGGTGCCGATCACGATGTCGAGCGTGCCGTCGGCCATGCCCTTGATCGCGGTGTTGATCTCTTTGCCGGTCCTAAAACGCGACAGCTCGGCGATGCGCACCGGCCAGTCGGCGAAGCGGTCGGCGAAGGTCTGCGCGTGCTGCTCGGCGAGCAGCGTGGTCGGCGCCAAAATCGCCACCTGTTTGCCGCCCATGACGGCGATGAAGGCCGCTCGCAGCGCCACTTCGGTCTTGCCGAAGCCGACGTCGCCGCACACGAGGCGGTCCATCGGCTTACCCGAGGTCATGTCTTTGATGACGTTGGTGATCGCCTCGGCCTGGTCGGGGGTTTCTTCGAAGCCGAAGCTGTCGGCGAAGTTCTGGTAGTCGTGTGACGAGTATTCGAAGGCGTGGCCCTGGCGCAGCGCACGGCGCGCATACAGGTTGAGCAGTTCGGCGGCGGTGTCGCGCACCTGTTCGGCGGCCTTGCGCTTGGCTTTCTCCCACTGGCCCGAGCCGAGCGAATGGAGCGGCGCGTCCTCGGGCGAGGCGCCCGAATAGCGCGAGATCACATTCAGCTGCGAGACCGGCACGTACAGCTTGGTGTCCTTGGCGTATTCGAGATGCAGAAACTCGGTCTCGCCTTCGCCGAGGTCCATGCTGGTCAAGCCCATGTAGCGCCCGATGCCGTGGTTGATGTGCACCACCGGGTCGCCGATCTTGAGTTCGGACAGGTCTCGCACCATCGACTCGACCTGGGTCGCGCCTTCTTGCTTCTTTTTGCCGACGCGGCGCCCGGAGCCCGCATACAGCTCGGTCTCGGTGATGAAGATCAAGTCGCCAGCCGCGTCGCCGTACAGCGCGAAGCCGGTGTGCAGCGGCGCCACGCCAAGCGCGAGGCGGGCGTCGGACTGGCGGAAGCCCTCGAAGCCCTCGACGGGCGTCAGCGCGAGCGCGTATTCGTTGAAGTACTGCTGCAGCGTTTCGCGGCGCCCATTCGATTCGGCGCAGATCATCACGCGCTGCTTGTTTTGCAGCAGGAACGCGCGCAGGTTCGTGAGCGGGTCGTCGATGCGGCGGTTGACGGCGATGTTCGGGATCGGCGCCGACAGCTCGGACGGCACCGAGTCGGCGTCCTTGGAGATCACCCAGCGGCCGTAGGGCTTGGCCAGCGTGAAGAAATTCTCGTCGCTCAAAAACAGTTCGTTCGGCGCTAGGATCGGGCGCTCGCGGTCGGACTTGAGGAAGCGGTAGCGCGATTCGGTGTCGGTCCAGAAGCGCTTAATGGCGCCGTCGATGTCGCCCACCAGGGCCAGGCTGGCCCCGGCCGGCAGGTAGTCGAACAGGGTCGCGGTTTGTTCGAAGAACAGCGGCAGGTAGTACTCGATGCCGGCCGAGGCGATGCCGCTGCTGATGTCCTTGTAGACCACCGAGCGTGACGGGTCGCCCTCGAAGCGCTCGCGCCAGCGGCTGCGGAAGGTGGTGCGCGCCGTTTCGTCCATCGGAAATTCGCGCCCCGGCAGCAGGCGCACTTCGCGCACCGGGTACAGCGAGCGCTGGGTGTCGGCGTCGAAGGTGCGGATGGTTTCGATCTCGTCGCCGAACAGGTCGAGCCGGTACGGCAGCACGGAGCCCATCGGGAACAGGTCGAGCAGGCCGCCGCGCACCGAGTATTCACCGGGCGACATGACCTGCGAGACGTGGGTGTAGCCGGCCAGGGTCAGTTGCGACTTGAGGCGCGCCTCGTCGAGTTTTTCGCCCTGCTTGAAAAAGAAGGTATAGGCAGCCAAAAACGACGGCGGCGCGAGGCGCACGAGGGCCGTGGTGGCCGGCACGATCAGGACGTCGCAGGCGCCGCTCTGGATTTCGTGCAGCGTCGCGAGGCGCTCGGAGACGAGGTCCTGGTGCGGCGAGAATGCGTCGTAGGGCAGGGTCTCCCAGTCCGGGAGCAGGTGGCAGGCGAGTTTGGCGTCGGCGAACCAGGGGATTTCGTCGAGCAGGCGTTGGCCGTCGCTGGCGTTGGCCACGACCACCGTGAGCATCTGCTTGCGCGATTTAAGTTCGAGCGCGGCCATCGCCAGGGCGTAGGCGTCCGCGGAACCGTACAAGGTCGGAAGGGCGAACCGGGTGCCGGCTTTGGGCAGGGATTTCTTTAAATCGAGAGGCATGCAGGCGGCGGAACGGGTGGCGGTTTGGTGGGGCTAATTATAGTCGAACAGGCCACAGGACGTTGACGCGCAGGCGCTAAGGAAGCCACCAGATGAAGCAAGCACACCACCACATGAAACAAGCACACCACCACATCGTCCTCGCGCAGGCGGGGACCCATAGAACGCTTGCTTTAAGCCAGCGTAATTTATTTAGTTTGCCGATGAGTAAATGTTCTATGGGTCCCCGCCTCCGCGAGGACGATGTGGGTTACTGCTAACTGGGTTCCCGCGACACGATCTCTACGTCAATCAACCCTAAGTCAGCGGCCTGCGGTTTGCGATGCCAAACGGCACATGCACCATCGGGATGGTCCCACCGGGCGAGGCCTTAAGGTGTGTGATCTGGTCATCAAAGAAAATGTGCGGCTTGAACACGCCCAACACGCGCGATTTATCCATGCCGCCGAGGAAAAAGGTCTCGTTGGCCGACACGCCCCAACTCTTGAGCGTGGTCACCACGCGCTCGTGCGAAGGTGCGTTGCGCGCCGTGATGATCGCGATCCGCAAAATCTTCTTGTACGCCGGATCGCGCCGCTGCAAGCGTTCCTCCATGCGCTGCATCATGGCCAGCCGCTGGAACATGTCGGCCAGCGGGCCGGGCCGGTGCGGCGTTGCCATGTGCAAGGTCTCGTGCGCGTGGAATTCGTTAAGGTCATTGTTTTTCTTGAACACCGTCTCGGACTCGTCGTCGGCGATCACGCCGTCGAAGTCGAACGCCACCCGCAACTCGGTGTCCTCGTCCTGGTCGTCGATGGCCGACGGCAGCACCAGCCCGGCAGGATAATCGGCCGCGATGGCGTTTTTAACGTCGTCCTCGTTGGCGCTAAGGAACAGCGAGGCGTTGAAGGCGGGCAGGTAGGTGTAGGGCGACTTGCCCGTCATAAAGGCCGCGCGCGAAATGTCGAGCCCGTAGTGGGCGATCGAGCGCATCACGCGCAAACCCGTCTCGGGCGAATTGCGCGAAAACAGCACCACCTCGACCGGCGCCTGGCGCGGGAAGCATTTGTTGATGTTCAAAAAGCGCCGGATGAACGGGAAGGCCACGCCCTTGCCGAGGATGACGTCGAGATTGCTCTCCTGGTACTTGCGGTATTCGTCCGGTCCGCTGTCGAGGTAGACCTGGTGCGAAGCGGTCAGGTCGAACAGGGCGCTCGAGGCGACCCCGATGACCAGCTTGTGCTCAATCGGAAACGGCATCAGGGTCCTTGGGTTGGGGTTGCATTAAAAGCCATTGCATTGAAAGCCATTCTAACCGAGCCGCCTCAGTTCGCGTGCGGCAGCTCGACGCGGGCCTCGGTCGGCGCCGTGGACGGCACCTGCGGCAGCGGCGGCAGCTCGCCCGGTGGCGCGCCGTCAGGCTCGCCCGGCACCGCCGGCACCGCGTTCGGATCGATGTCGATCGTGCGGAACTCGGGCATGCCCACGTATTCGGCGTAGACCCAGTCCTCGCCGTCGCGCGCGACGCCCTCGGGGATCCTGCGCTCCTGCTCGGGGCGTTTGGACAGCGCCACGCGCATGTAGTCGACCCAGATCGGCATCGCCAGCGTGGCGCCGAATTCGCGCCCGCCGAGCGTCTTCGGCTCGGCGTAGCCCATCCAGGCCACGCCGACCACGTCCCCGCCGTAGCCGGCGAACCAGCCGTCGATAGCGTCGCTGGTGGTGCCGGTCTTGCCGGCGATATCGGCACGCCCCAGCTTCTGGCTGGCGGCCGCGCCGGTGCCGAAGCGCGTCACGTCGCGCAGCATGCTGTCGACCAAAAAGGCGTTGCGCTCGTCGATCACGCGCGCACCGACCTGGCCGGGGACCGGCGGCGTGGCCTGCCCGAGCAGCTTGCCGCTGCTGTCGCGGATGCTCGCGATCAGGTAGGGCTGCACCTTGTAGCCGCCATTGGCGAACACCGCGTAGGCGCCGGCCATCTGCAGCGGCGTGACGGCGCCGGTGCCGAGCGCCATCGTCAGGTTTTGCGGATGGCGCTTGCCGTCGAAGCCGAAGTGCTCGAGGAACTGGTGCGCGAACGGGATCGAGGCGGCCCGCAGCAGGCGCACCGACACCACGTTCTTCGAGTGCGTCAGCGCGTGCCGCATCGTGATCGGGCCGTCGAATTTAAAGTCGTCGTTTTGCGGCGACCAGGTGTTGCCCGCGTTTTCGCCCGGCAGGTCGAGCGCCTCGTCGAGGATCAGGGTGCCCGGTCCAAAGCCCTTTTCGAGCGCGGCCGAATACACGAACGGCTTGATGGCCGAACCGGGCTGGCGCCAGGCCTGGGTCACCGCGTTGAACTTGCGCATATTGAAGTCGAAGCCGCCGACCAGCGCGCGGTAGGCGCCCGTGTTGGCGTCGAGCGCGACAAAGGCGGCCGACACCTGCGGCACCTGGCTGATGGCCCAGGCCTTTTTGGCGTTTTGCGTGATGCGGATCACCGCGCCTGGCACCAGCTTGATGGCCGGCTTGGCGGCGGCCTTGAGCGCGGCCGTCGCCAGCCGCAGTCCGTCGCCCTTGATCTCGATGATGTCGCCGCCGGCCGTTTCGACCGTGACCAGCTTGGGCGTGGCGTACCTGACCACCACCGGGACCAGGCGGTCGACCCGCGGCCGCTTGCCCAGCGCCTGGTCGATCGCCTCTTCGCGCTCGTCGTCGGCCTCGGGCAGCTCGATGAAGTCCTCGGGGCCGCGGTAGCCGTGCCGCAGGTCGTAGTCGAGCACATTGCGGCGCAGCGACTCGTAGGCCGCGTCCTGGTCGGCCTTGCGGATCGTGGTCACGACCACGATGCCGCGCGTGTAGGCGTCTTCCTTGTACTGCGCGTACACGGCCTGGCGCGCCAGTTCGGCCACGTACTCGGCGTGGGTGTCGAACTCGATGCCCTTGGTGTTGACGCGCAGCGGCTCGGCCAGCGCCTGCTGGTACTCCGCCTCGTTGATCTGGCCCTGGTTGCGCAGGCTGCGCAAGACGCTCATCTGGCGCTGCTTGGCTTTTTTGGGATTGACGGCCGGGTTGTTGCGGGCCGGGTTTTGCGGCAGCCCCGCCAGCATTGCGGTCTCGGCGAGCGAGAGCTTGTCGAGCGGCTTGCCGAAATACGTGGCCGCGGCGCTGCCGAAGCCATACGCGCGTTGCCCGAGGTAGATGTGGTTCATGTACAGCTCGAGGATCTGGTCCTTGTTCAGCGCGCCCTCGATTTTGTAGGCCAGCGCGATTTCATTGAGTTTGCGCGAAACCTTTTTCTCGCGCGAGAGGAAGAAATTGCGCGCCAGCTGCATCGTGATGGTCGAAGCGCCCTCGCGGAAGCGCCCACCCATATTCGATTTGGCCGCGCCCAGTGCGCGGATCCAGTCGATGCCGCCGTGCTCGTAAAAACGCTTGTCCTCGATCGCGATGACGGCTTTCTTCATCATGTCGGGCATCTTGCTGATCGGGATGAAGTCGCGGTGCTCCTCGCCGAACTCGCCGATCAGGAAGTTGTCGGCGGTGTAGATGCGCAGCGGCACCTTCGGCTTGTAGTCGGTGACCGCGCCGATCTCGGGCACATTGGGCGCGACCACGATGAAATAGTAGGCCGCCGCGCCGACCAGCGCGATGATGCCGGCCGCAAACAGCGCGGCGAGCGCGATGAGGAAGGTGCGGCGCTGCGGCCAATGCCAGGAGGAGATGTTCGTTAGGCTCAACTGATGCTTTCAGGGCGGAGCCGGTCGGGGAACGCCGGCCCTTCGCCGGAAATTATAAGGCATCGTTCCGCGCGTGCGCGGCCCGCCATTCAGTCGGGGCAAGTTGGTCCGAAAGTACATCCGGGCGGTACGGAATGGCGCGCGGTGCGCGCCCAGCACGCGGCCGGCTTACACGTAGGCGAGGTCGTGCTGGCGGATGGTGCGGTCGAGCCAGTCGTCGCAATGGCTGAAGCGAAAGCCAAGCTTGGCCGCGCGGGTGGTGTCGAGCATGAACGGGTGGGCGTAGTCGAACGGGCTCAATGTGCCGGTTGGCGCGGCGCCGGTAACCGGCACGGCGTTGACCGGGGCGTCGAGCGCCATGCCCACGCGCTGGGCGAGGCCGAAGGCCGACAGCGCGCCGCCGCAGGCCGCGTTGACCGGCCCCGTGAACTCCTGCATGCCGACCCAGGCCAAAAAGCAGCTGGCCGACTGCGCGCTCAAAAACGAACTTGCGGCGGCCGCGTTCGAGTAGCGCAGCGGTGCGTTCAGGCGCACAAGGTCGACGTAGTGCGCGGTGCGGCCCGTGAAATCCTCGTCGGGGCCGCCGAGCACATGGCCGAGGCGCACCGTCACCAGCGGCAGCGAGCCGTCGCGGTACAGGTAGGCTTCGGCCTGCAGTTTGCCGGCCACGTAGCTCTGGCTGGCCAGCGCGCTGTCGTGCCACGGGTAGTTGGTGTCGATCGGCTGGGCCATGATCTCGAGATCGGTCTCGGCGAAGGCGTGCTCCTGCTGGCCGAGCAGGCCGCGGTACACCTCGATCGAGGAGGCCACGACGTAGCGTTTGACGCGCCCGCCAAAGACCTTGATCGCGATCGCGGCGTCGCGCGGGTTGTAACAGAGCTGGTCGAATACCACGTCGTAGGCAGGCTTGCCGGCGAAAGCGGCGAGCATGGCGCGTTCGTCGCGCCGGTCGACGACGATGCGGCCGATGCGCTCGCCGAACGGATCGTGCGCGCGTCCGCGGGTGGCGATCGTGACCTGGTGGCCGGCCGTTAGCAGGCGCTGGACCAGCATTTTTCCGATGAAGCGGGTGCCGCCGATAAGCAATATATTCTTGCGCATGGTATTTCCTGACAGAATGACGTATATTTTCTGCTTAGTAGACGGATTCATCAAGCGAGAAAAAATCACCTTATGACTAAGAATAACTTACGCTCAGACATGCCATGAAGCAACTCCGCAGCCTTTCGGGCTTGCTCGACTTCGATTGCGCCGCGCGCTGGGGCAGTTTCAAGCTGGCGGCGCAGGAGCTGCACAAAACCCCCGCAGCGATCAGCCAGCAAGTCAAGCATTTGGAGGAAATGCTCGGATTCGCGCTTTTCATACGCCACCCGCGCCACATCACGCTCACGGCCAAGGGCCAGGAGCTCGCGATCACGGTCGGGCGCATGCTCGGCGAGCTGCGCGCAAAAATCGGCGCGCTCGAAGGCGGCGACGAGGAGACCATTTTGCGCATCTCGACCACACACTCGTTCGCGATCAAATGGCTGGTGCCGCGCATGCACCGCTTCACCAAGCTGTACCCCGAACTCGACATCCGGCTCGATTCGAACGACACCGTGGTCAGCCTCGAGGACGACAGCATCGACGTGGCGGTGCGCTACGGGCCGGTGAGCGACGGCGACCCGGCGCTGCTGTTCCGCGAACGCCTGATCGCCGTCTACAGCCCCGAGCTGCTCGCACCGGGCCAGACCGAGCTGACGCTGGCCGACCTGCCCAGGTTCCCGCTGCTGTACGAAAGCTCGACCGAGATGTGGCTGCACCTGCTCAAGGAGAACAAGGCGCTCAAGGGTAAATACGATTTCTCGCGCGGCTACAGCCATTGGGGCGTGCTGGCGCAGGCGGCGGTGGCGGGGCAGGGCATCGCGCTGGTCGGCTACGGGATCGCCTGCCAGGATATTCTGAAAGGCTCGCTGCGCCAGATTAACTGCCGGAGTCCGGCCTTCGGGCGCGGCTACCGCTTCCTGGTCAACAGCCGCAAGGAGGGCATGCCCAAGGTGCAGCGCTTCCGCGCCTGGCTCGTTGCCGAGATGGACGAGATGCAGCGCACCTTGAAGCCCGGCGCCTAGCAGCCTGTCGGAGTTGAACCGATGCTCGCTGCCCCAATCCTTGCATTGCTT
>JAZKIN010000189.1:0-12448 GCA_040384885.1 Pseudomonadota bacterium | reverse complement strand
CTAGTTATATGAAGAAACCCCAGAGGACTTGTCCTGCTGGGGTTTTTTTTCGTCTCGCCACTATATATCTTTCCTTTTAAGCAATGGAATGGCATGATCCTCGTATTTTTAATGAACTGGGGATTCCGCTTGAAGACATATCAGCAAGGTCTGGCCATTGCAATGCTGGTGCCACTATTGATGGCAACTTCAGTGCGTGCAGCGGAACCGGAGAATAAATGCAAGCTTTTGGAAGTGGAAAACCTGCCGCTGACCTTCACCGGCGCCGCTTTTTCCCCGACTATCCCGGGCAGCATCAATGGCAATCCAACCAAGGTTTTGATCGACCTTAGCTCCTACGAAACGAGCGTCGAGACGGCGGCGCTCGATGCGATGGGTATTGGGTACAGGGACACCTTCCGCAAAGTTAAGGGCATTGGTGGCAATACCGTAGCGTATGAAGTCCGTCTGGACGAACTAAAAGCCGGACCCGCAAAGGGCAAAGGTAGGTTCCGGGCTTACGAGTACGCGACTGCGGATTACGGCTTCAGGGTCGGCGCCGACTTTCTGCTGAGGACGGATCTGGAAATCGCTCTGGCGCAGAAATACATAAAATTCTGGAGCCCCGTGGACTGCGGTCAGAAGCATCTTGCGTTCTGGGACGAAGACGCCGTCGTCATTCCTTTCACGGTGCACGCGGATGACGATCCTCGCCCCCTGTTCAAAGTGAAGATCAACGGGCAGGAGGCAGAGGCCATGTTTTCACCCTCTACTGCGATGTCCATAATCGACAGCAACCTTGCAAGGAAAATTGGCCTCGCACCTGACTCGCCAAAATTGACCGATGCCGGCAAAACCCGAGGAATTGATGGCAGTCCCATGAAGTCCTGGATGGCCAAGATCGACCAATTGGAAGTTGGTGGCGAGATGATAAAAAATGTCAAAATCCGCATGTTGGACACCGGTCCCTCGGTGCAGGTGATCTTGGGCGCAGACTTCATGCGGGCACATCGAATACTGATCTCATCCAAGCAAAAGCTGATTTATTTGACCTACACGGGCGGGGAAGTCTTTCCGAAGGAAGCCGGCGTCAACGAAGCATGGTTTCGCGCGGAATTAGCTGCGGGCAATCCTGACGCACAGGTGCACATGGGTAATGCTGAAGGTGACAAACCGGCCGCCGAGCGCGACGAAGCCAAGCAACTGGCCTGGTACCAGAAGGCGGCCGAGCAGGGCAATCGAAGCGGGCAAATCAAGGTGGGCCGGTATAAATTTGCTAAGGGCGATTTTGCCGGTGGCGCTGGCGACTTCAAGCTCGCGCAAGCCCGTAAAAACAGCGCCACCTTAAGTGCGCAGCTCTATTTGGCGTCGGCGCGTTCGGGCAAAACCGCCCAAGCATTGGAGGATCTGAAGGCGACCAAATTGAAGAGTTCCGACGATTGGGCAAAAAATGCGATCGACTTCTTGCTCGGGAAAATCGATGCGCGCGAATTGCGAATGAAACCGGCGATAGGGACCTGGACGCAGAATAGTGTCGCCTGCGGCGCCGAATTTTATATCGGGCAATCGCACATCATCGCCGGCCAAACTGCGCTCGCCCGACCAGCGCTCGAAGCGGCGGTCGCAGTGTGTAAGGATGACACGTTCGAGTCCGCAGCCGCCCGGATGGATCTGGACCGCCTGCCAAAATAGCGCCACGTACTTTAACAAACCCGGGAATCGCTTTGAAGAATTGCTATAAAGGTCTGGCCATCGCTTTCATCCTGCCAATGTGCATGGCGACGCCAGCGCTGTCGGCCGAGTCAGAAAATAAATGTCAGCTCATAAATGTTCAGACGCTGCCGATCACGTTCTCAGGAAGTGGCTTCGCTCCGACCATCGGCGGTAGCATCAACGGCAAACCAACCAAGGTTTTAATCGACCTTAGCGCCTACGAAACCAGCATCGATACTGCCGCGCTGGACGCGTTTGGCATTTCGTACAGGGAGGCGCACCACAACGTCCCGGGCATTGGCGGGCCTCAGGCAGCGCATGAGGCATTTATCGAGGAATTGAAAGCCGGACCCGCAAAGGGCAGCGGGTGGTTTCGGGCCTACCACTTCGGTGAGGCGGAAATCGGTTTCAGGTTCGGCGCTGATTCCCTGCTAAGACTGGATCTGGAAATTTCGATGGCGCAGAAATACATCAAATTTTGGCGCCCGGTCGACTGCGCCGATAACCATCTTGCGCATTGGGACGTGGATGCCGTGAGTATTCCTTTCAATGTCGAGGCGGACGATGCGCGCCCGCGCTTCAAAGTGAGAATTAACGGACACGACGCGGAAGCCATGTTGTCGCCGGCATCTTCCGTGTCCGTCATCGATAGCAAGCTTGCTAAGAGAATTGGCCTGGTACCGGATGCCTTGGCTGACGCCGGCAAGGTCAAGGGCACTGGATCCCGCCTGGTCAACTCATGGATCGCCAAAATCGGCATGTTTGAAATCGGCGATGAAAAAATAGAGAATGCAAAAATCCGCATGTTGGACACCGGGCCAACGGTGCAGGTGATTTTGGGGGCGGATTTCATACGCGCACACCGGATACTAATCTCAGCCAAGCAACATAAGGTCTACCTGACCCACACGGGCGGCGATCCTTTCTCGCAGCTTTCTTACGTTGACGAGACATGGTTTCAAGCGGAAGTGGCCGGCGGTAATCCCGATGCGCAGGTGCGTATGGGTGATGTTGAAGGCGAACGCCCGGGGGCCGAGCGTGATAAGGCCAGGCAAATGGCGTGGTACCAAAAGGCCGCCGTGCAGGGTAATCGGTCCGGCTTGATCAAACTGGCCGAGATGAAGTTTGACAATGGCGATTTCGCAGGCAGTGCTGTCGATCTGAAGCGGGCCCAGGCGCGCGGAAACACGGCCGAATTAATCGCCGATCTCTATCTGGCGTCGGCGCGCTCGGGTAGAGCCGCACAGGCGTTGGACGAGCTCAAAGCGAACAAAATAAAAAGCACCGACGAGTGGTTCAAGCATGTGATTGACTTCCTTGTCGGGAAGATCGATGCGAACGAATTGCGCAAGCGGGCGGGCAAAGGAGCATCGGCGGCGCCGAGGACCCTGTGTACTGCGGAATATTATATTTGGCAGTCGCACATCATCGCTGGCCAGTTAGCTCTGGCCCGGCCCGCCGCGGAAGCGGTGCGCGCCACGTGCGGGAGCGGTCCGCTTTCCGATGCCGCCCAACTGTATCTGGGCCGTTTGTCCAAATAGCTGCACGGGCCGGCGGCCCGGCTGCGCAATGCCAGCCGCCAAATCGATCGTCCGGCGCCCTCGCCAAATGTGCGGCGTTCTATTTCGCCGGCGGCTGCACGGTCACCGCTTCGCTGCCCAATTCGACCGCGAAAGCGGCCGCGAGCCTCGCGAATTTAAGCGCGTGCACGGCCTGGTTGCCGCTGCTGGCGAAGGTATCCCTGCTCGTGTGAATATGCGGGTTGTCCTGCCGCATGGACGATTCGAAAGGCATCGAGCTCGGGTAACCTTGGGCATTCCATGACGCATGATCGGAGCAGGCGTAGCCGCATTTGTCGGTGGCCACCGTCAGGGTCGGCAGGTAAGCCTGCACCAGACGCCCGAGAAACGCATTTTGCACACTGTCGGTGTAGTCGGTGAAGATCGTGATGTCGGCGACCGATCCCTGGTAGTTGGTCATGTCGAGCTGCAGCACGCCGAGCACATTGACGCCGCGCTTTTTGAAATCGCGCGCAATGTCTTGCGACCCGCGCAGACCGACTTCTTCGGCCGCGTATGCCATGAGCTTGATCGTGCGGCGCGGCCTGTAAGCGCCGGCAACCATCACCCTGAGCACTTCGGTCAGCCCCGCCACTCCCGACGCATCGTCGTCGGCGCCGGGGGCAACGGTGGCTTCGCGCGTGCCGCCCGTATTGATCGAGTCGAGATGGGCGCCGAGCACGAGCACCTCGTCGGCGCGGTCGCTGCCCTTGATGGTCGCGATCACCGATTGCTGCTTGTAGCCCGCGTGCGCAAACTGCTCGACCGAAATATCGTCGCGCCCCGCGCCAAGTTCGGACCATGTTTTCCGGATCCAGTGCGAGGCCTCGGCGCCATGTGTGGTGCTGTAGTAACGATTGGTGAACCCGGACAGGGAGACGATGGTTTGCGCGAGGCGGTCCTGGTGCATCTGGGCCAACATCGGCACCACCACCGCCTGGTTGGCGATCAGATAGGCGGGCCGGCCGAGCGCGGCGAGCGGCACGGCGTCGGCGCGCGCGAGCATGCGCCTGCCGTCGGCTTCGCTCGCGTGGTAGGCGAAGCCGCCGCAATGCTTGAGCCCATGGTGCAGGGCGATGGCGAGCAGCGCGATATCGCTGGCGCGCACCTCGAGCAGGTGCACCTGCTCGCTGGCCTGGGCGATGCCCGAATCGCCGCTCTGGACCATCGCGCTCGCGCGCACCGTGACCATGCCGGGGGCCACGCTTTTTAGGTAACGGAAAGCGCTGTCGCTCGCCGTGATCCAGCTGTTTTGCGCCGCCGCCGGACCGGCCGCCATGAGCATGGCCAGAAAGATTGTACGCATGTGCATGGGCGCTCCGTCGAAGGTTAAGGGACGCCTTGGCCGGGGAAACCGCGGGCGCTTATCCTATAGCGGCGCCACGACAGCGCGCACGAGGCTTGCCCGCGCGTGAAGATTGATCTGGAGCAAGCATCGGGCAGGCCGGCTCAGAACGGGCGGCTGACCTTGACGAGGAAGAAATTGACCCCGTTGTTCGGGCGTTTCAGGCTGCCGTTCGAAAAGTGCTGGAGCTTGAGGCCGGCGTCCCATTTGTTGCTGAACACATAGCCGAGTCCGATCTGGTCGCCGAACTGGAAACGCGTGGACAGCTTATTGCCATCGTTGTCGTAGTAATCGGACAGCAAATAGACGCCGATGCCGGCCTCGGCGTACCAGCCCTTGCCGCCTCTGCCTTGCAGCCGCAACACGGGCGACACGCCGATGCCCGCGATGTTTTGTTTCTGCCCCGGCGTATTGCGGTAGGAGGTCGCGCGCCAATAGGCCAGCGAGGCATCCCATTGGCCGGTCAGCAACAGGTGCTCGAAACTGGCGACGGGCTCTAGCCAATCGGACTGCACGGCCACACGCAGCATGCGGATCTTGGAATTCGTGCCGCCTTCGAGAGAAACATGGTCGAGCGGCGGCGCGGCGACGGCAAGCGCGGGCAGCAGAACCGCGCCCCTGCCAACTACCCAGCAAAGAAATTTTGAAACAGACATAATTGCTCTCGACCTCAATTGACAACCGTGGCGGCCTCTGCATGCGCGGCCCGCCGCCCGCCTCGACCACACTAAGGAGCTATCTTGACACTGCCAACCATCGCCTTCCTTGGCATCGGTCTAATGGGCCACCCGATGGCGCGCCGGCTGGTGCAATCGGGCTATCCGCTGCGCGCCTGGAACCGCTCGCCGGGAAAGGCCGAGGCGCTGGAAGCGGCAGGCGCGTCCGCCCATGCCGTCCTCGGCGATGCGGTCGGCGGCGCCGACATCGTCATGTCGATGCTCGAGGCGGGCACGGCCGTGGAGCAGGTGATCGGCGCCGCCCTGCCATCGCTGGCACCCGGCGCCCTGTGGATCGATATGAGTTCGACCGGGCAGGGCGAGGCGCTCGCCTTCGACGCGACCCTGCGCGCCCACGGCCTGCGCTTCATCGATGCGCCCGTTTCGGGCGGCGTGGCCGGCGCGGAGGCGGGCACGCTGGCGATCATGGCAGGCGGCAACGCGGCCGATTTCGCCATGGCCGAGGCCGTGTTGCGGGTACTGGGACGACCCACCCTGGTCGGCCCGGCCGGCAGCGGCCAGGTCGCCAAGTTGTGCAACCAGCTCATCGTCGGCGGCACGCTCGCCATCGTCGCCGAAGCCTTGCTGCTGGCGCAGGCGGCCGGCGCCGACCCGGCCGCGGTGCGCGCGGCGATACGGGGCGGATTTGCCGAAAGCAGGATTTTGGAAGTGCATGGAGCGCGCATGCTCGAGCGCAATTTCATGCCCGGCGGCCAGGTCAAAAGCCAGCTCAAGGATTTGCAGAACGGCTTGATCGCGGCGGCCGCAGCCGGGCTGGTGCTGCCGGTGACGCAGGTGGTGACGGACAACTACCGCGCGATCGAACACGCCCATCCGCGCGCCGACCAGTCCGCGGCGCTGCTCGCGCTCGAACAAATGAACCCGGGGCGCCGCCTCGGCGACGGCCCGGACCAGCTGCCTTAAGCTTAGCGCAGCGGCATGCTCATCTGGGCCAGTTGCACCCAGAAGCTCGCGCCGATCGGCAGCAAGCTGTCGTTGAAGTCGTAGCTGCCGTTGTGCAAGTTGCACGGGCCGAGGCCGTGCCCGCCCGAGCGGTGGTCGCCTTCGCCATTGCCGATAAACACATAGCAGCCGGGCTTGGCTTGCAGCATGTACGCGAAATCCTCGGCGCCCATGGTCGGCTCGGTGTTGGTGTCGACCATCTCGGCGCCGGCCACGGCCTTCATCGCCTCGACCGCGAAGGCGGTTTCCTTCGCGTGGTTGATGAGCGGCGGGTAATTGCGGTTGAAGGTGAACTCGACCTCGGCGTTAAAACCGGCCGCCGTGTGGCGCGCGATTTCACCCATGCGGCGCTCGATCAGGTCGAGCACATCGAGCGAGAAGGTGCGCACGGTGCCGATCAGCGTGGCCTCGTCGGGGATCACGTTGGTCGCGCTGCCCGAGTGGATCTGGGTGACCGACAACACGGCCGATTCGAGCGGATTGGTCTCGCGCGAGATGATCGTTTGCCAGCTTTGCGCGATCTGCACCGCGACCATGACCGGGTCGATGCCCTTGTGCGGCTGGGCCGCGTGCGCGCCCTTGCCCTTGACCACGACGTGGAACTCGTTGCTCGACGCCATCATCGGGCCCGGCCGCACGCCGAAGGTGCCTTCCGCCATGCCCGGCCAGTTGTGCATGCCGTACACGGCGTCCATCGGAAACTGCTCGAACAGGCCGTCCTCGATCATGCGGCGCGCGCCGCCGCCGCCTTCTTCGGCCGGCTGGAAAATCAGATACACGGTGCCGTCGAACTGGCGGTTGGTGGCCAGGTGGTGCGCCGCACCAAGCAGCATCGCCGTGTGGCCGTCGTGGCCGCAGGCGTGCATTTTGCCCAGGTGCACGGACGCGTGCGCGAAGGTGTTGACCTCCTGCATAGGCAGCGCGTCCATGTCGGCGCGCAGGCCGATCGCGCGGCTTGATGTGCCGTTCTTGATGATGCCGACCACGCCCGTGAGTCCGAGCCCGCGCACGATCGGAATACCCCATTCGGTCAGGCGCGCCGCCACCACGTCGGCGGTGCGCACCTCCTCGTAGCAGAGCTCGGGGTGCGCGTGCAGGTCGCGCCGAATCTGCTCGAGTTCGGAGCGGAAGGCGATGATGGGTTCAACGAGGTTCATACGATTCTCCAGGATGCCGGTCGGGCCGGCCATTGGGAACTATTGTAGCCTTTGTCACCACACTCGATCCAGTGCCACACGCCCATCGCGGCAGCGCGCCGGTAAATGCCGCGTGCATCGAATGTTCTTCGCTGGAATCGTATAAAGTAGCGCTTTGAATTCCCCCGTTTGGACCATCCGATGACCATCGCACCAGTGACCACGACCCAGGTGAGGGCCACCTGCCCGCATGACTGCCCCGACACCTGCGCCTTGCTCGTGACCGTGCAAGACGGCGAGGCAACCGAGGTCAAGGGCGATCCCGAGCATCCGACCACGGCCGGCGTGCTGTGCACCAAGGTCGCGCGCTACACCGAGCGCACCTACCACCCGGACCGCCTGCTGCACCCGCTGCGCCGCGTCGGCAAAAAGGGCGAGGGCAGGTTCGAGCGCGTCAGCTGGGACCAGGCGTTGGACGAGATCGCCACGCGGCTTGGCGCGATCGCCGCGCGCGCGCCGCAAGCGGTGCTGCCCTACAGCTACGCCGGCACCATGGGCCTGGTGCAGGGCGACTCGATGTCGATGCGCTTCTTCCACCAGATGGGCGCCTCGCTGCTCGACCGCACGATCTGCGCGACGGCCGGCTTCACGGGTTATAAATACACCATCGGCGCGACGATCGGCACCGACCTCGAACAATTCCAGAACGCCAAGCTGATCATCATCTGGGGTGGCAACCCGATCGCCTCGAACCTGCATTTCTGGATGCGCGCGCAGGAGGCCAAGCGGCACGGCGCGAAGCTGATCGCGATCGACCCCTACCGCTCGCTCACGGCCGAGAAGTGCCAGCAGCACATCGCCCTGCTGCCCGGCACCGACGCCGCGCTGGCGCTGGGCCTGATGCACGTGCTGATCAAAGAGAACCTGACCGACGCCGCCTACATCGCCGACCACACGCTCGGCTTTGCCGAGCTCAGCGCGCGCGCGGCCGAATGGACGCCCGAGCGCACCGCCGAAACCTGCGGCATCACGGTCGACGAAGTGGTGGGCCTCGCGCGCGAGTACGGCGCGACGGCGCGCCGCGGCGAACCGGTCGCGATCCGCGTCAACTACGGCGTGCAGCGCGTGCACGGCGGCGGCATGGCGGTGCGCAATATCAGCTGCCTGCCGGCGCTGGTGGGCGCGTGGCGCCACGCCGCCGGCGGCATCCAGTTGTCGGCCTCGGGCGGCTTCCCGGTCAACAAAGCCGGGCTGCAGCGGCCCGACCTGATCACCGGCGCGCCGCGCACGATCAATATGAGCACCATCGGCGACGACCTGCTGCGCGCGGGATCGCCCGAATTCGGTCCGAAGATCGAGGCGCTGGTCGTCTACAACAGCAACCCGGTGGCGGTCGCGCCCGAGTCGGGCGTGGTCAAGCGCGGTTTCGAGCGCGAGGATTTGTTCACCGTCGTGCTCGAGCACTTCCAGACCGACACCGCCGACTACGCCGACATCGTGCTGCCGGCCACCACCCAGCTCGAACACGTCGACGCCCACAGCGCCTACGGCCACCTGTACATGATGGCCAACAACGCGGCCATCGCGCCGCTGGGCGAGGCCAAGTCGAACGCCGAGATCTTCCGCCTGCTGGCCGCGCGCATGGGCTACGACGACCCGTGCTTCAAGGAGAGCGACGAGCAGCTGGCGGCGCAGGCCTTCGACAACAAGCATGTGCGCGCGGTGCACTTCGACTGGGATTCGCTCAAGCGGCGCGGCTGGCAAAAGCTCAACATGCCGGACGCGCCGTTCGCCGAGGGCGGCTTTCCCACGCCGTCGGGCAAGTGCGAGTTCTATTCGGCGAGCATGCTGGCCGACGGCCTCGATCCGGTGCCGGCGTATATCGCGCCGTACGAATCGGTGGCGACCAATCCGGAACTGGCGGCGAAGTATCCGCTGGCGATGATCTCGCCGCCGGCGCGCAATTTCCTCAATTCGACCTTCGTCAACGTGCAAAGCCTGCGCGCGGGCGAGGGCGAACCGCACCTCGACATCCACCCCGACGACAGCGCCGCGCGCGGCATCGCGCACGGCGAGATGGTGCGCATATTTAACGACCGCGGCTCGTTCGTGGCGCGCGCGCGCGTGACGTCCAAGGCGCGCGCAGGGCTGGTGGTGGGCTTGTCGGTGTGGTGGAAAAAACTGGCCAGCGACGGCAAGAACGCCAACGAAGTGACCAGCCAGCGCTTGACCGACATGGGCCGGGCGCCGACGTTTTACGACACGCTGGTGCAGGTTGAAAAGGCGCCGGCGTGAAACGCCGGACGGAACAAGCGCTGGAACGAAAAGCCGCGGCATGAAGAACCGCGGAAGCGAACCGCCGCGGCAATAAGCACCGCGGAATCGCGAACAACCACAGACGTCGTCCTCGCGCAGGCGGGGACCCATAGAACACCGCTCATAGCCGAGGTTTCACCCCTCTCGTGCACGGGCAAGTAGTAAAGCAAACACGAATCAAGGGTGCTATGGGTCCCCGCCTGCGCGAGGACGACGCAGTGGTGTGCGAATTGTGCGGGTGGCGTTGCGGCACATTGTTCCGACGAAGTGGCGGCGCTTATTCTGATCACATGGCAGGCCGTTTTCGCGCAGCATTGCGGCATCTCGAATGACCAAGCATGTACCGATTCAAACTAAATAAAATCCAACGCCGGCTCTTGCTGGCATGTGCCGCCGCAGCCTGTCTGGCCAGCTGCACCGGCATCAACTACTACGCCCAGGCGGCGCAAGGCCAGCTCTCGCTGCTGGCCGACGCGCGGCCGATCGACGACTGGCTGGCCGACGCCGGCACCGACGCCAAGCTCAAACAGCGGCTGGCCTCGGCGCGCCAGATCCGCCAGTTCGCGATCGAACAATTGGGCCTGCCCGACAACGCCAGCTACCGCAACTACGCCGCCCTCAAGCGCCCCTACGTGCTATGGAACGTGGTGGCCGCGCCCGAGTTGTCGCTAGTGCCGCGCGAGTGGTGCTTCCCGGTGGCCGGCTGCGTCAACTACCGCGGCTACTACGCCAAGCAGGGCGCGCTCGACTTCGCCCGCGAACTGCGCGCCGCCGGCGACGACGTGCAAGTGGGCGGCGTGCCCGCCTACTCGACGCTGGGCTGGTTCAACGACCCCTTGATCTCGACCTTCATCCACTACCCCGACGCCGAACTGGCGCGCCTGATCTTCCACGAACTGTCGCACCAGGTGGTGTACGTGGCCGGCGACTCGCAGTTCAACGAGTCCTTCGCCAGCGCGGTCGAGGAGGCCGGCGTCGAGCGCTGGCTGGCCGCGCACGGCAACGACGCGATGCGCGCCAACTACGCAGCGTTCTCGGCGCGCAAGGGCGACTTCATCGCGCTGCTGCTCAAGATCCGCCGCGCGCTCGAACAAAACTACGCCTCCGCCGCCCCGCTCGAACAAAAACGCGCGGCCAAGGCGCGCCTGTTCCAGCAGTTGACAAACGAATACCAGGAGCTTAAAAAGAGCTGGGGCGGCTACGCCGGCTACGACCGCTTTTTCGCCGAACCGTTGTCCAACGCCCACCTCGCCTCGGTCGCCACCTACAACGACTTCGTGCCGGCTTTCCGCGCCCTGCTCGCGCGCGAGAAGAGCTTCCCGGGGCTGTACGCGGCCGCGCGCGGGCTGGCCGGCATGGACCAGCAGGAGCGCCACCGCCGCCTGCACCAAATCGGGGGCACCAAGGCCTCGCCGAAAGCGCATGTTGCGTGGCAACAATGACGCTTTCTATAGAGGGCTTGCTCAAATTGCAGCAAAAGCGCTTGCATCAGAACGCATCGCCCGATAGCATCAAGGTAAGAAGTAACAAAGCGCCTGCTTTTCTGGCGCTTATGCTGCTCGACCGGCGCAAAGCGCCGGACCCATAACGATAACTATCAGAGACAGAGGCAAACGATGGATAAATTTTGGCTGAAATCGTATCCGAGCGGCGTTCCAGCGGAGATCAACCCGGACCAGTACAAATCGCTGGTGCAGCTCCTTGAAGAGTCGTTCAAGAAATTCTCATCCCGTAATGCCTATGTCTGCATGGACAAGTACCTGACCTACGCCGAGGTCGACACCTACTCGCAGCGCATGGCCGCCTGGCTGCAAAGCCGCGGCCTGCAAAAAGGCGCGCGCGTGGCCATCATGATGCCCAACGTGCTCCAGTATCCGATCGCGATCGCCGCGATCCTGCGCGCCGGCTACACCGTGGTCAACGTCAACCCCCTCTACACCCCGCGCGAACTCGAGCACCAGCTCAACGATTCGGGCAGCGAGGCCATCATCGTCCTCGAGAACTTCGCCACCACGCTCGAGCAGGTCCTGCCGCGCACCCCGGTCAAGCACGTCGTGGTCGCCAACATGGGCGAAATGCTGGGCTTCCCGAAAAGCCTGATCGTCAATTTCGTGGTCCGCAACGTCAAGAAGCTGGTGCCCGCGTTCTCGCTGCCGAACGCCGTGCGCTTCATGGACGTGCTCGCGCAGGGCTCGAAGATGACCTTCAAGCCGGTCGCCGCGACCCCGACCGACGTCGCCTTTTTACAGTACACGGGCGGCACCACGGGCGTCTCGAAGGGCGCCACGCTGACCCACCGCAACATCATCGCCAACGTGCTGCAAAGCGAGGCATGGTCGCAGCCGGCGCTGGTCAAGGCGCCCGTGGTCGACCAGGTCACGATCGTGTGCGCGCTGCCGCTTTACCATATCTTCGCGCTGACCGCGTGCGCGATGTGGGGCACCCGCGTGGGCGCGCTCAACATCCTGATCCCGAACCCGCGCGACATCGGCGGCTTCATCAAAGAGCTGTGCAAGTACAAGATCAACATGCTGCCGGCCGTGAACACGCTGTACAACGCGCTGCTCAACCATCCCGACATCGGCAAGGTCGATTTCTCTGCCCTCAAGATCTCAAACGGCGGCGGCATGGCGGTGCAGCAGAGCGTCAACGACAAGTGGAAGGCCGCGACCGGCACCTGCATCATCGAAGGTTACGGCCTGTCCGAAACCTCGCCGGTGG
>JAZKIN010000188.1:0-6526 GCA_040384885.1 Pseudomonadota bacterium | reverse complement strand
TCGATGCCGGCCATGATCCGCGCCGGCGGCAAGATGTACGGCGCCGACGGCCGCCTCAAGGAAGTCAAGGCAGTCATCCCGGAGAGCACCTTTGCCCGGATCTACCAAGAAATCATTAACTTCTGCAAATGGCATGGCGCGTTCGACCCGAGCACCATGGGCACCGTGCCGAACGTGGGCCTGATGGCCCAAAAGGCCGAAGAATACGGCTCGCACGACAAGACGTTCGAAATTCCCGAAGACGGCATCGCCAACATCACCGACCTGGCCACCGGCGAAGTGCTGCTGACCCAGAACGTCGAGCAGGGCGACATCTGGCGCATGTGCCAGGTCAAGGACGCCCCGATCCGCGACTGGGTCAAGCTGGCCGTCACGCGCGCGCGCAACTCGGGCATGCCTGCCGTGTTCTGGCTCGACCCGTACCGTCCGCACGAAAACGAGCTGATCACCAAGGTCAATACCTATCTGAAAGACCACGATACGAGCGGCCTCGAAATCCGGATCATGTCGCAAGTGCGCGCCATGCGCTACACGCTCGAGCGCGTCAGCCGCGGCCTCGACACGATCTCGGTGACGGGCAACATCTTGCGCGATTACCTGACCGACCTGTTCCCGATCCTGGAGCTGGGCACCAGCGCCAAGATGCTGTCGATCGTTCCGCTGATGGCCGGCGGCGGCATGTACGAAACGGGCGCCGGCGGCTCGGCCCCTAAGCACGTGCAACAGTTGGTTGAAGAGAACCACCTGCGCTGGGATTCGCTGGGCGAATTCTTGGCGCTGGCGGTGAGCTTCGAGGATATGGGCCTCAAGACCGGCAACAAGAAGGCCACGGTCTTGTCGAACACGCTCGACGCGGCCACCGGCAAGCTGCTCGACAACCGCAAGTCGCCGTCGCCGAAAACCGGCGAACTCGACAACCGGGGCAGCCAGTTCTACCTGTCGCTTTACTGGGCGCAGGAACTGGCCGCGCAAACGGACGATGCCGAACTGGCCGCGCACTTTGCGCCGCTGGCCAAGTCGCTGGCCGACAACGAGCAAAAGATCGTTGCCGAAATGCTTGAAGTGCAGGGCAAGGCCGCGGACGTGGGTGGTTACTACAAGCTTGACGAAGCCAAAGTGACGGCGGTCATGCGGCCTAGCGCGACATTTAATGCGGCCGTGGCGGCATTGGGCGCGTAAGGGGCAAGGGCGGGCGATGTGATCGTCTGCCTGTAAATTACCGAGTTGTTTCAAAAAAAGCCAACTCCCGTTCGGGGAGTTGGCTTTTTTTTCGCCCGGCACGGGCGTACTGAGGCAGGTGCACTGCCCGCAGTGTGCTAACCACGGTAATCGAAGCCGGGTTGGCCCCTAGGCCGCTTCAGAAATCGCGTCGCTAAAAACCCAATCATCAAAAACCAACATCGTCCTCGCGCACGCGGGGACCCATAGAACGTTTGCTCTAAGCCGACGTTCTATGGGTCCCCGCGTGCGCGAGGACGATGTTGGTTTAGGTTTTTCTAGCGCTGACTTCGCGATTTCTTCCACTTACCTTCGTCTTGCGCGAGGTCCCCAATGCTGTCTGCTTAACACCACTACGTAAGTTGACGTATGTGCGGTTGCGATGGCGCCGACTACTCTGGTCGCAAGCACAACAACATCCCCACCACTCTACAAAGGCCCTGATATGCGCTCCACCACGTTCCACCTTTTCGCCCGCACCGCCATCGCTTGCGCATGCTGGAGCGCCCTGCAGGCGCAGGCCGGCGCCACGATCGCCATCGGCGAGGACAAGTCGGTCAGCGTCGGCTTCGGCATGCGTTCGAGTTATGTGAGCGCCGAGGACGCGGCGCCAAACGGCAGCTCGCGCTCCAACGACTTCAATCTCGACAGCGCGCGCATCTTCCTCGGTGGCTCGATCAACAAGAACATCAAGGGCATGCTCAACACCGAATGGGACGGCGAACAGATTCGCATCCTCGACGCAGTCGGCATGTTCTCGATCGCGCCCGAGCTTAACATCTGGGCCGGGCGGGTACTCTCGCCGAGCGACCGCGCCAATATGGCGGGGCCGTACTACTCGCTCGGCGGCGGCTACTGGGCCGGCGTGGCTTCGCGCTACGGCTACAACGGCGGCATCTTCCGCGGTCGCGACGATGGTGTGGTCGTGTGGGGCAATGCGATGGGTGGCAAGCTTGGCTACTCGTTCGGTGTGTTCGAAGGCCGCACCTTCGGCATCGGCACCCTTACCCAGTCCCAGGCCAAAGCAGCCGGCGTCAACACCGGCGACTCGTTGATGTATGCGGGCCGCGCCCAGTTCGACTTTTGGGAGGCGGAGCCGGGCTACTACGGCACCGGCAACTATCTCGGCACCAAGGACATCCTCTCGATCGGCGTGGCTGGCCGCACGCAAAAGGACGGTGTCGTCACGGTCGGCCTGCGCGGCGACTACCAGGCCTGGAATATCGACTTCCTGATGGAGAAAAAGCTGGCCGCGGGCGCCATCGGCGTGGAAGCGGCCTGGTACGACTACGACACCGGTGGCGTGGTGCTGTCCGAGCAGGGACAGGCCTGGTCGGGCGGGGTGTCGTATGTATTCGGCGGGAAGCTCGGGATGGGCAAGTTGCAGCCGTTCGCGCGCCTGCAGAAGTTCTCGGCCGATACCAACATCGACACCCGCCAGGAAGACCTGGGCGTGAACTACATCATCGACGGCTACAACGCGCAGGTATCGGCCGTCTATTCGCGCACCAAAGTCACTGGGGTGCCGAGCAATTCGAAGCTGGGGATCTCCCTGCAGCTGCAGTACTGACGCCCATTCCGATTCATTCACACACTTCGAGGATCACCATGTTCAATCGTCGCACATTCGTTTTCAACACCATCGCCACCGCCGCCGCACTGATGGCAGCTAGCCTCCCGGCGCACGCCGCCGATACCATCAAGGTCGGCATTCTGCACTCGCTGTCGGGCACGATGGCGATCTCGGAGACCACACTCAAGGACGTGGCCCTGATGACCATCGCCGAAATCAACGCCAAGGGCGGCGTGCTCGGCAAGAAGCTCGAGCCGGTGGTGGTCGATCCGGCCTCGAACTGGCCGCTGTTTAACGAGAAGGCCCGCCAGCTGGTCAGCAAGGACAAGGTCGCGGCCGTGTTCGGCTGCTGGACCTCGGTCTCGCGCAAGTCGGTGCTGCCGGTGTTCAAAGAACTCAACAGCCTGCTGTTCTATCCGGTGCAGTACGAGGGCGAAGAGCTGGAAAAGAACGTTTTCTACACAGGCGCGGCGCCCAACCAGCAGGCCATTCCGGCGGTCGAATACCTGATGGGCAAAGACGGCGGCGGGGCCAAGCGCTTCGTCCTGCTTGGCACCGACTACGTGTACCCGCGCACCACCAACAAGATCCTGCGCGCTTTCCTCAAGAGCAAAGGGGTCAAGGACAGTGACATCGACGAGGTGTACACGCCGTTCGGCCATGCGGACTACCAGACCATCGTCGCCAACATCAAGAAGTTCTCGAGCGGGGGCAAGACCGCGGTGATCTCGACCATCAACGGCGACTCCAACGTGCCGTTCTACAAAGAGCTCGGAAATGCGGGGCTGAAGGCGACCCAGGTGCCGGTGGTGGCGTTCTCGGTCGGCGAAGAAGAACTGCGCGGCGTCGATACCAAGCCGCTGGTTGGCCACCTCGCGGCGTGGAACTACTTCCAGTCGGTGAAGAACCCGGCCAACGCGGAGTTCATCAAGAAGTGGCAGGCGTATGCCAAGGCGCAGAAGCTGCCCAACGCCGGCAAGGCGGTGACCAATGACCCGATGGAGGCGACCTACGTGGGCATCTACATGTGGAAGCAGGCGGTCGAGAAGGCCGGCACCACCGACACCGACAAGGTCATCGCGGCCATGGGCGGGCAGACCTTCAAGTCGCCGTCCGGGTACACGCTGACGATGGACGCGACCAACCACCACCTGCACAAGCCGGTGATGATCGGCGAAATCAAGCCCGATGGGCAGTTCAATGTGGTGTGGAAGACCAAAGGGCCGCTGCGCGCGCAGCCTTGGAGTCCGTTTATTACGGGGAACGAGGGTAAGCAAAAGCTGTGAGTTTCGACCTCGAACGGAAGGTTTGAAATGGCAGAAGCCGCTAAGGGCTTCCTTCCAAAAACCTAAACCAACATCGTCCTCGCGAAGGCGGGGACCCATGGAACGGTGACACATAGCGAATGTTCTATGGGTCCCCGCCTTCGCGGGGACGATGTGGGTTGGTGATTTTCGAAGTTTTCATCGTCACGATCTCTAAAACTTATCAATCGCTAATGCAGCGCATCGCGATGTCATGGCGGTAGGCCACCTGGGATTATCTCGACGTTTAAAGCACCACTAAAGCACCAACAAGTCACAAGGCATTGGCATGCAAACTCTACGAACCCTCCTTTGCGCGCTGGCGTTATCAATGGCCTTCGCGCCGGCGTACGCCATCGTTAGCCCGGGCGAACTCACAGCCCTTGCCGGCGACGACACCGACGCCCGCATCGCCACCATCAACAGCATGGCGCTGCGCGCCGATGCCGATTCGATGCGCGTCCTGACCGCGCTCAAAGACGAAACCCTCCACACAACGCCCGACGGCCGCCTGCTCGTCGTCGCAAACGACCAGGCTTGGGACCCGGCAACCGGCACCACCAGCCCGGTCCCGGACGGCGTCGACGCCCTGAGCATCAACAACCGCCTGCGCAACGCCGTCGAAGGCGCGCTGGCCAGCCAGGAACTGGCCGCTCCGCAGCACGAACGCCGCCTGGCCGCGGCCAAGGCGATCCAGTCCGCGGGCGTGAACCCGGCCCATGGCGACCTGCTGCGCCGCGCGCTAGCGCGCGAACAGAACGCCGAAATCACGGCCCTACTGCGCGAACTGGCCGCCACGGCGGACCTGCAGTCCGACGATCCCGCGCTCCGCCTGTCCGCCGCGACCGCGCTCGGCGAGAGCAGCGACGCCGCCTTGCGCCCGCTGATCGAGTCGCGCCTGGTCAAAGGCGTCGAAGCCGACGCCGGCGTGCGCACCGCGCTGACCTTGTCCCTGCGCGAAATCGACAGCCGCCTGGCCCGCGTTGAATTCATCGGCAACCTGTTTTACGGCCTGTCGCTGGCCAGCGTACTGCTGCTGGCGGCGCTGGGACTGGCGATCACCTTCGGCCTGATGGGCATCATCAACATGGCGCACGGGGAGCTCCTGATGATCGGCGCCTACACCACCTACATGGTCCAAACCGCGTTCCGCCTGTATGCGCCCGGCGCACTCGAATGGTACCTGCTGGCCGCGCTGCCGGCCGCCTTCCTGGTCGCGGCCGGCGTCGGCATGGCGCTCGAGCGCAGCGTGATCCGCTGGCTGTACGGGCGCCCGCTCGAGACCCTGCTGGCCACCTGGGGCATCAGTCTGTTGCTGATGCAAACCGTGCGCACGCTGTTCGGCGCGCAGAACGTGGAAGTGGCCAACCCGGCATGGATGTCGGGCGGGATCACCGTGCTAGGCTCCCTGGTGCTGGCCTGGAACCGCCTCGTGATTATCGCGTTCGCGCTGGTCGTGGTGAGCGCCTTGTGGCTCATCCTGAACAAGACCCGCCTGGGCCTGTTCCTGCGTGCCGTGATGCAGAACCGGCGCATGGCCGACTGCGTGGGCGTGCCGACCGGCCGCATCGACATGCTGACCTTCGGGCTCGGTTCCGGCATCGCGGGCCTGGGCGGCGTGGCGCTGTCCCAACTGGGTAATGTCGGACCGGATCTGGGCCAGTCCTACATCATCGATTCATTCATGGTCGTGGTGCTGGGCGGCGTGGGCCAATTGGCCGGAACCGTCATCGCGGCCATCGGCCTGGGCGAAACGACCAAGCTGCTCGAACCGATGGCCGGCGCGGTCATGGCCAAGATTCTCATCCTCGTATTTATCATCGTCTTCATCCAGCGCCGTCCGCAGGGACTGTTCGCGCTCAAGGGCAGGAGCGTCGAATGAAACTGCGATCCCTTTATTCTGCCGGCGTCTGGCGCGCCATCCTCGCGTGCGCCGCGGTGATGGCCATGCTTCCGGTCCTGAACCTGGCGTTCGACCCGGCCCACCCGCTGCATGTGCCGGCCTGGGTGGTCGCACTCGGCGGCAAGTTCATGTGCTACGCGCTGGCGGCGCTGGCGCTCGACCTGGTGTGGGGATACACCGGCATCCTCTCGCTCGGCCATGGCCTGTTCTTCGCCATGGGGGCGTACGCCCACGGCATGTACCTGATGCGTGCCATCGGCCGCGACGGCGTCTACCAGAGCCACCTGCCGGATTTCATGGTGTTCCTCGACTGGAAAACCTACCCGTGGTACTGGACCTTCACCGACAGCTTCTGGTACTGCATGCTGCTGGTGCTGGCCGTGCCGGGCGTGCTGGCCTTTGTGTTCGGCTACTTCGCCTTCCGCTCGCGCATCAAGGGGGTGTACTTCTCGATCATCACCCAGGCCCTGACGTACGCCTTCATGCTGCTGTTCTTCCGCAACGACACCGGCTTCGGCGGCAACAACG
>JAZKIN010000187.1:0-5516 GCA_040384885.1 Pseudomonadota bacterium | reverse complement strand
TGCTGCACAACCCGAGCTACGACTTCAACGACGACCTGATCCCGCTCGGCGCGACCCTGTGGGTCAACATGGCCGAGAAGTGGCTGAACACCGCACGCTGATGAGCAACGCTGCCAGCGCGAACTTCTCGCAGAGCTACGCCGAGGCGCGGGCCAGGTTCCTGGCCGCCGTCGAGGCCGCCGGCCTCGACCCGCAGAGCCACCTGCACCCGATGGTCGGGCGCGACGGCGAGGCGCTCGCGATGGACGTGGTCCGCGACGGCCCGCCCGATGCCGACGCGCTGCTGATCGTCAGCAGCGCCTGCCACGGCGTCGAGGGCTATTGCGGCTCGGGCGTGCAGACCGCGCTGCTGCGCGATCCGGCGTGGCGCGCAGCGGCCGCCGAGGCACGTGTCGCGGTGCTGTACATCCATGCGCTGAACCCGTACGGCTTCTCGTGGTGGCGCCGCACCACGCAGGAGAACGTCGACCTCAACCGCAACTTCTACGACTTCGACCAGCCGCCGCCGCGCAACGACGCCTACGACGACCTGGCCGCCGCCATCGTCCCGGCCCACTGGCCGCCGACGCCCGAGAGCGACGCCCCGCTGCAGGCCTACGCCGCCGCGCACGGCGCCGCGAAGCTGCAGCAGGCGATCACGAGCGGCCAGTATGCGCACCCGGAAGGCCTGTTCTACGGCGGCCGCAACCCGACCTGGAGCCACGTGACGCTGCGCCACGTGCTGCAGGAACACGCGACGCGCTGCCAGCGGCTGGGCTGGATCGACCTGCACACCGGCCTGGGCCCGAGCGGCCACGGCGAGCGCATCTTCGCCTGCCGCGACGACGCCGCCGCGCTGCAACGGGCCCGCGCCTGGTGGGGCGACAGCGTCACCAGCATCTACGACGGCAGCTCCACCTCCGCCCCGCTGCAGGGCCTGATGTGGCTCACGGCCTACGAGGAGTGCGCGCAGGCCGAGTACACCGGCATCGCGCTCGAATACGGCACGCTACCGATCGACCAGATGATCGGCGCCCTGCGCGCCGACCAGTGGGTCGAGAACCACCCCGAACTGCCCGCCGCGCAGCGCCAGCAGATCAAGCGCCAGACCCGCGACGCGTTCTACGTCGACACCGACGAGTGGAAGCAGCGCATCGTCGAGCAGGCGTTCGACGCCGCGCACGGCGCGCTGCGCGGGCTGTCCCGGCGCTGAGCGCCGTCGCGGATCGCTAAGGCCGCAGCCGGCGCATCAGCCCGGCGGTCGACGCGTCGAGCCCGGCGGTGTCGCCGCTGGCCAGGCGTGGCAGCAGGTCGTTGCACAGCGCCTTGCCCAGCTCCACGCCCCACTGGTCGAAGCTGTTGATGCCCCACAGCGCGCCGCTGGTGAACACGCGGTGCTCGTACAGCGCGATCAGCGCGCCGAGCGAGCGCGGCGTGAGCTGCTCCAGCACGAGCGTCGTGCTCGGCCGGTTGCCGGGGAAGGTGCGGTGTTTCGCGAGCACGGACGGGTCGAGCGTCTTCGAGGCGGTCGGCGCCTTCTCGGCCGCGGCATCGGCCGTCGACTTGCCCAGCATCAGTGCCTGGGACTGGGCCAACCCGTTCGCGAGCAGCATCGTGTGCTGGCGTTCCAGCTGCTCGAGCAGCGGCGCGTGCAGGTCGCCGCCGATCGCGTGGGTGGCGCGCTTGACGAGGATGAACTCGACCGGGATCACGTCCGTGCCCTGGTGCAGCATCTGGAAGTACGCGTGCTGGCCGTTCGTGCCGGGCTCGCCCCAGACAACCGGGCTGGTCGCGAACGGCAGCGGCTCGCCGTCCAGATCGACCTGCTTGCCGTTGCTCTCCATCTCGAGCTGCTGCAGGTAGGCCGGCAGGCGCTTCAACCCCTGGTGGTACGGCGCCATGCAGCGGCTGGTGAAGCCGTGGAAGTTGCGGTACCAGAGGTCGATCAACCCGAGCAGCAGCGGCAGGTTCTTCGCGGCCGGCGCAGTCGCGAAATGCTCGTCCATCGCATGCGCGCCGGCCAGCAGCGCGCGGAAGTTGTCGGCGCCGATGGCCAGCGCGACCGGCAGCCCGATCGCCGACCACAGCGAGTAGCGCCCGCCCACCCAGTCCCAGAACCCGAAGGTCGTCGTGATGCCGAACTTTGCGGCCGCCTCGATGTTGGTCGTGGTCGCGCAGAAATGCTTGGCGATGTCGGTGCCGCCGCTGGCCTCGAACCAGGCCTTCGCGGCGTGCGCGTTGGCCATCGTCTCCTGCGTCGTGAAGGTCTTGCTGGCGATGATGAACAGCGTCTGCGCCGGGTCGAGGTGGCGCAGCACCGGCACGATGTCGTGGCCGTCGACGTTGGAGACGAAGTGCAGCGTCAGGCCCGGATGCGCGAACGCGTCGAGCGCGGGCACGACCATCTGCGGCCCGAGGTCGCTGCCGCCGATGCCGATGTTGACGATGTGGCGGATGCCGCTGGCCGCCGTGTCGCGCACGGTCTCGACGTAGGTGAGCATCGCGTCGAGCACGCCGTGCACGTCGGCGCTGAACGCCCCTTGGTTGCGCGGCGCGCGCAGCGCCGTGTGCAGGACGGCGCGGTCTTCGGTGGTGTTGATCGGCTCGCCGCGCAGCATCGCGTCGCGCCGGGCCTCGATCCGGCATTCGGTCGCCAGGTCGAGCAGGAAGTGCATCGTCGCGGTGTCGATGCGGTTCTTCGACAGGTCGGCGAAGACCTCGGGCGCCTCGATGCCCAGCGAGGCGAACCGGCCCGGGTCGCGCGCGAACGCTTCGCGGATATCGAAGTCGCGGCCATGCGCTTCGTAATGCCCGGCGAGCGCCGCCCAGGCCTCGGTCTTGTCGCAGCGCAAGGCGTTCATTGCAGCGCCTCGATCATCTTGTCCAGCTTGCCGGCATCGACCGCGAAGGCGCGGATTCCTTCGGCGAGCTTCTCGGTCGCCATCGCGTCCTCGTTGAGCGCGAAGCGGAAGCTCGCCTCGTTGTACGTGACCGCGTGGATCGGCACCAGCTTCGCGACCTCCGGATCGAGCACGCGCGGCAGCGGCGCGTCGTTCGCCTGCAGTTCGCCGAGCAGCTCGGGGCTGATGGTCAGCAGGTCGCAGCCGGCGAGCGCCCGGATCTGGCCGACGTTGCGGAAGCTCGCACCCATCACCTCGGTCTCGATGCCGAAATTCTTGTAGTACGTGAAGATCTGCGCGACCGACTTGACGCCCGGGTCGTTCGCGCCGGCGTTGTCGGCCTCGACCCACTGCGCGCCGGCGTTCTTCTTGTGCCAGTCGTAGATGCGGCCGACGAACGGCGAGATCAGCTGCGCGCTCGCCTCGCCGCAGGCCACCGCCTGGCAGAACGCGAACAGCAGCGTCATGTTGCAGCGGATGCCCTCGTGCTGCAGGATGCGCGCGGCCTGGATGCCCTCCCAGGTCGACGCCAGCTTGATCAGGATGCGCTCGCGCGCGACGCCGGACTCCTCGTACATCGCGATCAGCCGGTGCGCCTTGGCGACGCTGGCCGCGGTGTCGAAGCTCAGCCGCGCGTCGACCTCGGTCGAGACGCGGCCCGGCACGATCTTCAGGATCTCGAGACCGAAACGCACCAGCACCTCGTCGACGATCGCCTCCAGCGGTTTTCCGCGGTGCGCCTCGACGGTTTCCTTGAGCAGCGGCGCGTAGTCCGGCTTCTGCACCGCCTTGAGGATCAGGGACGGGTTGGTGGTCGCATCGCGCGGCGCGTACTGCGCGAGCTGCTTGAAATCGCCGCTGTCGGCGACGACGGTCGTGAACTGCTTGAGCTGGTCGAGTTGGTTCATGGTGGCGCAACGGTGGCGAAACGATGTTCGATTAGAACGCGTCGAGTGCGTTCCGGCCGCGCGGCGCCGCGGCTTGTTTACCGAAAGTAACCGACGGCCTGCCGGCGGGTCGAGCCGCGCTGCAAGCGCGTATCAGGCCGGCGCCGCCAGTCGGTCCAGGCTCGCGGCGCACCAGGTCTTGTCCGATTCGTCGAGCGCCTCGAATGCTTCCCGCGCCCGGACCGTGGCTTGCGCGTGGGCGGTCGCGTTGCCCGCTGCGCGCTCGACCAGGCCGAGCGCCTCCCAGCCGAAGAAGCGCTCCAGCGCGGCGCCCTCGTTCGCGCCGACGATGTCCAGGCAGGCCTGCGCATGCGTCCGCGCGCGGGCGAAGTCGCCGGCCTGCAGCCAGGTGTGGGCGAGCCGGTACTCGGCGCGTTCGACCTCCAGCCAGGTGCCCGCGATGGCCCAGCGATCGCGTGACGCCTGCGCCGCGAGGATCATCAGCGCCCGCTCGTCGGCGCTGCGGTCGGGGTTCTCTTCGAGGGTGCAGGCGATGTTGTGGCTGGTGACGGCGAGCGCCCGGTTCATCGGGTCGGCGGCCGGCAGGTCACTACCGGCCGCCAGGCCCAGCGCCTCACGCAGCAGGTGACCGGCGCGCAAAGGCTCGGGGCTCCCGAGGTTGGCGGCCGCCATCGCGAGCACGCGGATGCGGTCGGACGGCGTCAATGCGTCGAGCCCGGCGGTCTCGCCAGCGCACAGCTGCAGGCTCGCAATGCAGCGCCGCGCCGTCTGACCGCTCGGCCCTTCGGCCGAGAACGCCGGCGCCCGGCGCAGGCCCTCGATGAAGGCGACGCCCTGCGGCCACCCGCCCAGGTGCTCGCCGTGCACGTGATGCGCGAGGTTCAGCAACTGGGCCAGTTCGCTTTCGTCGGCGGCCATCGCGACCGCTGCTTCGAGCCGGTCGGCGACGCCCTGCGGCGCGTCGGCGTGGTCGTTCCAGGCTTGGGCGATGAATGTCGGAAAGTCCGTCACGGCGCGCCTCCGTTGACCTGCAAAAGAAACATGGGCATGATAAACACTGAAACTAAGTTACATGCGCCCTCGGTGGCGCGCTCACTCGCATGTCATTCGACCTCGTTTTCTTCGGCGGCACCGGCGACCTCACCTGGCGCAAGCTGATGCCCGCGCTGTTCCAGGCTTTCCGCCACGGCAAGCTGCCGCCCTCGGGCCGCATTCTGGCGGTCGCGCGCGACGACCAGACCGACGAACAGTACCGCGCGTGGCTCAAGACACGCTTCCAGGATGTCGAGTTGGCCAAGCGCCCCAGCGACGAGGAGTTCGCCGCGTTCGCCGGCATGCTGCACTACCGCCGCCTCGACCTGTCGCAGCCCGACCACTACGTGCGGCTCAAGGAGTGGCTCGGCGAACGCGACGCGGACACCGTGGTGCTCTACCTCGCCACCAGCCCCTACCTGTTCCCGCAGATCTGCGAGCAGCTCGGCGTCGTCGGCCTGAACGGCCCGAAGGTGCGCGTGGTGCTCGAGAAGCCGCTCGGCCACGACCTGGCCAGCGCGCAGGAGATCAACCGCGTGGTGCGCTCGGTGTTCAAGGAGGAACAGGCGTTCCGCATCGACCACTACCTCGGCAAGCCCTCCGTGCAGAACCTGATGGCGCTGCGCTTCGGCAACGTGCTGTTCGAGCCGCTGTGGCGGCGCGAGAGCATCGCCAACGTGCAGATCACGATCGCCGA
>JAZKIN010000186.1:0-9312 GCA_040384885.1 Pseudomonadota bacterium | reverse complement strand
GCGCGCACCTGGGCCAGCACGGTGCGGTTGTCGAGCACGCGCTCGACCAGCACCTCGACGTTGCCGCCGGTCTCCTTGACGCCGAAAAAGCGCGCCTTGAGCACGCGCGTGTCGTTCATGACGAGCAGGTCGCCCGGCGCGAGCAGGTCGACGATGTCGGCGAACTGGCGGTCGATGATGGCGGCGCCGTCGAGGTGCAGCAGGCGCGAGGCGCTGCGCTCGGACAGCGGGGTCTGCGCGATGCGTTCGGGCGGCAAGATAAAATCGAAGTCGGAAAGCGAGTACATTTCTGCTAATTCTGAAAAAAGGGCTACGGGGGAATTACAATAGGGCTTAAGTGCGCCGGCCAACCCTCTATTTTACAGCCTGGCGCCCCCAAGCAACCCAGATATGCCGCCGACCAAACCGAAAACCGCGCCAAAAACCAACGAAAGCAAGCTTGCCAAGCTGGGCCTGCGCACGGATATGGACCTCGTGCTGCACCTTCCGATGCGCTACGAGGACGAGACGCAGGTCGTTCCGATCCGCGAAGCCTGCCTGCGCGGCGGACATGTGTCGCAGGTAGAGGGCGTAGTCACCAAGAACGAAATCGGCTTCAAGCCGCGCCGCCAGCTGCTCGTGACCATCGCCGACGAGAGCGGCGACATTTTGCTGCGCTTCATGAATTTCTACGGCAGCCAGGTGCGCCAGCTGGCCGAGGGCACGCGCGTGCGCGCCCGCGCCGAACTCAAACATGGTTTCTTCGGCGCCGAGATGGTCCATCCGGCCTACAAGGTCATCAATGAGGGCGCGCCGCTGCCGACCGTGCTCACGCCGGTCTATCCGTCGGGCGAGGGCCTGTCGCAGGCAATTTTACGGCGCGCGATCGGCGACGCGATGAAGCGCGTCGACTGGCGCGACACGCTGCCGCCGGCGCTGCTGTCCAAAATGAGCCTGAGTAATTTCGAGCCCGCCGTGCGGCTGCTGCACTACCCGCCGCAAGAGATCGACGAACACGCGCTGGCCGACCGCTCGCATCCGGCGTGGGTGCGCATGAAATTCGACGAACTGCTCGCGCAGCAGCTCTCGCTCAAGCGCGCGCAGCGGGCGCGCCGGGCCAAGGGCGCGGCCGTGCTCAAAACGGTTGGCACGCTGTCGGAGGCCTTCCTCGGGGTGCTGCCGTTCAAGCTGACCGGCGCCCAGCAACGCGTGCTGCTCGAGATCCGCGCCGACCTGCGCCACCCGTATCCGATGCAGCGCCTGCTGCAGGGCGACGTCGGCAGCGGCAAGACCGTGGTCGCCGCGCTGGCCGCCGCGCAGGCGATCGACAGCGGCTACCAGGTGGCCCTGATGGCCCCGACCGAGATCCTGGCCGACCAGCACTTCCGCAAGATCGCCGCGTGGATGGAGCCGCTCGGGGTCAAGGTCGCCTGGCTCACCGGCAGCCTCAAGAAAAAAGACAAGCTGGCCGCGACCGCGCTGGTCGAATCCGGCGAGGCCCACCTCGTCATCGGCACCCACGCGCTGATCCAGGACACGGTCAATTTCGCCAAACTGGGCCTGGTGATCGTCGACGAGCAGCACCGCTTCGGCGTGGCCCAGCGACTCACCCTGCGCAACAAGGGCAGCAACGGCAAGACCCCGCACCAGCTCATGATGTCGGCCACGCCGATCCCGCGCACGCTGGCGATGACCTACTACGCCGACCTCGAAGTGTCGATCATCGACGAGCTGCCGCCCGGGCGCAGCCCGATCGTCACGCGCGCGGTCGACCAGAACCGGCGCGACGAGGTCATCGAACGGGTGCACGCGGCCGCGCTCGAGGGACGCCAGGTGTACTGGGTCTGCCCGCTGATCGAAGAATCCGAGGCGCTGCAGCTGCAAACCGCCACCGACACCCACGCGATGCTGGCCGAGGCCCTGCCCGACCTGCAGGTGGGGCTGGTGCACGGGCGCCTCAAGCCGGCCGAAAAACAGGAGGTGATGGACGCCTTCACGCGCGGCGAGGTGCAGGTGCTGGTCGCCACCACCGTGATCGAGGTCGGGGTCGACGTGCCGAATGCGTCGCTGATGGTGATTGAACACGCCGAGCGTTTCGGCCTGTCGCAGCTGCACCAGTTGCGCGGGCGCGTGGGCCGCGGCTCGGCGGCCAGCGTCTGCCTGCTGCTGTATCAGAGCCCGCTGGGCGGGGTGGCCAAACAGCGCCTGATGACGATGCGCGAGACCACCGACGGCTTCGAGATCGCCAGGCGCGACCTCGAGATCCGCGGCCCGGGCGAGTTTTTGGGCGCGCGCCAGTCGGGCCAGGCGATGCTGCGTTTCGCCGACCTCGAGACCGACCAGTGGCTGGTAGAGCAGGCGCGCGACGTCGCGCACAACCTGCTGCAAGAGGCCGGCATCGAGGACCGCGCCACCGTCGACGCCCACCTCGCGCGCTGGCTCGGCGGGCGCGAGGAATTTTTGAAGGTTTGATTGATCAATTTAGGCAGGGCTAACCCACCACCAACATCATCCTCGGGGTAGGAGGCTATTCCGAAAGGGGGTAGTGCGCCGAATTGGCGCTTAAGACGCATCAGAAATCGCGTCGAAAAAATACCAAACAAAAAAAACCAACATCGTCCTCGCGCATGCGGGGACCCATGGAACGGTTGCTATGAGCTAACCTTCCATGGGTCCCCGCATGCGCGAGGACGATGTTGGTGTGAGTTATTAAAGGCTAGTGAGGTCGCGATTTCTGCCGTATCAAGCGGCTCAACTCCATAGAACAGCTGCTCAACGCCACCGTCCTTAGGAACCCGTGTTTGCAAGCTCCCCAGCCCGGCGCCCACTGCAGAAACGCTTGAAACCGCCCAGTCCGGCCAAGCCGATCAGCAGCAACAGATACGTGGCCGGCTCCGGAATCGGGCTGACCGTGACCATCGCCACCGTGCTCGTGAACGGCAGGACGTTGAGCGCGCTGTTGAGCAAAACGGGGGCCACGATCGAGAACGCCGCAGTGCCCGCCGAGATCGCCGTAAAACTAAACGCAAGCAAGATGCCATCGCCCTTCGCACCCCTGCCCTGCCCCAGCAGCGTGCTGGCATTGAAGCTAACGATGCCCTCATCGTTGTCGATCGTGCCGGGGACAAAAAGGGTATTGCCGTGGTTCGGCAAAAACGAGCCTTGCGTGACCGACTGCGCCGCGAACACGGTCTGGTCGAACATAAAGTCGAATTGAAATCCGAACAGGTCGTTCGCATTGGCGACCATCACGAACACCTCGATGGTGTCGCCCACTGCAACCGGTTTCGACGGCGGGGCCACCGACAGCGTTGCCTTGGCCTGCACCAGATTGCACGCCAGTAGCAGCGCAATGCAGAACAACTGTCTAAGGGTTTTCATGTGACCTCCACGTTGGTTGGCACCGCAAAGCCGCTATCGCAAATGCGTGCGGCAAGCCAATGGTAAGTGTCAAATGATTATGCAAATTGATCCACCGCACGGCCGCATGTGCTTGGCACAAGGGCAGGCGGGGCATGGGTCGGTGCGAATATGCGCTGTGGAAAGTTAGGCGTTTTTTCGATGCCCTGAAGCAGCGAACGAACTCAAATCATCGGCAGGCGCAGCATGTCGACAACTTGGCGGATCAGCTTGTAGCGGTTCAATGTGTACGGCGGGAAAAACAGCTTGATCAACATGAGCGGCGACGAGCGCAACACGGCGCGTTCGTGCGAGAACGCCTTGAATCCATACACGCCGTGCGCGTTGCCGATGCCCGAATTATTCACGCCGCCGAAGGGCAGGTTGCCGTGCGCAAATTGCGCGACGCAATGGTTGATGCAGATGCCGCCCGAGCTGGTGCGCTTGAGCATCTTGTCGATCTGTGTTTGCTGGCGGCTCCAGAAATACAGCGCCAGCGACTTGGGTGCGGCATTGATCTCGGCGATCAGCTCGTCGAGATCGGTGTACGGCAAGATCGGCAGCACCGGCCCGAAGATTTCGTTCGCCAGGATGTCGGCGTCGGCGGGCACCTGGTCGAGCAGGGTCGGCGCCACATAGCACTGCGCCTCGTCGACCTCGCCACCGGCGACGGCGACCGCACCGCGCTTGAGCGCGTCGGACAACAAGGCGGCCACGCGCTGCGTGTGGCGGGCATTGACGATGCGCGTCAGGTCCTGGCTCGCCTTTTGCTGCCCCGGCGTCTGGCCGTAGCGCGCCTTGAGCACCTTTTTGCATTCGTCGATGAAGGCGGCCTTGACCGACGCGTGCACATAGACATGGTCGGGCGCGACGCAGGTTTGTCCGTTGTTGATGAACTTGCCCCACATCAGCGTTTCCGCCGCGAGCGTCAGGTTGGCGCTCTCGTCGACGATGGTCGGCGAACGGCCTCCGAGCTCGAGCGTGACACTCGCGAGATGCTGCGCGGCGGCCGTCATGACGACCTTGCCGACCGCGGGCGAACCGGTGAAGAAAATGTGGTCGAACGGCAGCGCCAGCAAGGCGGTCGAGGTGGGCGTGCTGCCTTGGAACAGCGCGACCTCGTTCTCGGGAAAGATTTTGGTGATGATACGCGCCATCAGGCCGGACACGGCGGGCGTCATTTCGGACGGCTTGATGATCGCGGTGTTGCCGGCCGCCAGCGCGGAAACGAGCGGACCGAGGCACAGCGCCAGCGGATAGTTCCATGGCGCCACGATCAGAACGCGGCCGCGCGGCTGGCATTGGACCCACGCCGAGGTGCCGAGCATGGTCGTGGTCGGCCACATTTTTTGCGGCTTCATCCAGCGCTTGAGGCGCCCGAGCACGTGGCGCATTTCTTCGAGCACCGGCAGGAATTCGGAGGCCTCGACCTCGGATGGCGACTTGCGGTAGTCGGACGCAAAGGCGGCGTAAAAATTATCGCGGTTGTCGATCAGGGCTTCGCGCAGGCGCTTGATGCGCGCGATACGCTCGGCGGCGGTGGACTCGCGCCAACGGATCGCGGTCTCCTGCTGGCTCGCAAAGACGGCCGCCATGGCCGCCGGCGCGGCTTCGCCGTGGAGGTGGGCGGCAGGCATACTGACGGCGGTATTGTGCGGGGAGCTCATTGGCGCGACTTTCCAAGGTGTAAAAATCGCACCAGATTAGCACGCTCGCGCGGCAGGGTTTACTTCTGTTTTAATAGATTTCCTCTAATTTGCGCAAGCAAATGACGGAACGCGGCGGCCACTTAACGAAGCGCACGCGCACGAGCTAGTAAATAGAAAGCACCAACACCAGCAACACAGTGATCGCCACCAAGGGCATGATGTCGGACATCGGGGTCAGACCCGGGTCTGACCCCAATGTGAAATTCGCGTGAAATTGGGCCTCGAAGCAAAATTAATGGGCACGTGACGTATAACTGCAATGTTGCCTGCACAGTTACAAAAGAGGAAGCAATGACGGCATGGCCCAAGAGCGCCCATATGACGATACTAATTTTGTGCCTGATCTTCGGAGGCGCAACCCTGTCGATCATCAAATCAACGCGGGACAATTATTTGGCGATGGGAGTAAACAATGGAGGGATCGATCAGCGAATCAAAACTGGGGCGATGATAGGAAAACTGGTGACGTTGCGGGATTGTCCCAAGAAGACGGGCGCTCAAGCGCCGGTGGCGTTCGTGGAAGTGAAAGCAGAGAGAATAATTTATGCAATTCCAGTTGGTAACGGCACGCTTTTATTCTGCCACTAACGAAGGCTCCAGCCGCACAGTTTCCGGGCCTGAAGGCTCTGACGCCACGGATGGGCAAACTCAGCATGAGTAGTCATTTCTGCCAATGGCAGGAATGACGGTAATTAATTTTTCGATCTCCATCGCGTTCTCGATTTCTGTAGCACAAAGTGTAGTTCCGCCTGGAGGTCGCCAGCCAATTAACTTTCGCGGCATTCCCCTCATTCATCGGCCGCGTAGCGCACGCCGATCTGCGCGCGGATCGTGTCAAGCACGCCCATCAGCGCCAGCGTTTCGGCGTGCGTCATGTGCTCGCTTTCGATCAGTCCCGCGCGCAGGCAGCGGCCCGCTTCGATCGCCTCGTGCGCGTAGCCGTTACCAATAAACGGCGTCGACACCGAACGCGTGCCGCCATCGGCCAAAGTCACGGTGACCGACGAGGATCGGTGGAAATTGCTGTTCATCCTGATTTGCCCCAGTTCGCCCGCGACCGTCAGTTCGACGGGAGAACGCGTCACCAGCGAACAGCTGCAAATCGACATGCCGCCGTCCGCGTGCTTGAGCGTGAACCCGGTCTGGAGATCGACGCCGGTGGGGCCGATTTCAGCCTGCGCCTGCACCGACGCCACCGGCCCGAGCAGCGCGGCGGCGATCGACAGGGGATAGATTCCAAGGTCGAGCAAGGCACCTCCGCCGAGTGCGCGGTTGAACACGCGGTGCTCCGGACCGAACCTGGCGGTGAAACCGAAATCGGCGAGCACCTGGTGCACGGGGCCGATCTCGCCCGAGGCGATGATGCGGCGCACCTCGGCCAGCGCCGGCATGAAGCGGGTCCACATCGCCTCCATCAAAAACAGCTTCTTCGCGCGCGCGAGGGCCACCACTTCTTCGGCTTCGCGCCGGTTCATCGAGAACGGTTTTTCGCAGAGTACAGCCTTGCCGCCGTTGAGCATCTGCTTCGCGTTCTCGGCATGCATCGGGTGCGGCGTGCCAATGTAGACAATATCGACGCCGCCGGCATCGGCCAGTTCCTCGTACGAACCGAAGCAGGCGGCGGCGCCAAATTCGCTGCCGAACGCCTCGGCGCTGTCCAAAGTGCGCGAGGCGACCGCCGCCAGCACGGCGTCGGGCGTGTCCTTCAAAGCCGCTGCGAATGCGCGCGCGATCTTGCCTGTTCCTAGAATTGCCCAGCGAATTGGTTTGCTCATGCGGTTCTCAAATAGTCGATGCCACGCGCTTCGGACGAAACACGCTCGTGTCGGCGTAAAACGCCTCGTTCTGCCCCTCCCACCAACCCGGCACGCCGAGCACCTGCAGCGGCGTGAAGCTTGCCGTACTCAGGCCGCCGTCGGCCAGGCCGCGCGCAACCTGCTCGTCGATCCATGCGCGCTGCGCGTCGGGCGCGAGCGCGAAGTAGGCCGCATCGGCCATCACCACCAGCACGTGCGCGGTGATCGCCTTGCGCGGCGCGACCAGTTTTTCCATCAACGCGTGCCCGAACAGCCACACTTGCGCATCGGTGCCAAACTGCGCGCGCCGCTCGAACAAGGCTTCGTTCCAGCGGTGCGCGCGCAATGCGGTAACCAGCGCCTCGCCCTCGCTCGAGGCGCGGACCACGAGCAACGCGCTGTTCTCGTCGAAGATGGTGGCGCCGTCGCGCGCCGGTCCGCGCGACTTGCCCACGCCCGACAACGCGATCTGCGCCGACTGCAATGCGTTGAGCGCGCATTTGATGCGCGGGAAAGTCATCCACACGAGCGCGTTGAAAAAGTCGTGCAGGTTTTCGCGCGTCGGCACGCTGCCGGTCGCGCCGATGAATTCCTCGTAGGCCTGGCCGTCCGGCAGCGCGCTTTGCGGCACGAACGACATCGGCAGGCCGAGGTGGTTGTGCAGGCCGGTCGCCGCGGCGCTGGCGTTGAAGGCGTCGATCGCAGCCGCTGTATCGATGCCGGAAGGGTCCAGTCGCAGCCGCTCAAAGGCCGGCCGCACCGCGTCGTACCAGGGACGCGGCCAGTCGATGGCGGGCAGCGTCGACAAGGCTTACAACATCTTCCAGTTGATTTGTTCGCCCGCGTTGAGCGGCACCAGTGCCGACTCGGCCAGCGGCACGGTGTCGGGCATGGTCCAGGCTTCGCGCTTGAGGGTGACCGTGCCGGTGTTGCGCGGCAGGTCGTAGAACTCGGGGCCGTGGAAGCTGGCGAAGGCTTCGAGCTTGTCGAGCGCACCGGCGCGTTCGAAGGCCTCGGCGTACATCTCCATCGCGTGCAGCGCCGTGTAGCAGCCGGCGCAGCCGCATGCGGCCTCCTTGGCGCCGACCGCGTGCGGGGCCGAATCGGTGCCGAGGAAAAAACGCTCGTCGCCGCTGGTCGCCGCGGTGACCAGCGCCAGCCGGTGTTCTTCGCGCTTGAGCACGGGCAGGCAGTAGTAATGGGGCCGGATGCCGCCCTTGAAGATGTCGTTGCGGTTGTACAGCAGGTGGTGCGCGGTGATGGTGGCGGCGATCGGGCCGTCGGCTTCGGCCACGTACTGCGCCGCGTCCTTGGTGGTGATGTGCTCGAACACGATCTTGAGCGCCGGCAGGTCGCGCCGAAGCGGGCGCATCACGCGTTCGATGAACACGGCTTCGCGGTCGAACAGGTCGATCTCGGCATCGGTCACCTCGCCGTGCACGAGGAAGGGCATGCCCACTTCCTGCATCACTTCGAGCGTCTTGTAGCAGCGCGTGAGGTCGGTCACGCCGGCGTCGGAATTGGTGGTCGCGCCGGCCGGGTACAGTTTGACCGCGTGCACGAAACCGCTGTCGCGCGCGCGCAGGATCTCGTCCGGGTCGGTGTTGTCGGTCAGGTACAGCGTCATCAGGGGCTCGAAGCGCATGCCCTCGGGCAGCACGGCCAGGATGCGGTCGCGGTAGGCCGCGGCGGCGGCCGTGGTGGTCACGGGCGGGCGCAGATTGGGCATCACGATCGCGCGCGCGAACTGGCGCGCGCTGTGCGGCAGCACGCTGGCGAGCGCGGCGCCGTCGCGCAGGTGCAAATGCCAGTCGTCGGGACGGGTGATGGTCAGGCTGTCGGGGGTGGCGATGAGGGACATGTCGGCTTTCTGGAAACGGTTGCCGTCATTTTACCTGCTGCCATGCCTGCTGCGCACGCTTGCGTCGGGCGATCGCACTTGATAGTCTGATTCCCGAAAGGTGAACAGAATGAAAAACCCGCTCAAACACCCAATAAGCATCAGCCCCGGACTTTGCCAGGCAGCAAAAAACGTTCTTGTAAATGGTGAAACGGTTTCCGGATTTATTGAACAGGCGGTGCGGGCCGAGATCGCAAAGCGCATTGCACAACGCGAGTTTCTGGCGAGGGGGATCGCGTCTCGCGATGAGGCCAGGCAGACAGGCGAATATTTTACGGTCGACGAGGTGCTGCGTGACTTGGATGATGCACTCGACGCCCCCGGTAGGGTAGTCAAGGCAGGCACTCTCGGGAATAGCTGACCGAAGGCACTAAAACAACTCAACCAACATCGTCCTCGCGGAGGAGGCTGTCGCAAAACTTGAAATGCGCCGCTTGATTTGGCAGAAATCGCGACATTATTAGCCTCTAATACCTTAAACCAACATCGTCCTCGCGCATGCGGGGAGGCATGCCTCCCCCCCATAGAA
>JAZKIN010000185.1:0-22631 GCA_040384885.1 Pseudomonadota bacterium | reverse complement strand
ATCCATAGAACAGTTGCTATGTGCGAACGTTCTATGGGTCAACGCGGGGGCGCCGAGCCATTCGCGAGGACGATGTGGGTTTGGGTTTTTGAATGCCGTCAGCTTCGCGATTCCTGTCACGCTACAGTGGCCGCACTTGCGCCTGGTCTGCGGCTCCACCAGCGCTCCGCGTTTTCTGCGACAATCGCGCAAGCGGCGCGACTTTGCACCGCAATCCTGATGAAAGCGCGTGCCCACTATGCAAAGCAAGAAACCAGACGCCGCCCGGCTCGACAAAATCGTCGCCGATGCGCGCCGCGCGGCCGATACGCGCGATATGGGTTATCGCGAACGCTCGCTCAAAATGTATCCTTGGGTTTGCGGCCGCTGCATGCGCGAATTCACGCATGCGAACGTATCCCAGCTGACGGTCCATCACCGCGACCATAACCACGATAACAATCCGCCCGACGGCTCCAATTGGGAGTTGTTATGCCTGTACTGCCACGACAACGAGCACTCGCGCTATCTCGAGGCCGATCGCGGCGCGGGCCTGCTGTCGGCCGAAGTGGCGCCGGCCACGCATAATCCATTCGCCGCGCTCGCCGGCCTGATGAAGAAAAAAGACCCGCCGTAATATCCGCACAAGCGGCGCGTTTCAGACAGCGCGCCATAAGCGGCGTGTTGCAAGGTGCGTGCTACAAGCGCCGCGTAATCTCAAAGCTCAACGAGCGCTTCGGCATCGGCAAGTCGTAGCGGATATTGCCCGGCGCCAGGCTCGGTTCGCGCACATCGCGGTTGAACATATTGAGCACCGTGGCCCGCACCTCCCATGCCCCGGCCAGGCGCCGCAAGCTCATGTCCACGGTCGTGTAATCGGCCAGCTGCGGGCGCGTATCCCAGGGCTCGCGGCGGCGGTCGGCCACATGGTTGAGCGTCGTGCCCAATTGCCAGGCCGGGTCCAGCCGCCAGTCGGCACGTGCAAACAGGCGTTGGCGCGGCGCCAGCCCAGGGTCCTTGCCCGACATCTCGTCGACGCTGTGCTGCACCGACCAGCTGCCGCTCACGCGCACGTCGCGGCTCGCGTCCCACTGCCCTTCGAGTTCGAATCCGTGCCCGCTCTGGTCGGCCGTGTTGCGGAAGGTCTTGCCGGTGCTCGGATCGGCATTCGCCGTGGCGGCGATGATGTCGCTCATGCGGTAGCGGTACATGGTCAGGCTGGTCTGCACGCTGTCGGCCGCCTTCCACAAAAACGCCAACTCGCTGGTCGCGATGGTCTCGGGCCGGATCGCGGGATTGCCGATATTGACCGGGTTGTTGATCGTGTATTGCTCGGTCAGCGCCGGCGCGCGGAAGGCGCGTCCGTGCATCGCCTTGACCACCACGTTGTAGGCCGCGTCCCAGACCAGCGCCAAGCGCGGATTGGTGGTCGACCCAAAGTCGGAATAGCGGTCGTAGCGCACGCCGGACGTGAGTGACCAATCCGGCGCCAGCGTCCATTCGTCCTGCAGGAACACGTAGTTGAGGCGGCGCTTGTGCGGCGTCAGGTAGCCCAGTTCCGGCACGTGGGTGGCGTCGACGACACTCCCAAGCGGGTTAAACACCGGACCGACGCCCGGTATGACGACCAGGTCGAAGTTCTTGAATTCGGGCGCGCGATACAGGTCGGCGATGCGGTGGCCCACGCCGATGCGCACGCGGTGCCGCTCAAGGCCCGTGTACACGGCCGTCGCGGCCAGCGAGGTGTGGCGCTCGTAGTGGCCCGGGTTGCCGATCACGCCGTCGGGGAAGGCGCCGCCAAATGCGCCCTTCGGGAACAGCCGGAACGCGGGGTCGCCCGGCGCCTCGCGCAAATCGTAGTAGCCCAGCACCACGCTGGCGTCCCAGTGCGGCAGCACGCCGCTGCGCTCGTACGACAGGTCGGTGTAATAACGCGTTTCGGGGATGCGGCCGTCGGGGTCGACGCTTTCGGCCAAGCCCGCGCCCATGCCGATGTCGCGTCTCTGATAGGCCGAGCGCCAGCGCCAATTGCCGTAAGAAAGGTCGGCGCGCGCGTCGAGCGCGTCGCGCCCCACGTTCAGCGGTCCCGGCGCGAGCGAGGCGCTGGTGCCAAAAATGGCGTCGAGCCGGGTCTGCGAGTCTTCTTCGATGATGCGGCGCGCGCCGTCGCTGCTGCCGGCGCGCAGGTAGAACGCGGCGCTCAGCGCGCCAAGCTTGCCGCCGTATTGCAGCCACGCGTCGCGCGACCTGAAGCTGCCAAGGCGCGCGCCCATCTCGAGGCCGGCGATGTCGGCGGCCGTCTTGGTGATGACGTTGATCACGCCCGCGTACGCGTCGGCGCCGTACAGGGCCGAGCCGGGGCCGCGGATGACTTCGACGCGCGCGATGTTCTCGACCGGCATGCCGCCCCAGGCGAAGCCGCGGTTGCCGGAGAAGTAAGACGTGATCGGCAGCCCGTTGACCAGCATGAGCACCTGCGGATTGAAGTTGGTGAAGCTGCCGCGCAGGCTGTAGATGGGACTGTACGCGAGGTGCGAGACCGACACGTGCAGGCCGGGCACGCTCTCGAGCACCTGGTCCAGGTCGGTCGCGCCCATGGCCTTGATGTCGCGCGCGGTGATCACGGTGGCCGTGGCCGGCGCGTGCCGGACCGCTTGCGCGCTGCCGGTGGCGATGCTCACCTGCGTGTTGTCGCCGTAGCTCAGGGCCAGTTCGTCCTCGTCGACGGGACTGGCGACTGCGCCCGCACCCGCCAGCAGCAGCGCTGCCGGAAGCAGGGATTTAAGCCACGCCGAGTGCTTATGCAAATCGCCCATCCCATGTAAAGGAGTTACATGGAGGTTAATTTAACGCATATCGGCGCGACTTGGAAGGCGTCGCTTAAAAAATTTCGGTGTGCACGCCCGCAGGCCACGGGCGGGCAGCGTCGAAGGGCGTCCCGAGCATGCGCGTGAAGCGCTCCGACGATGCGGCCTCGGAGAACAGGAAGCCTTGCGCGTAGTCGCATTCCATCGCCCTGAGCCAGTCGCGCTGTTCGACCGTCTCGACCCCTTCGGCGATCACCTTGAGCCCGAGCTTGTGGGCCATCACGATGATGGTCTCGGCGAAAACGCCGCTGTCGGCGCTTTGCATCATGTCCTTGACGAAGGACTGGTCGATCTTTAAAAAATCGACCTTGAATTTTTTAAGGTAGGACATCGACGAATAACCGATTCCGAAGTCGTCGATCGTGAACTGCACGCCGGCCTGCTGCAGCTTGGCCAGCCGCTCGCGCACGGCGCGCGAGTCGTTGAGCAAAATGCCCTCGGTGATCTCGACCGCGATCTGGTCGCGCGCCCGGCCCAGCACGGCCAGGTCGCTGTCCCAGCTTTTCATCATCGCCACGCTCATGAATTCGACCGGCGACTTGTTCACGCTGATCTGGAACGGGTGGCCCAGCAGCGCGCTCCACTGGCGCGCGTGTTCGATCGCCTCGCCCAACACCCACGAGCCGATCTCGCCGATCAGGCCGGACTGCTCGGCCAGGCCGATGAATTCGTCGGGCATGACCAGCCGGCCCTGCGGGTGGTGCCAGCGCACCAGCGCCTCGGCCTTGACGATCTCGCCGTTGGCCAGGTCGACGATCGGCTGGTAGTACACCGCCAGCTGGTGCTGCGCCAGCGCCGTGCGCAGCTCTTCGATGATCTTCAGGCGCGCCCACGCCGAGTCGCGCATGCTCGCGGTGAAGAAGCTGAAGCGGTTGCGGCCCGCCTGCTTGGCCACGTACATGGCCTGGTCGGCGTTGCGCAGCAATTCGTCGGGCGTGCAGCCGTCCTGCGGGCACAGGGTGATGCCCATGCTGCCCGAGACGTGGTAGCTGGCCGCGTCGATCACGAACGGCTCGGCCAGCTCGTCGAGGATGGCCTGGGCCAGGATCTCGACATGCAGGATGTCGTTCACCTCGCTCAGGATCACGGTGAACTCGTCGCCGCCGATGCGCGCGACGGTGTCGCTGCCGCGCACGCTGCCGCGGATGCGGCGCGCGCCCTCCTTGAGCAGCTCGTCGCCGGCGGCGTGGCCGGAGCGGTCGTTGACCTCCTTGAAGCCGTCGAGGTCGATGAACATCAGCGCCAGCGCGTGGCCGGTGCGCGCCGCGTGCTTGACGTTTTGCTCGAGCCGGTCCTGGAACAGGGCGCGGTTGGGCAGCCCGGTCAGGTTGTCGTAGTAGGCGTTGCGGTGGATTTTTTCTTCGTATTGTTTGAGCTCGGAGATATTGCGCGCCGTGCCCGAGACCGAGTCGACCCGGCCGTCGTCGCCAAACACCGGCAGGAACACGTAGCGGTAGGTGACCTCGATCCCGTCCGGGCCCGGCCAGCGCATCTCGGCGCGCAGCGGCTCGCCCGTTTCGGTCACCTTGCGCAGGTCGCGCCGGAAGCGCGGCACCAGTGCGGGGCACAGCTCGTCGATGTTGCGGCCCGGGACCAGGTGCTGCGGGATGCCCAGCACATGGCTGAGCGCCTGGTTCGCGTAGATCAGGCTGCCGTCGGCGCCGACGATGTAATGCAGGTCGGGCGTCGACGACAGCAGCGTGTCGAAGCGGCGCGTGTACTCGTCTTTTTCGATGCCGAAGCGTTCGATCGACTCGGACAGCGCCTGGTCGATCGCCTCGTTGAAACGGGTCAGCTCCTCGCCCACGCGCGACAGCGCGGCGCTGTTGGCCTCGCCCCAGAGCTGGAGCACGCTGGCGCGCAGGGCGCGGAATTCGGCGACCGCGTCGTTGACGCTGAAGCCGATGGAAACGCGCTCGGCGCCGTGCAGCGCGGCCTCGGTCGCGCTGTCGGGGCGCGGCCCGCGGCCCTTGGATTTTTCGGACTGCTCGTACGGCGTTTGCGCGTCGCGCAGGTCGGCGGCGATCGCGGTCAACATGCCCGCCGCATGGTCGCGCAGGGCTTTATGGTCGAGGTGGCGCGCCGAGGGGATGCTGCTGGCGAAGCGCTCCCAGTGTTCGAGTATCGCCTCGTGGTTGCCGTCGATAAATACGGCCAGACTAAGCTCGTCCTCCTCCGGATTGTGTTCCATGCGCACCTCCCGCGATCCCAATCTTTCTAAGATCGGAAAAGCGGAAATTGGTTCAGTGCACGGCGCTAGGCGGGCATGGCTTTCGGCATCTTGCGTTCACCGTCGAGGAATGTGCTGTGCCCCGGAAACGTCATGCGCAGGATGCGCAGCACGGTGGTGCCGAACTGGCGCGTGAGCGAGCCCGTGTTGTACGGCAGGCGGTAGCGCACGCACAGGGCGCGCACGCGCGGCGCGACTTCGGGATAGCGGTTGCTTGGCATGTCCGGGAATAAATGATGCTCGATCTGGTGGCTCAGGTTGCCGCTCATGATGTGGAACAATTTGCCGCCGCCGATGTTGCACGAACCGAGCAACTGGCGCACATACCAGCGCGGCCGCGTTTCGTTCTCGACCTCTTCTTTGGTGAACACATGCACGCCCATCGGGAAGTGGCCGCAGAAAATGATCAGGTAGGTCCACAGGTTGCGGATCACATTGGCCACCGCGTTGGCGCCGCACACGACCAGGAAGAACGGCCCGGCCAGCAGCGGAAACAGGATGTAGTCCTTGAGGATCTGGCGCGCCATTTTCGCGCGCGTCTTCTCCCACAGGCCGCGGATGCTCTCGAAGCTCTGGCGCCCGCTCCAGATGCGGCCCAGTTCGAGCTCCTGGATCGCGATGCCCCATTCGAACAGCAGCGCCAGCACCAGCGCGTAGACCGGATTGCCCAGGTTGAAGGGCTTCCAGCGCTGCGCCGAGAACAGGCGCAGCAGGCCGTAGCCGCCCACGTCGGCGTCTTTGCCGAACACATTGGTCCAGGTGTGGTGCTTGACGTTGTGCGAGTGCTTCCACTGGTCGGACGGGCACACGTGGTCCCACTCCCAGCTGCCCGACTGGACCGCCGGGTCGCGCAGCCAGTCCCACTGGGCGTGCGAGATGTTGTGGCCGATCTCCATGTTCTCGAGGATCTTGGCGCAGCCGAGCATCAGCGTGCCGAGCGCGATCACGGGCCAGAACAGGTGCAGGCCGGCCAGCGCGTGGCTCCACTGCGGCAAAAAGGCGAGGCTGGCGTAGATCACGAGGCGCCCGCCGAGCGCCAGGCTGCGCTGGACCTTGATCAGGCGGTAGATGTAGCGCGCGTCGCGCTCGCCGCGGCTGTCCATGACTTCGTTGCGGATCGCTTCGATCTCGCGGCCGAACTCTTCGATCTCGGCGTGCGTCAGGTGGGAGGGTATCGACATGGTGGGTTCCTGTGAGGATGGGTTCAGAGCGGGTCCGGAGCGGGCTCAGAGCGCCAGTTCGGCGTCGCCGACGGCGGTGCAGACGCACACTTGCACCGTGTCGCCGGGTTCGGTGATGAGGGCGCCGGTGCGCAGGTCGCGCACGCAGCCGCTGAGCAGTTGCGTGTCGCAGCCGTGGCAGATGCCCATGCGGCAGCCGTGCGCAGGATTGAGGCCCGCGTCTTCGGCCACGCGCAGCAGGTTGGTGCTGCCGTCGGAGGCTGCGCTCACCTGGCTCTTGGCGAACAACACGCGTCCCTTGGCGACGCCGGCGACCGGCGCGGCGGCCAGCTTGGCGCGGAAGCGCTCGACGTGCAGCTGGCGCGACAGGCCGGCCTGCTCCCAGTGCGCCTCGAGCGCGTCGAGCAGGCTGGCCGGGCCGCAGGCCCAGACTTCGCGCTCGCGCCAGTCGGGGCAGGACAGTTCGAGTTGTGCCGCGCTGAAGTGGGCGTCCCCGCCGCCGCCGCGGGTGTAGAAGGAGTGCAGCTTGTAGTGCGGCTGGCTGGCCTCGAGCCGGAGCAGCTCGGTGCCGAAGATCACGTCGAGCGCGTGCGGGGCGTAATGCATGTGCGCGATGTCGGGCATGACCTCGTACTCCATCACGTAGCTGCGCAACATGCTCATGACCGGCGTGATGCCGCTGCCGGCGGTGATGAACAAGGGATGCACCGGCATCGAGTCGGGCAGCACGAATTCGCCCTGCGGCTCGCCCAACGGCAGGTAGTCGCCGACCTTGACCCGGCGCGCCAGGTGCTGCGACACGCGCCCGCCCTTGATCGCCTTGACGGTGACGGTGATGCAGCCGTCGGTGCGCGCCGGCGCCGACGAGATCGAATAGGTGCGCGTGTGGCGCATGCCGTCGATCGGCACGCCGAGCCGCACGAACTGGCCGGCGCGGTGGCTACGCCAGCCGCGGCCCGGGCGCAGCGTCAGGGTGCGGGTGTCGGCGGTGTCGTCCCAGACGCCCTCGACGCGCGCCTTGAGCACGTGCTGGGTCCACAGCGGGTTGACCAGCTCGAGGTAATGCGAGTGGCGCAGCGGGTAGCTGAACATGTCGAGCAGAGTGCCGAAGCCGGTGCCGAGGGAAGCCATTGAAGTCGTCCTTAAAGGGTGTGCCATGACGCGCCCGCCGGAATGGCCGCACATCTCAACAGCCCGTATTGTGTACACTTGTACACTGGGAGTCAAGAAACCGGGGCCGATTTAGAGGGGGCCCTCTTATTGTTAGAGACGCCTCCTAGCGGGGAGCGCCGTTTTTCACGTGTAGAATACGGACACACCCGTACACAACATAGGCAAAGATGGCTGACCACGAACTCGAACCGGCGCGCGCCGACGCCCTGAGCCGCAGCGAACGCAAGGCGGTGACCCGGCGCGTGCTGCTCGACGCCGCCCTGACGCTGGTCGGCGAGGGGCGCAGTTTTACCAGCCTTGCGCTGCGCGAGATTGCGCGCCAGGCGGGCATGGTGCCGAACGCGTTCTACCGGCACTTCCGCAGCACCGACGAACTCGGGCTCGAACTCGTCGAGGAGGTGGGGATCACGCTGCGCCGTTTGCTGCGCGAGGCGCGCCAGGTCGAGCTGGCGCAGGGCGACATCCTGCGCCGCTCGGTGCAGGTGTACCAGACCTATGTGAAGGCGAACCGGCTGCAGTTCTTGTTTATTTCGAGCGAGCGTTCGGGCGGCAGCCGGGTGCTGCGGCTGGCGATCCGCAACGACGTGACACATTTCACCAACGAGATGGCGCAGGACTTCCGGAGCTTGGGCTTGTACCGGGAGTTGCCGACGGCGCGGCTGCAGATGGTGTGCGGTTTGATCGTGATGACCATGCTGGCGGCGGCCACCGACATTCTCGATTTGCCGCCGGATCAGCCATTGCTCGAGCATGAGATGGCGGAGAATTTTGTGCGGCAGTTGCAGATTATTTTGCTGGGGGCGGGACAGTGGAAAGAGCGCCAGGTGGCAAGGTAGCGAAAGCGACGCGCGAGGCGCGAGTTTAAGATGCGTCCGGAGTCGTAGAAAATTCATCTAAATATCAAAAACCAACATCGTCCTCGCGCACGCGGGGACCCATAGAACGCTGGCACTAAGCAACTGTTCTATGGGTCCCCGCCTTCGCGAGGACGATGTGGTGGGTAGCTTGCTTCGCGATCAGATGATGCGCTGCGCCGTCAGCGCGGCGATATCCTGCCCGCTCCAACCCCAGTCAGCCAAAATCTCCTCGCTATGCTGCCCCGCGCTCGCCGGCCCCGCCGACACCTCGGGTACCGTGCGGCTAAAACGTGGCGCCGGCGCCGGCTGCACCACCCCATCGACCTCGATAAACGCCCCACGCGCGACATTGTGCGGATGCTGCGGCGCCTCCCCCATATCGAGCACCGGTGCGAAACACACATCGGTCCCCTCCAAAAGCTCGCACCACTGCGCGCGCGTGCGCCCGGCGAACAAGCTTGCGAAGCGCAGCTTGAGGCCCGGCCAACCCTCGGCATCCATCTGCGCTTCGAACGCGGCATCGGTCGCGCCGGTCAGCTTGAGCAGCAAGGCGTAGAACTGCGGCTCGATCGACCCGACCGTGATGAATTTGCCGTCGGCGCAGGCGTAGCTGTCGTAAAACGGCGCCCCGCCGTCGAGCAGGTTGGCGCCGCGCGCGTCGCCCCACGAACCCTGCGCGCGCAGGCCGTACATCATCGCGCCCAGCAGCGCCGAGCCATCGGTCATGGCGGCATCGACCACCTGCCCCTTGCCCGACCCGCGCGCCTCGAGCACCGCGCAAACCACGCCGAACGCCATCATCATGGCGCCGCCACCAAAGTCGCCCACCAGATTGAGCGGCGGCGCGGGCGGTTCGCCCGCGCGCCCCATCGCATGCAGCATGCCGCTCAGCGCGATGTAATTGAGGTCGTGCCCGGCCGCCTGCGCCAGCGGGCCGTGCTGGCCCCAGCCGGTGACGCGCCCGTAAACGAGCTTCGGATTGCGCGCATGGCACACATCGGGCCCAAACCCGAGCCGCTCCATCACGCCCGGGCGGAAGCCTTCGAGCAGCACGTCGGCCTGGTCGACCAGTCGCAGCAGCACCTCGCGCGCGCCGGCCTGCTTGAGGTCGAGCGCGAGCGAGCGCCGCCCGCGCGCCATCACGTCGTGCCGGGTCCCCAAGAACGCGAACGGGCCGCCGGCCGCCGCCGCGCCCTGGCGGTCGATGCGGATCACCTCCGCGCCCATGTCGGCCAACATCATGGCGGCGAACGGGCACGGTCCCAGGCCCACCATCTCTACCACGCGAATACCTGCCAATGGTCCGGCCATGCGGGTGCTCCCTACAGTGAACGTGCGATGATTTCTTTCATGATCTCGTTGGCGCCGCCGTAGATGCGCTGCACCCGCGCGTCCACATACATCTGGGCGATCGGGTATTCGAGCATGTAGCCGTAGCCGCCAAACAGCTGCACGCACTGGTCGATGACCTTGCACTGCAGGTCCGAGATCCAGTACTTGGCCATCGATGCGCGCACCGCGTCCATGCGGCCGGCGATCATGTCCTCGATGCAGCGGTCGATGAAGATGCGCGCGATCGTGGCCTCGGTCTTGATCTCGGCCAGCACGAAGCGCGTGTTCTGCATCTCGATCAGCGCCTGGCCGAAGGCCTTGCGTTCGCGCGTGTGCTCGATCGTCAGTTGCAGCGCGCGCTCGATCGCGGCCACGCCCGAGACGCCCAAAATCGTGCGCTCGTAGGGCAGCTCGGTCATGAGCTGCGAAAAGCCCTTGCCCTCGACGCCGCCAAGCACGTTGTCGAGCGCCACGTGGGCGTCGTCGAAGAACAGCTCGCAGGTGTCCTGCCCTTTTTGCCCGACTTTTTCGAGGATGCGACCGACCCGGAAACCCGGGTTGTCGCGCGTTTCGAGCAGCAGCAGCGAGACGCCCTTGTGGCCGGCCTCGGCGTCGGTCTTGACGACGACCACAATCAAATCGGCCAGGTAGCCGTTCGAGATGAAGGTCTTGGAGCCGTTGACGCGGTAGCCGCCGGCGCCCGCCACCGCCGTGGTGCGGATGCCTTTAAGGTCGGAGCCGGCGCCCGGTTCCGACATCGCGATCGCGGCCACCATCTCGCCGCTGGCGAGCTTGGGCAGGTACTTGAGTTTTTGCGCCTCGGTGCCCTGGTTCAAAATATAGTGCGCGACGATCGCGTGCACGTGGATGCCGAAGGCCATGTCGCCGGCGTAACCGAGTTCCTCGAACACCACCGCCTGATGCGCGAACGTGCCGCCCGAGCCGCCGTACTGTTCGGGGATGTCGGCCAGCAGGATGCCCATCTCGCCGCCCTTGTTCCACAGCGCGCGGTCGACATGCTGCTGCTTGCGCCAGCGCTCCTGGTGCGGGGTGACCTCGCTCGCGACGAAACGGCGCGTGGCGTCGCGGAAGCCTTCGAGTTCGGCGTCCATCCAGGGCGAGGTGGTGTCCATGGTGCCCACCTTATGCCGCCTGGTACAGCGTGACCACGCAGGCGCCGCCGAGGCCGAGGTTGTGCTGCAGCGCGACGCGCGCGCCCGCGACCTGGCGCTCTCCGGCGGTCGCGCGCAACTGGTGCGTGAGCTCGTAGCACTGGGCCAGGCCGGTCGCCCCCAGCGGGTGCCCCTTCGAGAGCAGCCCGCCCGACGGATTGGTGACCACCTTGCCACCGTAGGTGTTGTCGCCGTCGTTGATGAACTTGTCGGCGCCGCCTTCGGGGCACAGGCGCAGGCCTTCGTAGGTGAGCAGTTCGTTGTGGGCGAAGCAGTCGTGCAGTTCGACCACGTCGATGTCGTCGGGGCCGATGCCGGCCTGCGCGTAGACCTTGTCGGCCGCCGCGCGCGTCATGTCGTAGCCGACCAGGCGCATCATGTCGCCCGAGTCGAAGGTGCCCGGGCGGTCGGTCGTCATGGCCTGGGCGGCGATGAAGACGTCGGCCTTCAGGCCGTGCCTGCGCGCGAACTCCTCGGACACCAGCACGGCGGCGGCGGCGCCGCAGGTCGGCGGGCAAGCCATCAGGCGAGTCATCACGCCGGGCCACAGCGGCGGCGACTCGAGCACGTCCTCGGGCGTGACGACCTTGCGCAACAGCGCCAGCGGGTTGTTCGCCGCATGGCGGCTGGCCTTGGCGCGGATCTTGGCGAAGGCGCTCAGCGGGGTGCCGTACTTGTTCATGTGGGCCTGGCCGGCGCCGCCGAAGTAACGCAGCGCGAGCGGCAATTCGGGCATGTCGATCAGTTTGTCGGTGACGGCGTCGAACGGCGCGAACGGGCTCGGACGGTCCTTGAACACCGAGCCGAGCGCGCCCGGGCTCATTTGCTCGAAGCCGAGCACCAGCACGCACTCGGCGGCGCCGCTCTCGATCGCCTGGCGCCCGAGGAACAGGGCGGTCGAGCCGGTCGAGCAGTTGTTGTTGACGTTGAAGACCGGGATGCCCGTCATGCCGAGCTGGTACAGCGCCATCTGGCCGCAGGTCGAGTCGCCATACACATAGCCGGCGTAGGCCTGCTCGACCTTGTCGTAGGCGATGCCGGCGTCGTCGAGAGCCGCGCGTCCGGCCAGCGCGCCCATCTGGTCGTACGACGCGCTCGCGCCCGGTTTGGCGAACGGGATCATCCCCACGCCGGTGACATAAACTTTACGGCTCATAGCTGGCTCCTCGATGCGTGAATGGGTCGCGTGACCTATAAATAGCATTATAGGTCAACCGTACTATTTTGCAAAGCGCAGCTTAAATGGAGATGCCGCCGCCGCAGGTCACGGTCTGGCCGCTGATGTAGTCGGCCTCGGGCGTGCAGAGCAGGTAGACGGCGTTGGCGGCCTCCTCGGGCGTGCCGGCGCGGCCGAGCGGGATCGAGCGTTCCATCATCGACATCAGCTCGGGATTGACGCCGACCTTGATGTCGCGCCCGGCGATGGTCACGCTGGCGTTGCCGGCGGCGCTAGCCTCGGTCAGGCGGGTTTTGATCAGTCCGAAGGCGACGCAGTTGACGTTGACCTTCATGCGGCCCCATTCCTTGGCCAGCGCCAGCGTCATGCCGACGATGCCGGCCTTGGCCGCCGAGTAGTTGACCTGCCCGGCGTTGCCGCCCAGTCCTGCGACCGAGGAAATGTTGACCACCTTGCGGAACACCTCGCGCCCCGCCTCCTGCTCGGCCTTGCTGAAGGCGCGCAGGAAGGGCTGGGCCGCGCGCAGGATGCGGAACGGCGCCGTCAGGTGCACGTCCATGATCGCGTACCACTGCTCGTCGGACATTTTCTGGATCACGTTGTCCCAGGTGTAGCCGGCGTTGTTGACGATGATGTCGATGCCGTTGAAGTTTTCGAGCGCGCATTGGACGAAGCGCTCGCCGAAGTCGGCGTCGGTGACGTTGCCGACGCAGGCGACGGCCTCGCCGCCGAGGGCGCGGATTTCGGCGACCACCGCGGTGGCCGGTTCGGCGTCGAGGTCGTTGATGACGAGGCGCGCGCCCTCGCCGGCCAGTTTGAGCGCGATGGCGCGGCCGATGCCGCGGCCGGAGCCGGAGACGAGGGCGACTTTGCCGGAGAGTTTGTTGGACATGGGCGTACCTTTCATTGGTTGCGAAAATTATAGGGCATGGGGGGCGCGACCTGGTTGGTCATCGGGTCGCTACAAAATTCGTAGTGTGCGCGTTCAGATAAACATAAACCAACATCGTCCTCGCGGAGGCGGGGACCCATAGAACAGTTGCTATGTGCTAGCGCTCGATGGATCCGCGGCTGCGCGGACCCAAATAACAGTTGGTATGTTCCAACGTTCTATGGGTCCCCGCCTGCGCGAGGACGATGTGGTGGTTTTTTTAGGGTCTCGATAAAAGGTCGGGCGACCTATTTTAAACGCCCCATGCGATAATTGCCCCATGCCGACCACCCTCTCCAGCACCCACAAAACCAAGCCCTCCGCGACCACCGAGAAAGGGCTCGAGCGCGTCGCCGACATCCTGCACGCGGCGCGCAGCATCCTCGCCGCCGACGGCTACGCCGGCCTTTCGATGCGCCGCGTGGCCGCCGAGGTCGGCATGACCCTGTCGAACGTGCAGCACTATTACGGCAGCAAGGACGCCCTGCTCGAAGCCGTTCTGCTGTACACGATGGATGTGTTCCAGGCCAATATCGACAGCATCTCCGCGGCCATGAACAGCGCCTCGCGCATGGACCGCTTCTTGTCGACGACCGATATGTTCCTCGACGAGATCACCGATCCCGTCACCCACGCGACCTTCTTCGAGATCTGGGCGCTTGCCTCGCGCAACGCCTTCGCGTCCGCGCTGATGGGCAAGATGCTCGCGCGCGAACGCAAGACCATCTTCCACCTGATCCGCGGGCTCAATCCCGATATTTCGGACGAAGAAACCATGCAGCGCGCGATCCTGATGGTCGCCCAGGTCGAGGGGCTCATGCTGTTCCGCCTTGACAAGCATGCGCGGCGCGAGGAATTCATGGCCGTGCGCGCCAGCTTGCGCAAGGCGCTGGTCGCGCTCGCCACGCTGCCCTAGCGTCAGGTTTTTTCGGCCGGGCCGGTGTCGGCGTCGTCGTCGAGCGCAAACTCGCCGCGCTCGAACGCGGCGATGATCTGCAGCGACTCCTGCACATGGCACTGCGGCACGCGGATGCGCACGCCGCCGAGCGCGTTGGCCCACAAGAAATGCGCCTGCACCAGGTTGGCGTCGGCCACGACCGCCGGTATGCCGGCCGCGACCAGGCAGCCCTGCACGATCAGCGCCTGGGTCGGTTCGAAGTAACCGGCGACCGTGAACAAGTCGCGTCCGGGCAACAGCTCGCCCTGAGCCTCATGCTCGGAGTCATGCTCGCTGTCGAGGAAAGTGAAACGGTTGGCGGTCGTAGGATCGATGTGCATGGCGGACCTTTCTGTTTGACGAGCGGCGGGACGCAAGTTGCGCCTTGATACTACTCCAATTGCCACCAAGCGAATATAGGCGCGGCGCTTATACTGTGCGGACCCCAACAACGAGGAGTAGCGGCGCATGCCCCACGACATCAGCCTGATCACGACCATCGCCGCGGCGCTCGGCTTCGGCCTCATTTTCGGCATGCTCGCGGTGCGCCTGAAGCTGCCGCCGCTGGTCGGCTACCTTGCCGCCGGCATCATGATCGGCCCGGCCACGCCCGGCTTCGTGGCCGACGTCGCGCTCGCCGGCCAGCTCGCCGAGATCGGCGTCATGCTGCTCATGTTCGGGGTCGGCCTGCATTTCTCGCTCAAAGACCTGCTCGAGGTGCGCCGCATCGCCCTGCCCGGCGCCGTGCTCCAGATCGCCGTCGCCACCGGCATGGGCATCGGCCTGGCAAGCATGTGGGGCTGGAGCCTCGGCGCCGGGCTCGTGTTCGGCCTCGCGCTGTCGGTCGCGAGCACCGTCGTGCTGCTGCGCGCGCTCGAGGACCGCGGCATCCTCGGCTCGCTCAACGGGCGCATCGCGGTCGGCTGGCTGGTCGTCGAGGACCTCGTCACTGTACTCGTGCTGGTGTTGCTGCCCGCGCTGTCGGGTTTCCTCGGGGGCAAGCCGGCGCCCGGCGGCAGCGGCCTCGGCGCCACGCTCGCGATCACGCTCGGACAGGTCGCCGCCTTCGTCGCCCTGATGCTCGTCGTGGGACGCAAATTGTTTCCGTGGTTCCTGTGGCGGGTCGCGCGCACCGGCTCGCGCGAACTGTTCACGCTGGCCGTGGTCGCCACCGCGGTCGGCATCGCCTACGGCTCGTCGGCGCTGTTCGGGGTCTCGTTCGCGCTCGGCGCGTTTTTCGCCGGCATGGTGCTGCGCGAGTCGGCGCTGAGCCACCGCGCCGCGCAGGAGTCGCTGCCGCTGCGCGACGCGTTCTCGGTCCTGTTTTTCGTCTCGGTCGGCATGCTGTTCGAACCGAAGGTGCTGCTCGAGCATCCAAGCCATGTGCTCGCGGTGGTCGCGGTGATCATGTTCGGCAAATCGCTGGCCGCCTTCGTGCTCGTGATGGCGCTGCGTTATCCGCTCAACACGGCGATCACGGTGTCGGCTAGCCTCGCGCAGATCGGCGAATTCTCGTTCATCCTCGCCGCGCTCGGCCTGCAGCTGGGCTTGCTGCCGCCCGAGGCGCAAAGCCTGATCCTGGCCGGCGCCATCATCTCGATCGCGCTCAATCCGCTGCTGTTCAAGTCGGTCGACCCATTGCAGCGCTGGCTGCGCGCCAAGTCCGAGCTCGCGCGCAAGCTCGAACGGCGCGACGACCCGCTCGCCGAATTGCCGATGACGACCGATTTGAACAAACTGAGCGGGCAAGTGGTGCTGGTCGGCTATGGCCGGGTCGGACGGCGCATCGCGCACGCGCTGGCCGGGCACGGTGTCGATTTCGTCGTGGCCGAACAGAACCGCGAGCTCGTCGAACTGTTGCGCAAGAAGGGTTTCGCGGCCGTGGCGGGCAACGCGGCCGAGCCCGCCGTGCTGATCCAGGCGCATATCGCGCGCGCCGCCGCGCTCGTCATCGCCACGCCCGACACCTTCCATGTGCGCGCGATGATCGAGACCGCGCGCGCGCTCAATCCGGCGATCGCCTGCGTGGTGCGCACGCACAGCGAGGAGGAGGCGCAACTGCTACGCAAGGATACGAACGCGGTGATCGTCATCGGCGAGCGCGAATTGGCCCACAGCATGGCGCAGCACGTCGTCGAGGCGCTCGGCAAGGCCGGCGGGCCGGAACCGCATTAAATGCTCGGCAGGGCCGGCGCACCGGCGGCGCATTGGGGCAGGCGGCAAGGACGGAGCGCCGGCGGCATTGTAGTCTTGCCGGAAAATCAGGCGCCGGCGCCCTCGCCGCACAGCTTGAGTCCGGCGCCGCGCGAGACCGCCAGCGAACCCATGAGCAGATCGTGGCGTTCCTCGAGCAGGGCGAACACGGCATCCTTCGACAACACATACTGGTCGAGCAAGGTGTCCTTGATCGATTCGATGACCGCTTTGTAGTCGCGGATCGCGCCCAGCGTGTAGCTGTAGAGTTCGTCGGACTTCTCCTCGACCTGGCGCACCGTGTGCTCGCCGCTGCCCTCGTTGCGCAGCTGCGTGTAGTCGAGCTTGGAGCGCGAATACATCGACAGGCGGTTGACCATCAGGTTGAGCATCTTGGTCGCCTTCTCGATGTCGTTCTGGCTGCCCACCGAAATTCCGCGCGCGCCATAAAAAAGTTCCTCGGCGGCGACACCGCCGTAGAGCTGGATCACATCCTGCTCGAGTTCCTCGAGCGTGCGCAGCGACACGTCGTCGCCCGACTGCAAGACATAGCCGAGCGCGCCGAGCTTGGACACGGACTCGGTGCTGATCTTGAGCAGATGCGATTTTTGCTTGACCTGCTCGAGCGACATGCCGGCGCGCAGGTGCGGGTCGATCTGCATGAAGAAGTGGCCGAGCTCGTGCAAGGCGACGCGCTCGCGCTGCTTGTCCTTTTCGGCCGTGGTCGCGCGGTCGGTCAGGCCGAGCGTGGCGCGTTCGAACGCGCGGAACATGAGATCGGTGTTGATGATCGTTTTTTCCTGGATCGAAATCATGCTGGCGCGCTCGACGACGGTCTCGAGCAGGGCCGGGCTCAGGTTCGCGGTCATCTCGGCGACCTGACCGAGGTCGAGGTCGGCCCAGTCGACGAGCCCATCCTTCTTGCGCGCCAAGAAGCTCTTGAGCAGCTCGCCGCGCTCGCCCTTGTTGGGCAGGCGGAAATTGATTTTGACGGAGAAGCGGCGCAGCATCGCTTCATCCATTTCGGACGAGGCGTCGTCGAAGTTCGAGGCGACCACCCAGATCACGCCGGCGCCCTTGTCGCTCTTGACCCCGTCGAGCAGGCCGAGCAGGGTGTTGGCCGTGTCGTCGTCCCACTTCTTGTCGCTGCGACCGCGCGGCATGAACAGGGTCTGCGCCTCGTCAAGGAAAATGATGCAACTGCCGCGCGCGCAGGCCTTGCGGTAGAGCGCGTTGAGCGCCTTCGAGCCGCCGCCCACATAGCCCGACTCGAGCGCCGAGGCGGAGGCCTGGATCAGCGGCACATCGAGCTTTTTGGCAAGATAGCCGACCAGCTTGGTCTTGCCCGTGCCGGCCGGGCCCGTCAGCATGACGTTGAACGGCTTGTCGATGTTGTGCGACTTGTATTCGCTGCGGTTGCGGATCATGTCCTCGAGGTGCAGCACCTCCTGCTTGATGTCGTCCATGCCGATCAGGTCGTCCATGTTGCCGCGCAGCTTGTCGGGCATGATCACGGCCGAATTCATGCCGGTGCCGGGAATGCCGAACTTGATCGCGTACAGCACGAGGCAGATCAGGAAAATATTGAAGCCGTACTGCTTGAGGAAAACGAGGACCTGTGGCCACAGGCCGTCCTGGCCTTCGTCGACGAGCACCGCCTTGTGCGCGGCGAGGTAGTCGTTCTTGGCGAACGAGTAAGGAATCGCGTTTTTGAGCAGGATTTCGCGCTCGAGGCTCAGGTGCGAGGTGCTTGGCACCTTGACCACATTGATTTGCGGCGAATCCTTGAACTTGAAGATATAACGCGGCGAATCGGACAGCGGCTTGGCGACCATCAGGTATTCGAGGCGCGCCTGCTGCGCGACCAGCGCGGTGATGGCGGAAATGTTTTGCGAATGGACGACCGGCGCGGGATCTTGCGCGACATCGGATTTGTAGATCGTCAGGCCGATGGCCAGGACCACCAGCAGTGCGGTGAAAACTCGCACGTAGGCATTCTTGAAGGCGATCTGAAGTTTGGCGAAATTGGGCATAGTGGACAAGTTCAAAAATAGTGGGCGCGGCAGAAGGTGCGAACATCGTCGTGCCTGGCGCGCGGCGCGGGCGGGATGCGGCAGAGCCCGAATGCCAAGATAGCAATCGTCGTCACCGTTTGTTCGTGCTGCACCTCGGACGGTGTGGCCGGAGGTGACCATTTGCCATCATTTTAGTGCTTGAAGGCAATACGAATATGGAGACTATACCGTCAAAAAAAAGGCAGGTATACACATCAATGTCGAAAAAATTTTGCGGCGCAACAGCTTTGGTCAGGCTGGCAAGATAGTGACCTGTCGGGGTGGCAAGAAAGCTTGGCGGCCTGCTACGGCGGGCAGCCCTTTATGATGAGCCTGGTGCAAGTTTGTAATTTTTTCACGCGCAACTCGTAACAGTTCGTATCAGAACTTGGCGTTTTGGCATGCCAGATTCATCATGGCAACAATCTCAACAAGGACCCGCCATGAAGCGCCTCGCCACCTACCTGCAACGCCTGTTCACCACTTCGAGCAAAGACGTGGAGGACGAGCTGATGGGGGCGGTCGACCTGTCCGATTCGGCTTACTGCCTCGGCTTGCTGGCGCAAAACAGCGAGTCGTAAGCGCGGCGTTTCAGGACCGTGCGCGAACTGGACAAGCGCGCGAGACTGCGCGAGAGCAATAACGCGCACAAAAAGCCGCGTTTCAATCGAAACGGGGCGGCGCAGCACGCGCGTCCATGATTAAATATAAAGGCAGATGGCGCGGGCCCGTCCGGGGTCGTCGCGCAGCATTTCTCTGGTAAAACGGCGCAGGTCCGGGCCGGTGCCAGGAAGGAGCCAAGGTGAAGATTTTCGCATCGACGACGGCAATCGCGGCGGGGTTGGCGGCGGCGCTGGCGCTGGGCACCGCCCACGCCGCAGTGGCCGAAGTAATTGTCGCGGCCGCTCCCCAAGCGGTCCTCTCGACCACGGACGCCACCGCGCCCGTTCAAAGCGCGTCCGTTCAAAGCCCGTCCGTACAACCCGCCTTCGTGCTCCACGAGTTCTCCACCGTGCCGGAACCACAGGTCTTCGCCATGATGTTGCTCGGCTTGTGCCTGATCGGATTTCGCGCAAGCCGCATCACCGACGAAAAATTCAAATAACCGGGGTCCTTTCATCGCTTTCTTGCGCTACGCCCCAAGATTCTAGGTGTAGGCAAGCTAGGTGCCGTCCCACTCGCTGCCAGCGGCCTCGGGCGTCAACGCGGGGTCGGGTAGCTGTGCGCGCGCCGCGCTGACCGAATGGGAACGTACCGCATTGACCGAATGGGCGCGCGCCGCGACCGCCTCGGCCTTGCGCTCCTGCACCGGCGTCACGCGCGGAATGCACAGCGTGAAGCGGGTGCCCTCGCCCGGCGTGCTGCTGACGGCGATGGTGCCGGCGAATTGCTTGACCACGAGGTTGTAGACGATGTTCAATCCGAGGCCGGTCCCGCCCTGTCCGCGCCGCGTCGTGAAGAAGGGGTCGAACACGCGTTCGAGCACATCGGGCGCGATGCCGAGGCCGTCGTCGTCGACATACACCTCGACCTGCTCGCCCACGATGCGCGCCCCGATATGGATCTGGCCCGCGCCGTCGGCCTTGAACGCGTGATCCACGCAATTGAGCAACAGGTTGGTGATGACCTGGGCAAACGCGCCCGGGTAGCTGTCGAGCACGATATCGGGCGGACAATCGAGGTGCAGCTTGAGCGCGCCCTTCCTGAGCTTGGGCTGCAGGCTCGAAATGATTTCGTGGATGTATTCGTCGAGCGCGAAGCGGCGCCGCTCCTCGCTGGCCTGGTCGACCGCGATCTGCTTGAAGCTGTGGATCAGATGGGCGGCGCGGTAGGCGTTGTTCATGATCAGGGTCGCGCTCTCGGACGCCGTGTCGAGGTAGCTCATGATCTCGGATTTCTTGAGCCCGCCGTTGGCGACAGCGGCCTGGACCTTGTCGGTCGCCTCCTTGAGCACCGAGGCGCTGGTCAGCGCGATGCCGACCGGGGTGTTGATCTCGTGCGCGACGCCGGCCACGAGGCTGCCGAGCGAGGCCAGCCGTTCGGCCTCCATCAGCGACTCCTGGGTGTGCCGCAAATCGTCGAGCGCGAGCGCGGCCTCCTTGCTCGCGCGCAGCGCGATGTCCTCGGCCTCGCGGATGCGCACGATGGTCGACTTGAGCCGGCGCTGGATCATATTGAAGCCGCGGATGACTTCGCCGAGCTCGTCGCGCCGCTGCTCGGGCAACTCCTCGACTTCGCCGGTGCCGCGCGTGGCCAGCTCGAACAAGCGCTCGCGCAATTGCTGCAGCGGCGCGAACACGACCCGCAGCGACAGCGACAGCGCCAACACCAGCACCACGTCGAGCAACAGCACCTCGATAATCTTGCGCATCATCTGCGAGGCGAGCGCGGCGTCGATGCCGGCCCGGCTGAAGCTGACCACGACCGTGCCGACCTTGACCGGGGTGCCGCCGCCGGCGCCGTTTTGCAGCGTGAGCACGGCCGACACGTCGCCCTTGGGCGCGAGCGCGGGCGCGGCGACCGGCACCAGGGTGCCGTCGGCGGCGCGCATGGTGCCCGCGAACAGGCCGACCGAGCTGTCGTAGACGCGGATCGCCGTCACTTCGGGCGGCAGCAGTTCGGCTTCGACGATGTCGTCGACCTTGGTCTTGTCGAGGTCCCACAAGGCCGAAGGCAGGCTGATCTGCAGCCGCGTGAGCACGCCGTAGCGCAGGCGCTGGTAGCTGCCCTCGAGTTCGCGTTCGAGGGAACGTTGCGACCACGTGCCCGAAATGGCCAACACCAGCGTCACGATGACGACGAACAGCAGCTTGAGGCGGCTTTGGATGCTGAACATCGGGCCCTTTCTGGATGCGCATACAGGTTGACAGCGGTGTCCCAATGTACGACAAAGGGGTGGCCCTTGGCAAGAAATCTGAAAACACCGGAACTTTCGAACCACCACAGGACGTAAGGGCAATGTTAAGATCAATACCATTAATCAATTTAACTCCGGTTCGCCCCCATCGCTGGGGCGCCGGCGCGCGGCCCGCAGCGTTTTGGGGCCGCCGCCGCACCGATAGTTGACTGTTACGGAGACTTTGATGAGCGCAAGCTACCAGCACCTTCCGCTGGCCGAGTTAAGGCCAGGCATGATTTTGGCGGACACCTTGCTCGACCAACAGGGGCAGGTCCTGCTCGTGCAAGGCGCCGTGCTGACCGAGGCCACGATCGCCCTGATGCCGCGCCATGGCATCGAACTGTTGCCGATCACGATAGCCGGCGCGCCCGCGCCCGAGGCGCCCGACCGCGCCGCGCTCGCGCGCCGCCTCGACCATTTGTTCCGCAGGAACGACATCGACGACCAGGACGATTGGGCCACAGGCACCCTGCGCCGCTATATTGAAACCTACCGCCTCGGGCCGGAGGCCGAGCAATGAGCCACCTCACACTCGACGACATCCTCAAGGACCTGCACGAACTGCCGTCGCTGCCGGTGGTCGTCATGGAGTTGCTCAGCAGCCTGGACGAGGCCGACGCCGACATCTCGGTGCTCGCAAAAAAACTGTCGCACGACCAGGCCCTGACGGCCAAGACCTTGCGCCTTGCCAATTCGTCCGTCTACGGGCTGCAGGTGCGCGTGACCACGATCCAGCAGGCGATCACCTTCCTCGGATTCCAGACCACGCGCAACCTGATCACCGCCGCCGCCGTGACCGGCTGCTTCGTCGAGGGGAGCTGCCCCGGTTTCGACCACAAGGCGTTCTGGCGCCATTCGATCGCGACGGCCGCGTGCGCCAAGGTGCTCGCGCGTCGCCTGCGCGTGAACCAGGATTTCGCGTTCACGGCCGGGCTGCTGCACGACATCGGCCGGCTCGTGCTGGTGAGCAGCTATCCCGAGCGCTACGCGGCCGTGGTGGCATGGCGCCATGCCAATGACAGCGACTTGCTCGAGGCCGAACGCAGGATTTTGGGGGTGGACCATGTGATGGCCGGCGTCGCGCTGGCCGAACACTGGCAATTCTCGGACACGATGCGGCTTGCGATCGCGCATCACCACGACCCGGAGGCTCCGGGCGCGGGATTCTTGGCGACCATCGTGCATGTGGCCAATTCGATCGTGCATGCGCTCGACGTTACAAGCGAGCAGGACGACGTTGTACCAACGGTGTCGGCGGTCTCGTGGACCGCGCTGGGACTCGATGAAGAGTCCTATCTGCAGGTGTTCCGCGAAACGGAACAGCAATTCGAAGAAATATCGGTCGTCCTGCTGACCTGAAACCGCGACCGGGGTTTAGGGCAGGCAGTGGCGGCCACGGTAAGTTGAGGCCACCCTTACTGCGCGTGGTGGCATGACAGCAGTGCCGCCATGCCGGCGCCCTTAGTGCGCATAATTGCCCGATGCTGGATCGGCTGCTTTTTCCTCGGGCTTTGGACGGCCTTGCGCGTCCGACAGGCGATACTTGGTGCGGCGGTCGCCCATCAGGTCGCGCAGGTCGCGGATGCTCATGCCCGTCACTTCGTGCATGCGGATCAGCAGCGAGGCGCCGACCGGCAGGCGGTGGTGGC
>JAZKIN010000184.1:0-25640 GCA_040384885.1 Pseudomonadota bacterium | reverse complement strand
GCAACTGTTCTATGGGTCCCCGCATGCGCGAGGACGATGTTGGTTTTTGATATTGGTTTTTTTTCGGCGCGATTCCTGATGCTGCCGAGACGCCAATTAAGTTCAGTGCATTGGGACGGGAGCGTCCGCGCGCATCTGCCGCGCCGCCTGCACCATGTTCACCAGCGCGGTTTCGGTCTCGGCCCAGCCACGCGTCTTCAAGCCGCAATCGGGGTTGACCCACAAACGCGCCGGGTCGATCACGCGCGACGCCTCCTGCAGCAAACGCACCATCGCGCCAGTCCCCGGCACGCGCGGCGAATGGATGTCGTACACGCCCGGCCCGAGCGCGTTCGGGTAGCCAAGCCGGCCGAAGCCGTCGAGCGTGGCCATGTCCGAGCGGCTCGACTCGATCGTGAGCACGTCGGCATCCATCGACGCTATCTGCGGCAGGATGTCGTTGAACTCCGAGTAGCACATATGGGTGTGGATCTGCGTCTCGTCGCGCGCGGCGGCGGCCGTCACGCGGAAGGCGCGCGTGGCCCATGCGAGGTAATCGTCCCAGCGCGCGCGCCGCAGCGGCAGCCCTTCGCGGATCGCCGGCTCGTCGATCTGGATGATGCCGATGCCGGCCTGCTGCAGGTCGGCCACCTCGTCGCGGATCGCCAGCGCGATCTGCAGCGCGGTCTGGGCGCGCGGCTGGTCGTCGCGCACGAACGACCATTGCAGCATCGTGACCGGGCCGGTCAGCATGCCCTTGACCGGCCGCTCGCTCAGGCTCTGCGCGTGGGTGGCCCATTTCAGCGTCATCGCGCGCGGACGGGCGACGTCGCCGAAAATCACCGGCGGCTTGACGCAGCGCGAGCCGTACGACTGCACCCAACCCTGCGCGCTGAAGGCGAAGCCCTCAAGCTGCTCGCCGAAATACTCGACCATGTCGTTGCGCTCAGCCTCGCCGTGCACCAACACGTCGAGCCCGATCTCGAGCTGGCGCCCGACCGCGTGGGCGATTTCCGCACGCATCGCCTTCTCGTAGTCGGCGCTCGGAAGTTGACCTCGCTTGTGGGCCGCGCGCGCGGCGCGGATGGTGTCGGTCTGCGGAAACGAGCCGATGGTCGTGGTCGGCCAGTCGGGCAGCTTGAGGCGCGCGCGTTGCAGTCGCTGCCGTTCGGCGAAGGCGGCATTGCGTTGCTCGTCGTCGGGGCCGAGCGCGCGCACCCGTTGCGCGACGCTGTCGTTGTGCACCTTTGTGCTGCGCGCGCGGCTGCCGATGGCCGCGCGCGCCTGCGCCAGCGCCGCGTCGGCCGCGGCATCGGGCCGGCCAACAAGCGCCGCTTTCAGGGTCGCCAATTCGGCCAGTTTTTCCGCCGCGTATGCCATCCACGAACGCAGCTCCGGGTCGAGCGCGGTTTCGCCGGCGAGGCTGTAAGGCACGTGCAGCAAGGAGCACGAGGGGGCCAGCCACAGCGCGCCGCCGCGTTTTTCGAGCAGCGGCGCGAGCACGCTGATGGCCGCGTCGAGGTCGGTGCGCCAGATGTTGCGCCCGTCGACGATGCCGACCGACAGCACTTTAGGGTGCGCCAGCCAGTCGCTCACGCTGACCAGCTCGTGGCGCGCGCGCACGCCGTCGACATGCAGGCCGGCAACGGGCAGGCGGCAGGCCAGGCTCAGGTTTTCTTCGAGCGGCGAGAAATAGGTCGCCAGCATGATGCGCGCGCCGGCCTGGTTCAGTTGCCAGTAGCAGCTCTCGAAGGCGTTGCGCCAGGCCGGCGGCAGGTCGAGCCCGAGGATCGGCTCGTCGAGTTGGACCCATTCCACGCCTTGCGCCTTGAGGCGCGCGAGCAGTTCGCCGTAGGCCGGCAGCAGGCGTGAGAGCAGGCTCAGGCGTTCGAAGCCGGGCGCGCTGTCGCGCTCCTTGCCCAGCCACAAAAAGGAGAGCGGTCCGATCAGCGCGACCTTGACCGAGTGGCCGAGTTCCTGCGCCTCGGCCACTTCGCCAAGCAGGCGTCCGGCGGCTAGTGCGAATGCGGTGTGCTCGGAAAACTCGGGGACCAGGTAGTGGTAGTTGGTGTCGAACCATTTGCGCATCTCGAGCGCGGCGCCGGCGCCGTGCGCGTGCTCGCCGCCGCAGCAAGTTGCATCGTGCCCGGCCGTGCCGCGCGCCATCGCGAAGCCGCGCGCGAGCTCGGTCTCGCCGTTTGCCGAGCCGAAACGCGCCGGCGCGCAGCCGAACAGGCCGATGTGGCCCAGCACCTGGTCGTAGAACGCGAAGTCGCCGACGGTCACGAAGTCGAGGCCCGCCGCAGCCTGCTGCGCCCAGTGGCGCGCGCGCAGGGTGCGCCCGGTTTCTTCGAGCTCGGCGGCGCTGGACTGGCCGCGCCAGTGCGCTTCGAGCGCGTGCTTGAGTTCGCGGTTGGCGCCGATGCGCGGGAAGCCGAGGAGGTGGGTTTGTACCTTGTTCATTGGGTTCGATCAGTTTTATTTTTGACCACTCAAGTGTGCGCGAAAGCCGACTATAATAAAAACGAAAGATTTTGCGCTTCGACATGAAAGAAATTAATACATGAATCCTCTGGACTTCCGCTTCCGTGGGAACGACGCAGTTGCGTCGCGCCCGGGCCCGCCATGCTAGAGCTGCGCCACCTGCGCACCCTTGCCGCGCTGCGCTCGGCCGGCAGCCTGGTGCGCGCGGCGCAGTTGCTCAACCTGACACAGTCGGCCTTGTCGCACCAGGTCAAGCTGATGGAGGATCGCTACGGTTGCGCGCTGTTCGAGCGTAAATCGGTGCCGATCGCGTTCACGGCGACCGGCAGCCGCCTGCTTGAGCTGGCCGACCTCGTGCTGCCGCGCGTCGAGCAGGCCGAGCGCGACGTCGCGCGCCTGTCGCAGGGCGACAAGGGCCAGTTGCGCGTCGCGCTCGAGTGCCACACCTGTTTCGACTGGCTCATGCCCGTCATGGACGAGTTCCGCCAGCGTTGGCCCGATGTCGAGATCGACCTCGTTTCGGGCTTCCACAGCACGCCCGTCGAACTGTTGCGCTCGGGCCAGGCCGACCTCGTGATCGGTTCGCCCTGCGGGCCCGAGTACGCGGTCTCGCCGCTGTTCCGCTTCGAAATCCTGGTCGTGCTGGCCCAAAAGCACCGCCTGCACGCGCACCGCCGGCTCGCCGCCGCCGATTTCGAGGGCGAGACCATCATCACCTATCCGGTGCCCGAGCAGCGCATCGACCTGATCCGCGAAGTGCTGCAGCCGGCCGGGATCCGCTTCGAGCGCCGTACCGCCGAGCTCACCGTCGCCATCCTGCAGCTCGTGGCGAGCCGGCGCGGGGTGGCCGCGCTGCCCAACTGGGCGATCAAGAATTACGTCGATTACGACTATGTGATGGCCAAGCCGGTCGGCGAGCACGGCCTCTGGAGCGAACTGTACGTGTCGGTGCCGCCGGCCCTGTCGGGCAAGGCCTATGTGAAGGATTTCGTGAGCGTGATCCGCGAGCAGTGCGCGGCCAGCCTCGACGGCATCGAATTGTTGAGTTGAATACGTGAAAACCACACGGAGTATTTCTGCCGGGGTAGATGATTTTCGGCATATGCTGATAAGATTGATCTTGCTCAAACACAAACAGACGGCGGAAACTAAGATGGGCGACTTTGCCACGTATTTGCGTGTCTAAGAATGACCATCCAAAGGAACGCCATGTTTTCTACCTATGAGCAATTACTGCAAGCATCCCGTGATTTGTTCGACGCCCAGATGGCCTTATTCACCGATTCAGTGAATGCGCTCATGGATGCCGGCGTCAACGCGGCCGAATTGCAGGCTGAAGCAGTAAAAACATTGATGGCAACGGCCACTGTCGCGACCCGGCAATGGTTCATAACCAACAAAACGAACGACTGGCTGACCCCGGTCGCGCACCTTGTAAACGATGGCCAGCTCGAGCTGGCGGCGCTGCCCGGCAACGCGCACGCATCAGCGGCTGGGAATAAAACGGCGGCCAGCACTTCGCGCTAATGCCGGAGGCAGCCGTCACTATCAACTGTAGATCGAACGGAGAATGACATGGAAGACGTCGTAATCGTGGCCGCTGGCCGCACCGCAGTGGGCAAATTTGGTGGCGCGCTCGCCAAAATCCCCGCTGCCGAACTCGGCGCGCACGTAATCAAGACCCTGCTGAACAAGGTCGGCATCGACCCCGCCGCCGTCAGCGAAGTCATCCTCGGACAGGTGCTCACCGCCGGCGCCGGCCAAAACCCGGCGCGCCAGGCCGTCATCAAGGCCGGCCTGCCCGACATGGTGCCGGCGTTCACCGTCGGCAAGGTCTGCGGCAGCGGCCTCAAGGCGACCCACCTCGCGGCCCAGGCCATCAAGTGCGGCGACGCGAGCATCATCGTCGCCGGCGGCCAGGAGAACATGAGCGCCGCGCCGCACGTGCTGCCGGGCTCGCGCGACGGCTTCCGCATGGGCGACGCTAAACTGGTCGACACCATGATCGTCGACGGCCTGTGGGACGTCTACAACCAGTACCACATGGGTGTCACGGCCGAGAACGTCGCGAAAAAATACGATGTCTCGCGCGCCGAGCAGGACGCGTTCGCGCTCGCTTCGCAAAACAAGGCCGAGGCCGCGCAAAAGGCGGGCAAGTTCAAGGACGAGATCATCCCGTTCGAGATCGTCACCAAAAAGGGCAGCACCTTTTTCGACACCGACGAGTATCCCAAGCACGGCAGCACGCTCGAGTCGCTGGCCGGCCTGCGTCCCGCGTTCAGCAAAGACGGCACGGTCACGGCCGGCAACGCCTCGGGCCTCAACGACGGCGCCGCCGCGGTCGTCATGATGTCCGCCTCCAAGGCCAAGGAACTCGGCCTGACGCCGCTGGTGCGCATCAAGGCCTACGCCTCGGCCGGGCTGGACCCGACCATCATGGGCATGGGCCCCGTCTCGGCCACCCGCATGTGCCTGCAAAAGGCCGGCTGGACCCACGAAGACGTCGACCTCATGGAGATCAACGAGGCGTTCGCCGCGCAGGCGATCGCCGTCAACAAGGAAATGGGTTGGGACACGAGCAAGATCAACGTCAATGGCGGCGCGATCGCGATCGGCCATCCGATCGGCGCGTCCGGCGCGCGCGTGCTCGTCACCCTGATCCACGAGATGATCCGGCGCGACGCCAAACGCGGGCTCGCCAGCCTGTGCATCGGCGGCGGCATGGGTGTGGCTTTGGCAGTAGAGCGGGATTAAACCCCCCGTCGTGTTCGCGGTAGGCAATCAAAAAAACAGGAGAAGACAAAATGGCAAGAGTTGCATTAGTGACAGGTGGTATGGGCGGTCTGGGCGAAGCGGTGTGCATCAAGCTGGCGGCGCTCGGCTATAAAGTTGTCACAACCTATTCCCCTGGCAACACCAAGGTGGACGCATGGCTGGCCACGACCAAGGACATGGGTTTCGATTTCAAGGCCTATCCGTGCGACGTGGCCGACTACGATTCGGCGCAGGCCTGCGTGGCGCAAATCGTGGCCGAAGTCGGCCCGGTCGACGTGCTGGTCAATAACGCCGGCATCACGCGCGACATGACGTTCAAAAAGATGGACAAGCCGAACTGGGACGCCGTCATGGCCACCAACCTCGACTCGATCTTCAACATGACCAAGCCCGTCTGCGACGGCATGGTCGAGCGCAACTGGGGCCGCATCATCAACATCTCCTCGGTCAACGGACAGAAGGGCGCCTTCGGCCAGACCAACTATTCGGCCGCCAAGGCCGGCATGCACGGTTTCACCAAGGCGCTCGCGCTCGAAGTGGCCAAAAAAGGCGTGACCGTCAACACCATCTCGCCGGGTTACATTGGCACCAAGATGGTCATGGCGATCCCGCAAGAAGTGCTCGACAGCAAAATCATCCCGCAAATTCCGATGGCGCGCCTTGGCAAGCCCGAAGAAGTGGCGGGCCTGGTGGCCTACCTGTCGTCCGACGAAGCCGCTTTCGTCACGGGCGCCAACATCGCCATCAACGGCGGCCAGCACATGTCCTGATCGCGACGGTATTTACGCAGCAACGACGGGCGCCGAAAGGCGCCCGTTTTATTTCGAGAGGTCCCGGTTTCACTTCGAGTGGCACCCGCTTCTTTTCGAAAGGCGCCCGTTTATATTTCCCCTGCTCGAAGCAGGCATGCCGGTGCTGGCTTACAATCGGGGGGACTCTCCCCCTTTGGGCGCACGAAAGATTGCACTATGGCTACAGATACGCAGAGAAACCGGACCATTGCCGTCATGATCCCGGTCGATCGCGACACCCTGCGCAGTTTGTCCGACCCGTTTTTGCTTGCGATGCTGGGCAGCCTGGGCGACGCGCTGACCGAACAGGGATACGACATGCTGTTCTCGCGCATCGGCACCGACCAGCTGCTGTCGGCGGCGGCGCCGTACGACCTCGGGCGCGCGATCGGCGTCATTTTGGTGGGGCAGTGGGGCCACCACGACCAAATCAACGAACTGGCCGCGCGCGGCGTGCCGATCGTGGTGTGGGGCGCGCACCTGCCGGACCAGCGCTATTGCTGCATCGGCACCGACAACGTGGCCGGCGGCGAGCTCGCGACCGCGCATCTGATTTCGATGGGGCGCAAAAGGATCGCGTTTTTCGGCGACCTCGCCCTGCCAGAGCCCGAGCAGCGCTACCGCGGCTACTGCGCGGCGCTGTCCGCGCACCACATGCAGATCGACCCGCAACTGCAGGTGTCGGTCACGTTCGACCCCGAGGGCGGGGTGCAGGCGGTCGAGGAGATGGCGCGCCGCGGCGTGCACTACGACGCCGTGTTCGCCAGCAGCGACCTGATCGCGATGACGGCGATCGACGCGATGCGCGAGCGCGGCATCAGCGTGCCGCTCGAGGTGGCCGTGGTCGGCTACGACGACATCGAACAATCGGCCTATTTCCAGCCGCGCCTGACAACGGTGCGCCAGCCGATCGCCGAGGCGGGCCAGGCGCTGCTGGCCTCGCTGCTGTCGCTGGTCGACGGCAAACAGCCGCCGTCGGTGCTGCTGCCCACCGAGCTCATGGTGCGGGCGAGTGGTGGCCAGCCGCTGCGCTGAGCGGCGCACGGAACGCAAGAAATGCGATTCGGTCCCGGAAACAGCGCTTAAATTGTTCTAGAAATCGTACCGAGAGGAACCTAGTCAAAACAAACCCACATCGTCCTCGCGGAGGCGGGGACCCATAGAACAGTTGCTCCGTGCGAACGTTCTATGGGTCCCCGCCTCCGCGAGGACGATGTTGGTTTGTGGCAGTTAAGTGTTTCTTTCACGATTTCTGATGGAGTTTTTTAAGCCCTCACGTATTCGAATTCATCGCGTTATCGCGCCGACCCGGGAATGACGTGCTTAACCTGGCCGCATTGGCTACAATCGGCGCATTCACCATGACCACAAACGAGACGCGCCCATGCCAGCCACACCGAGCCCCCTGTTCCCGCCGATCAAGCCAAACCGGCACGGCATGCTCGAGGTCGACGCGCTGCACACGATCTACTGGGAGGAAGTCGGCAACCCCGACGGCGTGCCCGTGCTGTTCCTGCACGGCGGCCCGGGCGCCGGACTGTCGCCGCAGCACCGGCGCTTTTTCGATCCCGCGCACTACCGCATCATCCTGTTCGACCAGCGCGGCGCGGGCAAGTCGACCCCGCTCGGCGAATGGCGCAACAACACCACCGCGCTGCTGATCGAGGACATCGAAACCCTGCGCGTGCGCTTCGGGGTGGCGCAGTGGCTCGTGTTCGGCGGCTCGTGGGGCTCGACGCTGGCGCTGGCCTACGGCGAGGCCCATCCCGAGCGCTGCCTCGGCTTCATCCTGCGCGGCATCTTCCTGTGCACTGCCGCCGAAATCGATTGGTTCCTGCACGGGGTCCAGTGGTTCTACCCCGAGCTGTACGAGGAGTTCGTGGCCCCGATCCCCGAGGCCGAGCGCGCCGACCTGCTCGGCGCCTACGCCGCGCGCATGCTGTGCGACGACCCCGACGTGTACTGGCCGGCGGCGCGCGCATGGAGCCGCTTCGAGGGGCGCCGCGTGTTTTTGCTGCCGCAACCGGAGGAAGCGTCCTCCGACACGCTCGACCTCGGCGTCGGGCGGCTCGAAGCGCACTACATGGCCAACCGCGGCTTTTTCAGCGACGACCAACTTGTGCGCGAGGTGGGCCGCATCGCCCACCTGCCCGCCGTGATCGTGCAGGGAAGGTACGACGTGATCTGCCCGCCGCTGTCGGCCTGGCGCCTGCACAAAGCCTGGCCCGGCGCGCGCCTGGAGATGATTCCCGACGCCGGCCACGGCGCCTTGGAGCTCGGCATTTCGACGGCGCTGGTCGCGGCCACCGAGCAGTTCAAGCGGCGCGGCCGCTTCGACTGAGCACGGGGTGCCGGCGCTGCTGCTACACTAGCGACTGGGGACGTCAAACAGGCAAGTTATTCATGAATATCGAGATCAGCGACATAGGCCATGTGATCCAGTTGGCGATCGCGCCGGTGTTTTTGCTGACCGGCGTGGGCACCAACCTGATGGTGCTGACCAACCGGCTCGCGCGCATCATCGACCGCTCGCGTGTGCTCGAGGACCGCCTGGAGACGGGCGCCAACGCGCACTACACCGACGAACTCGACGTGCTGTACCAGCGCTCGCACCTGATCAACCTGTCGATCACGCTGAGCACCACCTGCGGTTTGCTGGTGTGCCTGGTCATCGCGATGCTGTTCCTGGGCGACACCACCAACGTCCCGCTCGACAAATACATCGCGGCCTGCTTCGTGTTCGGCATGCTGGCGCTGATCGGCAGCTTCAGCTACCTGCTGCGGGAAATTTTCATCGCCTCACAAAACATGCGCGCGCGCGGCCGCAGCCGCCGCAAACCGCGCCGTCCGGCCTGAGGCCGGGGCGGGGGCATTTAACAAGATCGAGTCACCGAATTGAGCCACATTTATGCATGATTACAAACGTCCTCCCACGCTGCACCGCTATGCCACGCGCGCCGAACTCGAACTGTCGCTGACGCTGGGGCAGTTCCGCCTGGTGCCCGCCAACAACTGCCTGACGCTGTCGTTTTCGACGGCCTGGGACAAGTCGCTGTTCGACCTGTTCGCGCCGGCCGACAGCTGCCTGGTGATCCATAACACCGAGGAATTCGGCGAGCGCCTGCACCGCGCGGTGCAACGCACCTTGCCGAGCTGGGCGGGGATCGACGGCGAGGTCGAGTACGGCGTGCGCGCCGCGCTTGGGGCCGCTTTCACCAAGACCAGCGCCGAGGCGCCCGAGCGCGAGTGGCAATTCGCGTGGCGCGCGATGGCGCCGCAGATGAGTTTGAATCCTGTCACGGTCAAGATCGGCAGCATCGAGACGTTCGCGGAATTGCGCGATCGCGAGAGTTACGCGGCTTGAGCGACGTCGTTTCTGCCATTGGCAGCGACGGCGTTCTCCATGGTCACCTCAGCCCTAATTCCAACGCCTTGAAATGTTAAACGGGATTGACTGTGGGTGTTAGTTCCGGGAGATCGTCATGAATGACCAAGTGAAAGAACTCGCCGAGCGCGGCATGGCGCTTCCGACAGAAGACCGTTCGCGCCTCGTAGACCTCCTGCTTGAGTCGCTCCGCGAGTCACCTACAAACGAGGTAGAGGCGGCGTGGGCGATTGAGATCGAGTGGCGCTTGGCCGCAAACGACCGCGGTGAAATGGCGAGCGTTGCAGGGGAAGAGGTATTTGCCAAAGCGCGAAGCCTTGCGCGGTGATCGCCGGCGACTTGTAAAAGGCTTTCCACTTAGCGTGGTGTATCGGGCGAGCGGGACTGAAATCCTTGTAGTCGCCGTCGTGCACCATCGTAGGAGGCCTGGTGACTGGATCGATCGTATCGAAGCCGGGTAATCTTCCGTTCCAGCCGACGCCTGCCGGCGCCCAGCTGAACATCCACGTTAGCTAGACTTCTTCCAGTCCGTTGCCACCAAGACGGCAAGTGCGCTCTTCAATAACGCCATCGAGGTTGGCGACCACTTTGAAGTGTTTGCTATCGACACGATACGCAATCAGATAGTTCTCCTGCGGCTTGACCACTTTCGCGATCCACTCCTGGGCAAACTGCTCATGGTTGTCCGCAACTGGGAGGTCGCCCAGAACAATGACTTCTTCACGATCAGGAAACAGCAAAGTCGGGAGGAATTCTTCGAACCCATCCTCGCTGATGACGTTATTTGTTATCTCGATAAAATTTTCAAGCATGTTTACTTTTCCTTGGACTTACACCTACACTGGCGCCATGCGCGCCCCTTGCCATCATACTACCGTAGCGACGTAAGACCGTTTTTTCCGTCCACTTGCAAAAAAATTCGAGACCTTTTTTCGACATGCATGGCGCCTTGAACTGCCCCAACGGTGGGCGACTGGGCAGCCAGTTACTTTGAAGGTTGGACTACATGACCATTCCGATCGTCGATCTTGGCCGCGCATATGATGTTCTTTTTCCTGGCGGATCGGGCAAGCCCTTTCCTCCCACGCAACGCAGCATTCAGCGCATCAACGAGGCGCTTTCAATCCGACTTCCGGACTCCCTCGTATGGTTCGCTGCTAACACGAACGCGTCTCAAAATTGGCTGGCCAGTCTCGGCGAAGACTGCGATTCTGGGCTTCACATCCTTCAAATAGCCGCGCGGACCCGCAAGACCCGGCGGCGGGTGATTGAGGGTCATGGTCGCTGGGAGTTTGTACAGCCGGCCGCGTTTGTTCCGTTTAATCATGGCTACGACAATGACTACGATTGCTTAGATCGAAGTGCCTATGATCTTTCAACCGGTGAATACGCAATTCAATATTGGTCTCCCCCGAGACTTCTTGGAGAGGCACGCTATAGTACCTTTCCCCAATACATTGAAGCATGCATCAGATCGTGGGCGACCCATGCACGCAAACCCGTCAAGAAGGAAGTCTTGTCCATCATCGGAGCTTGTTAGGCGCGGCCCATCTGTCGTCTGGCTTGCCGGCCAACCGAGCGCCCATCACACTTACTTTTACGATGCCCCACATGAACGAACGAACCCTTCCCGTGCCGCCACCGCTCACCACTACGTTGGGATGTTCATAATGATTAGTGGCATCGAAGACTTGAGCGACATCTTTTCAATCTTTCACGATGGAGAAATCTCTCGCTTCAGCATGGAGGGAGACAATCTCGACTTGGAGATTGAGATCATGTATCTGGCTAAGCGAGTGAGCCCAAGCTATCGAAAATTTCAGGTGTCACTCCAGCATGTCCAAAATATCTCATTCCGAACATGGCCAAACGATTTGGAAAGTGAGCCCGCAACGTTAAGTTCCCTTAGTCATATTTTCAAGGCTAAGCTTGAAATTCTGAGTGGTGGATCTAGTGGCGATTTTCTTACGGTTATTTGCAACCAAGCATCGCCAAGCTTCGAGTACTGCGGAGGGACGCTATACCTGCTCGCCGATCACGCGTTTGTGGAAGATGAAGGCGGTCTCGAGTATTCGATTGACGACCTTCGGAAACTGAGCAAGGAGTACTGGGATGAATGGAGCAAGCGCACTGTCCCATAATCAGCAGCACAATTCGGCAGCTAACTGGACTACGTCCGTGCGGTGCACATCGGCAGCCGCCTACTTCGAACATTAAAGGATTTGCATGAGTCATCAAATCGGAATCCCACCCGTGGTTTTTCACGATCAATATTTTTCCGTTGAACGCGTCGTGCCGCCGCCGAAAAGCGGGAGCGTCTGGTAATGGCGATCAACAAACGCTGGCTAGTGGTCGGAGGCGTGGCAGCATTCGCGCTTCTCTGGAACCAAGTGAACTGGCTCAACATCTACCGACCTGGAACACTGCGCGACATCGTCTCCCAGCAGCCCATCGCAGGAGCCGACCTGACCCTCGATTGCCGGAAACTCAAGTTTCATGGCAGTGCGTCGGTTCGCCAAATTCACGCCGTTACATCGGCCGATGGGCGCTATTCCTTCCGATTCGCCGACACTTGGGACTGCGCCCACGTCTTTGTCCGGCCTCGCAAAGATGGCTATAAAGACGCGGACACTGTAGTCACGCTCGAGTATGTCGTCGGTGGTGTGACACCTAAAGACCTCTGGATGGTCCGGGAGGTCGACATTCCCCGACTGCAGTTGGAAGGCCTGTTGAACAGATCAAAAAGCGTCCGCATCGGGCCGGAGGGACGGACGCCCGTTGAAGCTTACGCGACGGTGAGCGTGCCGTTCTTTGAGTCCATTCGGATCGCGTCGAGTCCGGCAGAGATTAAGTGGGTGCAGGATAACTACTGCAGCCGCTTGGCGAAACTGTGGGCATCGATCGGCGGGGCGGATCAAACCAAAAAGTTCTACAACAACTATGGCAGCCACGCCGACGTGCTGGTCTATTGTGGTAAGGGGGACTGAGTGAAGAATCTGGAAACCTTAAGATGAATTTTGCGGCATTGCCCAGATTGCAGCGGATGGCCTCTGGACGCCACGCCTAGTCGGCCTTGTCCAGCCGCTCCAGCACCGCCTTCATCATCTTCTCGATATCGCCTCGAATGATATTGGCGGCGAGGATGCCCGGCACATAAAACCGCGGCACCAGCTTGCCCGAATAGGTGATCCGCGTGCCGCCCGTTTCGGGCACCGGCGTCATCGACCAGCGGCAGTTGTACACCTTCATGTCGCCGCTCACCAGGCCGATATCGATCGCCGACATCGGCTGCTCGGTCACCTGCACCACCAAACGGATATCGCGCTTGATAAACATGAAGCGCGCCACCCCGAATTGCTCGATCACGGCCTGCGGCCCAGTGCGCGAAAGCACCTTGGCCGTTTGCAGGTCGGGCACGAATTCGGGCATGCGCTCGTAGTCGGTCAGGATCTTCCAGACCTGCGCCTGGCCCGCGCGCACCGTGCCGCTCGCGGCGACCTGGAACACGTGCTGGTTGTCGATATCGACCCGCTGCACCGACACCGCCAAATCGTTCGTCTGCGCCGTCGCCGGCAGCGCGCAGGCGAGGGCGAGGACGAGGCTGCAGAGGTGTGGGCGCGCTGTCATTGAACCAGCGTAAGCGAAAGCGTGCTATCTGACAAGCGCGCAGCCGTTCAAGCGTGCGGCCGCGTTATCGCATCCCGGCCGCCCCAATCCGCATTGCAGCGCAGCAATAGAGGATGGTCTCGGTTTACGCGCGCAATTTCGCGCAATTCACGCAAGTGCATGATATCGTTGCCTTTAGACATGAAGGTACGCCCGCCGGCCTGTCGTCCACACCTATAAAAATATGACAACCCAAACCTACCCACACCTGCTCGCCCCACTCGACCTTGGCTTCACCACGCTGCGCAACCGCGTGGTCATGGGTTCGATGCACACAGGGCTCGAGGACCGCTTCTTTAACTACGGCAAACTGGCCGAGTTTTACCGCGAGCGCGCCAAGGGCGGGGTCGGCTTGATCGTCACGGGCGGTATTTCGCCGAACCGCCAGGGCTGGCTGCTGCCGTTCGGCGGCACCATGAACTTTATCGGCGATATCTTCAACCACAAGAAGGTCACCAAGGCGGTGCACGAGGAGGGCGGCAAGATCCTCATGCAGATCCTGCATTCGGGCCGCTACGGCTACCAGCCGCTGGTGGTGTCGGCCTCGGACGTCAAGTCGCCGATCTCGATGTTCAAGCCGCGCGCCTTGAGCGAGCGCGGGATCGAGGCCACCATCAAGGACTACGCGCGCTGCGCCAAGTTGGCCAAGCTGGCCGGCTACGACGGCATCGAGGTGATGGGCAGCGAAGGCTACCTGCTCAACCAGTTCCTGTGCGCGCGCACCAACCTGCGCAAGGATAACTGGGGCGGCAGCATCGAGAACCGTATGCGCCTGCCGGTCGAGATCATCAAACGCATCCGCAAAACCGTGGGCAATGACTTCATCATCATGTACCGCCACTCGCTGCTCGACCTGGTCGACGGCGGCAACACCTGGGACGACGTGGTCAAGGTCGCGCAGGCGCTCGAGCAGGCCGGCGTGTCGATCCTGAACACCGGCTTCGGCTGGCACGAGGCGCGTGTGCCGACCATCGTCACCTCGGTGCCGCGCGCGGCGTTTGCCGCGGTCGCGGGGCGCTTGCGGCGCGAAGTCAAAATCCCGGTGGTGGCCTCGAACCGGATCAACATGCCGGCCGACGCCGAAGACATCATCGCGCGCGGCGACGCCGACATGGTCTCGATGGCGCGCCCGTTCCTGGCCGATTCGCAGTTCGTGGCCAAGGCGGCCAGCGGACGCACCGACGAAATCAACACCTGCATCGGCTGCAACCAGGCCTGCCTCGACCACACCTTCTCGAACAAGCGCGCCAGCTGCCTGGTCAATCCGCGCGCCTGCCACGAGACTGAGCTGGTGTACGCCAAAACGGCGGCGCGGCGCAAGGTGGCGGTGGTGGGCGCAGGACCGGCAGGGCTGTCGGCGGCGACCGTGGCGGCCGAGTGCGGGCACGATGTCACGCTGTTCGACTCGAGCGACAGCGTGGGCGGGCAGTTCAAGATCGCGATGCAGGTGCCGGGCAAGGAGGAGTTCCGCGAGACGATCCGCTACTTCAGCCGCAAGCTCGAGCTGACAGGGGTCAAGGTCGAACTCAATCGGCGCGTCACGCGCGAGGAGCTCGTGGCGGCCGGTTTCGACGATGTGATACTGGCGACCGGCATCAAGGTGCGCATGCCGCCGATCGAGGGGATCGACCATCCGAAGGTGCTGTCGTATATCGACGTGCTGCAGAAAAAGGCGCCGGTGGGCAAGCGCGTGGCGATCATCGGCGCCGGCGGCATCGGCTTCGACGTCAGCGAGTTTTTGCTGCACGACCCGGCGCATGCGCTGCCGGTGCCGATCGAGGCGTGGACGCGCGAATGGGGTGTCGATTTGAACGCGACCACTTGCGGTGGGCTGGTCGCGCCGGCCGATCCGCATCCGGTGCGCCAGTTGTTCCTGATGCAGCGCAAGGCGTCGAAGCTCGGCGCTGGACTTGGCAAGACGTCAGGGTGGGTGCACCGCGCGACCTTGAGCCGCAATGGCGTGGTGATGCTGGCGGGGGTGCAGTACAACCGGATCGACGACCAGGGCGTGCATATCACCGTGGGCGGCGAGGAGCGCCTGATCGCGGTCGATAACGTTGTCATTTGCGCGGGGCAGGACAGCTTGACGGAATTGATGCCGCCGGCCGATACGGTGGGCGGTCCGCGCTTTCACAAGATCGGCGGCGCGGCACTGGCGGCGGAGCTCGATGCGAAGCGGGCGATTAAGGAAGGCGCGGAGTTGGCGGTCAGTTTGTAAAGGGCTGCGCGTTGCGATGGGGTAAAAGCTGTCGCCGCGAAAAGTACCTACTTCTGCAAACAACGCACACCACCACCGTCATCCTCGCGAATGCGGGGACCCATGCTGCGCTTGCCTATACGCGCAGTTCGAATCTTTAGGCCCGCGAACAACGCTGTGGAATTTTCAGACGTTGCAAAGCTGCGTGCTCAGCATGGGTCCCCGCTTTCGCGGGGATGACGGTGGTGGTGCTGGCGGTGCCGGCGGTGGCGATGCCGGCGCCGGCACCGGTGCCGGTGTTGGCGCCGGTCCCGGTGGTGTTGCTGATGCCGACGGGGGAGGCCGGCGCCGGCGTTGTTTTACTTCTTACGCACCACCACACACCCAATCGAATACCCCGCCCCAAACGAACAGATCACGCCGTGCGAACCCGATGGCATGTCTTCCTGGTACTTGTGGAACGCGATGATCGACCCCGCCGACGAGGTGTTCGCATACGTGTCGAGAATCACCGGCGCCTCGCCCTCAAGCGCCTCGCGCCCCAGCAGCAAACGCGCGATCAGCAGGTTCATGTTGAGGTTGGCCTGGTGCAGCCAGTAGCGCGACACCTGCGCCAACTCGAGCCCCGCGTTCGCGACCGTCTCGCGGATCATCTCGGCCGCCATCGGGCACACCTCCTTGAACACCTTGCGGCCCTGCTGTCGGAACAGTTTGTCCGCCTTGCCCACGCCGTCCGCGTCGAAGCGGTTCAGGAAACCGAAGTTGTTGCGGATGTTGTTCGAGAACTTGGTCTTGAGCTTGCTCGAGACGATCTCGAACTGGTGCGCGCTGGTCGCCGTCTCGGCCGCCTCGACCACGATCGCCGTGCAGGCGTCGCCAAAAATGAAGTGGCTGTCGCGGTCGCGGAAATTCAAATGCCCGCTCGTGATCTCGGGGTTGAGCACCAGCACCGCGCGCGCCTGCCCGCTTTGCACCGCCGCCATCGCGGTCTGGATGCCGAACGTCGCCGACGAGCACGCCACGTTCATGTCGAAGCCGTAGCCCTCGATGCCAAGCGCCTCCTGCACCTCGACCGCCATGGCCGGGTACGCACGCTGCAAGTTGCTGCACGCGACCAGCACCATGTCGATGTCGGCGGCCGTGCGCCCTGCGCGTTCGAGCGCCTCGCGCGCGGCCGCCACGCACATCTCGGCCTGCAGCGACAACTGCTCGTCGTCGCGCTCGGCGATGCGCGAGGTCATGTGCGCCGGGTCGAGGATGCCCGATTTCTCCATCACGTAGCGCGACTTGATGCCGGACGCTTTTTCGATGAAGCCCGCGCTCGACGGCTCGAGCGCCGACAACTGGCCGGCCGCGATCGCGTCGGCGTGCTCGGCGTTGTGCAATTCGGCGTAGGCGTTGAAGGCGACGACGAGCTCCTCGTTGGAGATCGCATTGGACGGCGTGAACAATCCGGTGCCGCTGATGACGACTTGTTTCATGGGGGCGCTTTCAAATAGGGGTGTCCCGGCGTGGCCAGGGCGTGTAGTGTGATTCTACACAATCGGCCCGGCCGGGGGCCGATCGGCCACCCCGGCCCGCCGCCTTTATTTTGGCGGCACCGCGACCGTGCCGCGCGCGAGCGTCGGCGCCGGCAATGCCTTGGCGCGCAGCACGGGCAGGCCCTTGAGGTGGTTCAGGCCCTGCTGCAGCTGGAAGTCGGTCGCGCTGCCGTGCTCGAGCGGCTTGAGCTTGCGTTCGATCGCCAGGATCCGCATCTGCTCGGCCGCGTCCTCGGGGCTCAGCTTGGCCGCCTCCTGGTCGCGGTCGTTGGACAGGTGCTTGTCGAGGTCGGCCTCGCGCGTGCGCAGGCTGTTGAAGCCGTCGCCGTCGGCGCGCTCGTCGACCGCGATGTCGGGCGTGATGCCCTTGGCCTGGATCGAGCGCCCGAGCGGCGTGTAGTAGCGCGCCGTGGTCAGCTTGACCGCGGTCTCGTTGTTGAGAGGATGCACGGTCTGCACCGAACCCTTGCCGAAGGTGCGCCCGCCCATGATGATCGCGCGCTTGTAGTCCTGCAGCGCGCCGGCGACGATCTCGGAGGCCGAGGCCGAACCGCTGTTGACCAGCACCACCAGCGGCACCTTTTTAAGCGCCGCCGGCAGCCTGGCCAGCGCGTCGCCCTCGGTCAGCGAATAATCCTCGGGCTTGCCGAAATAATGGCGCTTCGATTCGGCCACCTGGCCGTTGGTCGAGACCACCTTGACGCCGCTCGGCAGGAACGCGGCCGAGACCCCGATCGCGCCTTGCAGCAGGCCGCCCGGGTCGTCGCGCAGGTCGAGCACGAGGCCCTTGAGGTTCGGGTCCTGCTTGTACAGCGCGACCAGGCCGGCGGCCACGTCGTCGACCGTCGGCTCCTGGAACTGCAGCACGCGCATCCAGCCGTAGCCCGGTTCGACGATCCTGGCCTTGACGCTCTTTTGCACGATCTCGGCGCGCGTGATGACGAATTCGAGCGGCTTGGGCGCGCCTTCGCGCACCACCGTCAGCGCGACCTTGGTGGCCGGCTCGCCGCGCATGCGCTTGACCGCGTCGTCGATCGCCATGCCCTCGATCGAGACCTTGTCGATGTGGGTGATGACGTCGCCGCTCAGCATGCCGGCGCGCAGCGCGGGCGAATCCTCGAGCGGCGTGACGCGGATGTAGCCCTCGTCGGTCTGGAAGATCTCGATGCCGAGGCCGACGAAGCGGCCCTGGGTGCCTTCGCGCAGTTCGCGGAACGCCTTTTTGTCGAGGAAGGACGAATGCGGGTCGAGCGAGGCGACCATGCCGTTGATCGCCTCGGTCAGCAGGCGCTTGTCCTCGACCGGTTCGACGTAGTCCGATTTGATCAGGCCGTACACGTCCTGCAATTGGCGCAGCTCGTCGAGCGGCAGGCCGTCGCCGACGTTCTTTTGCGCGAGCGCCGAGAACTGCATCGACACGGCCACGCCGGCGATGATGCCTATGCCTACGAGGCTGCTGCTTTTTAGTGTGGATCCCATAGCCCGCCTGATGCCCGTTTGGTAAGGCAGCGATCCGGGTTGGATTACTGCTCAGTATGTTTGAAACCAGTATAAACCCGATTTTCGAAAGCACGCATCCGGGCGCCGAATAATCCGCCCGCTCATACATATGCCGGCCGCCGCGCCCGTAAGCAAATGTAATAGTTCGCGCCGTATTGCCGGGTCCGGCTTACATTAGGTCCCAGGACTTTTCAACCATGTTTAATGGTTTTGCCCACGCCCCCGTGGGCATTTTTTTTGTCGGTCGATTTCGCATACCGCCAATGTATGTATGACGTATGCATGTCCCGACCCACTTATGTATCGTTAAGTAAAAAAAGGCACCAGTCCGGTTTCGGCCAGTTGGCAGGCGCTAGAATGCGTGCACCGATGGACCTTTTTTGTCCATACACGCCTTTCAAGAATTAAAACTTTCCCAATGAATAAACTGATCCCTTTTGCATGCCTCGCCCTGTCGGGCGCCGCCAGCGCGTTTGCCCATGGTGCCGGACAAGATCCGGCCGCCGCAGTGCCGGCCCCCGCACCCGCAAAGGCCGCCGCGCCCACGAAGGCGCGCGCCGCGTCGCCCGCGACCGCGCCTGCTGTCGGCCAGGTCGCGCCCGCGGCCGCCGAGCAGCCGAAGATCCAGCAGGTGGTGGTCGGCGGCACCCGCGCCAACGACACCGAGGCGCGCCGCAACGCGACCGCCTCGAAAATGATCTTCGGGCGCGAAGAGCTCGACCGCAACGGCGACAGCAATGTCGGCGAAATCCTCAAGCGCCTGCCCGGCGTGACCATGGGCGGGCGCCCGGGCCGCGGCGGCGGCGGCCAGGTGCGCATGCGCGGCCTCGGCAGCGGCTACACGCAGATGCTGGTCAACGGCGAACCGGCGCCGGCCGGCTTCTCGATCGAATCGCTCGCGCCCGACCAGGTCGAGCGCATCGAGGTGATCCGCGGCCCCGTGGCCGAACACAGCACCCAGGCGATCGCCGGCAGCATCAACATCGTGCTGCGCGAGGGCTACCAGCAAAAGGACGTCCAGTTGCGCCTGGCCGACAGCGTCGAGGAAGGGCGCCACAGCCCGAGCGTGTCGGTCACGGTGCCGGGCAAGTCCGGCAAGCTGAGCTACCTGTTCAACGGCGCGATGCAGTCGAACCGCCAGATCGACGAGGGCAGCTCGGATCTGCGCGTGCTCGAGGGCGCCTTTGCGCCGCTGGACGAGCGCAGCACCGAATTCAGCGAGCGCCGCAACAAGGGCCTGCAGCTGACGCCGCGCCTGTCCTACCGCTTCGACAACAGCGACACGCTGACCTTCCAGCCGTTCTTGGTGAGCAACCGCAGCAGCGGGCGCTCCGACAGCGCGCTCGAGCGCAGCGGCGGCAATCCGGCCCAGCCGGCGCCGTACGCGCGCCAGCTCGCCGTGTCCGACGCCAGCGCGACCTTCGGGCGCGGCTTCGGCAACTGGATCCACAAGATGGAGCAGGGCGCCAAGCTCGACGTCAAATTCGGCTTCGGCGGCGGGCGCACCGAAAGCGAGACCCGGCGTGAGACCTTCACCGCGCAAGGCGCCCTGATCAAGCCCTTCCTCGAAAGCGAGACCTCGCGCATGAGCGGCTTTTCGACCGGCGGCAAGTACACCAAATCGATCGGCAAGGGCCACCTGCTGGCGGCCGGCTGGGACGTCGAGGGCACCAGCCGCACCCAGAACCGGATCGCCGAGGACAACGGCAGCGCCCAGTTCGAGGATTCGGGCGTCGACCTGAACGCGAGCACGCGCCGGCTGGCCGGCTTCGCGCAGGACGAATTCGACATCACCGAGCGCTGGTCGGCCTACTTCGGCCTGCGCTGGGAGGGCATCCGCACCACCAGCACGGGCGGCGCCAACGCCGACGTGAGCAACATCAGCCGCGTCTGGAGCCCGGTGCTGCACACGGTCTGGCGCATCCCCGGCAAAGAGAAGGACCAGGTGCGCGCGAGCCTGACGCGCAGCTACCGCGCGGCCCCGCTCAACGACATGATCGCCGCGCCCTCGCTCTCGACCAACCCGTCGCCGCAGCGCCCCGACCGCACCGGCAACCCGAACCTGCGGCCCGAGCTGGCCACCGGCATCGACCTCGCCTACGAGCATTACATCGGCCGCACCGGCATCCTCAGCGCGAGCGGCTTCGTGCGCAATGTCGACGACCTGATCCGCCGCCAGACCACCGCCTACGTGCGCGACGACGCCGCCCACACGCCGAGCTTCGTGTCGACCCCGGTCAACATCGGCAAGGCGCGCACCAGCGGCGTCGAGCTCGAGGCCAAGTTCCAGCTCGGCGACCTGATGAAGGACGCGCCGAACATGGACCTGCGCGCCAACTACAGCCGCTTCTGGTCGAGCGTCGACAACATCCCCGGCCCCGACAACCGGCTCGACGACCAGGCCAAGCAGAGCGCCAACCTCGGCCTCGACTACCGCATGAAGGGCGTGCCGCTCACGTTCGGCGGCAGCGTCAACTGGACCCCGGCGTACGTGGTGCAGACCAGCGTCGAGGAGCGCGTGAGCAGCGGCGTCAAACGCCAGCTCGACCTGTACGGCCTGTGGAAGCTGAGCCCGAACACGCAGTTGCGCATCGCCGGCAACAACCTGCTCGGCGACGATTCCGAGTCCGGGCGCGCGATCGTGCGCAACCAGTACGCCTCGACGCTGTTGCGCAATTCACGCACTTATACGAGCTGGAGCATCCGTCTCGAGACGAAAATTTAATGTTGTGATGTAAGATAATTAGCCCCGGCCACAAGCCGTTTTCCCCCTGCCTCAAAAGGACAAAGCTGTGAAACGACATCTACTGAGCACCCTCACCCTGAGCCTGATGGCGGCCTTCGCCACCGCGGCCGAGCCCGTCAAACCCGCGGCCTTGTCCGGCATCGACGTCCAGTATGTCGACGCGAGCGTGCGGGCCCAGGACGACTTTTTCACCTACATGAACGGCAAGTGGCTCAAGGCGACCGAGATCCCGGCCGACAAGTCGAGCTGGGGCACCTTCGCCAAGCTGCGCGACGACACCCAGCCGCAGCTGCTCGGCCTGATCGAGGCGGCGCAGAAGGAAAAGAACAAGAAGGCCGGCTCCGAGACCCAGAAGATCGGCGACCTGTACGACAGTTTCATGGACGAGGAACGGCTCGAGCAGCTCGGCTACAAGCCGCTGACGGTCGAACTCCAGCGCATCCGCGCGCTGCGCGACAAGAAGGGCATCCCGGGCCTGATCTCGCACCTGCGCAAGATCGGCGTGGCCGGCCCGTACGCGATGGGCGTGAGCCAGGACGCGCGCGAGTCGACCAAGTACGCGGCCTACATCTCGCAGTCGGGCCTGGGCATGCCGGACCGCGACTACTACCTTAAAAAGGACGACGCGAAGATGGCCGACGCGCGCGCCAAGTACGAGCGCCACATCGAGAAGACGCTGGCCATGGCCGGCGCCAAGGAGCCGGCCGCCGCCGCCAAATCCATCCTCGCGCTCGAGACCGCGCTGGCCGAGGTGCAGTGGACCAAGGTCGACAACCGCGACCCGGTCAAGCGCTACAACAAGGTCGCCCTGAACAAGCTCGACGAGCTGACCCCGGGCTACGACTGGACCAGCGCGATGGCCTCGGCCGGCGTGACCGGCAAGATCGACTACGTGATCGTGAGCCAGCCGAGCTACATGACCGGCTTTAACAAGGTGCTCGCCTCGACCGAGCTCGACGCGTGGAAGTCGTACTTCGAGTGGCACCTGCTGCGCAGCTATTCCGAATACCTGTCGAAGGACTTCGTCGACGCCGACTTCGGCTTCTACGGCACCGCGATCACGGGCGTGACCGAGAACCGTCCGCGCTGGAAGCGTGGCGTCTCGACCGTCGAGGGCGCGCTGGGCGAGGCCGTCGGCAAGCTGTACGTGGCCCAGCACTTCCCGGCAGAGCGCAAGGCGCGCATGGAAGTGCTGGTCAAGAACCTGCGCGAAGCCTACAAGCAAAGCATCGACACGCTCGACTGGATGGGCCCCGAGACCAAGAAGGAAGCCCAGCTCAAGCTGTCGAAGTTCGGCCTCAAGATCGGCTACCCCGACAAATGGCGCGACTACTCGGCGCTGACGATCAAGCGCGGCGACCTGGTCGGCAACGTGATGCGCACCCGCACCTACGGCTACAACCGCAATGTCGCCAAGCTCGGCAAACCGATCGACCGCCAGGAATGGGGCATGACGCCGCAGACCGTGAACGCCTACTACAGCTCGACCATGAACGAGATCGTGTTCCCGGCCTCGATCCTGCAGCCGCCGTTCTTTGACATGCGCGCCGACGACGCGGCCAACTACGGCGCCATCGGCGCGGTGATCGGCCACGAGATCAGCCACGGCTTCGACGACAAGGGCAGCCAGTCCGACGGCGACGGCAACCTGCGCGACTGGTGGACCAAGGAAGACCGCGCCAAGTTCCAGGTCAAGGCCGACATGCTGACCAAGCAGTACGACGGCTACAGCCCGCTGCCGGGCTACAACGTCAACGGCGCGCTGACGCTGGGCGAGAACATCGGCGACAACTCGGGCGTCGCAATCGCCTACAAGGCCTACAAGCTGTCGCTCGGCGGCAAGCCGGCGCCGGTGATCGACGGCCTGACCGGCGACCAGCGCTTCTTCATGGGCTTCGGCCAGGTGTGGCGCACCAAGATGCGCGATGCGCAGCAGATCGTGCAGATCAAGACCGACCCGCACTCGCCGGGCCAGTTCCGCGCCAACGGCACGATGATGAACCAGCCAGGCTTCTACGAGGCGTTCGGGGTCAAGGAGGGCGACAAGATGTACCTGGCGCCGAAAGACCGCGTCACGATCTGGTAAATACGCCCGCCGGCTGCTAGATTAGCCTTTGTCGGCCGGACCGTTGGTCCGGCCGCTTCCTTTTTGTAAGACCATAAAAACGACGGAGAATAGCCACGTGAATCGACATTTACTTAGCGCACTAACACTGAGCCTGCTGGCGGGCGTCTGCAACGCCGCCGAGCCGGCCAAGGCCGCGGCGCAGACGCGCGTCTCGGGCATCGCGGTCGAATACATCGACCCGTCGGTGCGGGCGCAGGACGACTTCTTCACCTACCTCAACGGCAAGTGGCTCAAATCGACCGAGATCCCGGCCGACAAGTCGAGCTGGGGCGCGTTCGCCAAGCTCGCCGACGACGTCCAGCCAGTGCTGCTGGCGATCATCGAGAGCTCGGCGAAGGCGCCGAACAAGGTGGCCGGCTCCGACGCCCAGAAGATCGGCGACTACTACGCCAGCTTCATGGACGAGGCCAGGCTCGAGCAGCTGGGCATTGCGCCGCTCAAGGGCGAGCTCGCGCACATCGCCGCGCTCAAGGACAAGCGCGAACTGCCGGCCCTGATCGCCCGCATGAGCAAGCTCGGCGTCGGCGCGCCGTACGACTTCAGCATCCACCAGGACGCCAAGGATTCGACCAAGTACGTGGCCGACATTTCGCAGGGCGGGCTCGGCATGCCCGACCCCGACTACTACCTCAAAACCGGCGACGCCAAGATGGCCGACACGCGCGCGAAGTACCAAAAGCACGTCGAAAAAATGCTGGCGCTGTCGGGCGACGCGAACGCCGCGGCCAACGCCAGCGCGGTCGTCGAGCTCGAGACCGAGCTGGCCAAAGTCCAGTGGACCAAGGTCGAGCTGCGCGACCCGGTCAAGGCCTACAACAAGGTCGAACTGGCCAAGATGGACGCGATGGCGCCCGGCCACGACTGGAAGACCTACCTCGACGCGACCGGCATCAGCGCCAAGGCGAGCTACGTGATCGTGAGCCAGCCGAGCTACCTGAAGGGCTTCGTCGCGGCGACTAACAAGCTGCCGCTCGAGAGCTGGAAGGCATATTTCCAATGGCAGCTGATTAGGTCCTACGCCAATTTCACGTCGAAGGCACTGGTCGACCAGCAGTTCACGTTCTACGGCACGGCCTTGTCGGGCGTGACCGAGATGCGGCCACGCTGGAAGCGCGGCGTGAGCGCGGTCGAGGCTGCGTTGGGCGAGAGCCTGGGCAAGCTGTACGTGGAACAGAACTTCCCGGCCGAGCGCAAGGTTCGCATGGACGCGCTGGTCAAGAACCTGCTGCTGGCCTACAAGCAAAGCATCACCAAGCTCGACTGGATGAGCGCGGCGACCAAGAAGGAGGCGCAAGCCAAGCTGGCCAAGTTCACGCCGAAGATCGGCTACCCGAACAAATGGAAGGATTACTCGGCGCTGACGGTTGCGCGCGACGATTTGGTGGGCAACGTGATGCGTTCGCGCCTGGTCACGTACAACCGCGAGCTCAACAAACTGGGCAAGCCGATCGACCGCGACGAGTGGGGCATGACGCCGCAGACGGTGAACGCGTATTACAACCCGGAGCTCAACGAAATCGTGTTCCCGGCGGCGATTTTGCAGCCGCCGTTCTTCGACGCCAACGCCGACGAGGCGGTCAATTACGGCGCGATCGGCGCCGTGATCGGCCACGAGATCAGCCACGGCTTCGACGACCAGGGCGCGCAGTACGACGGCGACGGCAATATGCGCGACTGGTGGACCAAGGCCGACCACGCGAAGTTCGCGGCCAAGACCAAGATGCTGGTGGGGCAGTACAATGCCTACAGCCCGCTGCCGGGTTACAAGGTCAACGGCGAACTGACGCTGGGCGAGAACATCGGCGACAACTCGGGCGTGGCGATCGCGTACAAGGCGTACAAGCTCTCGCTCAAGGGCAAGAAGTCGCCGGTCATCGACGGCATGACGGGCGAGCAGCGCTTCTTCATGGGCTTCGGGCAGGTGTGGCGTTTGAAGATGCGCGAGGCGGAGCAGCTCAACCGCATCAAGACGGACCCGCATTCGCCGGGCCAGTTCCGCACCAACGGCACGCTGAAGAACCAGCCGGGCTTCTACGAGGCGTTCGGGGTCAAGCCGGGCGACAAGATGTACCTGGCGCCGAAAGACCGCGTATCGATCTGGTAAGCGCTTAGGGCAGGGCAAAAAGGGACACGGGGACGTGTCCCTTTTTTTGTTGGCCGTCGAGCTAAAACCGCAGCATCAGAAACCTCCACCGTCGTCCTCGCGGATGCGGGGAGGCATGCCTCCCCGCATCCGAGGGTGTCGCAAAACATGGAATGAGCCGCTTTATTTGGCAGACATCGCGAAATCGCCAGCTTCTAATACCTCAAATCAACATCGTCCTCGCGAATGCGGGTGTCGCAAAACTTGAAACGAGCTGCGTGATTTGGCGGAAATCGCGACATCACTAGCATCTAATACCTCAAACCAACATCGTCCTCGCGCATGCGGGGACCCATAGAACAGTT
>JAZKIN010000183.1:0-22758 GCA_040384885.1 Pseudomonadota bacterium | reverse complement strand
GGGCGCGGCCGACGCCGGGGCGGGCGGGCAGGGCGGCGGCGCGCCGGCGGGCGGCAGCCACGGCGCCAACCACGGCGGCAACCACGCGGTGCCCGGCCATGCTGGTGGGTCCCACTTCGGCGGGTCCCACTTCGGCGGGTCCCACTTCGGCGCGGGCGCGGCGCCGGCGCCGCTGCTGTCGCTGCTGGCCGGCCTGCAGCAGGGCGCGCTCGCGGCGCAGGGCGGGACGGCGCCGCCCGGCCTGCCGGCCCTGATGCAAAGCCTGCCGCGCGGCAGCCTGTCGCACGGCGACGAGAGCACGGTCGGCCTGCTGTCGAAGATTTTCGACGCGGTGTTCCGCGACCACAGCATCCCGCAGGAGATCCGCGACCTGATCCAGTACCTGCAGATCCCGGTGCTCAAGGCCGCGCTGGTCGACAAGGACTTCTTCTTCGAGGAGGCGCATCCGGCGCGCCGCATGATCGACCTGCTCTCGCGCACCGGCATGGAGCCGCGCCAGGGCGGCGCCGACCCGCTGCTGCACGCGATGCGCAGCAGCGTGGACAAGATCGGGCGCGATTTCGACGCCAACGCCGAGGCGTTCGCCGAGGCCGTGGGCGAACTCGAGCATTCGATCCGGCGCGAGGAGGCGGCCGCGCAGGAGGCGATCGCCGAGCCGATCGCGGCCGCCCTGCGCCAGGAGCGCGCGCTGGTCGCGGCCAGGTCGGCGGCGCAGGCGGTGGCGCTGCGCGCCTCCAACAGCCGGGTCGACCCGCTGCTCAAGGGTTTCCTCGAGACCCAGTGGGTCGAGGTGCTGACGGCGGCCCACCGCGCCGAGGAGCGCAAGCCCGGGGCGGTCGAGAACGCCATGAAGACGATGGACGCGCTGATCTGGAGCGTCAAGCCCAAGCTGACCAAGGCCGCGCGCAAGAAACTGATCGCCAAGCTGCCCGGCCTGCTGGCCTCGCTCGCCAAATGGCTCGACCTGATCAAGTGGCACGACGGCGCGCGGCCCGTGTTTTTCGCCGCGCTGGCCGAGGCCCACGCCGCCATCGTGCGCGCGCGCGTCGAGCTCGCGCCCGAGCGCGAGCTCGAGATCGCCGTCGAAACGGCGCAGCAGGACGCGATCCGCCGCATCGGCGAGGAGGAGGCGGAGGGGGCCGACGCCGCCGACGCGCCCGACGCCGCCACGCTCGCCGTCGACGAACTCGAGCGGGGGATGCTGCTCGATTTCAGCGAGGCCGGCGGCGCGCGGCGCGCCAAGCTGGCCTGGATCAGCCCGCAGCGGACCCTGTTCATTTTCTCGAGCAGCGGCGCGCAGGACAAGTTCTCGATGCCGGCCGAAAAGCTCGTCGAGCTGTGCCGGGCCGACAAGTTGCGCGTGGTCGGCGACGACAGCGTGGTCAGCCGCGCGCTGGCGCAGGCGATGGACGCCGGGGACGTGGCGCCGCCCGCCTAGTCCGGAGGGTGGCGCAAAACTCAAATTGAGCCGCTTGATAAAGCAGAAATCGCGACATGAGGAGTCTCAAATAACTTAAATCAACATCGTCCTCGCCGAGCCATGCGCGAGGACGATGTTGGTTTTTGATATTGAGTATTTTTGCGACGCGATTTCTGATGCGTCTTAAACGCCGATTGAGCGCATTGCTACCCTTTTGCGACAGCCTCAGTCCGGGGGGCCGCCGGGCGGGTCTGGCATGCCTTTTTGCCACTCCCCGCGCAGGCAACAAATGCTATGATGATGCCCTTTCCAGTCCCCGCCTGAGCGGTCCAACAACGTGCGCCTTTCCTCCATCAAGCTGTCGGGTTTCAAGTCCTTCGTCGATCCGACCAACTTCCAGGTGCCCGGGCAGCTCGTCGGCGTGGTCGGCCCGAACGGTTGCGGCAAGTCGAACATCATCGACGCCGTGCGCTGGGTGCTGGGCGAGTCGAAGGCTTCGGAATTGCGCGGCGAATCGATGCAGGACGTGATCTTCAACGGCTCGACCCACCGCAAGCCGGCCGGGCGCGCCTCGGTCGAGCTGGTGTTCGACAACAACGACGGCAAGGCCGCCGGCCAGTGGGGCCAGTACGCCGAGATCGCGGTCAAGCGCACCCTCACGCGCGACGGCACCTCGACCTACTACATCAACGGCCAGCCGGTGCGCCGGCGCGACATCCAGGACATCTTCCTCGGCACCGGGCTCGGCCCGCGCGCCTACGCGATCATCGGCCAGGGCATGATCTCGCGCATCATCGAGTCGCGCCCCGAGGAGCTGCGCGTGTTCCTCGAGGAGGCGGCCGGGGTCTCGAAGTACAAGGAGCGCCGGCGCGAGACCGAGAACCGGCTCGGCGACACGCGCGAGAACCTGCTGCGGGTCGAGGACATCCTGCGCGAACTGAACGCCAACCTCGAAAAGCTCGAGGCGCAGGCGGTCGTGGCCAACAAGTTCCATTCGCTGCAGAAGGACCAGGAGGAGAAGCAAAAGCTGCTGTGGCTGCTGCGCCGCAACGAGGCCCAGGCCGAGCAGGGCCGCTACGCGCGCGAGATGGGCGAGGCCCAGAACGCGCTCGAGGAGCAGACCGCGCGCCTGCGCCACGTCGAGCTCGAACTCGAACAGATGCGCCAGGCCCACTTCGCGGTCGGCGACCGGCTGCACCAGGCCCAGGGCCACCTGTACCAGACCAACTCCGAGATCGGCAGCCTCGAGGCGCAGATCAAGTTCGTGCTCGAGTCGCGCAGCCGTCTGCAGAACCAGCTCGCCACGCTCGGCGCCCAGCGCGACCAGTGGCAGGGCCAGGCGCGCGCCGGCGGCGAGCAGCTCGAGGAGGCCGACTACGTGCTCGAGGAGCTCGGCGCGCGCGTCGAGCAGTCGCAGCAGACGGCCGAGGCGCGCAACGAGGCGCTCCCGGCCCTGGAGGCCGCGTGGCGCGCCGCGCAGCACGCGACGACCGAGTCGCGCGCCAAGATCATGCAGGCGCAGCAGCAGATCGAGCTCGAATCGGCGCACCAGCGCAACGCCTCGAACATCCTGGGCGGGCTGGTGACGCGGCGCGAGCGCCTGCAGCAGGAAAAAAACGGCCTGAACCTGCCCGACAGCAGCCACCTGGCGAACCTGCGCATGCAGCTCGAGGAGAAGCAGCAGGCGCTCGAGGAGCAGACCATGCTGCTTGAAGAAGCGCTCGAGCAGCAGGCGCGCTTCGAGGACGAACGCGCCGCCGCCCAGGCCGCGGTCAACGCCGAGAGCGCCGCCAACGCCCGGCTCGAGGCGCGCCTGTCGGCCCTCAAGCAGCTGCAGGAGCGGGTCCAGAGCCAGGGCAAGGTCCAGCCCTGGCTGCAAAAGCACGAACTGGCGACGCTGCCGCGGCTGTGGCAGAAGCTGCACATCGAGGCCGGCTGGGAGACCGCGCTCGAGGCCGTGCTGCGCGAGCGCACCGGCGCGCTCGAGATGTCGAACATCGAATGGGCCAAGGCCTTCTTCAACGACGCGCCGCCGGCCAAGCTGGCGCTGTACGCGCCGCCGCCGGCCGCCGCGCCGTCCGTTAACCTCGACGCCGCCGGCCTCACGCCTTTTTCGAGCCTGCTCAAACTGAACGACCCGGCCCTGCGCACGCTGCTGCAGGACTGGCTCCACAACGTCTACGTGGCCGAGGACACGGCGGGCGCCTTTTTAGAACGCGCGCGGCTGCCGGCCGGCGCCGCGTTCGTCACGCGCGAGGGGCATACGGTGTCGCACTCGAGCGTGCGCTTCTACGCCGCCGACGCCGAACAGGACGGCCTGCTCGCGCGCCAGCAGGAGATCGAGAACATCTCGCGCCAGTTGCGCGCCCAGGCCCTGCTGGCCGACGAGGCGCGCGCGCGCGCGGTGCGCGCCGACGCCGCCGTGTCGGAACTGACGCGCCGGCTGCAGGACGCGCGCCAGCGCATCGGCACCCTGACCCAGGGCGTGCACGGGCTGCAGATCGAGGTCGTGCGCCAGTCCGAGGTCGAGGCGCGCTTCAACCAGCGCAGCACCCAGATCCAGGCCGACCTGGCCGAGATCGCCGCGCAGGAGGCCGAGCAGCAGCAGGTGCGCATGGAGTCCGAGGAGAGATTCGAGCAGCTCGACATGGCGCTGGCCGACCTGCAGTGCGCGCACGAGGACGGCCAGACCGCCTTCCTCGAGCGCGAGCAGGCGCTGGCCGACGCGCGCGTGCAGGCGCGCGATTTCGAGCGCGCCGCGCAGGAGGCCGCGTTCGCCGAAAAAAGCCAACGCAGCAAGATCGAGGAGCTGCGCCGCACCATCGCCACCGCCACCGAGCAGGCCGCGCAGGTCGCACACAGCCTCGAGGCGGGCCGCTTCGAGCTCGAGAACCTCGAGGCCGGCGCCGCCAACGACGGCCTGCAGGACCTGCTCGAGCGGCGCACCGGCCAGGAGCGCGCGCTGTCGGACGCGCGCCACGAGCTCGACCAGATCACCCAGCAGCTGCGCACGGCCGAGGAGGCGCGCATGCAGTCCGAACGCAGCCTGCAGCCGCAGCGCGACAAGATCATGGAGATGCAGCTCAAGGAGCAGGCCGCGCGCCTGAACCAGGAGCAGTTCGACGAGGCGCTCAAGGCGGTCGCGGCCGACGAGGCGGCGCTCGCCGAAAAACTCCATCCCGAGCTCCGGCCGTCGTACCTGCAGGGCGAGGTCACGCGCTTGACGAACGCGATCGCCGCGCTCGGCGCGGTCAACCTGGCCGCGCTCGACGAGCTGGCCCAGGCCGCCGAGCGCAAGAACTTTTTGGACGCCCAGAACGCCGACCTGACCGAGGCCATCAACACGCTCGAGGACGCGATCCGGCGCATCGACAAGGAGACGCGCGAGTTGCTGCAAGACACCTTCGACCGCGTCAACCACCATTTCTCGGAATTGTTCCCGATCCTGTTCGGCGGCGGCAACGCGCGCCTCGTGATGACGGGCGACGAGATCCTCGACGCCGGGGTCCAGGTCATGGCGCAGCCGCCGGGCAAGAAGAACGCGACCATCCACCTGCTCTCGGGCGGCGAAAAGGCCCTGACCGCGACCGCGCTCGTGTTTTCGATGTTCCGCCTCAACCCGGCCCCGTTCTGCCTGCTCGACGAGGTCGACGCCCCGCTCGACGACGCCAACACCGAGCGTTTCTGCCGCATGGTCAAGCGCATGTCCGAGCACACCCAGTTCCTGTTCATCTCGCATAACAAGATCGCGATGGAGATGGCCAACCAGCTCATCGGCGTGACGATGCAGGAGCAGGGCGTCTCGCGCATCGTCGCGGTCGACATGGAGGCGGCCGCCGGCCTGGTCGAGCCGCTGCACGCGGCCTGAGAGGCTGACCGGCCCGGCGGGCGCTTGGTCGGGCCCGCCGTTCGGGTTTACAATGCCGGACACGCGCGTGCGCGTACCCCACCGTGTATGATGATAATTAGTCTACGTAGACCACTACTACGACGCCGCCGGGGAAAGCGCTACCGGCTGCGCCACCAAGCCACAAATTTTGCTACCAGGGCACAAGCAGCATGACAGAATTCGAATTGAGTCTGGCCGCAGTCGGCGCCACCGGCGTCGCCGCCGTCTTCGCGTATAACAAGTGGCAGGAGCACAAGGCCAAGAAAAGCGTCGAACGCGCGTTTTCATCCGACCACGACGACGTGCTCATGCGCAACGACGGCGTCCCCGCGGCGCGCCACGAGCCCAGCTTCGACCCGGGCCAGGTCCCGCTGGCCGGCCCCGGCAACGGCGGCGACGCCGACGAGCATGCGGGCGACGCCCCGTTCAACCCCGCGCCGCCGGCCGACGACAGCACCTCGGCGGCCGAACTGGCCACCCAGCTGGTCGACCCGCTGATCGACTGCCTGATCCCGCTCGCGCTCGAGCACGCCGTGCGCGGCGATAAAATCCTGCCCGTGCTGCAGACCCTGCGCCACGTCGGCAACAAGCCGATCCATTACATCGGCCTGCACGTCAACGGCGACTGGGAGCCGATCACCCACGGCGGCGTCTACACCAAGCTGCAGGCCGGCGTGCAGATGGCGAGCCGCACGACCGCCCTCAACGAGCTCGAATACTCCGAACTGGTGCAGCGCCTGCGCGTGCTGTCCGACGAGATCGGGGCCGAGTCCGAAATCCCCGACATGATCGAAGTCATGGGCGAGGCGCGCGCCTTGCACCGCTTCGTGTCCGGCCACGACGCCCAGCTCGGCGTGAACCTGATGTCGAACGGCGCGCCGTGGGCCATCAGCACCCTGATCGGCGCGCTCGAGAAGCAGGGCTTCGACGTGCGCCCGGACGGCCGTTTCGTGATGCCCGACGGCGACGGCGGCGAGCTGTTCTCGCTCTCGACCAACGTCACCTTCGGCGCCGACACCACCGCGCGCCTGACGCTGCTGCTCGACGTGCCGTGCGTGGCGCCGGCGCGCGACGGCTTCGGTGCGATGGTCGCCTGCGCCAAGGCGCTGGTCGGCCGGCTCGACGCCATCATAGTCGACGACAGCGGCCAGCCGCTCATGGACGAGGCGCTCGGCGAAATCAACGGCCAGGTGCTCGACTTCTACCACGAGATGGAGGCGGCCGACATCGCCGCCGGTTCGGTGCGCGCGATGCGGCTGTTCAGCTGAGGCGGGTAACATCTTGAGTAACGATTCGCCCGACGATTTGACCAGCGCTTCGACCAGCGCTTTGACCATCGACGCGAGCGGCGACGCCGGCGCCGCCCTCGCGCGCATGCAATGGCTGGCCGCCGAGCTGAACCGCCACATCTACGCCTACCACGTGCAGGACGCGCCGACCATCCCCGACGCCGAGTACGACCGCATGTTCGCCGAGCTGCAGGCGCTCGAGGCGGCCCACCCCGAGGCCGTCTCAAACGATTCGCCGACCTTCCGCGTGGGCGCGGCGCCGATCCCCGAATTCAAGCAGGTCACCCACACCGTGTCCATGCTCTCGCTGAACAACGCGTTCGCGCCCGAGGACGTCGACAATTTCGACCGGCGCGCGCGCGAGTCGCTCGGGGTGGCGCAGATCGCCTACGCGAGCGACCTCAAATTCGACGGCCTGGCGATCAGCCTGCGCTTCGAGGACGGCGTGTTCGTGCGCGCGGCCACGCGCGGCGACGGCAGCACCGGCGAGGACGTCACGACCAACATCCGCACCGTGCGCGCGATCCCGCTGCGCCTGCACGGGCCGGTTGTGCCTGCGGTGCTCGAGGTGCGCGGCGAGGTGCTCATGTTCAAGGCCGATTTCGCCAAGCTCAATGCGCGCCAGCGCGCCGCCGGCCAGAAGGAATTCGCCAATCCGCGCAACGCCGCCGCCGGCAGCCTGCGCCAGCTCGACTCGCGCATCACGGCCGGGCGCAGCCTGCGCTTTTTCGCGTACGGCGTCGGCGCGCTCGAGGGCGCCCCGATGCCCGCGTCGCATTCGGCGCTGCTCGACTGGTTCGCCACGCTCGGCCTGCCCGTGTCGGGCGAGTGCAAGGTGGTGCAGGGCGTCGACGGCCTGCTCGGCTATTACGCCGGGGTCGGCCAACGCAGGCCGGGCCTGCCCTACGAGATCGACGGCGTGGTCTACAAGGTCGACCGCTTCGAGGACCAGCAGCGCCTCGGCTTCGTCTCGCGCGCGCCGCGCTTCGCGCTCGCGCATAAATTCCCGGCCGAGGAGGCGCTCACGCTGGTGCAGGACATCGAGGTGCAGGTCGGGCGCACCGGCGCGATCACCCCGGTGGCGCGCCTGGTGCCGGTTTCGGTCGGCGGCGTGACCGTCACCAACGCCACCTTGCACAACGAGGACGAGGTGCGGCGCAAGGACATCCGGATCGGCGACACCGTGATCGTGCGCCGCGCCGGCGACGTGATCCCCGAGGTTGTCGCCCACGTGCTCGAGCGCCGCCCGCCTGATGCGCGCGAATTCGTCATGCCCACCGTGTGCCCCGTGTGCGGCTCGCCCATCGTGCGCCTCGAGGACGAGGCGGTCGCGCGCTGCGCCGGCGGCTGGACCGTGTGCGGGGCCCAGAAGAAGGGCGCGCTGATGCATTTCGTGTCGCGCCGCGCGCTCGACGTCGAGGGCCTGGGCGACTCGCTGATCGAGCAACTGGTCGACAAGGGCCTGGTCGACACCGCGGCCGACCTGTACACCAGGCTCGACCTGGCCACGTTGGCCGGGCTCGAGCGGATGGGCGAGAAATCGGCCAAAAACAAGCTCGACGCGCTCGAAAAATCGAAGCAGACCACGCTCGCGCGCTTCATTTACGGTCTCGGCATCCGCCACGTGGGCGAGTCGACCGCCAAGGCGCTGGCCCAGCACTTCGGCAACATCGACGCCCTGGTCCACGGCGCGACCTGGGAGGGCGGCCTGCAGCTGCTCGACGTGCCCGACGTCGGCCCGGTGGTGGCGCGTTCGCTCGGCCAGTTCCTGGCCGACCCGGCCAGCCTGGCGCTGATCGCGCAACTGCGCGCGGCCGGCATGCAGTGGAAGGAGGGCGCGCATGCGCTCAAGCAGGCCGGCGCGCTGGCCGGCAAGACCTTCGTGCTGACCGGCACCCTGCCCACGCTCGGGCGCGACGAGGCCGCCGCGCTGCTTGAGGCGGCCGGCGCCAAGGTGTCCGGCTCGGTCTCGAAAAAAACCTCCTACGTCGTCGCCGGCGCCGACGCCGGCAGCAAGTTGGCCAAGGCGCAGGAGCTGGGCATCACACTGCTCGACGAGGCGGGCCTGCTGGCGTTGCTCGCCGGACAAACCACGCCACCCGAATCGGAACCCCATGCAGAAAATTAGAAAAGCCGTCTTCCCGGTGGCCGGCCTCGGCAGCCGCTTTTTGCCCGCAACCAAGGCCCAACCGAAGGAGATGCTGCCGGTCGTCGACAAGCCGCTGATCCAGTACGCGGTCGAAGAGGCGGTCGCGGCCGGCATCACCGAGATGATCTTCATCACGGGGCGCAACAAGCGCGCGATCGAGGACCATTTCGACACCGCCTACGAGCTCGAATCCGAGCTCGCAGCGGCCGGCAAGACCGAACTGCTCGAATTCGTGCGCAACGTGATCCCCAAGAACATCACCTGCATCTACATCCGCCAGTCGGCCCCGCTCGGGCTCGGCCACGCGGTGCTGTGCGCGCGCCCCGTGGTCGGCGACGAGCCGTTCGCGGTGTTGCTGGCCGACGACTTCATGGACACGGCCGCCGGCCAGAAACCGGTGCTCGCGCAGATGACCGAGCTCTACGACTACGAGCACTGCAGCATCCTCGCGGTGCAGGACGTGCCGCGCGAAAACACCGGCAGCTACGGCATCGTCAGCGCCGCGCCTTACCGGCCCGGCCTCGAGCAGGTCATGGGCATCGTCGAAAAGCCCAGGCCGGCCGAGGCGCCGTCGACACTGGCCGTGGTCGGCCGTTACGTGCTCTCGGGCAAAATCTTCGATTACCTCGAACACCTCGGCGCCGGTTCGGGCGGCGAGATCCAGCTCACCGACGGCATCGCCGCGCTGATGGCGTCCGAGCGCGTGCTCGCGCACCGCTATGCGGGACAGCGCTATGATTGCGGTTCCAAGGTCGGCTACCTCGAGGCGATGACGGCGATGGGCCTCAAGCATCCCGAGACGGGCGCGGCCTACCGCCAATTTTTAAAAGAACTGCAGTTGGGGAATTAAATGACGATACGCGAGATCCTCAAGATGGGCGACCCGCGCCTGCTGCGCGTGGCCGACCCGGTGCGCGACTTCGGCACGCCGGCGCTCGAGGCGCTGATCGCCGACATGTTCGACACCATGCACGCAGCCGACGGCGCCGGCCTCGCCGCGCCCCAGATCGGGGTCAACCTGCAGCTCGTCATCTTCGGCTTCCGCAACAACCAGCGCTACCCAGACGCGCCCGCGGTGCCCGAGACGGTGCTGATCAATCCCGTGCTCACGCCGCTGTCGGACCGGACCGAGGAGGATTTCGAGGGCTGCCTGTCGGTGCCTGGCCTGCGCGGCAGCGTGCCGCGCTATACGCGCCTGCGCTACGAGGGCGTCGACCAGCACGGCGCGCCGATCCGGCGCGAGGTCGACGGCTTCCATGCGCGCGTGGTGCAGCACGAGGTCGACCACCTGCTCGGCATCCTGTACCCGATGCGGATCACCGATTTCTCGCGTTTCGGTTTCAGCGAGGTGATGTTCCCGGACCGGGATCCGAACGCCGACGATTAGCGCCGATCCGGTCCGTCCTTGTGCCGTGGCAGAGCGAACCAGCGTCGAGGAAGCGACGCGCCCGCTAACAATCGGCTAGTTCATCGTCGAGCGCTCGCCCATGCTTGCTGCCAATTTGGTCGCCAGGCCGCCCTTGTCATTAACGCCAAGCTTGGTGTAAATTTTCTGCAAAAAATTGCGCACAGTGGCCGGCGCAATCTCGAGCTGCCTGGCCACTTCCTTGTGGGAATTGCCCTGTGCGAACAGGACAGCAATTCGCGCCTCGCGCGCGGTCAAGGTGGCGATGCGGCACAGCTCGCGTGCACGCAGCACGATCAATTCGCCGACTCTTTGGCTGCTGACATCGATGGCGCGGCCCTGGTAGCGGGTCGTCATGCCGCGGACCGCCTCAAGCAGAGCGTCGGGCGGGATGGGACTACGCCATTGCGGCCATTCGAGCGCCATCAGGGTGGCGAAGCCGGGGCTAAAAAACTGAAACACGCCACCGCGCGATAAGAGGGCCACATTGCTGTTGTCGGACGATGTAAAACACTGCACGGCCAGCATCGCATTGATATGCAAAGCGCTTTGCAGGTGCGGCATAACGCGTTCCACGAGCAGGCGTTCGCGGTCTGAAAAATGCCGGTCCGTCGCGGCCCGGTAAACCGACAAGCCATCGATCCGGTCCTGCTGCGCCGCTTTTTGGGCAATCACCACACCGTTCAGGTGTTCAAAGCGGTTGGCGTAATCTAGCACCACCGACTTGTCACGCGCGGCGAACAGCGTCGGCGCGTGAAAGGCGAGCGCCGTGCCTTGATCGGCCATCACCTTTTGCAAAATCGTGTCCTTGGCATAGATGCTCTCCCAGTCGAGCACCATGTCAACCGGGGTGTTATGGACAATCGCGCCACAGATCTCGATCTGACCCGCGTGGCTGGCCCCGCTCACCGTGATCAGGCGGGCCGAATCGAACGCGACCAGCTTGCCCAGCAGCGCCATGGCCCGTTGGGGAAACTCCCCGACGGACAACTCGCGCGAGGCACCGTATAAATCGAGCAGAAATTGGTCGTGGTGGTCCATATGACTCCTCGCTGAAGATCGGTTATAGCGCTCCAACGATACTGATAGAACTATTGGTAAGCGGTCGTTTCACACAGTATATTACAACTGCTCGTCTGCGAGAAAGTGCATTGGTGCTATTCCGTTGTATTTACGACGACTTTGCTGAACGAAGAACTTGCGCCATCCTGTACGCGGGCATCGGCAACAACGTGCTCGATGGCGCGGCCGGAACCGACACCGTCAGCTACGCCTTTGGCGCGAGCGCGGGTGTGACGGTCAGCCTGGCGCTCGCCGGCGCGCAGGCCACGGGCGGCTCCGGTTCGGATACCCTCGCCGGCATCGAGCACTTGATCGGGACGGCCTTCGTCGACTCGCTCACCGGCAGCAGCGGGGCCAACTCGCTCACGTCGGGCGCGGGCAACGACGTCCTCAACGGCGGCGCCGGTGCCGACACCATGACCGGTGGCGACGGTGCCGATAGTTATTTTGTGAGCGAGACTGGCGATGTGGTGGTCGAAACCAACGCCACAGTCAGCGCCGCCGAGCTCGACATTGTGTACAGTTCGGCCGCCAGCTTCACGCTCACGGCGAACGTCGAAAACGGCCGCATCCTCAACGCCACCGCGGCAAATCTGACCGGCAATGCGATGAACAACGTTCTGTTCGCCGGCAGCGGCGCCAACGTGATCGACGGCGCGGGTGGGGTCGATACCCTGAGCTACGCCTTTGGCGCCGCCACGGGCGTGACGGTCAGCCTCGCGCTGGCGGGGGCCCAGGCGACCGGCGGTTCGGGTTCGGACACACTGGCCGGCATCGAGAACCTGAACGGCACGGCATTCAACGACAACCTGACGGGCGACGCGGGCAGTAACGTGCTGATGGGGAGCGGCGGCAACGACGTCCTCACGGGCGGCCTGGGCGCCGATTTCCTCAGCGGTGGCGCGGGAGCGGACATCTTCTCCTTCCTGAGCATCGCCGACAGCGGCCTCACGAGCGGCACGTGGGACACGATCAGCGACTTTGCGCAGGGGATCGACAAGATCGACCTGTCCGGTCTCGATGCGAACGCCGACACGGCTGGCAACGACGCGTTCACAAGCATGATCGCGAGCAATGCCGCCTTCACGACGGCGGGCCAGCTGCGCATCGTCGACGGTGTCCTGTACGGCAATACCGACGGCGACGCCGAGGCCGAGTTTGCGATCGTGCTGACCGGCGTGACCACCCTGACCTTGGGGGATTTCCTTCCTTAAGCGGCAGGGCGGGTTTGGATAACCGAGGCCGGGATTTTTAATCGCAGCAATGACGCCAACCCATCCGGGTTGGCTTTTTTTTGGGCATGCTCCCCCGGCACCATTTGCAAGATTGTGTCCTTGGCGTAGCTGCTCGCGCAGTCGAACAACTGTCGGTGCGGCCAACTGTAAACACACGCGACGGCCCCGGCGCGACGTTCCGAACTTGAAGTAAACGCCAATCAACTTGGACTTATGGAATGTCTAATTGCCTGTTGGTAAAACAAATATTTCATATTAGTATGAGGGGTTTGCACAAAAATAATGGGGCCGCGGTAATTCGAATGGTGATCCCGTTCCACTGCGTATTTGTATCTTGCGTTTTACATAATTTAGTAAATTCATGCTTGCCATACCCGCAAGCTTGAACCTGTCGACATCAAAAATAGAAGAGGTGACCCAATGGATGAAATGATCACGTACGATTTCGTAGCCGGCTTAGTGATTGAAAACTTCGGCCCGGGCGGCGACTCAATTCGTTTTCCCGCTGACGCCGATGCCGCGCGCTTCGAGTATCGTCAAGTGGGTGCCGATCTTCTGGTGGGGTATGACGGGCTGTTCATGACGTTGCTAAATACAAACTACGCCGATTTGACGTCCGATCATTTCCAATTCTATCCATCAGGGAGTGCCTTCTTTAAGGCTACGACTGGCGATGACAATTTTTTTCCCGTGCAGGATGGCAACGACTACCTTGACATAAGCAATGGCGGCAACGATACCGTCTGGGCCGGCGCCGGCGCTGATGTGATCGATGTCGGCGCGGCATTCAATAGCGGCGACGCCATCCTTGGCGACACGCCGGGCACGACGTCCGCGATCGACACGCTGCGCATCGCCGGTGAGTACGACCAAGCCGTGGTGTTCGGCGCCGGGACGGTATTCAGCATCGAAAAATATGAGATCGGTTCCGGTGGCACCGTGCGCCTGACCCTCCTCGACGACGGTCTGTTCGCCGGTGTGGACAACATGGCCGCCTATCCGCGCTTTGACGCCAGCGGCCAGACGTCGGGCGATGCGTTCATTCTTGACGCGAGCGCTATCACTATTGGACAAAACGGCTACTACGCCAGCATCACGGCGTTTGGCGGCGCCGGCAACGACTATTTGGCAACAGGGGCCGGCAACGATACGATCTCGTCGGGCGCCGGCGACGACACCTTGCACGGCAACTCAGGCAACGACACCTTGAGCGGCGGCGACGGCGCGGACAGCTTGAGCGGCGGCGACGGGGCCGACGTACTCGATGGTGGCGCGGGCGCCGACAGCCTGTCCGGCGATGCGGGCAACGACACCCTCGATGGCGGCAGCGAGATGGATACCTTGCTCGGCGGCGACGGGGCCGACCTGCTCACCGGCGGCGCGGGCGAGGACCTCCTCGCCGGCGACTGGGGCAACGACACGCTCGACGGCGGTCACGACATGGACACCTTGAACGGCGGCGACGGGGCCGACCTGCTCACTGGCGGCGCAGGCGCGGACTACCTCTTCGGTGAAGGGGGCAACGACACCGTCGATGGCGGCGCGGGCAACGACCTGATTGCCGCCGACCCGGGTAATAACACCTACCTGTTCGGCAGGGGCGACGGCCAGGACGTCGTTTACTATTCCGGTACCGATGGATTCAACACCTTGCAGCTCAAGGCCGGCGTGCAAACCTCCGACATCGTGGTCAGGCGGGCCTACGACGTGTTTTTGGGCGACAACCAGGCCCTCGAGGTTTCCATTTACGGCACCAGCGACAAGATCGTCTTTAACCGGCCCTATGAGGACACCCCCGCCAATCCTTTCAGCGTGCAGCAGATCAGGTTCGCCGACGGTACCGTGTGGAATGTGTCCACCATTGTGAACAGGTTGAATGTCGGCTCGCCGGGAGCCGACACGCTGCGTGGCTCGGCGGCGGCGGACATGATTTACGGCGACGCCGGTGATGACGACCTCAGTGGTGGGGACGGCCACGACTACATCAACGGTGGCGAAGGCGCGGACACCGTCGCCGGCGAGGCCGGGTTCGACGTACTGAATGGCGATGCGGGCAACGACAGCATGGTCGGCGGCGCGGGCGACGACAGCCTCAATGGCGGCGAGGGCGACGACACCGCCGACGGCGGCGCCGGCAATGACACGTTTAACGACGGCTACGGCAGCAACGTCTACCTGTTCGGCAAGGGCGACGGCCAAGACCTTGTTTACTTCTCCAGCGACTTCACTTGGGGCAAGCTCAGCACCTTGCAATTCAAGCCCAACGTACTGCCCTCCGAGGTCGTGCTCACCCAGGTCTATGACCAGCTATATGGCGACATGGCCGCGCTCGAAGTGTCCATCGCGGGCACCACCGACAAAATCTATTTCCACAACTTCCTCGTCGTCGACAACCCCAACGGCGAATATTACAACAACGTGCGAAACAACAGCGTGCATCAGTTCAGGTTCGACGACGGTACCGTGTGGGACCTGGCCACCATCGCGAGCAAGCTGGCGCGCAGCACGGACGGTAACGACACGATGCTCGGCACGGTGTTCGCTGACGTGATCGACGGCCAAGCCGGTGATGACAACCTCAATGGATTGGCGGGCGATGACAGCTTGATCGGTGGCGAGGGCGCGGACATCCTGATTGGCGATGCCGGGTCCGACTCACTCAGAGGCGGTGCGGGCAATGACAGCCTCGACGGTGGCGCCGGCGACGATGTCTACTTGTTCGGCAGGGGCGACGGCCAAGACCGCGTGAACTACTCCTACGACCCCACTGCCGGCAAGCTCAACACTTTGCAACTCAAGTCCGGCGTGGCGAGCTCCGAGGTCGTGCTCAAGCTGGTCTACGACGACACTTTCTACCGCAACAGCGCGCTCGAAGTGTCCATCGCGGGCACGACCGACAAGATCGTTTTCAACGGTTTCCTGCTTGATGACGACACGGCCACCCCCTACAACAGCGTGCAGCAGATCAGGTTCGACGATGGCAGCGTGTGGGACCTGGCCACCATCGTCAACAAGGTGCTTGCTGGCACTGACGAAGCCGACACCGTGCGCGGCACGTTAGCGGCAGACGCGCTCGACGGCGCGGCCGGCAATGACAACCTCAATGGATTGGCGGGCAATGACACCCTGATCGGTGGCGAAGGCGCGGACACCCTGACTGGCGAACATGGGGACGACTCGCTAGTCGGCGGCGCGGGCCTCGACGGCCTCGACGGCGGCGCGGGCAACGACACCCTCGACGGCGGCGCCGGCGAAGACCATCTCTTCGGCGGCGACGGCGACGATGTCTTCTTGTTCGGCAAGGGCGACGGACAAGACCGAATCTACCACGCCTACGACCCCGCCGCGGGCAAGCTCAATACCTTGCAACTGAAGGCCGGCGTGGCCACTTCCGAGCTCGTGCTCAAGCAGGTCTACGACGACGTATTTGGCGACAACGGCGCGCTCGAAATCTCGATCGCGGGCACCACCGACAAGGTCGTCATCATCGGCTTCCTCTATACCGGCGATGCGGCCAACCCTTACAACAGCGTGCAGCAGATCAGCTTCGATGACGGTACCGTGTGGAACCTGACGACCATCGTCAGCAAGCTGCTTGCCGGCACGGATGGCAACGACTCCACGCTCGGCACGCTATCGGCGGACCTGATCGACGGCGCGGCCGGCGACGACAACCTCAATGGTTTGGCGGGCGATGACACCTTGCTCGGTGGCGAAGGCGCGGACACCCTGATGGGCGATGCCGGGTCCGACTCGCTGATCGGCGGTGCGGGCAACGACAGCATCGACGGCGGCGCGGGCGACGACACCCTCGATGGTGGAGCGGGCAACGACACGCTCGCCGGCGGCGACGGCAACAACGTCTACCGGTTCGGCATCGGCGACGGCCAAGACATGATGAACATCGCCGTCGACTTCGCCGCGGGCAAGTTAAACACCCTGCAGCTCAAGGCCGGCGTGGCGGTTTCCGACGTCATGCTCGCCCAGGTCCAGGACAACATGTTTGGCGGCAACGGCGCCCTGGAAGTCTCCCTCGCGGGCACGACCGACAAGATTACCTTCAACGGCTTCCTGTACGGCAACGACACCAACAATCCTTTCAACGGCTTGCAGCAGATCAGGTTCGACGACGGTACCGTGTGGAACCTCGCCACGATCACCAGCAAGTTGTTCAGCAGCACGGATAGCGACGACACGCGGGTCGGCACGGCGGCGGCGGACCTGCTCGACGGCGCAGGCGGCAACGACAACCTCAACGGCGCCGCGGGCGACGACACCCTGCTCGGCGGCGAAGGCGCCGACACCCTGACCGGCGACGCCGGGTCCGACTCGCTGACCGGCGGCGCGGGCAATGACAGCCTCGACGGCGGCGCCGATGCCGACATCCTCGACGGCGGCGCGGGCAACGACACGGTCAACGGCGGTTACGGCGACAACGTCTACCTGTTCGGCAAAGGCGACGGCCAGGACCGCGTCTCCTCCACCTACGACGCCACCGCGGGCAAGCTCAACACCTTGCAACTGAAGGCCGGCGTGCTGAGCTCCGAGCTCGTGCTCAGGCAAGTCTACGACGACGCATTTGGCGGCAACCGTGCGCTCGAGGTGTCGATTGCGGGCAGCGCCGACAAGCTCACCTTCAACGGCTTCCTCCAGGGCGACGACGCGGCCGGTCCGTACAACGGCCTGCAGCAGATCAGGTTCGACGACGGCACGGTGTGGAACCTGGCCACCATCGTGGCCAAGACGCTCGCTGGCACGGAGGGCGCCGACAGCACGCGCGGCTCGGTGGCGTCGGACCTAATCGACGGCGCGGGCGGCGACGACGAGCTCAACGGCGCTGCGGGGGACGACACCCTGAGCGGTGGCGAGGGCGCGGACACCCTGGTCGGCGATGGCGGGGCCGACCTGCTCGCCGGCGGCGCCGGCAACGACAGCCTCGACGGCGGCGACAATGCCGACACGCTCGACGGCGGCGCGGGCAACGACACGCTCAACGGCGGACCCGGCGACAACGCCTACCTGTTCGGCAAGGGCGACGGCCAGGACCGCATCGCCGTCACCTACGACCCCACGGGCAAGCTCAACACCTTGCAATTGAAGGCCGGCGTGCTGAGTTCCGAGGTCGTGGTCAAGCAGGTCTACGACGACTACTTCGGCGGACTGCGGGCGCTCGAAGTGTCGATTGCGGGCACCACCGACAAAGTCACCATCAACGGCTTCCTCCAGGGCGACGACACGGCCAGCCCCTACAACGGCTTGCAGCAGATCAGGTTCGACGACGGCACGGTGTGGAACCTCGACACCATCGTGGGCAAGACGCTCGCGAGCACGGAGGGCGGCGACACCACGCGTGGCACGGTGGCGTCGGAGGCGATCGATGGCGCGGGCGGTGATGACTACTTGAACGGCGCCGCGGGCGACGACACCTTGACCGGCGGCGAAGGCGCCGACACCCTGAGCGGCGAAGATGGGGACGACCTGCTCAGCGGCGGCGCCGGCAACGACAGCCTGGACGGGGGGCATTATGGCTCCGGCGACACGCTCGACGGCGGCGCGGGCAACGATATACTCAACGGCGGCCTCGGCGAAAACGTCTACCTGTTCGGCAAGGGCGACGGCCAGGACCAATTCACCGTCTACTACGACGCGACGAGCAAGCTCAACACCTTGCAACTGAAGGCCGGTGTGCTCAGTTCGGAGATCGTCGTCAAGCAAGTCTACGACGACTACTTCGGCGGCAAGCGTGCGCTCGAAGTGTCGATCGCGGGCACCGCCGACAAGGTCACGATCAACGGCTTCCTTTACGGCGACGACGCGGCCAACCCGTACAACGGCCTGCAGCAGATCAGGTTCGACGACGGCACGGTGTGGAACCTGGACACCATCGTGGGCATGACGCTCGCGAGCACCGAGGGCAACGACACGACGCGTGGCACGGTGGCGTCGGACACGCTCTACGGCGCGGGCGGCAACGACGAGCTCAACGGCGCCGCGGGCGACGACAGCCTGAGCGGCGGCGAAGGCGCCGACACCCTGAGCGGCGAGGATTGGAGCGACGTGCTCGATGGCGGCGCGGGCAACGACAGCCTCGACGGCGGCGCCGACGCCGACACGCTCGACGGCGGCGCGGGCAACGACACGCTCAACGGCGGCTACGGCGACAACCTCTACCTGTTCGGCAAGGGCGACGGCCAGGACCGGATCGCCGTCTTCAACGATCCCACGGCGGGCAAGCTCAACACCTTGCAACTGAAGCCCGGTGTGCTGGCCACCGAGCTCGTGCTCAAACGGGTCGACGACGACTACTTTGGCGGCGACAGCGCCCTCGAAGTGTCGATTGCGGGTTCCACCGACAAGCTCACCGTCAACGGTTTCTTCCTCAATGACGACACGGCCAAATCCTACAACGGCGTGCAGCAGATCAGGTTCGACGACGGCACCATATGGGACCTGGCCACCATCGAGAACAATCTTTTTGACGGCGAACCAAAGGTGCTCGATGGCACCGCGGGCGACGACACCCTGACCGGCGCCGCCGGCGACGACACGCTCAGCGGCGCCGATGGAAACGATGTCCTGAACGGCGATTTGGGCAACGACAGCCTGGCCGGCGGCGCGGGCAACGACAGCCTGGCGGGCGGCGCGGGCAACGACGTCCAGTTCGGCGGGGGCGACAACGACGTGCTCAACGGCGAAACCGGCGCCGACGCGCTCTATGGCGGCAGCGGCGACGATGTGCTCGATGGCGGCGGCGATGCCGATCTTCTGTTTGGCGGCAGCGGCGCCGATGTGCTAAATGGCGGCGACGATGCCGACCAGCTGTACGCACAAGGCCCCGACGATGCCATCGGCGGCACCGGGGCGGTCGATTTGGCGGGTACCGTGAACGTGCTCAACGGCGGTGCCGGCAACGATATTCTGCGCGGCGGCTTCGGCGACGATCAACTCAATGGCCAGGTAGGAAATGACGATCTGCACGACGAGGATGGCGGCAATGACAGTCTCGACGGTGGTGACGGCGACGACCTTCTCAACGGCGGACAGGGCAACGACAGCCTCGAGGGCGGGGAGGGCATGGACACGCTGTTCGGCGGAACCGGCGACAACTCCGCCGTCGACGCCGACAGCCTGTCGGGCGGCGCCGGCGACGATGTGCTGGTCACCGGCGCCGCCGCCAATGGCAGCGCGCGCGGCACCGCGACCGACACGCTCGACGGCGGCGCCGGGAACGATGTCCTGTATGCCGGCAGCGACTTCAGGAGTGACAGGGCAATCATGACCGGTGGCGCCGGGGCCGACCGATTCGTCCTGGGAAATTATGGCAGCCACACGCTTGGCGACGACTTGGGCGCGGCCGCATTCGGCAATTTCAGCCAGATCGGCAGCGCTGTTTTTTCGAACGTCGCGATGCCCGACCGCATCACCGATTTCACGCAGTCCGAGGGTGACCTGTTACGCACCGGCGTCATCAATGGCTTCGGTGGGGCGGGCATGCCCATCGTCTGGCGCGGCGTCGCAGGCGGCGGATTCACGGCGACCTTGGGCCAGAGCATCGCCTTGGCCAGTGGCGGGACGAGCGAAGCGCGCTTCCTTGAGTTGTGGACCAGCTACGACGCAGGGTCCGACACGACCATTCTGTTCATGGACCGCGACCGCGACGGCATCGTCGGCGAAAATGATTTTAAACTTGAATTCGACGGCGAGCTTGTTCTCGACAAGGCATCGTTTACGCCCGGTACGTTTGCCGATTTCAAGTTTGGCACGGGGGGCGCGGACAGCGATACCGGCGTCGCGCTGTCGAATGGGAACGACTTCGCGTTTGGCTACGCCGGCAACGATACGCTCGACGGCCTCGATGGCAACGACATCCTCAACGGCGACCAGGGCAGCGACAGCCTGTCGGGCGGCAACGGCGACGATGTGATTTTCGGCGGCGCCGGCGACGACGCGGCCGTTGGCGGCGCGGGCAACGATATGCTGTTTGGCGGCAGCGGCGCCGACACGCTCGACGGCGGCGAGGGGGCCGACAGGATGCATGCCGACGGCGCGGACGATGTGATCGGCGCCAGTGGCGCCGGAGCGGCCGGATCCGTGGAGGTGCTCAATGGCGGTGCCGGCAACGATCTGCTCGTGGCCGGGGCGGGCGACGCGGCGCTAAACGGACAGGCCGACAACGATACCTTGATCGGCGGCGCCGGCGACGACACGCTCGACGGCGGCGAGGGTGCCGATCTCTTGGGTGGGCAAGGCGGCGATGACGTACTCGACGGCGGCGCCGGGGCCGATGGCATGTCCGGCGGGGACGGCGCCGACACCTACTTCGTCGACGAGGCCGGCGACTTTGTCGTCGAAGGCGATGGCGCCGGCAGCGGCCAGGCGGACCATGTCAACAGTTATCTGGCCGAGTACACCCTCGGCGCGAATGTGGAAAACGGCCGCATCCTCAGCGCCGCCGCGGCAAACCTCGCGGGCAACGAGCTCGACAATATTTTGTACGCCGGCAGCGGCGACAACGTGCTCGCCGGCGCGGGCGGCACCGACACCGTGAGCTATGCCCACGGCGGCGCCGGCGTGGTCGTCGACCTCAACATCACCGGTGGACAGGGGACATGGGGATCCGGTGTCGACGCGCTGTCCGGCATCGAAAACCTGGTCGGCACGGCGTTTGCCGACACCCTCGGCGGCGACAGCGGGGCCAACGTGCTCGCGGGCGGCGCGGGTGACGACGTGCTCGACGGCGGCGCGGGCGACGATGCTATGCTTGGCGGCGACGGCGCCGACACCTACCACGTGCGCCAGGCCGGCGACACGGTCGTCGAAACCAATACGGCCAACAGCGCCGCCGAAACCGATCTGGTCTTCAGCCACCTGGGCTTCTACGCACTGGCCGAAAACGTCGAAAACGGCCGCATCGTCAGTGCCAGCGGCGCCAGTATCACGGGTAACGCGCTCGACAACACGCTGTACGCAGGCATTGGCAACAACCAGCTCGATGGCGGCGCCGGCAACGACACGGTCAGCTACCTCCACGCCACCAGCAGCGCGGGTGTGGCGGTCAGCCTGGCGCTCGCCGGCGCCCAGGCAACGGGCAGCTCCGGTTCGGACACCTTGAGCAATGTCGAAAATCTGGTCGGCACGGACTATGCCGACACGCTGACCGGCAACGCCGGCGCCAACGCGCTGACCGGCGGCTTGGGCAACGACGTGCTCGACGGCGGCAGCGGTGCCGACACCATGAGCGGCGGCGACGGCGCGGACAGCTACCATGTGAGCGAGACGGCCGATGTCGTGATCGAGACCGACGCCGCCGTCGGCGCGGCCCAGGCCGACATGGTCTACAGCGCCGCCAGCGATTACACGCTCGGCGCGAACGTAGAAGACGCCCGCATCACGAGCGGCGGCGCGGCCAACCTCAGCGGGAACGCGCTCGACAACATCGTGCACGCCGGCACCGGCAACAACGTGCTCGACGGCGGGACCGGTGCCGACACCCTCAGTTACGCGTTCGGCGCCGGCAGCGGCGTGGCGGTCAGCCTGGCGCTCACCGGCGCCCAGGCGACGGGCGGTTCGGGCACGGACACCGTGAGCAATTTCGAGAACCTGGTCGGCACGGCGTTCGCCGACACGCTCACCGGCGACAACGGCGCCAACGCGCTGACGGGGGCGGCGGGCAACGACGTGCTCGACGGCGGTGCGGGCAACGACACAATGAGCGGCGGCGACGGCGCCGACACCTACCATGTGCGCGAGGCCGGCGATGTGGTGGCCGAAACGAACGCCAGCGCGGGCGGCGCGGAGACCGACCTGGTGGCGAGCTATCTGGCGACCTACACGCTAGGCGCCAACGTCGAAAACGGACGCGTGATGAGTGCCGCGGCGGCCAACCTCGTGGGTAATTCGCTCGACAATATTTTGTACGCGGGCAGTGGCGACAACGTGCTGCTTGGCGCTGGCGGCATCGACACGGCGAGCTACGCCGACGCGGCTGCGGGCGTGACGGTCAGCCTGGCGGCCTCGGGCGCCCAGGCGACGGGCGGTTCCGGTTCGGACACGCTGGCCGGCGTCGAGAATCTGGTCGGCACGGCGTTCGCCGACGCGCTCACCGGCAGCAGCGGCGCCAACGCGCTCACGGGTGGCGCCGGCAACGACGTGCTCGACGGCGGCGCGGGCGCCGACACCATGAGCGGCGGCGACGGTGCCGACACCTACTACGTCGGCGACGCCGGCGACATGGTGGTCGAAACCAATGCCACGGGCGGGGCCCCCGAGGCCGACCTGGTCGTGAGCAACCTGGCCGCCTACACGCTCG
>JAZKIN010000182.1:0-3820 GCA_040384885.1 Pseudomonadota bacterium | reverse complement strand
GGACTTGCTCGCTTTGGTCCGGGTGGACGATAAAAACGATTTCATAATGACGCATGCATAACTCCTTAGGGACGTTTAAACAAGTGCCCACCTCGGCGTCAAGACGAGTGTGGGAAGGGAAAGCCGGCAATTATAGCGCATCAAGGGCCACACTGGCAACCCACATCGGCGCCGGCGCTCGCGCACTCGATCCGAGGCGCCCGCGGGCGGAAACGGGCGCTTTTTTTTCGTCCGCCCGCCCGATTGCGGCAATTTGGGCCGCTTTGCGCCAAAAACAACGATTTTCCTTGCATTGGGCGAAATACTGTACAAAAATACAGTCTGTTCATCCACCCAGCATACGCACCCATGATCAAGCTCACCCCCCGGCAAGAACAAATCCTCAACCTGATCAAGGACGCGATCGAAAACACGGGCTTCCCCCCGACCCGCGCCGAGATCGCCAACGAACTCGGGTTCAAGTCGGCCAACGCGGCCGAGGAGCATCTGCAGGCGCTCGCGCGCAAGGGCGCGATCGAGATCTCGCCGGGCACCTCGCGCGGCATCCGCCTGATCGGCGCCAGCGTCGAACCGGTGCCGGCGGCCGTGCTCATGATGTCGCTGCCGCTGGTCGGGCGCGTCGCGGCCGGCTCGCCCATTTTGGCGCAGGAGCATGTCGAGGCGACCTACAGCGTCGACCCGGCGATGTTCTCGTCGAGGCCCGACTTTTTGCTCAAGGTGCGCGGCTGGTCGATGCGCGACGCCGGCATCATGGACGGCGATTTGCTGGCCGTGAAAAAGGTCGACAGCGCCAAGAACGGGCAGATCGTGGTCGCGCGCATCGGCGAGGATGTGACCGTCAAGCGCTATAAAAAGACCGGGTCGCTGATCGAGCTGTTTCCCGAGAACCCCGACTTCAAGGTGATCCGGGTCAATCCGGAAGAGGACGAGTTCGCGCTCGAGGGTTTGGCGGTAGGGTTGATGCGCAGCTGGAACTAGGGATCTCAGCGGCGCCCCACAAGTCGCGCCGCCAACCTCGCACCACCCCAAACCAACATCGTCCTCGCGAAGGCGGGGACCCATAGAACGTTAGCTCATAGCAACCGTTCTATGGGGGCGAGGCATGCCTCGCCGCCTACGCGAGGACGATGTGGTTTGAATTTTCAAATCTCGGGATTGTGCGTACTTTACTTCGGCCCCGCCCCGCAGCTTACTTGACCTCCTTCTTGCGGTTCTCATTGATAATCCGGTTGCTCTCGCCAACATACGCATCGGTGGCCTTGCGCCACACTTCGTAATCGGCCAGCAGCAGCTTGGACGACACGCGCGCGCCCTCGGCCAGGTTCGACTGCACCGCGGTCAGGTGCGCGGTCGCCGCCGCGATCTCCTCCTTGCTGAGCAAATCGACCACATCCTTCGGGATGCGCTTGGTCAGCGGCGAGGCGTCGTTGAGGTTCCTGACGAAATTGTTGTAGCAATCCTGCCATTTGGCCATGCGCGCGGCGACCGCCTCGATCTCGTCGTTCTGGCGCGACACCTCGGGGATGCGCGGCGCCTTGCAGGCGAACTGGCCGCTGCGCAGCTCGCTGCCGTCGTAACCCTTGATCCAGTAGTCGAGGTCGGCCCGCCGCAGTTCGCGCTGGCGCATCATCTCGAGCGCCGCGATCGCCGTCTTGTTGCCCTTGGCGGCCGACTTGCCGAACCACTCCCGGGCCTTGACCACGTCGACCATGCCCGCTTCGCCGTAAAAATACATCTCGCCCAGGTGCAACTGCGCTTCGGCGTTGCCGGCCTTGGCCAGCCTGGCGTAGATCGCCTCGGCCTGCGGGTACGATTTTTTGGCGAACAGGGCGTTCGCGTCGGCCAGCTCGTCGGCGTGGACGGCGCCGCCGAGGCAGGCCAGCAGCAGGGTCAGGCAAATCGCGGTTTTCTTCATGGCTCTCTCTGGGTTCTCGGGTTTAGGCAGCGGCCGCGGGGCCGCTTTCGGACAGGGCGTTGCGGAAGTCGGCGAGCAGGTCGGCGCAGTCCTCGATCCCGACCGAGACCCGGATCAAGGACTCGGCGATGCCCATGCTTGCGCGCCGCTCGGCGCCCATCTCGAAAAAGATCGTGTGCGCGACCGGGATCACGAGCGTGCGCGTGTCGCCGAGGTTGCTCGCCGCGATCGCGATCTGCAGCCGGTTCAGGTAGTCGAAGCAATCGATGCCGTCGGCCAGCTCAAAGCTGAGCAAGGAGCCGTAGGCGCCGAACAATTCGCCCGCCAGCGCGTGCTGCGGGTGCGAGGCCAGGCCCGGATAATGGACCTTGTCGACGCGCGGGTCGGCCTCGAGCATTTGCGCCAGGGCCAGCGCGTTGCCGCTGGCGCGCTCGAGCCGCAATGCGAGCGTCTCGGCGCCGACCGCGATGTGGTGCGCCGCCTCCGGCCCGAGCGAGGCGCCGAAGTCGCGCAGGCCCTTGGCGCGCAGCTGGGCCATGCCCCACATCGCCGGCGCCGCCTTTTTGTAGTTGGGCGCGATGTGCGGATAGCGCTGCCAGTCGTAGGCGCCGGTGTCGGTCAGGCTGCCGCCGAGCGCGATGCCGTGGCCGCCGATCGACTTGGTCAAAGCGTTGACCACCAGCCCGGCCCCGACCGACTTCGGGCGGAACAGGTAGGGCGTGGTCATGGTGTTGTCGACCACGTACAGGATGCCGCGCTCGCGGCACAGCTGCCCGATGCGCGCGAGGTCGGCGACCTGGGTGCGCGGGTTGGCGATGGTTTCGACGAACACGATCCGGGTGTTCGGCGTGAGCGCCGCTTCGACCGCGCCGGCGTCGGTGGCGTCGACGAAGGACACGCCCACGCCCTGCCCGGCCACGGTCTGCCACAGGCTGTTGGTGTTGCCGAACAAAAAGGACGACGAGACGACATGGTCGCCCGCGCGCAGCAGCGCCTGGAACACGGCGCCGATCGCGCCCATGCCGGTGGCGAAGCACAGCGTGGCCACGCCGTCCTCCATGGCCGTGATCTTGTCCTCGAGGGCAGAAATGGTGGGGTTGCCCTGGCGCCCGTAGCGGAAGCCCGGCTCCTTGCCCTGGAATACCGAGGCGAGCTGGCGCGCATCGCCGTAGCCGAACGCGACCGAGGTGTGCAGCGGCTTGTGCAACGAGCCGTGCTCGATCGGTTTCTGGCGGTCCTGGTGCAGGATGGTGGTGGTGAAGCCGTATTTTTTCTTATCGTTCATGTGTGCTTGTGCTGTGCTTGTGTTGCGACCCGGTGCCGCCCGCGAACGTCACCGGGTGCGATCCTTTATTCGGCCGTCGCCAGGTTCAGGTTCAGCTGCGTGCGCGCCGCGTCCTCGCTTGGCGCGTCCTTCGGGTGGTGGCGCGCGTACTCGAGCCGGTCGAGGTAGGACTGGGTCACGTCGCCGGTCACGTACACGCCGTCGAAGCACGAGGCCTCGAAGTTGCGCAGCGCCGGGTTGACGTCCGAGATCGAGCGCTTGAGCGCGTCGATGTCCTGGTACACCAGCGCGTCGGCCGTGATTTCGCGGCAGATCTCGTCGTTGGTGCGGCCGTAGGCGATCAGCTCGTCGCGGGTCGGCATGTCGATCCCGTACACGTTCGGGAACAGCACCGGCGGCGCGGCCGAGGCGAAGGTGACGCTCTTGGCGCCGGCCTCGCGCGCCATCTGCACGATCTCGAGGCTGGTGGTGCCGCGCACGATCGAGTCGTCGACCAGCAGTACGTTCTTGCCCTTGAATTCGGAGCCGATCGCGTTGAGCTTCTGGCGCACCGACTTGCGCCGGATCGCCTGCCCCGGCATCAGGAAGGTGCGGCCGATGTAGCGGTTCTTGATGAAGCC
>JAZKIN010000181.1:0-42002 GCA_040384885.1 Pseudomonadota bacterium | reverse complement strand
TGTAGCCGTCGCCCGCGTTGGTCGGGTTCTCGTAGGTGCCGAACAGGTAGCCCGACGACGGCAGCCCGAGCCGGCCGGCGGCGCCGGTCGCCAGCACCACCGTCTTGGCGCGGATCACGTGGAAGTCGCCCGTGCGGCAATCGAAGGCCATCGCGCCGGCGATGCTGCCGTCGGCGGCGGTCAGCAGGCGCGTGGCCACGAGGCGGTTGGTGATCTCGACGCGCTGCCGCTTGAGGCGGCGGTACAGGACCTTCTTGATATCGTGGCCTTCGGGCATCGGCAGCACATAGGTGCCCATGTGGTGCACCTTGCGCATCGCGTAGTCGCCGTTCTCGTCTTTTTCAAACTTGACGCCCCAACGGTCGAGCTCCTCGATCATCGGAAAACTGTTCTCGGCGTAGGCCATGACGGTCTTTTGATTGACGATGCCGTCGTTGGCGGTGGTGATCTCCTTGACGTATTGCTCGGGCGTCGCGAAACCGGGCACCACCGCGTTGTTCAAGCCATCCATGCCCATCGAGATGGCGCCGCTGCGCTTGACATGGGCTTTCTCGAGCAGCAGCACGCGCAGTGCCGGATTGGCCTCCTTGGCCTTGACGGCGGCCATCGGACCGGCCGTGCCGCCACCGATCACGAGCACGTCGACAGTTTGGTAATGCGTTTTCAAATTGGTTTGCAAACTGGTTTCCATTGTGTATTCCAATCGGTTAGTTGCGACGTGCCAGTTGCAGACGGTATTGAAAGGCGTCGCCGCGGAAATGCAGGTATTCGAAATCGATGGGCGCGCCGAGCGCATCGTGGGTCAGCCGTTCGATGCGCAGGATCGGGCTGCCGGGGACCACTTCCAGCGCGTGCGCGACATCGGCGTCGGCCAGGGTGGCATCGAGTTGCAGGTCGGCGTGGCCGAGGGCGATGTTGTAGTCGCTCTCGAAAATGACGAAAATGTCGCGTCCGGCCAGGTCCTCGCCGCGCAGCCGCTCGCCAAGGGGAACCGCGACGTAGGTCACTTCAAGCGACACGGGTACACAGTCGAGGCGGCGCACGCGGGTGATCTGCGTGACCGCGGCGCCGGGCGCGAGTTGCAGCTGCCGCGCGACCGGTTCGGGCGCTGCCACGATGGCGTGGCCGAGGACCGTGTTCGCGACCTCGTGGCCGAAGCGGCTCATCGCTTCGGCGAAGCCCTCGAGGTGCGTGAGTTGCTGGTGTGCGCGGCGCGGGGCCACGAACGCGCCCTTGCCTGCGACCTTGACGATCGCGCCTTCATGCTGAAGGTCGCTCAGCGCTTGGCGCACCGTAATGCGCGAGACCCCGAACATGGTCGACAGCACACTTTCGGCCGGCAGCCTGGCGTGGATCGCGTAGCTGCCATCGGCAATGCTGGCGCGCAGGGTCTCACGTACCTGGGAGTGAAGCGTGAGCGTTGGTGCGGCGAATGGGGAAGTGCTTTTCATCGGGACCTGCTTCAAGTTGACCTGTTATGACTGGTTATGTATGAAGCAAGTCTAGCGAGGGCAAGCGGCGCCGTGAACGAATATAAACGCGGTTGTTTATTCGGAAAAAATCGGGACCGCAGCGGTGATTTTTCGCATTTTCAAATGCGGCCGCTGCGTGCCCGCCAACCAGTTGCTGCAGCAACTGGGTCACCGTGGTCCGGCTCATGTGGAAGGTGTGGGCGGCCTTTGTGAAACTGCCCGCCTCAACCACCCGAACGAACGGTCATTGTCGACCCTGAGTCCAAATTCGAACTGACCTGGGAATGGTTGTCATCGTCGCGTCATGCAGTGCCAATAGAATCGCAACGGTTTCCGTTCAAAGGCGCCCATGACTCGAACAACCATTCTCTTGCTCAGCGTTTCTGCCGGTACGGGGCACACGCGTGCAGCGGAGGCGCTTCTGGCCCAAGCCGGTAGCGCCAGCGACGTCGAGGCGATCCACCTCGATGTGCTGAAATTTGTCAGCCCTTTGTTACGGCTAGTCTACGCCGACCTTTATCCCATCCTGGTGAAAGCCATGCCGGCGATATGGCGTGCGCTCTACCGTCTCACCGACAAGGCGCAATCCGGCGGCCTCGGCCACCGCATGCGGCGCTGGGCAGAACGCGCCAACAGCCGGAAGTTGTTGCACGAGATCGATCAACTTGCTCCTGACCTCATCGTGTGCACCCACTTCCTGCCCGCCGAGTTGCTGTCGCACTTGCTCGCTTCGGGCGCAGTGCGATGCCCCGTCTGGGTGCAAGTCACTGATTTCGATTTGCACCGCATGTGGGTACACGCGCACATGGCTGGCTATTTCGCACCCAACGACGAGGTCGCGTTCCGGATGCGCGGCTACGGCATAGGCGCCGATGCGGTCCACGTCACCGGGATCCCCATCATGCCGGCGTTCTCGGTGCCGACGCAACGCGAGGAGCTGACACGCGAACTCGGTTTGCTGCCCGAGGTGCCGACGATCATATTGATGAACGCTGGCACCGGCTTCGGCAGCGTGGCCGAGCTTGCCCGGCACATCCTTGGCACATGGGAGCGCGTACAACTCATCGTCCTGGCCGGCAGGGATCAGCAGTTGCTCGCCGAGTTGCACACGCTCGCGGCCAGCCAAGCCGGACGCCTCGCGCCTATAGGCTACACCAAGGAAATAGAGCGGCTCATGGCATGCGCCGACATGATCGTCACCAAGCCGGGCGGCTTGATCACGTCGGAATCATTGGCGATGGGCTTGCCGATGATCCTGATAGCCCCGATCCCGGGACAGGAAGAACACAATGCGAATTACCTCCTCGAGCAAGGCGTGGCCTTGCAGGCGAGCGATCTGGCTACGCTGACATACCGGATTGGCTACCTGCTGGCCCACCCGGGAAAGCTCGCCGACATGCGGCTCAGGGCACTGGCCTTGGGCCGTCCCGGTGCCGCCGGCCGGGTGCTCGATACCGTTTTCAACCATCTCGGAAAGTAGCAATGCCGACTCCGCATTCGATCCAGCTCGTCACCAACTTAGCCGCCGTCCTCGTGCTTGCCTTCTTCTTTGCGAAGGCCGAGATCCATATCGAGGGGAATGCAGGCTGGGCCGCCAACTTGCCCACCTGGCGCATCGAGAAGCACTGGCTGCTCGATCTATTTTGGGGCGGCCGTCCGATGACCGGCTACCATGCCTGGGTCTTCCCCTTCATCGCCATCTTCTTTCATTTCCCGCTGTTTTTCATGGCCGAGTGGTCGTGGCAGTTAGAGGCGCGCGCCTTGGCGTCTATCATGCTGTTTTGGATAGCCGAGGATTTTATGTGGTTCCTGCTCAACCCGGCCTTTGGATGGAAGCGATTTCAGCCGCAATATGTCAATTGGCACAAGCACTGGATCGCCGGAGCGCCCATTGAATACTGGCTGTTCTCGATGCTGGCCGCGCTCCTGCTCTATTTCTGGTACTGAACGGCCCGGCCAGTACTTGGCCGAATCGGGCTATCTATACAGGCATGTCAAAAGCATTGCGCACGCGCGCGCAAAGCTCACCTGGCGTACGCGAAATCACTTCGTCGGGAACGTCGAATTTCTGGGTCAACCTGTCGTGGTCCTCAAAGCCGTACGAGACCATGAACGGATGCATTCCCGTATTGATGGCAGCCTGGAAGTCCTTGTATTCGTCGCCACAGACATAGGAGCGCGCCGGATTGACCACAAATCGTTCGCGTGTCAGACGGAACTGCGTGGTCTTGCGCTCCTTTAGCGGAACATGGTCAAAGAAATCGAGCGCATCGACGTCGATGTCATGCCTGTGGAATAACTGACGCAATGTTTCCAGCGGCTCATTCGTGATATTGCGCGTCACCACGCCGACCAAGGTGTCGGGGTCGGCGATCAGTGCGCGCATCAGCTTTGCGATCCCTGGATACAGGCTTGCCTCGCTGCGGTAAACGTCGGTGAGCGTATCGACGATTTTCTTGCGGCCTTGCTGCCGGATGTTCTGTTTGACAATCGACGGGAATTCCTTGAGCCCGCCCAGATATTTTAGAAGGTGGTGCCGTTTCTGAAAACTGGCTTCGTCGCCCAGCGTCAAGCCGTGGTGAACGAAGGCGTTCTCGATCGCTGAATAGGCATCGATCGTGGTGCCGTCAGCGTCAAGAATAATGAGCCGTTTCTTACTTTGGTACATAGCGCCGCCCTCCTCGATTTGCCGTTCGGTGCCCGCCCGGGTGAGCGGATCCTGTTTCTGCCTTAAGGCTATTAGATGGTATCGAAGGGATACGACCGGCGTGTGACACAACAGAGCGGCGGGCCCTTATTTACCTTGGGCAGCCGCAGCGGGAACGGCTTCACGCGTCGCTACAGCGCATATCGCCGGCAGGGGCCGGACAGCGAAGACTTGATCGCCCGCGTTTTGCGGGACGAACTTCGGCGCCTATCATTCACACTACAGATAACTGACATCAAACATTTTTCGCAAGACATTCGATTTATGAATCGGCAGCATCCAAACATTGAATTGGCGTTATAAATTGCGGGTGTACATACTGAGTCCACACTAACGAAAGGACACAAAATGAACATCCTCAAAAACATGGAAATGGTTTTCATTGTCGCCGTTGCAGTGACAGCCGTTACGGCGATTGCCGCCTCCCCCGCAACGCCGGCGCGCGCACCAGTCGCAGCGAAGGCCGTCGAATCGCTTAGGTCTGACATGACGACTGTTGTGATCAGGGCCAAGCGCATGACGCCAGCGCAAAAAGCCGCACCGGACGCGTAGACGCGGACCTTGGCGACATCACATTTAACAGGCCCGCATAGAAACCAGGTCTGGACACCGAATGATCCCGGCTTCCAGACCTGCCGCATTAGTTCGATTTAGCGCTACCTTCGTTGGCCGATTGCTCAGTTTCCTTAGCCGGTGAACTTCCCTGCTCAATGCCCTGCGACGACCTGGAACCGCGCTTGCTTTCGGAATCAACGCTGCCGTTGCCGGGCGCAGCGACTTGCTGCTGTGCCGGGACGCGCAGATTTTCCATCATCTCCCTCTGCATCAGGCAAATTTTCTCGGTCTCCTCCGCAGCAACTTGCGTCACTTGGTCAGCCAAATCGCGGGAAGTGGTCGCCGTCAATTGCGTGTACTGGTTGATGACCGCGCTCAGTTCGAACTGAGCTTCAGCAACGATGCGCGAGATGTGCTGCTGGTACGCTTGCAGCTTTTCGGCAGTCGGCTGGACGCATGCGCTCGTGATCTCGATGGCGTCGATCGCACTCGCGGTGTTCAGCAATTTTTGGCGCGCACTATCGCCCTCCTCTAGTACAGTGCGGCCGAGTTGAAAATTCAGCTCGCTCCAGTTCTGAAACGAACGTGATAGCGATTTCAACACCGCGTCATGGAAAGAAATTTGGGCGTCCAGGTGCGAGCGGACTGCCGGGGATACAGAGTGGGAAAATGTGTACATGGCTTGGCTCTCAAGTGTTAGTTCGCGAGAATGGCTGCGACAACAGACACCCCCAAGTCGGGGGCACGGAATAGCAATGACTTACTGCTGAGATACGCTAAAAGACTGAAAAGCCTTGTCGCGATGAATGTAGACTAAGCGCGAAGTGTGACAGCCGTGTGACCAAAATATTCTTCAGAGCGCCGTGATTGGTCCATCAGCCAAGGGGGAGCCCCCCGGGCTTGTACGGCCGGCGGCACGAAGCAAGGTCAAGGGATTCGAGCGCAACGCGAAGACGTGGTGACGGGCACGCCCTTAGCTTGCCCGCTCCCCCATGCCAAGCAGTTCATCCGGGTTGCTCAACATCCTGAACAGGAAGCCGGTGTTGACCACCTGGATCAGCACATCGCCCGCATTGGCCTTGATCACGTCGGTAATGAGCATGCCGTCGCGGTGGCCCGCAATCGGGGTTGCGACCAGCTGGGACGGGTCGATATTGACCACCCCGTGCAGTTCGCTGACGAGCAAGCCGATCGTGCGGTCGGCGTGCTTGACGACGATCACTTGCGCGCCCTGGTCCTGACCACTGTCGCGGCCCGAAATGAAGGCGTCCAGGTCATACACCCAGATGCAGCGGCCGGCGTCGCCGCCATGGCCTTCTTCGAGCGCCAGCATGCCGACCTGCTCGATGCAGCCGCCGAGCGACACGGGCGTCACGCGCGCAGCGGGCAATGCCTCGCACACATCGCGCGCCAGTATCGCAAACAGTTCGCCGTTGATGAAGAAGGTCGCGTACTCGACGACATCGCCCTGGCCCGGCGCATGGCTGGCGAGCACAAGGGCGTTGCCGGTTGGCGCCGCGTCGCGGATGGAGCCGAACGATTCGACGACCACCCCGAGTACATCGGCGACATAACCATCGCTGACCTTGAACTCGCGGTAGCCATGGCCGGCCGTGCAGGCGATGATGGCGTAGGCGTCGTCGAACGCACAAATCTGCGCGCCGCTGGCACCGTTGGCTAGCCCTTGCAGGCCCGGCGCCAGTGCAAGGCGGCTGCCGATCGGCCGGGTCGGATCGGTACTGGCGAGCAGCATCCCTTCGCGGTCGGCGAAATAAGCGTGCACGTTCTGCCGGTCCCCGAGCGCGTTGCGCAGCATCGCATCGAACTCCACGGCGGCATCGAAGACGATGCCGATGCCGCCGATAATGCGGCCGGCGTCATCCGGGTGACGGATGGCCGCATGATAGACATACGTCGGGCGCCCGCCGTAGAGCGGCGAAGGGGCGAACGGGGTGACATGGTAGTCTTGCTCGCTGGCCAGCGCCAGCACCTGCGCCAGGCTTGCCGGGTCGATCGCCGTCTCGCCGCCGTTGCCGGTTTGCGCCACGATCAGTCCATCGGCGTCATACACCAGCAACGCCGTGTAGACCGTGTACAGGCCATTGATGTAGTCCAGGATGGAGCGCATGGCATCGGCACGATCGGTCCGCCCGCCGGCCAGCAAAGCACGCAGTTGCGGCGACAGCGCCCACCAACGGCAATCGTCGGCGCGTTCGTACAGGTTGCGGTCCAGCAGGTCGACCAGCAGGTGCGAAATGCACTGCGCCTCGCGCAAGCCCGATGCCAAGACCGTATCGAACATTTCGCGGATCGAGCCTGAAAACAGTTCGTTGCTACGCGCGCCGGTTTCACTGATCTGGTCCATGATGGTCTTCAGGCGCACCAGGTCGCCTTGCTGGCCCGCCGTCATGACCTGGCCGTTCCAGACGACGCGCCGGACCATATTGGCCGCGTTCATGATGTCGAACAGCGGCGGGCAGAACGACCGGGCGTGCGATAGCAGTCCTTCTTTCCAGTTGGGATCGAGCGCGGCAAGCGCCAGATTGCTATCGGCGCCGAACGCCACATCGAGCGGCACCATCGCCTGCCCCTGCCAGCCCGGCGGCCCCGGATAGCCCTGGTAGCCAGCCGAAGCGACGGTGCGGGCCAAGTACTGGCGTCCGGCAAACATCACGATCGCCGGCTTATCGGGGTGCTGCAGCGGCACGGTCGCGCCGACCGGTATCCACATCGGATCGGCGCTGGCAACGACGGCGCCGCTGGCGTCGAGCAGCAGCATGATGCTGCGTTCCAAGGCATCGCGATGGGTCTGAAAAATGCGCGCCATCTCTTCCTCGAAATGGAAGCACAGGCAAAGCACGCCGACGACCACCCCCGTGGTCGGATGGCACACGCGGCGTGAATAGATCAGTGCGGCCGCCTTCGATGGCCTCAGGTCGCTGGCACGGAAGGTTTCGACATGGCCTTCCGAGGCGAGCGTTTGCGCGATCAAAGGGTCGTGGCTTCCCTCCAGCGGTGTCGCCTCGTCGATCTGCACCAGCACATTGCCGCGCAAGTCGAGCAAGATGATCTCGTCGTACACCGTGTACTTGCTGCGGTAGGCGCGCAAGCGCGCCCGCATCGCGGCGACGTCGGTCGACAAGCCGGCAACGAAGGCGCACAGCTCGACATCGGTCGCCAGGAAGCCGACGTCGGCGGTGCGCTCATACAGGTTGCGCACCACGATGTCGATCACATACCCGGCCTTGGTGGCCAGGTCGGAAAACACGTTGCGGGTCTTCTCGCTCACCAGCGCCGTCACCAGTTCTTCCTCGAGCTGGTCGATACCGGCGCGCGTGGCGGCCATCGTCGGCAAAATCGCCTTGGCCTCGACCGGACAGTTCATCTTGGCCGACGCTTCGATCATGCGCCACATCAGGTTCAACTCACGCAGGGAACGCTCGCACTTGGCCACATCGGGCATATACGGCAACAGAACGGCTACAGGTATATCGGGCTTGGAAGTCATCGTGCCTACCAGTTTGGATTAATCGGAAGTATCTGATTGACGCGACTGCACGGGCGCCCCTTGCCTTCCGGTTGAAAAGCGCCACCCAATTCCGGATCCTTTACGATTGTCTAGATGGCAATGCACCGAAAGCGTGTTGCTTGCCCCAAGGTCGAGCGCCCGGTAACCGAAATTCACCACCTTGGACCAAGCGAGCTGGTATTGGTGCATGGGGCGCGCAGCGCACAGCGCCTGTTGTGCATTGCAGCAAATACTGTGCCATGCAGCAGTCCTCGATAAGGGCATCAGCCGCCACGTCCAGCGCGGCGACGCCGCACTTCTGGTCCATGCGCCGCTCACCGATGCCGGCGACGGCACTGCGGCGCTGACGCCAAAGCTTGGCCGGCACCAGGACGGCGCGGGCAGCGGCGCCGTCGCGCTCGACTAGATCGGACCTGATGCCGTGCAGTTCGGGCTACGCGAGCGCTCGATGATTTCGCACCGGGGCGATCTGGTCAGGCTTGGCGCGCAACGGCAGCCACGAGTAGCGCTTTTTTTTTGGCTGGCGGAAAGCATCCCCGGCCTCCCGACTCAAACCTATGTTTCGCCCCGCCTGAACTGGCTGGGCGATACGCCGAACCAGCGCTGGAAAGCACGGCAGAAGGCGCTTTGGTCGGCGAAACCGAGCATGAATGCGACCTGGCCCAGCGCGAGCTTTTCTCGCGCCAAATACTCGCGCGCGAGCTCGCGCCGGGTGGCATCGACGAGGTCCTGGTACGACGTCCCCTCCTCCTGCAGGCGGCGCTGCAAGGTCCGTTCGCTGATGCACAGGGCGGCAGCGGCGGCGCTGCGCGGCGGGTCGCCATCGGGAAGTGCGCGCACTATGAGGTCCCTGACGCGCGGCGTGATGCGCGCATGGTCCATCCGGTCCAGGAAATCGACCGCGAATTTTTCGTGCAGCTCCGACAGCCTGGCATTTGACGCGGGCAAGGCGGCCTGCAGATCGGCGTTCGAAATCAACAAGCCGTTGCTCGAAGCGTTGAAATGCAAGGGACCGCCGAACGCGCGGGCGTGCGCCTGGGTGCTGCCCGGCTCCACGTGCACGAACTCGATGGCCACGGGCGCGATCGGCTTGCTGGCGATCCAGCGGCAGATATTGAGGATCGTGATCAGGATGAATTCACAGCGCTGGCGCGGCACCGGCAGCTCGCCGCCTTCAATCGCAAGTCGCAGCCACTGGCCGCGCAAGGCATCGGTCTCGAGCGTGAAGGTGGTGGCGTCGCTGATGATGCGGATGTAGCGTATGAAGCGCTGCAGTGCCACTTCGAGCGTGGGTGCCGTCATCATCGTGTAGGCCAGCAGATCAAGCGTGGCAGGGCGCGGACTGTCCGATGCCGCCAGCGATATGGCTTCGTCCCCCGACATGCTTGTGATGACATTCCAGAGGTGGCTTAGCTGGTCGGTCCTAAAGCGCTGGTGCGGATCGCGCATGGCGTCCTCATCGATTCCCGCGCTGGCGAAAATTGCGCGTGGGTCCAGTCCCGCGGTCGACAACATATCCCATATGCCATGCAGCCAAGATCCGGCCGTGGTCGCTTGCGTCATGTACAGCGTCTCCTTTTTGTGGTGGCCTCGGAAAACAAAAACTTGGCTTTCCCGACCAAGACAGGGGGGATGCCCTGCCCTACAGTCACATCAAGCAATTTTCCAAAAATAAATACTAACATTGAACAGAGGCGGAGACACGGATGCAAGACCTATGCAACAGCCCGGTGCCGGGGCAGATGATGCGGCGCCCACTCTTGATAAGCTCACTGCTGCGGCATGCCGACCGCTACTGCGGCCAACGTGAAATCGTCTCGCGCGGCGACGACGGCGGCATGCACCGGTACACCTGGAATGCGTGCCACACGCGCTCGCGGCGCATGGCCGGCGCGCTCACCGACCTGGGCGTGAGCATGGGCGAGCGCGTCGCCACGCTGGCCTGGAACGGGCATCGCCACCTGGAACTGTATTACGCGATTTCGGGCATCGGCGCCGTCATCCACACCATCAATCCGCGCCTGCACCCTGAACAACTGGCATGGATGATCAACGACGCCGACGACCAGTACATTTTTTTCGACCGGGCCTTCGCCTCCATCGTGCGCGACATCGCCGCGCTATGTCCGGGCGTGCGCGCTTTCATCCTGATGGGCGACGGCGCCGACACGGCCGTCGCCGCAGCGGTTCCCCGCTTGCTGCACTACGAGGAGCTGCTTGAGGCGCGCCGCGACGATTTCTCCTGGCCGGTGTTTGACGAGGACGCCGCGTCCGGCCTGTGCTACACCTCCGGCACGACCGGCAACCCGAAAGGCGTGCTGTACTCGCACCGCTCCACGGTGCTGCATGCGTACGCCTCGGTCGCGCCCGACGCGCTCGGTTTGTCGGGCAGCGACTGCATCATGCCGGTGGTGCCGATGTTCCATGTGAATGCATGGGGACTGCCGTATTCCGCGGCGCTGGTCGGCGCCAAGCTGGTGCTGCCCGGGCCCGGCATGGACGGCGCCTCGCTGTACCAGTTGTGCGAACAGGAAGGCGTGAGCCTGTCCGCGGGCGTTCCCACCGTCTGGCTCGGCCTGGTCAACCACCTGCGTGACCATTACCTGCGCTTCACCACGCTCAAACGCACCGTCATCGGCGGCTCGGCCTGCCCGCCGGCGCTGATGAACACTTTGCGCAACGAATACGGTGTCGAGGTGATCCACGCCTTCGGCATGACCGAGATATCGCCGATCGCCACCGTATGCCGGCTGCTGCCCGCCCACCTGGCTCTGCCGGAACAACAGCAGGACGCGATCCGCCAGACCCAGGGCCGCGTGTTGTACGGCGTGGACATGAAAATCGTCGACGACGGGGGCGTCGAGCAAGCCTGGGACGGCCTTGCGCGCGGTCACCTGATGGTGCGCGGCCAGTGGGTGGTGGACGCCTACTTCAAGCAGGCCGTGGGGGCGCCCCTGCAGGATGGCTGGTTTCCCACGGGCGACGTGGCGACCATCAGCGCCGACGGCTACATGCACATCACCGACCGCAGCAAGGACCTGATCAAGTCGGGCGGCGAATGGATAGGCTCGATCGAGCTCGAGAACATCGCGATGTGCCATCCGGATGTCCTGCAGGCCGCCTGCATCGGCATACCCCATCCGAAGTGGGACGAACGGCCGCTGCTGGTGGTGGTGCGCCGGCCGGGCGCGAGCGTCGGCAGGCAGGAGCTGCTCGACCTGTTCGTCGGGAAGGTGGCGCGCTGGTGGATCCCCGACGAGGTCGAATTCGTCGACAGCCTGCCCACCGGCCCCACCGGAAAAATCCAGAAGAACCGCATTCGCGAACGGTTTCGCCAATCACAGAATCAAGCACAACTGTAAGACCACAACTAAAACCAGGAGACTCAAATGAACGCAAAGGAAATGATTGGTACCGTCGCAGCGCTGGGCATGGCCGTATCGGCACAGGCGCAGGTTGCGGCGCCGCTGCAAGCGGACGAGGCGCAGGACGTCACGCGCGTCGTGGTGACCGCGCAAAAGCGCGAACAACTGCTGCAGGAGGTGCCGGTATCGGTCAGCGTGATGAACGCCGGCGCCTTGAAGAACGCCAAGATCGACACGGGCACCGAGATCGCGCGCATGGTGGCCAATCTGCGCGTGTCGGTGCTGGGCGACGAATCCCAGCCCAAGTTTTCGCTGCGCGGCATCTCGACCTCGGAATTCAACCTCAATGCGATCTCGCCGACGGGCGCGTTTTTCGATGAGGTCTACATCGGTGCCCAGTACCTTGGCGGCGCCCAGATCTTCGACATCGAGCGCGTCGAGGTGCTGCGCGGCCCCCAGGGCACGCTGTTCGGAAAAAACACCACCGCCGGCGCGGTCAATTTTATCTCGAAAAAGCCGACCTTCAAGAAGCAGGCCGAAATGACGCTGGGCGTGGGCAGCAACAACTACCGGGAGGCGAAAGGCGTGGTCGAACTGCCGCTGATCGAAAACCGCCTGTCGGCACGCTTGGCGGTCACCGCCGCCAGCTCCGATGGCTACATCCGCAACGTCAATCCGGCCGGCCACGACCTGTCGAGCATCGACCGCAAGGCCGCGCGGCTCACCCTGGGCTACAAGGGCGACGATGGCTTGAGCGGGACGCTGCGCCTTTGGAGTGTGAACAACAACGCCGACGCGATCGGCGCCACCAACACGGGCCTGGCCCCGGGCGGCCTGAACGCCAACGGCAAGAATCCCCGCCTGAACCCGTTCAACGGCAAGCCTCTGGGCGACTACGAGGTGGCGACCGACCGCTCCGGCGACATCGAGGTGCGCGGCCAGGGCGGCTACCTGACCCTCAACAAGCGATTCGATGCGGGCACCGTCACCTCGATCACCTCGTTCCTGAACGGGCGCTTCCTGAACCTGGTCGACGCGGACGGCACCATGGATCCGCTGTTGCACATCGACTTCACCAGCGCAACCCACGAATTCAGCCAGGACCTGCGTTTTTCGTCCGCTTTCGACGGGCCGTTCCAGTTCATCACGGGGCTCTACCACCAGCGCGACAATGTCGACATTGGCACCACCTACACGATTTTCGGCGGCCCGCCGGTGCTGCCCATCCTCGGCCAGCGCTACCAGCAGGCGCGCCGCTCGCTCGCGGCCTACGTCGACGGCACCTACGAACTAAACGACGTCTACACCATTTATGGCGGCGTGCGCTACACCCAGGACCAGGGTACGCTGCGCGACTTCGAGGTCACGCCGATCATCCCGCTGCAGCCGCAGCTGTCATACAAGGATGGCGAGCCGACCGGACGGCTGGGCATGAACGCCAAGCTGTCGCGCGATCTGATGGTGTACGGCCACTACGCGCGCGGCTACCGCAGCAGCGCCTTCAACGGCGGCGCGCTCACCAATGCGGCCGACCTGAACGTGGCCAGCCCGGAGTACCTCGATTCCTACGAGGGCGGCGTCAAGTCCCAAATGCTCGATCGCAAGCTGACGCTGAACCTGTCGGCCTTCCGCTACGATTTCAAAAACCAGCAGTTCCTCAATGTGATCGGCATCGGCAACCAGCAACTGGTCAATGCGGGACGCTCGCGCGTGACCGGGGCCGAGATCGAGGCGGTGCTGCAGGCGAGCCGCGAGCTGCGCCTGAACGCGAGCGTGGGACTGCTCGACGGCACCTACCGGAGCCTGACGCTGAACGGCGCGAGCGTCAGCGGCAAACGGCTGATCGAGGCGCCGCGCTACACCGCCAACCTGGGGCTCGACTACACTACCTCGCTCGGCAGCTACAAGCTCAATTTTCATGGCGACGCCAGTTTCGTGGGCGAGCAGTATTTCCTGGCCACCAACGACCCGAAGTCGCGGGTGGGGCCCACCAGCGACGTCTCTGCCCGCCTGGCGCTGCTGTCGCCATCGAAGAATATCGAGTACGCTATCTATGGCAAAAACCTGAGCGACAACCGCAAGCCGGCCGGCCTGGTGCTGGACCCGACCTCGCAAACCAGGTTCACCACGATCCCCTATCCGCGCCGCTACGGCATCGATGTCACTTTCCGCTACTAAGGCAGGAGCACAACATGGACTACCAGCCGCACAGTTTTACCCTGACCGCAAACGACCACCAGGCCATCGAGGCGATGTGCTGGGTGGGGCCGCAGCCGAAGGCCGTGGTACAGATCGTCCATGGCATGGCCGAACATAGCGCGCGCTACCAGCATGTGGCCCAGGCCCTGGTCGAGGCGGGCTACGCGGTCTACGCCGGCGAGCACCGGGGGCACGGCCAGCTGGCCATGGTCAAGGGCGAGCTGGGCGACTTTGGCGGGCGCGGCTTCCAGGGCCTGGTCGACGACATGGCGGTGCTGACCCGCCATGCCGCCGGCCAGCATCGGGGGCTGCCCGTGCTGATGCTCGCGCACAGCATGGGCTCGATGGCCGCGCAGGTCTACCTGCTCGAACACGGCGAGCTGCTCGATGGCTGTGCGCTGTCGGGCACCACGGCGCTCGAACTGCTCGACCCGCGCAAATCCGGTTGGACGGTCGAAAGCGCCAACGCCACCGTGCCGGGGGCGCGCACGCCGGTCGACTGGCTTAGTCGCGACCCGGCCGTGCCGGCCGCCTACATGGCCGATCCCCTGTGCGGGTTCGCACTCACCCTTGAATCGCTGTTCTCGATCTTCGACACCGGTTTGCCCACCTCGGACCCGGCCCGGCTGGCCGGGATGCGCAAAGACATGCCGCTGTACCTGTTGACCGGATCGCACGATCCGGTCAACGGCATGCTTGCGTGGTTCCATCCGCTCGAACGGCGCCTGCGCGAAGCCGGCATGCAGGACCTGTCGAGCCATATCTACGGCGGGGCGCGCCACGAAGTGCTCAACGAGACCAATCGCAAGGAAGTCATCGCCAACCTGCTTGCCTGGTTCGACCGCGTCACCGCAAGCTAGCCCGCCTCCCTCCCGGTCCAGATCCGGTCGGCGGAGGGATAGGCACGTCCAAACACAATGGAAACGAACATGACAGACATATTTATCCCCGGCCTACTTGCCGGCAAAGTGGCCGTGATCACCGGCGGCGGCAGCGGCATCGGGCTGCGGATCGCCGAAGTGTATGCGGCCGCCGGCGCCGGCGTGGTTCTGGTCGGCCGCAACCTCGAGAAGGCCGAACGGGCCGCGCGCCAGATCGAACAGCAAGGCGGAACGGCGTGCGCGTTCCAGGCCGACGTGCGCGACCACGACCAGATTGCGCAGGCCATGGCACACGCCGACGGCCGGTTCGGGCGCATCGATTTCGTGCTTGCCGGCGCGGCTGGCAATTTCGTCGCCCACGCGGCCGACATGTCGGCCAAGGGCTTTCGCGCCGTGATCGAGATCGACCTGATCGGCACCTTCAACACCGCGCACGCGGCCTATGGCTACCTGGCCAGGCAAGGCGGCATGCTGCTCGCGCTGTCGGCAATCCAGTCGCGCCTGCCGACCGCCACCCAAAGCCATGTTTGCGCCGCCAAGGCGGGCGTCGACATGCTGATCCGTACCCTCGCCATCGAATGGGGGCCGGTCGGGATCCGCTGCCTTGGCATCGCCCCCGGGCCGGTCGGCGACACCGAGGGGATGCGCCGCCTGGCGCCGGACGGCCAGCGCAGCTGGGACCGGATCCTGAAGGGCATCCCGTCGGGACGCGCCGGCACGCGCGACGAGATAGCGGCGCTGGCGCTGTTCCTGGCCAGCGGCGCGGGCGACTACATCAACGGCGCGGTGCTGCCGGTCGATGGCGGCCAGACTGCCGTGGGCAGCCGCGAGTTCGGCGCGATGCTCAGCGAGTCGCTGGCATGATCGCGCTGCGCCAATTGTTCGAGGAGAGCGTGCGCAAGCGCGCCGCGACCGGCGCGGGCCGCTTCGCCGATGCCATCCTGGCCGCCAAAAGGGCGCGCCAACTGGCGCCGCAATGCGAAGCGGACGCGCTCGGCGCCGCGATCGCGCAGCTGCTGTCGGCGCTGGAGCGGGACCTGCTCGACGTCGATGGGTGCATTGCCGAGGAACGCGCCCATGCCCGTTTCGAAGGCTTGCTGGCCCAACACGCGGTCGTGCGGCGCCCGGTCCTGACGGGCGTGTTCGCGCCGCGCCGGCCGGTGTTCCGCTGGCCGCGTTGGCTGATGCAGGATGGGGAGCGATGATGTCGAGCATCGATTGCGACGTGCTTGTAATTGGCGGCGGCATCAACGGCACCGGCATCGCGCGCGATGCGGCCGGACGCGGCCTGTCGGTGGTGTTGTGCGAACAGGACGATCTGGGCGCGCACACCTCATCGGCGTCGTCGAAGTTGATACACGGCGGCCTGCGTTATCTGCAGCACTATGAATTTGGACTGGTGCGAAAAGCGCTGCGCGAACGCGAAGTGCTGATGCGCTGCGCGCCCCACCTGATTCGCCCGCTGCGCTTCGTCATGCCGCACATGCCTGGCCTGCGCCCCGCGTGGATGCTGCGTTGCGGCTTGTTTCTCTACGACCACCTGGCAAGACGCGAACTGCTGGCGGGTTCGCGTCAGGTCGCCCTGCCGCCGCATCCGGCCGGCGCCGCGCTGCGTCCCGGCATCGCACGCGCATTCCTCTATTCGGACGCGGCCGTCGACGACGCCCGCCTGGTGGTAGTGAACGCGATCGACGCCCAGGAGCGCGGCGCACGAATCCTCACCCGCACCCGCTGCGAAAGCATGGTGGCGGAAGGAAGGCTATGGCGCGCAAGCCTGCGCCAGGCAGACAACACGCTGATCGGGGTGCGCGCGCGCAGCGTGGTCAACGCGGGCGGCGCCTGGGCCGCGCGCTTGCACGGCCCGCAAAAGCGCACGCTGCGCCTGATAAAAGGCAGCCACATCGTGGTGCGCAAGCTGTTCGACCATGAGCACGCCTACATTTTCCAGCACGCCGACGGCCGAGTTGTGTTCGCGCTGCCGTTCGAAGACGATTTCACCCTCATCGGCACCACCGACGTCGAGTTCGATGGCGATCCGCGCCACGTCGCCGTCAGTGCCGCCGAAATTGACTACCTGTGCCAACTCAGCAACACCTATTTTCGCACGCAGATCGGACCGGACGACGTGGCGTGGAGTTACGCCGGCGTACGCCCGCTGGTCGACGATGGCTCGGGGGCTGCGCAAGCGGTGACCCGCGACTACCAGCTGGTGTCCGAGAATACCAGCGCGCCCCTGCTGTCCGTGTTCGGCGGCAAGATCACCACCTTCCGCGTCCTGGCCGAGGATGCGCTCGACGAGCTTGGGAAGATGATCGACGTGCCAGGCGGGGCATGGACTGCGCGGTCCTGCTTGCCGGGTGGAGATTTGCCCGGCTCGGCGCATGGCAGGGGCAATTTTGTAGCGAGCGCGCAGGCGCGCTACGACTGGCTGCCGGCCGCGCTCGCGCGGCGCCTAGCCCTCGCCTATGGCACCCGCATGCACCGCTTGCTGGCCGGCTGCGACCGTATCGAGGATATGGGCAAGCCACTCATGGCCGGGCTGTACGAACGCGAACTGCACTATCTGGCGGACGTCGAATGGGCCCGCAGCGCAGAAGATGTGTTGTGGCGCAGGACCAAGTTGGGTCTGCGCGCCACGCCTGCCGAGGTCGACGGACTCGCATGCTGGATGCAAACGAAAGGGGCCGCACCTTGAACACCTTCATTCTCGCGCTCGACCAGGGCACCTCGGGTTCACGCGCGGCGCTGTTCGACCGGGATGGCCGCCTGGCCGGCATCGCGCAGCGCGAATTCCGCCAGATCTTCCCGCAGCCCGGTTGGGTGGAACACAACCCGCGCGAACTGTGGCATTCGCAACTGGCGGTGGCGCGCCAAGTCCTGCGCGAAACCGGCGTGGCAGCGTCGCAACTGGCCGCAATCGGTATCGCCAACCAGCGCGAAACGACAGTGCTTTGGGACCGCGCCAGCGGCCAGGCATTAACCAACGCCATTGTCTGGCAAGACCGCCGCACCGCCGCGCACTGCGACCAGCTGCGCGCGGCCGGCCACGCGCAGCTGGTGCGCGAAAAGACAGGGCTGGTGATCGACGCCTATTTTTCCGCGACCAAGCTGGCATGGATGCTCGAGCACATTCCCGGCGCACGCCTGCGCGCGCTGCGCGGCGAGCTAGCGTTCGGCACCATCGACAGCTGGCTCGCGTTCAAACTCAGCGGGGCGCACGTCACCGATCCCGGCAACGCCTCGCGCACCATGCTGTTCAACATCCACACGCGGCAATGGGATGCCGAGCTGCTGGACCTGTTCGGCATACCCGCGCAGCTGCTGCCCGAGGTCGTCGACAGCAGCGGCGTGATCGCGTACACACGGCCCGAGCTACTGGGCGCGGCGGTGCCGATCGCAGGCATGGCCGGGGACCAGCAAGCCGCCACATTCGGCCAGTCCTGCCATCTTCCCGGCGCAGCCAAGAACACGATCGGCACGGGCAGTTTCATGCTCATGAATGTGGGCGACAGGCCGGTCGAATCACGCCAACGACTGCTTTCGACCGTGGGCTGGACGCGCAAGGGCCGCACCACCCACTTGATGGAGGGCAGCGTTTTCATGGCCGGGGCCACCTTGCAGTGGCTGCGCGACGGGCTTGGCATCGTGGACCATGTAAGCGAGGTTGAACCACTGGCCGCCACAGTCGCCGACGCCGACGGGGTGATGCTGATTCCCGCATTTGCCGGGCTGGGCGCGCCGTATTGGGACCCGCACGCGCGCGGAACAATCCTGGGCCTGCACCGCGGCTCCGGGAAGGCCCACATCGCGCGCGCCGCTTTGGACGGCATCGCCTGGCAGATTGCCGATGTGCTGCTGGTGATGCAGGACGACTCGGGCGTGACGCTGCGTGAATTGCGGGTCGACGGCGGCGGGGCGCGCAGCAATCTACTGTTGCAGCTGCTGGCCAACGCGCTTGGTGTGCCGGTGCTGCGACCCGTAAATACGGAAACGACCGCCCTTGGCGCGGCTCAGCTGGCCGGCCTGGGGGTCGGCATTTGGGACAACACGGATCAGTTGGCGTCGCAATCGGTGATCGACCGGTGCTTCGTGCCGGAAACGTCGGACCTTCAACGGCAGGACGGCATCGCACGCTGGCGCGGTGCGATTGGCCGCACATGCGCGCATACCTTGAGCGGGCTAGGGGTAGCGCCGTCATAGGTCGATGGCAGATGGACGAGCGGTATAGAACGAGCGGCCGCGATCGACGTGCTGCTACCAAGTGACAGGATGGACGACCATCGCAGTCCCCGGCTTGTCGGTCGATTCATCGGCCGTCAGCAGGTATTCGGGCCGGCCCGTACGCGCCGGCCCGAATTCGTACCATTCCTCGGTCGCGAGCGAACGCGTGGCGAAGCGTTTTTCATCGGACCGGCAAGCTGCGCTCAAGCTTGATGTCGGCCGACGATGCGCCAACCATCAGCCTGACCGGGAGCCGTTCAAGCTCGAAGGCCTTGCGCCGCACGTTCCAATAAGCGAGCTGGCTGGCCTTGAGGGCGAAGCGCACGGTGCGCCGTTCGCCCGGCTTGAGCGTGACGCGCTCGAAACCGGCCAGCGCGCGGCGTGGCCGCTCCAGCTTCGAGTTCGGATGGCCCACATACAGCTGCACCACGCTGTCGCCGGCGCTCTTGCCGGTGTTGGTAACATCGACTTCCACGCCGACCGTGCCGTCCGCCACCAGCGTCGCGGCGCTGGTGCGCAGGGCACTGTACTTGAAGCTGGTGTACGACAGGCCGTGCCCGAACGGGTACAGCGGCTTGCCTTTGGCGTACAAGTAGGTGTGGCCGTGGCGGATGTCGTAATCCATCATCGGCGGCAGCTGGCTTTCGGCCGCCGGCCACGTGCTCACCGTTTTTCCGCCCGGGTTGTAGTCGCCAAACAGCACCCGGGCCAGCGCCGTGCCCTGGTCCTGCGACGAATGCGCCATCTGCACGATGGCCGGCACATGCCGCTGCGACCAGTTGATCGTGAACGGAAAGCTCGATACCAGCACCATGACGGTGTTCGGATTGGCGGCCAGCACCCGCTTGACCAGTTCCTCCTGCCGCAGCGCCAGCGTTTCGCGGTCGCGGCCTTCGCGCCCGTCACCCGGATCGGCACAGGGCTTGGTCCCGGCGTCGGTCCATTGGTTCGCCATGTCCGGGCCGCAGGTGGGATCGTTCCCGACCACCACCACCGCCACATCCGAGGCCCGCGCCGCCTGCACGGCATCGTCGCCGTCGCGCGCGTGCTTGACCGTGACGGCGGGTCCGAGCGCGGCCTTGATGCCGGCCAGCGCCGTCACCGTGTAGGGCGCCTTGCCGCCGTACCAGTCCCAGTGCACGCTGTCGGCGTGCGGGCCGATCACCGCGATCGACCTGATGGCCGCCCTGTTCAAGGGCAGTGCGCGGCCGGCGTTCTTGAGCAGCACGATCGATTCGAGCGCCATCTTCAGCGACACCGCCTTGTGCGGTTCGCCCAGCCAAGGTTCCGGTCCGGTCCCGATGGCCGCGTACGGGTTGCCTTCGGCCGGATCGAGCAGGCCCAGACGCAGGGTCACCTGCAGCTTGAGCGCCACCGCCGCGTCCAGTTCGGCCTCACTGACGCTGCCTTCCGTGAGCGCCGCGCGCAAGTCGTCCTTGAAAGGGTCGAGGTACTGGTTGATGCCGGCCTTTAAGCCGGCCACCACGGCCGCTTTATGATCCGGGTAGCGCTTGTACAGCTTGACCAGGTTGCCGATGGCGCCGCCGTCGCCGGAGACCACCTGCGCGCCCCACTGTTCGATCAGCAGGCTCCTGAGGATCGGATGCACGCCCATCGGCGTGCCGTTCCAGGCGTTGTAGGCCGCCATGACGCCGCGCGCGCCGCCGTCCTCGAAGCTCATCTGGAATGGCACCGCGTAGTATTCCCGGAACAGCCGCTCGTCGAAATCGGACGAGGAATTGCCGCGCCCATTCTCGTTGCTGTTGGCCAGAAAATGCTTGAGCAGAGCGGCGGCGCGCCAGTATTTGGGGTGCTCGCCCTGCAAGCCTTGGACGAAGGCGGTGCACATGGTACCGGCCAAAAACGGGTCTTCGCTGTAGACCTCTTCGCCGCGGCCCCAGCGCGGATCGCGCGCCAGGTCCGCCTGCGGGCCCCACTGCATCAGCACCGGGCGCCGGTGGCCGGCGTTCTGGGTGATGTAGCGGCCTTCGTCGCCCTGCACGGCCGCCGCCTGGCGCACCAGCGCCGGGTTCCAGCTCGCGCCCATGCCGGGCGGCTGGGGAAACTGGGTGGTCGTGACGGCGTCGCGCTTGCGCTCTTCGCTGCCGCGCTGTACCAGCCCGTGTATGCCTTCGCTGCTGCCAAAGCCGGGGATGCCAAGCCGCGCCACGCTGCTGTCGGTCGACAGCAAGCCGATCTTTTCGTCCACCGTCATCAAGGACAGGATGTTGGCGATGCGCTGCCCGGCCGGCAGCGCCGGGTCCTGGAATGGATGGCTGGCCGCCTGGCCCTGCGCCATCGCGCCGGCGCATGCCAGTGCGACCGCGGCGGCCATGCGCCGTACACCTTGTTTCTGCTGCACTGTCGGCTCCTTCGTGTTTGTCGTTGACAGGGGCGCCGCGCCAAAACCGCGGCGCGAACAAAAATGGTGCGCTTACTCCCCGGGCCGGCCGAACAATGTGAAGTCCGGCAGGGGGTGACGCCGCAGTTCGACCTCCGTACCGATCCCCAACACCGTCGCGTTCGAGCCGTCGAATATCGGCCACGCCGGCAAGCCATGCCCGGACGGGTGCCCTGTGCTGGCGAATCTGATCAAGGTGTCGGCAAGCCGCTTTGCCAATTGGCGATCGGCCGCGCTCCAGGGACGCGCATCGAGGTCCAGATTATCGAAGAGGTACTGGATTTCGGCGCCATGTCCGGCCCCGCAACCGTAGCCGCACGGGGTAGATGGCTCGGCCGGCCGGTGGGCGAAGTGGTAGACATACGCTTTGGAGCGGCCATGTCTGGCTTGCAGCCCCGCCCAGCGCGTTATGCGCCAGCCCCACCAGTCGGTGGTGAGCTGATCGATGGACGCCTTTGCCTCGGCATCGGTGGCGCCCGGATAGGCCGCCAGCAGGCGCTCCGATGGTGCATGTCCGAGCAGCTCGGTCATCAATCCGAGGTGCTTGGCGGCCGTGAATTCGCTTGTGCCCAGGATTTCCGGCGCCAGGTCTTTGCCCTCCTCGGCGTTCCATCCGACCAGCAAGGGCACATCGTTTTGCCGCTGATGGCGATAGCTCGTGCTCATGTCCTCGCGCAGCAGGTGTCCGTCGACGTGTGTGCTCGCCGACCACGCCAGCTTATGCAATTCGCTGACACTGAGCTTGCGCAACTCGGACAGGTCCCGCGCGCCTACGGCCTTGGCGGCGGCCAGTCCTTTGGCCTCGGCGCCGGCCTTGCGGTCGAACAGATTCTGCTCGTCGGCGCTGAAAGGCAGGTTGTCGTTGCCGCTCTCGGAGACGGCGCGCTGGAACAGTCCCTTGGACAGGGGCGAGGCGACCAGCACCTGGACCGATCCACCACCCGCGGACTCGCCCATGATCGTCACGCGGCCAGCATCGCCGCCGAACGCGGCGATGTTGTTCTTCACCCAGCGCAAGGCGGCGATCTGGTCGAGGATGCCCTGGTTTCCGGAGGCGCGCTCGGCAGACTCGGCCGATAGTTCCGGGTGCGCAAAAAAACCGAGAATGCCGAGGCGATAATTGAGCGTGACGACAATGGCGCCGCGCCTGGCCAGGTTGGCGCCGTCGTACCCGGGTTGGGCGGCGGTGCCGCCGTAAAAACCACCCCCGTGGATCCAGACAATGACCGGCAGTTTGGCCGCCTTTTCAGGTGCCCATATATTGAGGTAGAGGCAGTCTTCGCTTCGAGGATTCGGTATCCACTGCGCGGTCTGCGAACAGGCCGGAGCAAAGCTGCGCGCGTGCTTCACACCCTTCCAAGGCAGCAGCGGCTGGGGCGCGCGCCACCGCAGCGCGCCGACCGGGGGCGCAGCGAAAGGCACGCCGAGAAAGGTTCTCATTGCGCCGGCGCGCAAGCCGACCACGACGCCCGAGTCGACCGCCACCGGGCTTGTCGGCCGGGCGGCATGTGCCGCGGGGCCCGAAAGGAGCAATGCGATCAGGCCGATCGCGCGAAAAGCCAGCATATTTATTCCCTTAGTTTGGAACGACTGCGGATGGGGGGTGGTCGACATTCTGGAACATCAGCTTGCACAGGCCGGCCCGCGCCCCGTACACGGCCTTGACGCCCGCCGGTTCGATGGCCAGCGAGGCGTCCTGGCCGGCCACGCGCGGCCAGAACGGCAGGCCGGCGCCGTTCGGATCGCCGTTGCGTATGAAGTTGGCCCAATAGCGCTGCGCGGGCGGCCAGCCGGCCGCGCGCGCCGGTGGCGCGTGGTAGACATATGCCATCTCCGAGGTGTGTTCGGGCGGCTTGCCGCTACCGGGCGGGCCAAAGCCGAACTCATAGCGCCAGACCCGGGAGCCGGCCTTGCGCATGCGCTGGGCCAGCCAGTGGCTGGGACAGCGGAACCACATATCGGTCAACACCTGGGTCGGCATGCCACCGAGGAGCGGATGCGCGTCCGGCGCTTTGCCGTCCCGGTAGCCATACAGCAGCCGTGCGTGCGGCGCCTGCGCCCCAAACGCCGCCTGCACCAGCGCGTCGCCCGCATCGGGTTTGCGGTCGGCGCCCATTTCCTGCGTGTTGCTGCCGATGATGATGGCAATCTCACGCCCCGCCCCCTTGGCATAGGCGCGGGCGTAGCTTTCCGGTAGCACGTAGCCGTCGACGTTCTGCTGCTCCCAGGTGAAACTGGGGTCCACCCCTGGTGTCGTGGGCAGGTTCTGCGCCGCCGCGTTGATCGCCTGCGCCGGCAGCTTGCGCAGCGCGGCCAAGCCTTCGGCTCCATGCGGGAGCTTGAGCCGATCGAGCAGCAGATTGCCCATGGCCTCGCTGTGCGCCGCGGTTCGCGGCGCGCCCGGGGCGGCCGACTGCAGGATCGCGCGTCGGAACAATCCTTTAGCCAGCGGCGACAATGTGAGAAACAGCACATCCGTCGCGCCGGCCGAGTTGCCGCTCAGGGTGACGCGGGCGGGGTCGCCGCCAAACGCGGCGATGTTGGCCCTGACCCATTTCAAGGCGGCGATCTGGTCCAGCAAACCGTAGTTGGCCGAAGATTTGTGGGGATCCTCGTCGCGCAAGGCATCCAATCCCAGGAAGCCAAACGCCCCCAGCCGGTACTGCACTCTGACAAGCACAATCGCCTCGCGCACGATGGCGTCATCGTCAAGGCCGCCCGCGCCGCCGGCCGCATTGGAGCCGCCATGCACGTAGACCAGCACCGGGAGCTTGTGCTTGCGCCCGAGTGCGGGGGTGCGCACCGAAACGGTCAGGCAATCCTCGCGCGCGCCCTTGATCTGGTCCCGGTTCCATCCCACATCGGCCTGCACGCAGGCTGGCGCGGGGTGACGCGCGTCGAGGACGCCGCTCCATGGCGCGCGCGGCAGCGGCCGCTTCCAGCGGTAGGCGCCGGATGGCGCCGCGGCATAGGGGATGCCATGGAAAATCGCGCCGCCGTCTTGCATGGCGACACCGCCGACCCTGCCCCCGGCCACGTGCACCTGTTGGGCCAGCGCCGGAGACAGCAGCAACGAGAGCGCAAGGGCAGACACGCTCTTTTGCGAAAAACTCGACATCCTTCATTCCCCTATAAAAACCTGTTGATCGTCGTTTGGCGCCGCCCTCAGGCCGCCCCGAGGTCGAACGGCAGCTTGCGCAGGCGCTTGCCCGTGACGCTGAAGATGGCGTTGGCATAGGCCGGCGCCAGCGGCGGCAGGCCCGCTTCGCCCATCCCCGTCGGCGGATCGTCGGAGGGCACGATGAACACATCGACGTGGGGCATGTCGGACATGCGCGCCATCGTGTAGTCGCCAAAATTTTGCTGTTCGACGAAGCCGTCCTTGAGCGTGATGGCGGCGCCCGGCAGCGTGGTGCCGAGGGCCATGAGCACCGCCCCCTGCACCTGCGCCTCGATCGTCAGGGGATTGACCGCCGTGTTGCAGTGAACGCCCGCCGTGACCCGGTGCAGCTTGGGCACGCCGTCCTTGACGGACGCTTCGACCACGTAGGCCACCACGCTGCCCGACATGCCGTGCAGCGCCACGCCCCAGCCATGTCCCTTGGCCAGCCTTTTCTTGCCGTAGCCGGACTTGGCCACCGCCAGATCGAGCGCGGCCAGATGGCGCGGGCGCTTCTCGCCGAGCAGCTTGCGGCGGTACGCGACCGGGTCCGCCTTTGCCGCATGGGCAAGCTCGTCCAACAAGGTCTCCATGACGAAGGCGGTGTGGGTCGAACCCGCGGCGCGCCACCACAACACGGGAACGTTCGCCTTGACGTTGTGCACCGTCAGGTTCAGCGGTATCTCATAGGTTTCGCCGATTCCCTCGACCATCGAGATATCGATGCCGTTCTTGACCAGCGCGGCCTCGAACGGCGTGCCGGTGCTGATCGACTGGCCGACCACGACATGATCCCAGGCCAGGATGCCACCGTCGGCATCGAGTCCGATGTCAATCTTGTGGACGTGCGCCGGCCGGTAGTAGCCGCCCTTGATGTCGTCTTCGCGGCTCCAGATCACTTTGAGCGGACCGCGCCGGTAGGCCTTGGCGATGTTGACCGCCTCGATCAGGTCGTCCGAGGTCGGCACCCCGCGGCGGCCGAAACTGCCGCCAGCCGTCATGGTGTGCAAAGTGACCTGCTCCGGCTTGAGTTGCGCGGTGGCGGCGATCGCGCCGAGGTCGAAGGTTTGAAACTGCGAGCTTGCCCAAACCGTGCAGCGGTCGGCCTTGAGGTCGACCATGCAATTGAGCGGCTCCATCGGCGCGTGCGCGAGGTAGGGAAACTCATAGACCGCCGATAGCTTTCTCGGCGCCGACGCCAGCCTGTCGAGGTCCGCCGTTTTGGCGACCAGCCCGTGGGTCGCGGCGAGCGCACGGTAGTCGACCATCTGCTGCGCCGAGCTGACCTTGCCGACGCCGCTAGTATCCCAGTCGACCAGCAGCGCGTCGCGACCCAGTTTGGCGGGCCAGTAGCCGTCGGCGATCACTGCAAGGCCCCGTCCCCCGCCGCAGGTCGGCACTTCGATGACGTCGATCACACCCTTGACGGCCTTGGCCTTGCTGACATCCGCACTGCGGACCGTGGCGCCAAACACGGGCGGCCGGGCAACTACCGCCACACGCGCGTTCGGCAGGCTGAAATCGATGCCGAACTGCTGTTCGCCGTTTGACTTGGCGCGCGCGTCGAGCCGTTTGACCGGTTTGCCGATGTAGCGAAATTGCGCGGCATCCTTGAGCTTCACGCTGGCCGGCACCGGCTGCGCCATGGCGGCGTCGGCCAGCGATGCGTAGCTGGCGTGTTGACCCGCGGGTCCGAGTACCATGCCCTTGGCGGTGGTGCACCGTGCTGGGTCGACCTTCCACGATTCAGCCGCGGCGGCGATCAGCATCGCGCGGGCGCGCGCGCCGATTTCGCGATAGTGGGTGAACGAGTGCGCCACCGAGATCGAGCCGGCCGTCATCTGGATGCCGAAGGCCGGGTCCCGGTAGACGCTATCGGCAGGCGCCAGCACGCTGCGCACCCGCGACCAGTCGACGTCGAGTTCCTCGGCGATCAGCATTGGCAGCGCGGTTTCGACGCCCTGGCCGAATTCGAGCCGGTTGACCGTCACGGTGATCGAATTATCCGGTGCGATGCGCAGGAAGCCATTCGGCGCGGACGGCGCGGCGGCTTCGGCGAACGCGAGGCGGTTGGCAGCGGGAACGAAGAAGCCCAGTATCAGCCCGCTGGTGGCGCCCACCCCGGCCTTGACAAAGCTGCGGCGCGACATGCCGCCTGCCGACGGACGTGGCGATGCCTTACCGTCGATCGATCTTATGCGCATGAAGTTCTCCTTAGGCGAGCGTTCCGGCCGCATCCTTGATCGCGGCGCGGATGCGTTGATAACAACCGCAGCGGCAAATGTTTCCGCTCATTGCGCCGTCGATGTCCGTATCGCCCGGCCGCTTGTTGGTGCGCAGCAGCGCGACTGCGCTCATGACCTGGCCGCTCTGGCAGTAACCGCACTGCGGCACGTCGTGGCGTACCCACGCGTCCTGCACGGCCTTGCCGACCTTGTCGGAACCGATCGCCTCGATGGTGGTGATCTTGTGGCCGGCCGCCGCCGAAACCGGCGTGATGCACGAGCGGATCGGTGCGCCGTCGAGGTGCACCGTGCAGGCGCCGCACAGGCCGGCGCCGCAACCGAATTTGGTGCCCGTCATATTCAATTTGTCGCGCAGAACCCATAGAATCGGCGTCGACGGATCCGTTTCGACATGCCAATCGTGGCCATTGATGTCCAACCTGACCATTAAGTCTCCGTCATTTGCATGGCAATGCGCAATCCGCCTCCGAGTGAGGGACGAGGCGATGCTACGCGCTTTATTCCGTGGAACGTGTATGATATCCACAGCTTACCGTTTCGAAATTCATCAAAGGAGGATGTCGGCGAACAGCAATCGAGGGAAGTGAGAATGCAAATATTGCCGCACAGAACTGCACGCCTTGCCAACAAAATCGCTGCCGCGAGTGCGCGCCCATGTTCGCGAATCCGACCAGCGGCCGTCGCCGGCATACAAGCAATTCGCTTCCCGCGATGCGGCGCAGTCGCACTTGAAATTACCGCGCCCGCCGTCTCCCCGCAGCTAGTAAAAAACAATTGTTGATTGGTGATTTTCGCGATTGCATCCGGACTCAAATGCAAACAGAATTGACTCACATATGGGCAGGCACGCACCGCCGCCCGACACTGCCGGCCGCGGCGCCGGCAGTGACAAGGCCAGTGGGGCTGGCGGGCGGCATGCAATGCCGTCCGCCAACCCTTTTTTTTAAACGGAGTCTGAAAACGTTTTCATAGATCGAAGCTAAAGCACTTCCGCACGTGGATGCCTCGTCCCCGTTTTTTCACCCCTGTTCGCCACGTATGAGCATCACCATGAATCAATTCACGCAATTTCCCGCCGACTTCACGTGGGGCGTCGCCACCAGCGCCTTCCAGATTGAAGGTGCCGCCGCAACCGATGGCAAGGGCCCCTCGATCTGGGATACATTTTGCCGCCAGCCCGGCGCGATCAAGGACCGCAGCGACGGTACGGTCGCCTGCGACCACTACCACCGCTACCAGGAAGACGTCGGCTTGATCGCCTCGCTCGGCGTCGACGCCTACCGTTTCTCGATGGCCTGGGCGCGCGTACAGCCTTCCGGCAAGGGCGCCTGGAATGAGAAGGGCTTCGATTTTTACGACAGGCTGCTCGACGAATTGGCGGACAAGGGCATCGGGTCCCACCTGACGCTGTACCACTGGGACCTGCCGCAGGGCTTGCAGGACGACGGCGGATGGCTCAATCGCGATACCGCGCACCGCTTCGCCGACTATGCGCACGAGGTGGCGCGCCGCTTTGGCAACCGGATCGACGCCATCGCCACCCACAACGAACCGTGGTGTAGCGCCAACCTCGGCTATGGCAACGCACAGTTCGCGCCGGGCGTGGCCGATGCCAGGCAGGCGATCCAGGTGTCGCACCACCTGCTGCTGTCGCACGGCCTGGCCATGAGCGCCATGCGCGGCGTGGGCGGCACGGCAAAGCTGGGCATCGTGCTCAACCAATGGACCGCCGACCCGGCCACCGGGTCGCAGGCCGACCGCGAGATGGCCGAGCTCGAGTACGCGCGCTCGGTGCAATGGTTCATGGATCCGATCTTCAAGGGCAGCTATCCCGAACTGGCGCTGCGCGCCCATGGCGCCGATGCGCCGCTGGTGCAAGAAGGCGATATGCGCGCGATCTGCCAGCCGATCGATTTCCTGGGTTGCAATTACTATTTCCGGGCCTGGTGCAGCGCCGCCAACCCGCCGCTGCCGGCGCCAGGCAAGGACGGCTTCACCGACATGGGTTGGGAGATCTATCCGCAAGGTCTGACCGAGCTGCTGCTCAAGCTAAAGGCTGAATACGACCTGCCGCCGGTGTACATCACCGAAAACGGCATGGCCAACCCCGACCAAGTGACCGGCGAAGGCGTGCACGACGAGGCCAGGATCGCCTTTGTTGCCAGCCACCTCGAGGCGCTCCAGGATGCGATGCGCCAGGGCGTCGACGTGCGCGGCTATTTTTTGTGGAGCCTGCTCGACAATTTCGAATGGAATTCCGGCTACGCGAAGCGCTTTGGCATCGTGCATGTCGACTACGCGACCCAGCGGCGCACCCTGAAGGACAGCGCGATCTGGTATCGCAAGCTCCTGTCGTCGCGCACCAGGGGCCCCGCATGAACGCCCGGCCCTACGCGGACGGCCCGCGCCTGCTGGCCGACATCGGCGGCACCAACGCCCGCTTCGCGCTCGAAGTCGCGCCGGGCCTGGTCGTGGCCGTGCAGACGCTCGCCTGCGCCGCCTATGCGCGCTTAGAGGACGCCGCGCTCGCCTACCTGAACGGCACCGGCAACGACGCGCGCCACGCCATCATCGCCATCGCCAACCCGGTCGCCGGCGACGCCGTCAAGATGACCAACCACCACTGGGCTTTTTCGATCGAAGCCGCCCGCCTCGAACTCGGGCTCGAGACGCTGCTCGTGATCAACGACTTCACGGCGCTGGCGATGGCCTTGCCGGTGCTCGGCCCGCAAGACCTGCTCAAGGTCGGCGGCGGCGCGGCGCGCCCCGGCGAGGTGATCGGCCTGGTCGGCGCGGGGACCGGGCTGGGCGTGTCCGGGCTGGTGCCGGCCGGCGGGCACTGGGTGCCCTTGCAGAGCGAAGGCGGCCATGTGGCGTTTTCGCCTTTTGACGAACGCGAAGTGGCCGTGCTCCAGTATTGCTGGCGCCGCTACGAGCATGTTTCGGCCGAGCGCGTGGTGTCGGGCCCCGGCATCGCACTGATCCGCGAGGCGCTCGCCGCTTCGCGCGGGCTGGCGGTCGATTTGTCCTTGTCGACCGAGGCGATCGTCGAGCGCGCGCTGGCCGGCAGCGATCCACTATGCCGCGAAGCGCTCGATTGCTTCTCGGGCATGCTCGGCACGGTGGCGGCCAACCTCGCGGTCACGCTCGGCGCCAGGGGCGGCGTGTATATCGGGGGCGGCGTCGTGCCGCGCCTCGGCGACTATTTCGCACAGTCGCCGTTCCGCACCCGCTTCGAATGCAAAGGGCGCTTCAGCGCCTTCGCCGCCGAGATCCCGACCATGCTGATCACCGCCCCCTTCCCCGCCCTGCAAGGCGCGGCGGCGATGCTTGAGAATCACCTTGCCGCGCCCGCAAGGCACGGCGTCACCGTCCCGCCGCGTCAGGCCCACACCAACGGAATGAACCACGACCATGCACATGCCTAAGTCCACGCAATCCCCCCGATCACCCCTATTTTGGGTGCCGACCAGTTATTTCACGATGGCCCTCGGCTACGTCATGCTAACCAGCGTGACCGCGATCATGTTCAAGAACCTTGGCATGGACAACGGCAAGGCGGCCCAGTATTCGAGCATGCTGATCCTGGCCTATACGATCAAGCCGCTGTTCGCGCCCTTCGTCGAAATGTACCGGACCAAGAAATTCTTCGTGCTGTGCGCGCAGGTGTTGATCGGCCTCGGATTCGTCGGTGTCGCGCTGGCGATGTCGCTGCCCGACTACATGGCCTTCCTGATGGTGGCCTTCTTCGCGCTCTCGTTCGTCGGCGCGACGCAGGACATCGCCAGCGACGGCGTGTACGTGACCTCGCTCGACGCGCGCGCCCAATCGCTGTATTGCGGCATCCAGAGCCTGTCGTGGAACCTCGGCCCGATCGTCGCCGCCGGCGGCATGGTCTACCTCAGCGGACGCCTGCACACCGACGTGTTCCACCACGACGCGAGCGTGTTCGGCCCCGAGTGGATCGACGCCTGGCGCATCATCTTCTTCCTGGTCGGCGGCCTCACCCTGCTGATGGCGGCCTGGCACGCACGCATGATGCCCGACGGCGCGCGCGCCGAGAATACCCCCACCAGCGTGGCCGAGGGCGCACGCATCCTGCTCGACGCCTTCGTCACGCTGTTCCAAAAGCGCGACATCTGGCGCATGATCGCGTTCGCCTTCCTGTTCCGGCTCAGCATCGGCTTCCTCGAAAAGATCGGTCCGTTCTTCATGGTCGATCCGGCCTCGAAGGGCGGGCTCGGACTGTCGAACGAATTGCTCGGCATCATTTACGGAACCTACGGCCTGGCCGCCGTGTTGCTCGGTTCCCTGCTCGGCGGCTGGTTCGTGGCCAGGCGCGGTCTCAAGGCCACGCTGTTCGTGCTGTGCTGCGCCGTCAACATCCCGAACGTGACCTTCCTGCTGATGAGCATCTACCTGCCAAGCAGCCTGGTCGTGATCGGCGCCGGCGTGGTGGTCGAAAAATTCTTCTTCGGCTTCGGCGCGGTCGGCTTCATGATCTACCTGATGCAGCAGCTCGCCCCCGGCAAGTACACCACCACGCATTACGCGTTCGGCACCGGCGTCATGGGATTGTGCGGGCTCGTGACAGGGGTCGTCAGCGGCTACCTGCAGGAGGCGATCGGCTACGTCAGCTATTTCGTGTTCGTCATGGTCGCGACCATTCCATCGTTCATCGCAACCTGGTTCGCACCGTTCCACCATGCCGAAGGCGAGCAGGCTTCGGCGCCGGACGCAAAGACGGTACCGGCATGAAAACCGCCTGTCTGCTGCTGTTGGCCGCGGGCGCCGCCCATGCGGCCCCGGCGGCCACGGTCAAGGTCAACCAGCTCGGTTTCGCGCCCGCGGCGCACAAGCTGGCGCTGGCCCCGGCCGGCGCGGCCGACGGATTCGAAGTGGTCGACGCCGCGAGCGGGAAGACCGCGCTGCGCGCTGCGCTCGGCGCGCCCGCGGTGTGGGAACCGTCGAAGGAAACCGTCCGGCTGGCCGACTTCTCGTCGTTGACGCGGCCCGGCCGCTACCGGATCAGGATCGCCGGCCTGCCTTTGTCCGACAGCTTCGCCATCGGTCCGGCGCCCAACCGCGAACTCAATGCCGCCGCCCTGAAAGCCTATTACTTCAACCGCGCCGGCACCGCGCTCGGCGCCGGGCACGCCGGCGTTTACGCGCGGGCGGCCGGGCATCCCGACGACAAGGTCCTTGTGCATAGCTCGGCCGCCTCCGCGGCGCGGCCCGAAGGCACGCTCATCGCGTCGAGCAAGGGCTGGTACGACGCCGGCGACTACAACAAATACATCGTCAACTCCGGGATCTCGAGCTACACCCTGCTCGCCGCGTTCGAGCATTTCCCCGCCTACTTCGGGCGCCAGCGGCTCAACATCCCCGAATCGGCGAACGCGCTTCCGGATATCCTGGACGAGTCCTTGTGGAACCTCGAGTGGATGCTGTCGATGCAGGACCCGAACGACGGCGGCGTGTACCACAAATTGACCAACAAGCGCTTCGAGGGCATGGTCATGCCGGAGCAGGCGTCTGGCGAACCGCGCTACGTGGTGAAAAAGAGCACCGCGGCGGCGCTCGATTTCGCCGCCACCATGGCGACCGCCAGCCGCGTGTTCAAACCGTACGGGCGGCAGCTGCCCGGTTTGTCGTCGCGCATGCTCGACGCCGCCGAGCGCGCATGGCGGTGGGCCGAGGCCAATCCGGCGCAGTACTTCGTCAATCCGCCCGATGTGGCCACCGGCGAGTATGGCGACAAAAACGTGGACGACGAACGCGCCTGGGCCGCGGCCGAGCTGTATATCAGCAGCGGCAAGGACAGCTACTACACGGCCCTCAAGCCGGCGTCGGTCGACGCCACCGTGCCCACCTGGAGCGACGTGCGTTCGCTGGCATGGATGTCGCTCGCCCACCACCGCGCGCGCCTGACGCCGATCGCCGACCAGGCGCTGATCGCGGCCCGCATCGACAGCCTCGCCGCGGTCCTGGCCGAGCAATGGAAAGGCTCCCCCTACCGCATCTCGATGGCGGATGCGCAATTCGTCTGGGGCAGCAACGCGGTGGTCCTGAACCAGTCGATGATGCTGCTGCAAGGCTATCGGATGAACCGCAAGCGCGCCTACCTCGATGCGGCGCAGTCCGGGCTCGACTACGTACTGGGCCGCAACGCCACCGGCCACTCGTTCGTGACCGGCTTTGGCGCGCGCCCCCCGCTCCACCCGCACCACCGGCCGTCGCAGGCCGACACGGTCGAGGCGCCGGTGCCAGGCTTCCTCGCGGGCGGCCCGCAGCCGCGCCAGCAGGACAAGGCCGATTGTCCCGTGCCCTATCCCAGCGCGCTGGCCGGCTTGTCCTACCTCGACCATGTGTGCAGCTATGCGAGCAACGAGGTGGCGATCAACTGGAACGCGCCGTTGGTGTATGTGACGGCGGCGATCGATGAACTCACCAAGGCGGAACCGATGGAAAAACCCGATGACATGCTCGCGCTGATCGCGCGCCAGGAACAAACTTTGCAGTTCGATTCCTTCGACAACCGGACCGCGCTCGCGCTCGGCCTGACGCTGGTCGAACTGGCGCGCGCGGACCGGCTGCCCGTGACGATCGATATCACGCGCGACGGCCAGGTGCTGTTCCACCACGCGCTAGACGGCGCCGCGAACGACCAAGCGAATTGGATCCGGCGAAAATCCAACCTTGTCAAACTGACCGGCCACAGCTCCTTCTACACCCACACCGAGGTAAAAAGCCAGGGCGGCGACATCGACGCGATTCCCACCCTCGATCCGATCGATTATGCGGCCCATGGCGGCGCCTTCCCCTTGACCGTCAAGGGCGTCGGCATGGTCGGGACCATCACGGTGTCGGGTTTGCCCGGCGCGGACGACCATGCACTGGTGGTGCGGGCGCTCGCGTCCCACCTGAAGCGCGACGTCGCGCTGTAGACCGTAAAAAAAAGCGCGGCGATCCGATCGGTGTTTTCGGCGCCGCCTGCATGGGCCGCGCCGACCGCATTATCCCCACCTCATCCAAGGACCTATCTTGAACAACATTATCAACGGCTGCCTGCTGCTCGGCGCGCGCGCCGTGCCGGGCCAAGCCACGTCCTTTCGCGGTATCGATCCGGCCACGGGCCTCGCGCTCGAGCCACCATTCGGCAGCGCGACGCTCGACGACGTCGCGCTCGCCTGCGAGCTGGCCGACCGCGCCTTCGACAGCTACCGCGAAACCACGCTCGAACAGCGCGCCGGCTTCCTCGAGCAAATCGCCCAGAACATACTCGACCTCGGTCCCGCGCTGGTCGAGCGCGCGATGCGCGAGTCGGGCCTGCCGCAAGGCCGCATCGAAGGCGAGCGCGGACGCACCATCAACCAGCTGCGCCTGTTCGCCAAGGTGGTGCGCGACGGCCGCTGGCAGGGCGCCACGCTCGACTCGGCGCTGCCCGGGCGCGCGCCGCCGCGCCCCGACCTGCGCCTTCGCAAAATCGCCATCGGCCCGGTCGTCGTGTTTGGCGCCAGCAACTTCCCGCTCGCGTTTTCGGTCGGCGGCGGCGACACCGCCTCCGCATTGGCGGCCGGCTGCCCCGTCATCGTCAAGGCCCATGGCGCCCACCCGGGCACCTCCGAATTGGTCGGCCGGGCGATCCAGGCCGCCGTGGCCAGTTGCGGCCTGCCCGAAGGCGTGTTCTCGATGCTGCATGGCGACGGACGCACCATCGGGACTGCCCTGGTCGGCCATCCGGCCATCAAGGCGGTCGGCTTCACCGGTTCGCGCCAGGGCGGCACCGCGCTGATGCGCACAGCCGCGCAGCGCGATGAGCCGATTCCCGTGTACGCCGAAATGAGCAGCATCAACCCGATGTTCATGCTGCCTTGCGCGCTGGAGCAGCGGGCGGACGCGATCGGCGCTGCCTTCGTCGATTCGCTCACGCTCGGTGCCGGCCAGTTCTGCACCAACCCCGGGCTCGTGATCGCCATCGACGGCCCCGCGTTTAACAGTTTTTGCATCGCCGCGGCCGGGTCGCTGCAGGAAAAGGGCGCCGCCACCATGCTCACCAGCGGGATCCATTCTGCGTACACCCAAGGTGTCGCACGGCTGGCCGGCGCGCATGGCGTCGCGCTGCTCGCGCGCGGCAAGGCCGGTGACGGCCCGTGCGCGGCCAGCGCCGCCCTGTTCATCACCGACGCCGACAATTTCCTCGGAAACCAGGCCTTGCAGGACGAGATTTTTGGCGCCAGCTCCTTGATCGTGCGTTGCCGCGATCTCGCGCAGATGCGCGAGATCGCATCGCGTCTCGAAGGCCAGCTGACCGCCGCCCTGTTCGTCGACGACGGCGACCGCGAGGCCGCCTTGGCCTTGCTGCCGCTGCTGGAACGCAAAGCCGGCCGCATCCTCGTCAACGGCTATCCGACCGGGGTCGAAGTGTCCCACGCCATGGTCCACGGCGGTCCGTTCCCGGCCACCTCGGACAGCCGCAGCACCTCGGTCGGCGCGGGCGCGATCGAGCGCTTCCTGCGTCCGGTCAGCTACCAGGACCTGCCGCCATTCCTGCTGCCGGCGGCGCTACAGGACGAGAATCCGCAGCATCTTTGGCGCGTGCGCGATGGAGAACTGATGCACGGATAGAAATATGTATGGAAAAAGACGCCTGCCGCGGTCATCGCGACAGCACGCCAATCGAAGCCGCGTACAAGGAAGAGCAAAAAACTAAGCCACATCCTCTTCGGGGATGAGGTTGTCCGTTTGATTTGGCAGAAATCGCGACATCATTAGCCTCCAATACCTCAAACCAACATCGTCCTCGCGGATGCGGGGACCCATAGAACGCTGGCACTGAGCAACTGTTCAATGGATCCCCGCCTTCGCGAGGACGATGTTGGTTTTGATATTTACTTTTCTCCGGCGCGATTTCTCGGCCGATTACGCCGTTATACGATCCGTCGCGCGCTTTCGTTAAACCGACCAAGTCCGGCTACGACGCGAGCGACGACGCCGTGATTTCCCTTGCCTGGCCCGGCTTCAGGCGCAAGTCGATGACCTTGCCGCGGTAGCGCAATTTGCCGCCGCCCTTGCCCGCCACCGAACGTATGGTCGCGCCAACCAGTTTGCCGTCCTCCCATGCGAGGTCGACCTCGAAACCGCCGCGCGCGCGCAGGCCCCTGACCGAGCCGCTGCGCCACGCCGCGGGCAGGGCCGGCAGCAGGTGGATCTCGCCGGTGTGCGACTGCAGCAGCATTTCGGCGATCGCCGCGGTCGCGCCCAGGTTGCCGTCGATCTGGAACGGCGGATGGGCGTCGAACATGTTCGCATAGGTGCCGCCGGCGTTGTTGCCTTCGGTGCCGCCGCTGGCCTGCTGGGCCGCGCGCGCGCCCGGCGTCGCCAGTTGGCCGCGCAGCATCCGGTAGGCATGGTCGCCGTCGAGCAGGCGGGCCCAGAACGCGGTTTTCCAGGCCATCGACCAGCCGGTGCCGGCGTCGCCGCGCGCGGCGAGCGAGGTGCGCGCCGCGGCCGCCAGCGCCGGCGTCTTGGTCGGTGCGAACTGGCGCCCGGGGAACAGGCCAAACAGGTGCGACACGTGGCGGTGGGTGTCGCCCGGCTTGTCGAGCACCGGATCGTCCTTCTCGTCCAGCCATTCGAGCAACTGGCCCCAACTGCCGATGCGCGGGCCGGCCAGGCGGTCGCGCTTGGCCGCGATGCGGTCGCGGAACGCCTTGTCCGTGCCCAGCGCGTCGGCCGCTTGGACCGTATTGTTGAACAGGTCCCAGATGAGCTGCTGGTCGTAGCTCACGCCGTCTTCGATCGGCCCGTGCTCCGGCGACCAGCCGCGCGGCGCCACCAGGCGGCCGTCGGGCAGCGTCTTGAGGTGGTCTTCCCAAAAGGCGCACACCTCCTTCATCAGCGGATAGGCGACGCGGCGCAGGAACGCGCGGTCCTGGCCGAAGGCGTAGTGCTCCCAGAAATGCTGCGCGTACCAGGCGCTGCCGGTCTTGTTCCAGATGTAGCCCATGGCCCCGAACGGATTCGATTCGGTGCGCACGGTCCAGCCGCGCACCGGCTTGCCGGCGGCGCTGACGAAGGTCTCGGGCGGCTGCGGCGGCAGGCCGCCGAAGGCCGGCTCCAGCGCCCCCGTGGCGCCCGGCTTGGCGATCGCGCGCGCGGCGGTGCCGGCGATCAGTTCGCGGTAGACCGGCGCCATGCCGTTGACAAAGGCGAAAAACGGCTCGGCCAGTTCGCCGAGGTTGGCCGTCTCGGCGGGCCAGTAGTTCATCTGGATGTTGATGTTGGTGTGGTAGTCCGCGTTCCATGGCGGCGTCAGGCTGTTGTTCCACAGGCCCTGCAGGTTGGCCGGAAGCGAGCCGCGCGAGCTCGATATGAGCAGGTAGCGGCCGAACTGGAAGAACTGCGCCTCCAGTTCCGGATCGTTGCCATTGGCGGTGTAGGCTTCGATGCGGCGGTCGGTCGGCAGCGCGCCGCGCGCGGCGTCGCTCTTGCCCAGGTCGAGCGCCACGCGCCCGAACAGGGAGCGGAAATCCTTTTGATGCTCGGCCAGCAGCGCCGCCCATGGACGCGCGGCGGCCGCGCCCACTTGCGCGGTAACGCGTGGCAGCGGGTGCGCGCCCTGGAAGTTTTTAGCCGAGTCGATCACGTAGCTGGTGCCGGCGCCGAGGATCAGGGTGATCGCGTCGCAGTTCGCAAAGTGGATCAGTTTGCCGTCGGTGGTGACGGTCCCGCCTTCGTTGCGCACCTCGACCTGGCTCGCATAGTCCATCAGGTTGGACGTCGGCGGCTCGCTGACCGGCGTCCATGCGTTGCCGCGCTCGCGCGGCAGCACGAAGCCGGCCAGCGAGCCGGTCGCGTGGATGCGGGTGCCGGCGGCGCTGACGTGGGCCCCGTGCATGTCGGTCAGCGCGACCGAGCCGGTGTACTGGCCTTTGCGGTCGGCGCCGAAGCGCACCACGATGACTTGCGCCGGGTTGCTGGCGAAGGTCTCGCGCGCGAAGCGCACGCCCTTGTGGGTATAGCTGACGCGGTGCACGCTGGCGTCCAGATCGAGCGTGCGCGCGTAGTCGGTGACGCCCTGTTCGTGGCCGGGCAGCGTGACGAACACGTCGCCGAAGGGCTGGTAGGCGCCCATGTTTTGGCCGTCGCCGGTCCACAGCGTGATGTCGTTGAACTGCAGGTGCTCGCGGCCCGGTTGGCCGAAGATCATGGCGCCGATGCGGCCGTTGCCGATCGGCAGGGCCTCGCGCTCCCAGTCGGCGGCGGGCTTGTCGTAACGCAGCGTGAGCTGCTGCGCCGAGGCGCCGTTGGCGGCGGCGAAAACGAGGGCGAGCATTAGCGTGGTGCGGTAGAAGATGGACATGGGGTGGGAACCGGTCGGGGGACGGGATGGGGACGGAATGTGGACGCAAGCACGGCGGCGGGGGCGCCCCCCCGCCGGCCTTGCTCAGCTAGGCAGTCAGCGAGCCCCGGCCGCGAACTCGCGTCCCTTCAGGGTCACCCGCACCGACGACAGCGGCGCATCCGAGGCCGAGGCCAGCGTGACGATGTACTCGCCGGGCGCGATCTTCCACTTGCCCGAAGCGCTGTCGAACAGCGCGAGCGTGCGCGGGTCGATCGTGACGCTGCTGCCGACGCTTTCGCCGGGCTTGAGTTCGAGCTTGTCCCAGCCGCCGAGGCGCTTTGGCGCCTCCCAGCCGCCGGCCGCCGGCGCCACATACACCTGCGGCACGGCCTTGCCGGCCCGCTTGCCGCTGTTGCTGACCTTGAAGCGCACGGTGATGCCGCCGCCGTCGGCGGCGGCGGACAGGCCGCTGTAGCCGAACGAGGCGTACGACAGGCCGTGTCCGAACGCGAACAGCGGCTTGTGCCCTTTCAGGTCGAACCACTTGTAGCCGACCGCCGCGCCCTCGAGGTTGTAGTTGACGCTGTGGCTTACGCCCGGCTTGTTGGCCGGGTCGCCGTCGAGTTTGACGCGCGGCAGTTGCGACTCCGAACGCGGGAAGGTCGCCGGCAGGCGGCCCGACGCGTCGACCTCGCCAGTGAGCACGCGCGCGATCGCCTCGCCGCCCGCGGGGCCCGGATACCAGGCCTCGAGCACGGCGCCGACGGCACCCAGCCAAGGCATGGTGACCGGGCCGCCTGTTTCGAGCACCACCACGGTGTTCGGATTGGCCGCCGCCACCGCGGCGATCACGGCGTCCTGGCCATGGGGCAGGCTCAGGTCGGGTGCGTCGAGACTCTCGGCGGTCCACTGGGTGGCGAACACGATCGCCACGTCGCTGGCCGCGGCCAGTTTCGCCGCGCCCGCACCGTCCTTGCCGTCGTGGTAAACGAATTTGGCCTTGCTGCGCGCGGCCAGCGCCTTCATCGGCGACGACGGCTGGTACACCATCGGTCCGGGCCAGCTCTTCGGTCCCTCGTTCGGAACGGCCATGCCGCCGATCGGATACACCTGCGCCGAGCCGCCGCCCGAGAGCACGCCCACATTCGCATGGCCGCCGATGATGGCGACGGTCTTGAGGCCGGGCGCGAGCGGCAGCAGGCCGCGCGTGTTCTTGAGCAGGACCATGCCCTCTTCGGCGTCAAGCTGGCTCACCTTGGCGTGCGCGGCAAAATCGATCTTGTGCGGCTCCACTTGGGGCTGCGGATTGTCCATCAGGCCGTTGGCGAACATGGTGCGCACGATGCGGTGCACCATGTCGTCCATGCGCGCCTGCGGCACGTGCCGGTTCTCGACCGCCTCGTGCAGGGCGCCGTTGAAGTACTCCGATTTGTCGAACGGCCAGCCCGACTGCTGGTCGAGGCCGCCGTTGGCGGCGGGCGCCGTCGAATGGGTGCCGCCCCAGTCCGACATCACGTAGCCGCGGTAGCCCCAGTCGCGTTTGAGCACCTGGTTGAGCAGGTAGTCGCTCTCGCAGGCGTAGACGCCGTTGACCCGGTTGTACGCGCACATGACCGCGCCCGGATTGCCGCGCTCGATCGCGATCTGGAACGCGAGCAGGTCGGACATGCGGCCGGCCGCGTCGCCGACGACCGCATCGATCACATTGCGGCTGGTCTCCTGGTCGTTGTAGGCGAAATGCTTGATCGTCGAGATGATATTGTTCGACTGGATGCCGCGGATCTGCTCGCCCACCATCACGCCGGCCAGCAGCGGATCTTCGCCCGCGTATTCGAAGTTGCGCCCGTTGCGCGGTTCGCGCATCAGGTTCACGCTCCCGGCCAGCATGATGTTGTGGCCGGACAGGCGCGCTTCCTTGCCGATCATGGCGCCGCCCTGGAACGCCAGTTTCGGGTTCCAGCTGGCCGCGGTGGCCAGGCCCGACGGCAGCGAGGTGCGCTCGCGCGGCGTGGGCGAAGGCTGGGTCGACACGCCCAGGCCGGAATCGGTCTGGTACTGGTTCGGCACGCCGAGGCGCGGCACGCCGGCGATGAAGCCGGCGGTGCCGTCGATGCCCGCCGGCGGACGTTTGACGCCCTTGAAGTCGGTCGAAAAATAGCCGAACACGGTCTGGATTTTTTCTTCGGCCGTCATTTGCGCCACCACCTTGGCGGCGCGCAGGTCGGGGTCCTCGGCGGCGGCGAGCGCCGGATAGCACAGCGACACGGCGATGGAAAATGCGAGCGGTTTCATCGGATTCATCAGATTCATGGGATTTACGACCTTTTAACGGTGATGGCCTTGCCATCGTAACTGACCATCTTGCCGCCGGCGTCGGGCGTGGCGGTGCTCGACATGCCGGCCTCGATAAAGTGCACCTGGAATTGGCGCTGCTCGACCATGCCCTTGTACTTGCCGCTGCGCGCGCCGAGCGTGAGCGTGCCCGTGTGCTCGTTGTAGCTCATCGGAATTCGGCTGAACTCGCCGCGGGTGTAGGCATTGCTGACGCCGTCGTCCTCGTACAGGCTGAACTTGCCGTCGGCACCCACATACACATTGAGCCTGATCGGCGCGTCGGGGCGCTGGTCGACATACTGCGTCACCGGTCCGAGCGGCAGGATGGCGCCGGCCCTGACCAGCACCGGAATGCGCGCCGCCGGCGCCTGCATCACGACCGTTGCGCCGCCCTTGTGCACGGCGCCGCTGTCGAAGTCGTACCACGAGCTGCCCTTCGGCATGTACACACTGCGTTCGCGCGCGCCGTACACGTGCACCGGGGCGATCATCAGCTCGCGCCCGAACAGGTACTGGTCCTTGATGTTCTTGACCTGCTCGTCGTGCCCAAAGTCCATGACCAGGCCGCGCATGATGGTGCCCGCGTTGTAATGGGTGTCCGAGGCCGTCGCGTAGATATACGGCATCAGGCGGTAGCGCAGGTTCAGGTAATGCAGCATCGAACCGCGCATCTCGGAGTCTTCAGGCGCGAGATTGTAGATCTCGCGCTTGACGACCTCGCCGTGCGAACGGAAGATCGGGCTGAAGGCCCCGAACTGGAACCAGCGCAGGTTCAGCTCCTGCCATTCCTTGAGGTCGGCCGGATCGATATCGGCGCCGCCGGTCTTGCGGTTCTCCTGGGCCGAGCCGATGTCGCCGAACTGGTAGCGGGTCTCCTGCGCGTAGCCGCCGATGTCGTGGGTCCAGTTGGGGATGCCCGACAGCGAGAAATTCACGCCCGCCGAAATCTGGTCGAACAGGTTGTTCCAGCGGCCCACGGTGTCGCCGCTCCAGACGGCGACCGCGTTGCGCTGCACGCCCGCAAAGCCGGAACGCGACAGGATGAACTGGCGCGTGTCGGGCTGGTCGCGCGCCAGGTTCTCGTAGAAGCCCTGGGTATGCGGCAGGCTGTAGGCGTTAAAGGTGACTTCGCCCGGGCCGTGCACGGTCGGCCCGATCAGCTGCTTGAAGTCGGCCGGACGGGTGTTCGACAGCACGTCGGGCTCGGTGTTGTCCATCCACCAGGCGTCGAAACCGAGGTCGACCAGCTTCGGCTTCATCTGGCGGTAGTACATGTCGCGCGCCTCCTTCGTGTAAGGATCGTAGTGGCTGTTCTTGTAGCCTGGGCCGACCCAGTCGAGCGAGCCGTTCTCGACGTTCTTGGTCCACATGTGGCCCTTCGCCGCCAGCTCCTTGTAGTTGTCGGTGTCGGCGTAGAATTTGCCCCAGATCGAGATCATCACGCGCGCGTTGCTTTTGTGGACTTCGTCGACCATCGCCTTCGGATCGGGGAAACGGGACTTGTCGAAGTCGTGCGAGCCCCAGCCGTTTTCGGGCCAGTAGAACCAGTCCTGCACGATGTTATCGAGCGGCCAGCCGCGCTTGC
>JAZKIN010000180.1:0-41755 GCA_040384885.1 Pseudomonadota bacterium | reverse complement strand
CCTGTGCACATAAATGGTTCAAGGAATATATGGCAATCGCGAACACCGCAGGGTGAGACGGAGTTTACTCCGATCAAATGACATGTCAAACGAAATTGGCCCGTCAGAACAGATTTTCCTGCGGCGTCAGCGCATTGTCGAGCACGCCGTGCATGTCGCCGAGCTTCTGTTTGACCTCGAGGATAGACATGTCCGACAGCGGCCCCTGGGGCGCCTTGACCGATAAAAACTCGGCCGCGACGCTGAGCGCGGCCATGACGGCGATGCGGTCGTTGCCCTTGACCTTGCCCGAATCGCGCAGCGTGCACATTTTGCCGTCGAGGAAGGCGACGGCCTCCTGCAGGGTTTTCTGCTCGCCCTCCTTGCAGGCGAGGCGGTAGGGCATGCCCATGATGCTCACATCGAGATGGATCATTGCACAGCCTCATCGTCGTTAACAGGGTCGGGCGCAGGGTCGGGCGCAGGGTCGGGCGCGTCCGCGGCGCCGGGCAGGCTCGCGAGCAGGGCCTCGACCCGCAGCTGCGCCTGCGACAGGCGCAGCTGGCAGGCGAGCTTGTCGGCGGCGAGCGCGGCGTTCGATTGGCGCAAGTGGGCGTTCTCGCGGCGTAGCGACTGGGTCAACTCGGCGAGCAGGTTGATTTTGTCGGACAGAGCTTGGAATTCAGAAATCATCCCCCACTATAAAACCCCGGACGAATTGCCGTCAACCGATTCAGCACGGCGCGCCCCGCAATCTTTCGCAACCATGGTCACAAACCATTTGTAACCGGGGTCTGACCCCGATAGCGGAAGATTTCATAAGTGGGGTCAGACCCCGGTTACGAAATATTGCGGCGGCGCCCCGAAAGCGCGGCGGTTTCATGCGCTTTTGCCGCCGCGGACGGGCGGGCGGGTTTGCGCTTGCGCAAGCTTAATCGGTAAATAAACACGTGCCGACTTGAAAAACAAGCTACTCGTCCCTATAATTAGCACTCGTTGGCAGAGAGTGCTAACAACTCTTTCCCGCCGCCGCAACCCGCTTGGGGCGGCAAAACAGGATGCCGAAAGGGCCGCACCGGCCCCGCCGGAGGATAGTTAAACCATTGATCTTTAAGGAGTTTTGCATGAATCTTCGCCCATTGCACGATCGCGTCATCGTCAAGCGTCTCGACCAGGAAACCAAAACCGCATCCGGCCTCATCATTCCGGACGCAGCCGCCGAAAAACCGGATCAAGGCGAAGTTCTCGCCATTGGCAATGGCAAAGTCCTCGACGACGGCAAAGTTCGCCCCCTCGAAGTCAAGGTCGGCGACCGCGTCCTGTTCGGCAAATACTCCGGCCAAACCGTCAAAGTCGACGGCGACGAGCTGCTGGTAATGCGTGAAGAAGACATCATGGCCGTGCTGGTCAAGTAATTCCACCACCCAATTCATCTCACGGAGAAATCAACATGGCATCTAAAGAAGTTATCTTTGGCGACGCAGCGCGCGCCAAAATGGTTGAAGGCGTCAACATCCTCGCCAACGCAGTCAAAGTAACGCTCGGCCCGAAAGGCCGCAACGTCGTCATCGAGCGCTCGTTCGGCGCCCCGACCATCACCAAGGACGGTGTTTCGGTCGCCAAGGAAATCGAACTCAAAGACAAGCTCATGAACATGGGCGCGCAAATGGTCAAGGAAGTTGCTTCCCGCACCAGCGACAACGCCGGCGACGGCACCACCACCGCCACCGTGCTGGCCCAGGCAATCGTGCGCGAAGGCATGAAGTTCGTCGCCGCCGGCATGAACCCGATGGACCTCAAGCGCGGCATCGACAAGGCAGTCGCTGCCACCGTCGAAGAGCTGGCCAAGATCTCCAAGCCATGCACCACGACCAAGGAAATCGCACAAGTTGGCGCCATTTCGGCCAACTCCGACTACTCGATCGGCGAGCGCATCGCTGAAGCGATGGAAAAAGTCGGCAAGGAAGGCGTCATCACCGTTGAAGACGGCAAGTCGCTCAACGACGAACTCGACATCGTCGAAGGCATGCAGTTCGACCGCGGCTACCTGTCGCCTTACTTCATCAACAATCCAGAGAAGCAAGTCTCGATCCAGGACAATCCGTTCGTCCTGCTGTGCGACAAGAAGATCTCGAACATCCGCGACCTGCTGCCGATCCTCGAACAAGTTGCCAAGGCCGGCCGTCCACTGCTGATCATCGCGGAAGACATCGAAGGCGAAGCGCTCGCGACCCTGGTCGTCAACAACATCCGCGGCATCCTCAAAACCTGCGCGGTCAAGGCCCCAGGCTTTGGCGACCGCCGCAAGGCCATGCTCGAAGACATCGCCGTCCTGACCGGCGGCCAGGTCATCGCCGAAGAAGTCGGCCTGACGCTCGAGAAAGTCACGCTGGCCGAACTGGGCCAAGCCAAGCGCATCGAAGTGGGCAAGGAAAACACCATCATCATCGACGGTGCCGGCCAGGCCGAAGCGATCGAAGCGCGTGTCAAGCAAGTGCGCGTCCAGATCGAGGAAGCAAGCTCGGACTACGACCGTGAAAAACTGCAAGAGCGCGTGGCCAAGCTGGCCGGCGGCGTTGCGGTGATCAAGGTCGGCGCCGCCACCGAAGTCGAAATGAAGGAAAAGAAAGCCCGCGTCGAAGATGCGCTGCACGCGACCCGCGCTGCCGTCGAAGAAGGCATTGTTCCCGGCGGCGGCGTAGCCCTGCTGCGCGCACGCGCCAACATCACGGTCAAAGGCGACAATCCTGACCAGGAAGCTGGCATCAAGATCGTCATGCGCGCGATGGAAGAGCCGCTGCGCATGATCGTGCAAAACGCCGGTGACGAAGCGTCTGTCGTGGTCGCGCAAGTTCTGGCCGGCACCGGTAACTATGGTTACAACGCCGCCAACGGCACCTACGGCGACATGGTCGAAATGGGCGTGTTGGATCCAGCCAAGGTCACCCGTTCGGCACTGCAAAACGCAGCGTCGATCGCCGGCCTGATGCTGACCACCGATTGCATGGTATGCGAACTGGCTGAAGACAAAGCAGCTGGCGGCGGCATGGGCGGCATGGGTGGCATGGGCGGCATGGGCGGCATGGACGGCATGATGTAATGTCCCCGGCGCGGCGGCGACGCCGCGCCGACGCTTGAATAAAAAATCCTGCAAGGTTTGCGCCTTGCAGGATTTTTGCTTTTTTGATATTGCGCAAGCCGGCATTGACTACAGGAATCTATCATTGAGTTTCGCTCAGACAATAGGGGAAGCAGATGACGACCATACTCGATGCACGCCGGCCGGCGGTGGTGTCCAAGCCGATGCAGGAGGCGTTCGAGGTGCAGGCGCGCCGTCTGAACCTGCGCCCGGGCGACAAATGGGTGGGCGGCTATGTCGACTACGAATGGGAACACCTGCGCCACATCGCCGAGGCGCTGCCGCTCGAGCTGGCCGGCCTCAAGTTGCTCGAATTCGGCTGCAACGTGGGCGCCTCTGCGATCCTGTTCGCGCACATGGGGGCGCGCGTGACGGCCTCCGACATCTCCGAAGGCTACGTCGAGCTGGCACGCCTGAACGCGGCGCGCTACGGCAAGGACAACATCGATTTCGCCTACATCCCCGACTCGCGCACCCTGCCCTATGCCGACGGCCAGTTCGACGTGATCGCCTGCAACAGCGTGCTCGAATACGTGGAGCCGTGCCAGATCGCGGCGGTGCAGCGCGAGATCGACCGCGTGCTCGCGCCCGGCGGCTTGATTTTGCTTACCGGCACCAGCAACCGCCTGTGGCCGCGCGAGGCGCATTCGCACCGCTGGCTGGTCAACTACCTGCCGCGCTGCTTCGACCGCCTGCTCGAGCGGCCGCTGCAGCGCGGCATGTCGCCGTGGATGGCGCGCCACGGCTTCGGCCGCGGCTACCACAACCTCGACCTGCCGCGGCTCGACGGTTTCTTCGCGCGCTCGCGGCTGGCGATGGGGATGCCGCCCAAACGGCTCGCGCCGCTGCTGCGGATCGCGCGCCTGCTCGGCGTCGGCCCCGGCCTGCTCACGCCCAACCTGTCGTGCCTGCTTCAAAAACATCAATAGTCGGCGCCGCCGCGCGGCGCCGGGAACCGATCGCGCGCCCGCCCCCACTAACTGAACGGGTACGCGTCGGACAAGGCGATCACAGGAAGCTGCTTAACAGCAACACCACGGCAACACCCACCCGGGCTTTTGTTGCTGCGCAGCTATCTTTGGTTTAGTATGAATTGGAACTTCACCGAGGCAACAGGCAATATCATGAGAACCACTGCAAAAAAAGTCATCCACCTCTGCGTGCTCGGCGCGATCGTCGCGCTCACGGCCGCCTTCTACGGCTGCAGCGACGCCCCGCGTGCCAAGCTGGCGGCGCCGTCGGCGGCGCCGCAACAGGCCGCGCCGCAACTGGCGCTGCTGCCCGAATCGAAGGCGGCGGGCTAGCCCCGCCCGCCGCGCCTGGCCCGCCCGGGCCCGGCGCCTCAGCTATCGAGATGTGAAATCAACAGGCGCCGGTGCTCGAGTTCGTTCTCGGCCTGGGCCGGCGCCTCGCCCTTGTGCGCGCCGTTCGCGTTGTGCGACTCGATCGAAATCCCGACCGACACGATATCGATCAGCAGCAACTGCAGGATGCGCGAGATCATCGACAGGAAGGTCGTGCTGTCTTCGGCATGGTCGACCGCGAGGCACACGCTGGCCTTGCGCGCGAGCGGCGAGTGGCTGCTGCTGATGGCGATCACGTCGGCGCCGGCGGCGCGCGCGGCGTCGACCGCGTTGAGCAGTTCGGGCAGGCGCCCCGAATTCGAAATCGCGATCACGACGTCGCCCGGCTTGAGCAACTCGGCCGCGAGCGTGAACAGGTGCGAGTCGCCGTACGAGGCGGTCGGGATCCGGAAGCGGAAAAACTTGTGCTGGCCGTCGAGCGCGACCACGCGCGAATTGCCCATCGCGTAAAACTCGACCCGGTTGGCCTTGCTCACCAGTTCGATCGCGCGGTCGATCGAGCGCACGTCGAGCTGGTCGCGGAACTTCAAAATCGCCGACACCGTGTTGTCGATCACCTTGGCCGACAGGTCGTGCGTGCTGTCGGAGGTGCGCACCTGGCTGTGGCGCACGGGGATGGCGCCGGTCAGGCTGCTGGCGAATTTGAGCTTGAAATCGGCCAGCCCCAAAAAGCCGAGCGAGCGGCAAAAGCGGATCACGGTCGGCTGGCTCACCTCGGCCAGCCGCGCGATGCCGGCGATCGGCTCGTTGAGCACCAGCCGCGGCTGCCCGAGCACCAGCGTGGCAACGCGCTGCTCGGCCGGGGTCAGCTCGTGCTGCAGGTGGCCGATGCGCTCCATCAGGGTGTTGGCGCCGCTGCGCCCGCGCAGGTGCTCCGACAGGATCGTCGCCACCCCGAAGAACGCCGGGTTCGGGGTCGTGATGACATAGGTCGGAATCTGCGCGAGGTAGTCGGAGAAGCGGCCCTTGGCCTCGAAGCGCGCGCGGAACGTCGAACTGGCGAACCATTCGCCCATTCGCGGCACGATGCCGCCGCCGATGAACACGCCGCCGAATGCGCCCAGCGTGACGGCGAGGTTGGCCGCCGCGCCGCCGAGCATGCCGCAAAAGCATTCGAGCACCTCGAGGCACAGCGGGTCGTGCCGCTCGAGCGCGCCGACGATGATCTCGGGCGCGCTCAACGGGCCCGCCTGCACGCCGTTGCGCTGCGCCAGCGCGCGGTAGATGATTTCGAGCCCCGGGCCCGAGATCAGGCGCTCGGTCGAGACGTGCGGCCACTCCTTCCAGGCGAACTGCAAAATCGCGTACTCGCGTTCGTCGGCCGGCGCGAAGTTGACGTGCCCGCCCTCGCTGCCGAGCGTGACGAAGCCGTCCACGGTCGGGATCACGCCCGACACGCCCAGTCCCGTGCCCGGCCCGAGCACCCCGATCACGGCGTTGCTGGCCGGGCTGCCCTGCCCCACCTGCATCAAGTCGGCGGGGGTCAGGCCCGGCAGCGCCATCGCCAGCGCGGTGAAGTCGTTGACGATCAACAGCGTGTGCAGGCCCAGCTCGCGGCGCACCGCGTCGGTCGAGAATTCCCAGTCGCGGTTGGTCATGCGCACCGAGTCGCCGTTGACCGGATTGGCCACCGCCAGCGCCGCGTGGTGCAGCGCCACCTCGGCATGGTCGGCCAGGTAGAAGCGCAGCAACGGCACGATGCCCTTGAAGTCGTCGCAGCGCAGCACGCGCACCGAACGGAACACGCCGGGCGCGGTCTGCAGCGCGAAGCGCGCGTGGGTCGCTCCGATGTCGGCCAGCAGGCGCGGGCCGTCCGCGAACGCGGTGCGGGCGAATTTTTCGGCGTCGTTCGGTGGGGCTTTGCTCATCGCGCTCGCTTCCGCTGGTTGTCGTGCTGGATTGTCGTGCTGGATTGGGGTCAGGGCTTGGGATGCGCGCCGGCCGCGCGCTTGGCGCGGCCGGCGGCGCGGCTTACGCGACGCTGCCGAACCAGGCGCCGTACGCCGGCAGCGTGACCCGGTCGCCGTCGACGCAGCCCGCGAGGCCGTGGCCGGCGAGCGCGGTCGCGCCCTTGGCCGCGGCCAGCGTGAAGCTGACCGGCAGCGGCCCGATGTTGAACACGGCCAGCACGCCGGCCTCGCCCGCGAGGTCGCGGCGCAGCGCCAGCACCGGCTCGGGCGCGTCGAAAAACACGATCTCGCCGCGCGTGAGCTGCGGCACGGTGCGGCGCCAGGCGATCAGGCGGCGCGCGAAATTGAGCGCGGACTGCGGATCGTCCTCCTGCAGCGAGGCGGCGGCGGCGATGTGCGGCGCGGCCACCGGCAGCCACGGGGTGCCGCTGGTGAAGCCGGCGTGGGGCGCCTCGGCGGTCCACGGGATCGGGGTGCGGCAGCCGTCGCGGCCCTTGAACTCGGGCCAGAAGGTGATGCCGTACGGGTCCTGCAGCAGTTCGAACGGAACGTCGGCCTCGACCAGCGCGAGCTCGTCGCCCTGGTACAGGCAGGGCGTGCCCTTGAGCGAGAGCTGCATCGCCAGCACCAGCTTGGCCAGCGCCGGCGTCGGCGCGGCGCCGCCCCAGCGCGTCATCACGCGCTGGCAGTCGTGGTTGCCGACCGACCAGGAGGCCCAGCCGCCCTTGACGCGCGCCTCGAAGTCCTCGACCTGCTTGCGGATGTGGGCGGCCGACGAGTCGGCCGTGAGCAGGTTGAAGCTGTATGCCATGTGCAGCTTGTCGCCGTCGGCCGTGTAGTCGGCCATGACGGCGAGCGAATCGTCGGCGCCGACCTCGCCGATCGCGATCGCGCCGAATTCGTCGAGCAGCGCGCGGATCTTTTGCAGGTAGGGCACGTTCTCGGGCCGCGTTTTGTCGTACAGGTGCGCCTGCATGCCGTACGGGTTCACATCCGACACGGTCGAGGTGTCGCGGTTGGTGGCGGCCGGATTGCTGCGCAAGGCGGTGTCGTGGAAGTGGAAATTGCAGGCGTCCATGCGCACGCCGTCGACCCCGCGCGCGAGCCAGAAGCGCAGGTTGTCGAGGTGCGCCTGCTGCACCTCGGGGTGGTGGAAGTTCATGTCCGGCTGGCTGACCAGGAAGTTATGCATGTAGTACTGGCGGCGCCGGCTGTCCCACTGCCACGACGAGCCGCCGAACACCGACAGCCAGTTGTTGGGCGGGTTGCCGTCGGCCAGCGGGTCGGCCCAGACGTACCAGTCGGCCTTCGGGTTGTCGCGGCTCTTGCGGCTCTCGGCGAACCACGGGTGCGCCTCGGCCGTATGCGAGAGCACCTGGTCGATCATGATTTTAAGGCCCAGGCTGTGCGCCTTGGCGATCAGGCGGTCGAAGTCGGCCAGGCTGCCGAACAGCGGATCGACGTCGCAATAGTCGGACACGTCGTAGCCGAAGTCCTTCATCGGCGAGGTGAAGAACGGCGAGATCCAGACGATGTCGACGCCGAGCGCGGCGATGTAATCGAGTTTGGCCGTGATGCCGGGCAGGTCGCCCACGCCGTCGCCGTTGGTGTCGAGGAAGCTGCGCGGATAGACCTGGTAGATGATCGCCTCGCGCCACCATGGCGTCTGTCGGTCGGCGTTGAGCGTGCTTGGATTGTGCATGGCTGGTCCCTTGAATGCGAAGCGGCACGGCGCGAGTTGCGCTGCGGCCTCAATTTAGTTTGTAGAGAATATACATTAGAACAAGCATTTTTACAAATGTCGGACGGTGCCGCCAATAAGTCATAAATACCTTACGAATCATATAGTTACGGCATCAATGTCGTTTTCCTGCCAACACCGCCAGTAGTCAAACTACAGGATTACCAAAGGAAAAGCACATGGCGCGGACGCTGCCGGGCCCGCCACCCGGGCCGCCGCGCGGTTTTCTTGTTGCCAGCCCCACGGCTTGGGCTTAGCATCGCGTCTTTGTGAAAAACAATCGGAGCAGCAATGACGAAGGCAGAACCAATCATGGATCAGGGGAGCGCCCAGGGCAACGGCCCGATGCCGCGGCAAATCCCGTACATCATCGCCACCGAAGGGTGCGAGCGCTTCAGCTTTTACGGCATGCGCAACATCCTGACGGTCTTCCTGATCTCGACCCTGCTCACCTTCATCCCGGACGAGGCGCAGCGCACCGGCGAAGCGAAGCACGTATTCCACACCTTCGTGATCGGCGTGTACTTCTTCCCGCTGCTCGGCGGCTGGCTGGCCGACCGTTTCTACGGCAAATACAACACGGTGTTCTGGCTTAGCCTGGTCTACTGCGCCGGCCATGCGTGCCTGGCCGCGTTCGAGGACAACATCAACGGCTTCTATTTTGGCCTGTTCCTGATCGCGCTCGGCTCGGGCGGCATCAAGCCACTGATCTCCTCGTTCGTGGGCGACCAGTTCGACCAGACCAACAAGAACAAGGCCAAACTGGTCTACGACGTGTTCTACTGGATGATCAACTTCGGCTCCTTCTTCGCCTCGCTGCTGATGCCGATCTTCCTGCGCGACTACGGCCCTTCGGTCGCCTTCGGCATTCCCGGCATCCTGATGTTCATCGCCACCATGGTGTTCTGGTTCGGCAAAAAGAAGTACACCCACGTGGCGCCGGTGGCGGCCAGCCCGGACTCGTTCATGCGCGTCGCGCGCACCGCCCTGCTCGCGCAAGCGCCGGGCCAGTCGCGCCACGGCCTGACCGTGGCGCTGCTCGGCGTGCTCGGCGCGCTCGCCTCGCTGGCCATGGCGTTCAGCTGGGGCTTCGTGATCAGCGCCTGCACCGCCATCGTGATGCTGCTCGCCTTTGGCGGCATCGGCACCTCGATGCAGCTCGAGCGCGCGCGCGGGGTGCATCCCGACCACGCGGTCGACGGCGTGCGCGCCGTGCTGCGCATCCTGATCGTGTTCGCCCTGACCACGCCGTTCTGGTCCCTGTTCGACCAGAAGGCGTCGACCTGGGTGGTGCAGGCCAAGGCGATGACGCCGCCGGTGCTCACCATGTTCGGCGAGACCTTCAGCTTCGTGCCGTCGCAGATGCAGGCGCTGAACCCGATCTTCGTGATGCTCCTGATCCCGTTCAACAACCTGGTGCTGTATCCGCTGCTGCGCCGCGGCGGCATCGAACCGAGTCCGTTGCGGCGCATGACCTGCGGCATCGCGTTCTCGTCGCTGGCCTGGATCGTCGCCGGCTCGCTGCAGGTGACCATGGACGGCGGCACGCCCGTGTCGATGGCCTGGCAAATACTGCCCTACGCCCTGCTCACCTTCGCCGAGGTGCTGGTGTCGGCGACCGGACTCGAATTCGCCTACAGCCAGGCGCCGACCTCGATGAAGGGCACGATCATGTCGTTCTGGTTCCTCGGCACCACCGTCGGCAACCTGTGGGTCCTGATCGTCAACAAGAGCGTGATGAACGAAGCGGTGATCGCCAATATCGCCAGCAGCGGGTATAGCGTGATGGCGTTCCAGATGTACTTCTTCGCCGCGTTCGCGCTGCTCGCGGCGGTCATTTTCGGATGGTACGCAACGCGCTACCAGATGGTCGACAATTACCGCAGCACCGCGGTCGCCCCGGGCTGACGCGCCCGCCCGTCCCGCCCGCGCCCCGCGCGCCGGCGGGACACCAACAAAGCATTAAAAAACGCGTAGGAAAATTACAGCGATTCGATTAACATAGAACGCGCCATGGGCATCACCACACCCATTCAACTCACTATCTATGTAATATTGCTACGCAAACCGGAGACATCGCATGCGGACCCACCTTCAAGTTTCGATCGCCGCCGTGCTGGCGGCACTGGCCGGCGCGGCCAGCGCCGGCGTCGGCACGCCCGACATCGCCGCCTGCGACGCCCCCTTCCAAACCGTGCTGCAGGCCGGCGCCGGCGCCACCGCGGCGGCCGCCGTCTGGCTCGACGAGCGCAACATGCAGTGGCCCGGCGCCGCCGGCAGCGGCGTCTTCAAGCTCGCCTATTCGGCCAATGGCACCCTGGCCGCGGGCACGGGCGCCAGGCTCGCCGGCGCCGACCGTGTACTCACGCTCGAGATGCCCGATGCCGCCGCGGCATCGAAGGCGGCCACCGGCTTTGGCTACCTGAAGGCCGGCCCGGTGCTGCGCGTGCGCGACGCCGACGCCCAACAACTGGCGGCAATGCACACCGGGCAGCTGCTGCTGGTGCTTGAATCGAACGACGGCACCGTGCTCGCCGCGACCCGGGTCCAGCACGGCGCCGCGCTCGACGCGCTGTACCGCGCGGCCGAAGCGATACCCGACCTCGGCGTGCGCGTGGGCGCCGACGCGGCCCGCTTCACCCTGTGGGCGCCGACCGCGCGCAATGTGGCGCTGTGCACCTACGACAGCGGCAGCGCGCGCGCCAACGCCATCGCGCCGATGCTGCGCGATGCGGCCAGCGGCGCCTGGCGCGCGAGCGGCCCGGGCGCCTTGCGCGGCAAGTACTACGCGTATGTGGTCGACGTGTTCGTGCCCGGCGCCGGCATGGTGCGCAACCTGGTCACCGACCCCTACTCCGTCAGCGTCAGCACCGACTCCAAACGCAGTTACATCGCCGACCTCGCGCAGGCGGCGCTCAAGCCGAAGGGCTGGGACCGGCACCGCGCGCCGCGCACGGTCAAGGCGCAGACCGACATGTCGATCTACGAGCTGCACGTGCGCGATTTCTCGGTCAACGACGCCACGGTCAGCGCGCCGAACCGCGGCAAGTACGCGGCCTTCTCCGAGCGCGGCTCGAACGGCATGCGCCACCTCGCGGCACTCGCGCGCGCGGGCATGACCGACGTCCACCTGCTGCCCGTCTACGACATCGGCAGCGTGCCCGAAAGCGGCTGCATCGCGCCCGCGCCGTCCGGCGCGCCCGACGGCGAGGAGCAGCAGGCGCTGGTGTCGAAGAGCGCCGAGACCGACTGCTTCAACTGGGGCTACGACCCGTTCCACTACAACGCCCCGGAAGGCAGTTACGCAAGCGACGCGGCGGACGGCGCGCGCCGCGTCGTCGAATTGCGCGCGATGGTCATGAATTTGCACCAGATCGGCCTGCGGGTCGGCATGGACGTGGTCTACAACCACACCTTCGCCTCCGGCCAGAAAGAGAAGTCGGTGCTCGACCGGATCGTGCCGGGCTACTACCACCGGCTCGACGGCGCCGGCGCGGTCGAACAATCGACCTGCTGCGACAACACCGCCACCGAGCGGCGCATGATGGGCAAGCTGATGATCGAGTCGGCCGAACTGTGGGCGCGCGAATACAAGATCGACTCGTTCCGATTCGACCTCATGGGGCACCAGCCGCGCGCGGTCATGGAGCAGCTGCGGCGCCGCGTCGACGCCGCCGCCGGCAAGCCGGTGCAGTTGATCGGCGAAGGCTGGAACTTCGGCGAGGTCGCCAACGGCGCGCGCTTCGTGCAGGCCTCGCAGTTGTCCCTCAATGGCAGCGGCATCGGCACCTTCAGCGACCGTGCGCGCGACGCCGTGCGCGGCGGCTCGGCCGGCGACAGCGGCGCCGACATGGTCAAGCGCCAGGGCTATATCAACGGCCTTGTATACGACCCGAACGCGCAGGCCGGCACCCGCCCGGCGGCCGAGCTGCTCAAGGCGGCCGACATGGTGCGCGTCGGGCTGGCCGGTTCGATCCGCAGCTACACGCTGCAAACCCACGAGGGAGCCGAGCGCGCGCTCGAGGCGATCGACTACGGCGGCCAGCCGGCCGGCTACGCGAGCGAGCCGGGCGAGGTGGTCAACTATGTCGAAAACCACGACAACCAGACCCTGTACGACATGAACGTGTTCAAGCTGCCGGCCGCCACCAGCGGCGCCGAGCGCGCGCGCGTGCAGGTGCTCGGCGCGGCGATCAACGCCTTCAGCCAGGGCGTGGCCTACTACCACGCGGGGATCGACACGCTGCGCTCGAAGTCGCTCGAGCGCAACAGCTTCAATTCGGGCGACTGGTTCAACCGGATCGACTGGAGCTACCAGGACAATTACTTCGGCACCGGGCTGCCGCGCTTCGAGGACAACGGTAAGGACTGGGCGTTGATCAAGCCGCTGCTGGCGAACCGCGCGTTCAAGCCGGCGCCGGCCGACATCGCGTTCGCGCGCGACGCCTTCCGCGACCTGCTGCGCATCCGCGCCAGCTCGACCCTGTTGCGCCTGCGCAACGCGGCCGACATCAAGGCGCGCCTGCGCTTCGTCAACACCGGCGCGCAGCAGGAGCCGACCGTGCTCGCGGCCCTGCTCGACGGCGCCGGCTACCCGGGCGCGCGCTTCCGCCGGCTCGCGTACTTCGTCAACGTCGACAAGGTCGCGCACACGGTGGCGGTGCCGCAGCTCAAGGGCGAGCCGCTGAAGCTGCATCCGGTGCACCGCGCGGCCGGCGCCGCCGACGCGCGCGCGGCGAGTGCCAGTTACAAAAAGGAAACCGGAAGCTTCATTATTCCGGCGCGCACGGCTGTAACATTTGTACAATAAGTGTTGTGAAAATGCATTGAATTATTGTTGAAGCTTTAATAATCAGTGTGTTAGAACCGATAATTTGATAAAAATCAAGTAAATAGAGTGGAAATTCCACACGTCAATTAAAAAGTTGGGCTAGAATCGGACCCGTCACGTAAGACAATTCCGAGAACGAGCAAGCGGTGCCCTATCCCCGCACTTAAGCGACCGATCTCCCTAAATAAGAAAAGGATCATCATGAACAAATTTATGCTCAAATCGTCGGTTTTGGCCGCTCTCGTGTTCGCCGCTGCAAGCGCATCGGCAGCCAGCCCGCAAAACGCCAACATGGGTGTCAGCGCAAACGTTGCAGCCAACTGCACTATCAGCACCGCACCTGTATTATTCGGCGACTACGATCCAATCCAAGGCGGCGCGCTGGCCGCCGCCGGCAAGGTCACGATCACCTGCACCAAGGGTGCAGTAACGACCATCGGCATGAGCCTCGGCGCAAACCCCGCCGGCTCCGTACGTAACATGAGCAACGGTACCAGCGCTCTGGCATACGAACTGTTCCACCAGGACGACGTGGCGGTTGTGGACGGCACCGGCACCTGTGCGGATCTCGCGACCGTGTGGGGCACCGTCGGTTCCGCCCGCTTGACCCCGGGCGCGGCACCGAGCAAGGCTGCACGCATCTACAGTGTATGCGGCACCGTGGCTGCAGGTCAGGACGTGACGGCGGGTAGCTACTCGGACACCGTGGTCGCCTCCGTCATCTTCTAACGGTCACGGACGGCGCCCGCAAGGGCGCCGTCCGCGCCGGATCCCAGCTTGATGCATCAACGAAGGAACCGCGATGGCTAAGCAATCCACCTTCAGGGCGGCTGTGCAAACAGCCGCTTTTTTCATTGCCGCCTCGTTCGCGCCCGCGTTCGCCGGCAGCTTCCAAGTCACGCCCGTGCGCGTCGATCTGTCTGCGCAACAAAAGACCGCAGCGGTGACCGTCACCAACAACGGCGAACGGCCCGTGGTGATCCAGTTGCAAAGCGCCGCCTGGACACAGGAGAACGGCCTCGACAAGTATGGCCCGACCGAAGACCTGATCGCCACGCCCCCCATATTCACCGTGCAAGCCGGGGCCAAGCAGGTCGTGCGCATCGGCCTGCGCGTGCGCCCCGACGCCAGCAAGGAATTGAGCTACCGCATCTATATGCAGGAAGTGCCGCCGCCGCCCACACCGGGATTCCGCGGCCTGCAGGTGGCGCTGCGGATCGGCATCCCCGTGTTCGTCGAACCGGCGACCAAGGCCGCCGGCAGCCTCACGTTCGCGGCCAAAAAAAGTGGCGGCGGCCAGCTTGCGGTCACGCTCAGCAATACCGGCAAGGCCCACCTCAAAGTGACCGACTTCCACGTCAGCGTCCCAGGCATCGAAGGCCCGATCGCCAGCGAGCAGGTGACGTCCTATCTGCTGCCGCTGCAAGCACGCGTCTGGAGCTTGCCGCTCGACCCTAAAAAGCCGCTCGCCGGGCCGACGGTGCATGTTAAGGCGTTCACCGACGCTGGCCCGATGGAAGCCGATGTCACGCTCGACAAACCTTAGGCGCCGCTTACTGCCCGTGCTGTGCCTGGGCGCGTGGAGCGGCTGCCACGCGGCCTACGCTGCCGACGCGGCGGCCGCCGCGGCCGCCGGCGCCGATGCGTTCGCGGTTCACAACGATTTCATCGCCGCCAACAACGAGGCGTTCACCCAGATGCTGCTCGGGCTCGAGATCAACCGCCAGCAGCTCGACCGTGCAGTGCTCGTGATCAAGAACCGCGCCGGCGAACTGTTTATTTCCGAGGAGGACCTCGCGGCGGCGCGCGTGCTGTTGCCGCCGGGCGCCCCCGTCGAGTTCAAGGGCGCGCGCTACTACCGCCTCTCGACCCTGCCAACGATCAGCGTCAAGGTCGACGATGTGAGCCAAACGCTCACGCTCGAACTCAAACCCGAAGCGTTCACGAGCACCAGCACGAACGGCGCGAGGGCGGCGGCACCGGTGCCCACGATGCCATCGCCGGGCATGTTCTTCAACTACGACGTGTACGCCGCCCATTCCGGCGGGCGGACCAGTTTTGCGGGCGGCCTCGAGGCCGGCCATTTCAGCAAACTGGGCCATGCGTTGTCGAATTTTTCGCTGCATGAGAACGCGGCCGACGGCCGCCGCAAACTGGTGCGGCTCGACACCACGTTCACGCGCGACCGGCCCGCGCAAGGGGCCAGCCTGCGCCTGGGCGACTCGATCAGCCGGCCCGCGAGCGGCTGGGGCAACGCCTCGCGCTTCGGCGGCATCCAGTACGCGTCCAATTTCAGCATCAATCCCGGCCTGGTCACGATGCCGCTGCAGACCTTCAACGCGCAGGCGGCGCTGCCGTCGACGGTCGACGTGTACGTCAACAATGTGTTCGCGGGGCGGCGCGAGGTGCCGGCCGGCCCGTTCACGATCAACGACCTGCCAGTCATCAGCGGCCGCGGCAACGTGAGCATGGTGGTGCGCGACCTGGCCGGGCGCGAGCAGGTGATCAACCAGCCCTTTTATTCGAGCCCGAGCCTGCTGCGCAAGGGCGTCGCCGATTTTTCGTTCGAGGCGGGGGCGCTGCGCCACAATTTCGGCCTGCTCAGCAATGACTACGGCAAGCTGTTCGGCTCGGGCACGGTGCGCTACGGCGTGCTCGAGGCGCTCACCGCGGAAACCCATGTGCAGGTGCACGCCGGCGGCCCCGCCGTGGCCGGATTCAACGTGCTCGGCGTACTGCCTTCGCTGGGCTCGTTCAACGCCTCGCTCGCGGCCAGCCGCAGCGACGCCGGCAACGGCAGCTTGTGGGCCATCGGCTTCGAGCGCCAGGCCTCGAACTACAATATGGGGCTGCGCACCCAGCTCGCCGATCCGCAATTCGTGCAGGGCGGCGACAGCGCGCTGGGGCCGCGCACGCGCCGGCTGACGAGCGCCAACTTCGGCGTCAACGGCGGCCGCGCCGGCTCCGCCAGCGTGTTCTACCTGCGCCAGCAAAGCGTCGGCACGCCGCAAATGGAGGTTGTCAGCCTGAGCTACTCGCTGAACCTGGGACGCTACGGCATGCTCAGCGCCACCGGTTTCAAGTCGCTCAGCGGCGCGCCTTCGCGTTCGATGAGCCTGAACTGGAGCATGCCGCTCGGCCGCAAGCACAACGTCAGCGCCAGCCACAGCGCCAGCCGCGGCGGCACCAGCATCGACCAGTTGCAACTGCAACGCTCGCTCGATCCGGAAAGCGGTTACGGCTACCGCCTGCAGACGGGCCGAAACACGCCGCATCAGGCGGCCCTGATGCTCGAGAACCGGGTCGGCAACTATTACCTCGAGGCCGCGAACTACAAGGGCGGCACCGGCACCCGCGCCGCGATGTCGGGCGGCCTCGCCGTGCTCGGCGGCTCGGCGTTCGCGACGCGCCAGATCCGCGACAGCTTCGGCGTGGTGCAACTGCCCGACATGCCCAATGTGCGGATCTATGTCAACAACCAACTCACCGGGCGCACCGACGCCGATGGCAACGCCTTGCTGCCGCACCTGCGCGCCTACGACAACAATGTGGTGCGGGTGGAACAGGCCGACCTCGACCTCGACACCAGCATCACCACGCTCGAAATGAAGGCGGTGCCGTTCGCGCGCAGCGGGATCACGCTGCGCTTCCCGATCAAGCGCGCGTACAGCGCGACCATGACCTTGCACACCGAGCAGGGCGCTGTGCTGCCGGCGGGCACATTGGTGAGGGTCGACGGCCAAACCGAGGAATTTCCCGTAGGAATGGACGGCGTCGTTTACATTACCGGACTAGTGGCGCAAAATCGACTCAGGGCGACACTTCCGGGTGGCGAGTGCGGCGCCACGGTCGCCTTCAAAAAAGCGGCGGACCCGCTGCCCAATCTCGGGACATTCGTATGCAAAATCACCAAACCATGACAGCCCAGGAACGGCGCCGGAACAAGGCGGCGGCTGCCCTTTCGCTGCTCGCCCTGCTGAGCATGGCCGCGCCGCGGGCGAGCGCCGACCTCAACTGCGTGTTCGTGGTGCAAAACATTGTATTCGGCACCTACGACCCGACCGCCGTCCTCCCGCACGACCTGCTGACGGACGTGAAGGTCGATTGCACCAACATCCAGGGCAACAACGGGCAGGGACAGGGACAGATCGAAAATGCGTTCATGACCGTCACTGCCAGCGCCGGCCAGGGCAACAACAATTCCTTCTTCCCTCGGAAAATGACGGGGCCGACGCAAAAGCTCGAGTACAACATCTTCACCAATTCGGGCATGACGACCGTGTTCGGCACCGGCGGGGCCAGCGGCACGACCTCGTTCAGCGGCAACATCAGCGTCAACAACAACACGACCAACCGCTATACCAGGTCGCTGTGGGCGCGCATCCCCGCAGGCCAGGACGTGCTGCCCGGCGACTATAACGACTCGATCACCTTCACCGTCACGTTCTGAGACGGCACGGGCCAGCGTTCCGGCTTTGCCGCAAAACGCGCCCGCACGCTTGTGTTGGATGGGTGTGCCCGATGCTCGAGCGGAAGGGAGTGCTGGAGGGTGTGGTGGCGCAAGGGTATGCCGCGCGGGCCCGATGCAACTGCTGTTACAAGGCCCGCGCCGACATCGACACCGGCCATTGGTACTGGCCCGGCTCCATGCCGCGCGCCAGATTGAAGCGGTAGCTCAGCTCGATCGGGGCGCCGGAGGCGGCGATGCCGCGCTGGACCACGGCGCCGCCCTCGCTCCCGATTTCGACTGCGCCGTCGAGCCCGGAGATTTGCATCGATTTGATTTGTTCGGGCAGGTTGTCGAAGGCGAGCACATAGCCTTCCCGGCTGTTGCTCCTGACGGCGAAGTGCGAACCGCCCGCCACCTCGACATAGCCGCGCGCGATATCGGCCGCGGTCACGCGGAACTGGTCCATCTGCGAAATGACCTTCAGTTGCACGTACGGCAGCACGGTCACCGACACCCCCATCGCGGCGCCGCCTTCGGCGGCATAGGCGAGCGAGCCGCTGCTGATCGACACGAACGAGAACAGGGCCACCACGGCCGAGCGCTGCAGGCGGCGCTGCAAGGTCAGGCCGCGCTCGATGTCGATGCCCTCGACATAGCCGGCCTCTTGCAAAATATCGCCGAGCAGCTTGCCCGACTCGCGCTGCATGCGGACCGCGTCGGCGAGTTGGGTGTGGTTGATCTTGCCGAGCGCGAGCAGGATGCTGCCGAGGCGCAGCGCGCCCTGCGAGCCTTCGGGCGCCTTTTGCAGCGCCAAAATGGCATCGAGCTCGGATTCGCTGATGTGGCCGCGCTGCACCAGCAGCACGCCGATTTTTTCGCCCGTCTGCTTTTGCTCGGCGAGCACGGCGTTCAGTTGTTCGGGGGTGACCTTGTGCGCCAGCAGCAGCAGTTCGCCGAGCCGGGCCGGAATGCCCGAGGCCGAGCGCAGCAAGGCGTTGAGGCTGGTCCAGGTGCGCGCCAGCGCTCCCTCGACGGCGAGTTCGCGCAGGTGGGTCGGCGCCTTGCCGGCGGGCGCGTAGCGCGCGCCGTCAGGCTGGCACGACACGGGTGCGGCGCGCTCTGCATGGCTGGGCTGTTGACGCTGGACCATCGTGCCACCTCGGCTTGATTAGTTATTCTGTCAATGCTGATTCAGCAGAAACAAAAAGGCAAGAAATGTTACCTGTGGGCTATTCTATACGAAAAAACCGCCCGTCCGCGTTCTGCAAAACAATCGCCGGTTTTGTTGCTAATCCGCATCCCGGGCGGCCCGTCCAAGCCCGCCCGGGCGCCGCCGGTCACATATCGACAAACACCTCGAAGCCGCCGTAGATCAGGCGCTTGCCGTCGAACGGGGTCTCGCCGGGCTTCATCATGTCGGCCATGCGCGGGTCGGCCATGACCTTGTCGTTGACCTCGTCGCGCACCGCGCGCGACGGGTACTCGATCCACGAAAAGAACACCACCTCGTCGTCCTTGAGGTCGACGCTTTGCGGGAACGAGGTCAGCTTGCCCGGCTTGACGTCGTCGGCGATGCACTCCTTGTAGCTGAGCGCGCCATGCTCGAGCCAGACCTTGCCGCAGGTCTCGGACATCTTGCGGTAGGCCTCGATATTGGCGCGCGGCACGGGCACTACAAAACCGTCGATATAGCTCATGGCAATTCCTTTTTAGTGAGTTGGGCGGAAGTGGAAGCAGGGCCCTATCTTACCTCCTTGGTCGCCACGTTCGGTGGACCGTACACCTGGCTCATCGACAAGGTGGCGACCTTGCCCGCCGCATCCATGCCGAACACGACCTCGTTGAACGCATCCTTGACGAAGAACTCCGTGTGCGACTTGGCGTGCAGCTCGATCTGGCGTCCGTTGTTGCGCTGCATCAGCAGGCGCTTGCCGTCGCGGCTCACGTTGCGCACGTTCTTGGCGTCGATCCGGTAGGCGCCCACATAGCTGTCGAGCACGGCGTCGGGCACGAGCACGGCCGCCTCCTCGAGGTAGGGCTTGCCGGCGGCGATCGCGCCGACCCGTTCGGCCATCAGCTCGGGGATCACCTTCATGTTCTCGACGTTGCCGAGCACGGCCACGTAGACGCGCTCCCTGGGCAGGCGCAGCACGGCCGTCATGAAACCGTTGATCTGGCCGTTGTGGCCCACGCGCGGCTCGCCGCGGCGCGGCGCCAGGCTCACGCCCAAGCCGTACGGGACGTCGGCGGCGGCGCCGTTGCTCAGCGTGTACACGGTTTGCATGCGGCGGCGCGACTCCGCGTTGATGAGCTGGTCGCTGTCGGCGATCGCCGCGTCCCACAGCACCAGGTCGTCGACCGACGATGCCAGCGAGCCGGCCGCGTACGGCAGCGACATGCTGATGTAGGCCGCGTTCTGGTAGCCCTTCGGCGTTTGCGCGTAGCCCTTGACGCGGCCTTCGATGACGCGCTCGTTGCGGTCGTAATAGCTGTGCGCCATGCCCAGCGGCTTGAACATGCGCTGCTCGACGAAGTCGGAGTACGGCATGCCCGAGGCCTTTTCGATGACGATGCCGAGCAGTTCGTAGGCGCCGTCGCTGTAGGCCCATTTGGTGCCGGCGACAAACTCGGGCGGCTGCTGCTTGATGATCTCGAGCATCTGCGCCGGCGTGATCTCGGCGCGCATGTCGCGCTTGCCGAGGTACTCCTCCGAAAAACCCGGAATGCCCGAAGTATGGTTGAGCATACGTTCGATCGTGACCGGCGCCGCGCCGCGCGGGTAGTCGGGGATGAAGCGCTGGATCTCGTCGCCGAGCGACAGCTTGCCCTGCTCGGCGAGCATCAGGATCGCGACCGCCGTGAACTGCTTGGTCACCGAGGCGAGCCGGAACACCATCTCGGGCCGCACCGGCACCTTCAGCTCGAGGTCCGCCAAGCCGTAACCCTTGCGGAAAATGACCTTGCCGTCCTTGACCACCACCACCGCCGCGCCCGGCGCTTGCGGATCGAAGCGCGCCGACAGGTAGTTGTCGATCGACTCGGGCAGCGAGCGCGGTTTTTCCGCGCCCTGCGCCGACACGGCCATCAGCATCGCGAGCGCGCCCAGCACATTGCGCGCCATCTTGTTAAGTCCCGACATGGTTCCTCCTTTGTTGTGTGTGTGATTTCATGCAGTGGGGGCATGATGCCCAAACACGATACAAGGCGCCCGCCAAATGCGACAGGCTGCGGACGCGGCGGACAGGCTGCACAAGCGCGGCCGGATTCGCGCGCGGACCAAAAAAAAGGGAGGCAGGCGTGACGCCTTGCCTCCCCTCCCCCTGCCTTCAGTTAGCGCCTCAGTCGAGCGTGACCTCCTTGCGGTTGTCGCGCGAGACGCGGTCGATCATCTTGTTGTACGGATCGACGCCGACCTCGAAGGGCTGCTCCTTGACCGTGATCGTCACGCTCGGATCGCTGCCGGCGAGCACGCGCTTCTCGCTGAACAGGACGCGCTCGTCCTTTTCCTTGGCGCCTTTGGCGCGCGCGAAGATCGCGATTTCGACTGGCTCGTTGTAGGCCCGCGGCGTCTCCTTGCCCTTGCCGTCGGCCTCCATCTTGGCCAGGTGCAGCTTGAACGTCACGTCCCACTGGCCGTCCTTGCGCTTGACCGCCTTGGCCTCGGTCACGCGGTTATCGTAGAACACGATTTTTTCGAACAGGTCGGTGATCAGCTCCTGCTTGTCGGCCGGCGCCTCGGCCCGGATGTAGTCGACCAGCTGCTTCGAGGTCGCATACGGCGCGCCCTTGAAGGCCTTCTCCTTGACCAGGCGGCGCAGCGCGCGGTTGACGGCCTCCTCGCCGATCTCGTCGCGCAGGCGGTAGAACACGAGGCTGCCCTTGCGGTAGTGGATGTACTGCTGGTTCTCGACGCGGAACAGGGGCTGTTCCTCGAGCAGCTCGCCGCCGCGCCCGCTCAGGTAGCGGTCCAGCTCGAAGCGCAGGAAGCGGCGCAGCTTGTCGCGCCCGTACTCCTTCTCCATCACCATCAGGGCCGAGTACTGGGCCAGCGACTCGACCAGCATGGTCGAGCCCTGCACATTGGCGCCGACGACCTGGTGCCCCCACCATTGGTGCGCCATCTCGTGCGCGGTGACGTAGAACACATGGTCGATCGCCTCCTTGTCGCGCAGGTCGGCGATGAAGCCCATCGATTCGGAATACGGGATCGTGTTGGCGAACGCCTGCGCGAACGCCGCATAGTTCGGGAACTCGAGGATGCGCACCTGCTTGTGCTGGTACGGCCCGAAATTGGCGCCGAAGTAGTCGAGCGATTTCTTCGACGAGCTGATCATCCGGTCGACGTTGTACGGATGCTTCTTGTCGAAGTAGACCTCGATCGGCAGGCCGTTCCAGTCGCCCTTGCGCACCTCGTAGCGCGCCGACAGGTAGGCGAAGAACGGCAGCATCGGTTGGTCCATCTTGTAATGGAAATAGCGGCGGCCGTCCTTCTCCCACGATTTTTGCAGGTAGCCCGGGGCCATCGCGGTCTGGTCGGCGCTGGTCGAGACCGTGGTCTCGAAATCGATCCAGTCGCCGCCGCTGCCGAACATGTGGTTCGCATGCGCTGCCGTGTCCTCGAGCTTGGCCATGCGCACAGGCTCGCCGAGGCCGCGCTTGCGCCGCTCGGCGCGGTCGGGCAGCTCGAGCCGCTTGTTGTAGCCGAGCTGAGGGAACACCTCCATGTTGTTGAAGAAGGTGCCGTTCAGGTTGACGTTGTCCGGCGCATTGCTGTTGGTGAAACCCGGATTGCGGACGTCGACCTCGAACGCGAGCGCGAGCGACGCGCCGGCGGCCAAGGGCTGGTCGAGCGTCAGGACGCTGAAGCCGGCAACTTTGTCGTCGAGCACCACCTTGTGCGGCGGCAGGTTCTTCCAGGTCGTCACGAGGTCCGGGTTGACCTGCAGGCGCAGGGTGTCCATCGGCGCGGCGCCCTTGTTCTGCAGCGTGTAATGGCCGCGGATCGCGACGCGCCGCTCGGCCGGATAGATGTCGACGTCGGCGCGGACCGCGCTCAGGCGCGGATGCGGCAAATCCTTGTATTTGGCGTACTGCTTCTCGTAGGCGGCGAGCAGGTCCATTTGGACATCGCCGGTCCTGTACTCGTTGAGCACGTTGGTGTTGTGGAAGATCCAGGCGCCGGTGCCGGCGAAGCCCGCAAGGCACAGCGTGAGCGCCACGCCCGAAGGGCCGCGCAAACGCCGGCCGGCCTGGCGCACGCGCGCGCCCCAGGCCGGTACCAGCCCGCGCACCCAGAACGCCTGCGCAACGATCAGCAGCGCCAGCGTGAACAAGCCCCAGTAGACGCTGAACCAGGCCCTGCCCGCGAGGAAATGGCCATAACCGTTCATGTCGGAATACACATTGCCCGGCAGCGAAGCGAAGTTGTACAGGTTGTGTTCGAAATTCATCACGCCGGCGACGATCTGCAGCACGAGGAGCACGATCATCAACAGGTAGCCGGCGAATTTATTGTTCGTCAACACCTGCACGGCGAGCCCGAGCAGACCCATCAGCAAGAACGGCAGCGAAGCGAGCATCGTGCCCTGGAAGTACAGCCCCAGCTCGAGCTGCACGCCGCCCTTGAACAACTGGTATCCGACCGCCGCGAGCACGCCCGCGAACAGGAAACCGAAGGTGACGCCGACCACGGCCAGGCTCTTGGCCAGCAGCGGAACCCAGTCGGCCACGGGCATCGCGTCGCTGACGTCGGCCACCTTGGCCTGGCGCTCCTTGAAGATCAGCTCGCCCGAATAGAACACGAGCACGATGATCAGGAAGAAACTGAAGCTGTTGCTGATCGATTGCAACATCAGGTGCGTGACCGGATACACCTTGGTGCCGAACATCGAATCGGCCAGGCTCGCGCTGGCTTCCAGGTTCAGCACCCCGATCAAGAGCAGCACCAGGAACGGCACGCTCTTGAACACGGCCTTGGCGTCGAAACACAAAATGTGCCAGCACTGGACCCAGGCCGTGGCGGCGCCAAAGCCCGGCGCGACCGGCTTGGCGGCGCGCAGCGGGGCCGCGCCGGCGGCGGCCGGGAGTTCAGCCTTGGCCTTGCCGAACAGGCGGCGGCCGGTGCCGGCGCGCTGCGGCTTGAACAGCACCACGGTCGCGGCGAACAGGGCCAGCGCGACCGCGCTCCAGAACAGCCGGTTGGCCAGCAGGTAGCCTGTGACCGCCGGCAAGCCCGCGTTGGCGTCGGCCGCCGAGAAATAGCGCGTCATGCGGCCGAAGGCGCGCATGCCGAACGGATCGATCATGGCCACGATCCAGTCGTTGCTGATGTCGGCGCCGAGGCTGGTGCCCACGCTCCACAACACGAAAAAGCCGAGCACGCCGACGTAGACCATCATCATCGAGCGCGTGGTGGCCGCGAGCAGCATCAGCAGGGCGCCGATGAACAGCAGGTTCGGGATCACGAACACGGCAAACGCCCACAGGTAGGGCGTCAGCGAAAACGCGCCGAGCCGGGCCGGGTCGACGCCCGGGCGCAGCGGCCCGAGCATCATGCCGAGCGCGATCAGCGCGAAGATCAGCACGCAGGCGACCAGGCCCGCCGCGAAGCGCCCGAGCAGGTAGTCGAGCTTGCGCATCGGGGTCGCGAACAGCATGTCGGAGATGCCAACCTCGCTGTCGCGCAACACGGCGCCGGCGATGAAGATGGTGACGAGGAACATCGAGATGATCGTGAATATGCCCAGCAAACGCGCGATCACGACCGGCGCGTTGCGGTTGACGTTGCCGATCGAGCCGCCGACCTGGATCGCGTCGCTCGTGGTCGCGCCGAACGCGAGCGCGGCGAGGATCAGGGCGATCAGCCACAGCAGCGGCTGCTTGAGCTGGTAGCGTAAATCAAACTTGAAAAATTCTAGCAACATGGCGCGCCCCTCAGACCGTCGCGGCGACTGGCTTGGCGCCGCGCACTTGCAGGAAGTAGACGTCCTCGAGGTCCGGCTCGACCATCACGAAGCCGGCGTCGGGCTGGCTGTCGGCGAACACATTGATCTGCGGCTGGCCGCCCACGAGGCGCGTGTGCAGCACATTGAAGCGGCCCTGGTAGTCGGCCAGCGCGTCGGCGCTGACGGTGCGCTGCCAGACCTTGTTGCGCAGCGCGTCGATCGCGGTCTGCGGCTTGCCCTCGGCCAGCACCTGGCCTTTGACGATCATCGCCATGCGCGGGCACAGGTCGGTGACGTCGGCCACGATATGGGTCGACAGGATCACGACCACGTTCTCGCCGATCTTGGCCAAGAGGTTCAAAAAGCGGTTGCGCTCGTCGGGGTCGAGGCCGGCGGTCGGCTCGTCGACGATGACGAGCTTGGGCGCGCCGAGCAGGGCCTGGGCGATGCCGAAGCGCTGGCGCATGCCGCCCGAATAGCCGCCGAGGTTGCGCTTGCGCGCCTCCCACAGGTTGGTCTGGTGCAGCAGGGCTTCGACCGCCTCCTTGCGCTCGCCGCGATTGGTCAGGCCCTTGAGCACGGCGAAGTGGGTCAGCAGCGTTTCGGCGCTGACCTTCGGATAGACCCCGAAGTCCTGCGGCAGGTAGCCGAGCTGGCGCCGCAGCGCCTCCTTGTTGGCCAGCACGTCGAGGCCGTTGAAATGGATGCTGCCGCTGTCGGGATCCTGCAAGGTGGCGATGGTGCGCATCAACGAGGACTTGCCCGCGCCGTTGGGACCGAGCAGGCCGAACAAGCCGTTCGGGATCTCCAGGCTCACATCGTTGGTGGCCTTGACGCCGTTGGCGTAGGTCTTGTTCAGGTTCTTGATCGACAGCATGGGACATATCCTCCTGGGGTTATTTTTATGCGATCCGGCGCGGCCATTGTTGCATGACGCCCAGATGGTGAAACGGCACGCTAATGTAGTCGGGGACGCGCCCGAAACGGCCGCGAATGCGACGAACGGTGTTTTTTCGGTAATGAACGACTAAAAGCCGGCACATCCGGCCGGCTTTCGTTTGCTTCAAATAAATGTGAACCGCTCAGGCGCGCAGGAAAGGTCCGGCCGCGGGCCACGGCTGGTCCGTGATCGGCTGTGCCAACGCCTCTGCGCAGCCGGCGCCCGCGCGCCACGCGAGGAAGCGCTCGCAGCGCTGGGTATCCTCGAGCGTGTGGATGAAGTCGATTTTGCCCCAACGCATGTGCATGAACTGCATCACGATATTGCGGTAGGGGCCGCCCGGCGCATGCGGCACGACGAAGCCGAGCACCACATGGATCCGCGTGTTCCACGGCGGGCCGACCAGCGCGACCTCCTGCACCTCGAACGCAAAGCCGGGGAACAATCGGTACAGGCGCTCCCACCACAGTTGCATTGTGGCGCGCCCGGTGCGCAGACCGCCGATCGGCGAATCGCCCTCGAAGCGGTAGGTGAACTCGGGCGCGAGGCCGTCGAGCATCGGCGCCGTCTCGCCCCGGTTCAGCGCGGCGAACACCGCGCGCAGCTTGCGTTCAACTATGGTCGCGTACATGCTTGACTTTCACTGGCATAATGCAAGTAATGTAGCCAATTAACTCTCATCAAGCAAGCGATATTATGGAACGCAGCTCCTTCGCCGATTTTTCGTGCTCGATCGCGCGCACCCTCGAGCTCATCGGCGAGTGGTGGACCGTGCTCATCTTGCGCGACCTGTTCATGGGTTTCGACCGCTTCGACGAGATCCAGCGCGACCTCGGGCTCGCCTCGAACGTGCTCAGCGCGCGCCTGAGGCGCCTGCTCGAGCACGGCATCGTCGAGCGCCAAGCCGACCCCGCCGACGGCCGCGTGCTGCGCTACAGCCTGACCGAGCAGGGGCGCGAACTGTACCCGATCCTGCTCGCGCTGACCGCCTGGGGCGACAAATGGCGCGCGCCGGGCGGCAAGGTGCCGCTGCAGGTGCGCCACGCCGGCTGCGGCCAACTGACCCACGCGGTGCCCGCCTGCGCACACTGCGGCGAGCCGCTCCTGCTGCACGAACTCGGTTTCGAGCCGGGCCCGGGCGGACGCGCGGCGCCCGGCACCGCGCTGGTCGGGCAAGTGCTGGCGCGCCGCCGCTAGCGCACGCCTGCGGTAAGCGTGCCAACGCACATACGGCGCCGCCCGGCCCGCCTATAGTCGGGCGTAGCAAAGGCGCGCCATCGATTCTCCCGTGATGCGCCGCTTTGCGTATTGGAGAGCGACATGCAAAACGACTACCCCGAATTAGGCCTCCTCGACGACACGCTGCGCGAGCTGGCACCGGTGCCGGCCGCCGCGGTCGTGGTCGAGGCCCCCGCCGCGCTCGCGCCCGAACCAGTCCCGGCGCGCCCTGCCGTGGTCGCGCGCCCGATCTCGTTCATGATGGAAACCAACATCAAGACCGTGCACGCCGAAGACACCGTGGCCGACGTCGAACAGGTGCTGGGCGCGAACAAATTCTCGTCCGTGCCCGTGGTGGGCTCGAACGGTGCGATCGTCGGCATGATCAGCTGCCAGGACCTGGTCATGTTCCATGCCGAAAAAAAGGTCGCCGCCGCCGTGCGCGCCTGGGAAATCAGCCGCATCAACAATTTCGAGGTCGGGCCCAACGCCTCGGTGCTCGAGGTGGCCAGGCTGATGATCGAGCACCAGGTGCAGCACGTCGCCGTGACCGAGCACGGCGTGCTGCTCGGACTGGTGTCGGCGATCGACTTCGTCGAGCAGCTCGTGATCAACGAGGCGGCTTAAGGCGTCTCTTTCAGGGCGACGCGTTCAAGGCTGCTCGTCGAGCAGCGCGCGGAACAAGCTGTTGAGCTGCTCCATGGTCGCGCCCGGGACGGCGCGCGCGTGTTCGAAATTCTCGAGCCGCGCGAGTTCGCCCTCGATGAAGGCGTTGATGCTTTTCACCTGCGGCAGCAAATCCTTCTCGAGGCTCAGTTTTTTCTTCTCGAGCAAATCGTGTATGTCCGCCAGCAGTTCCGGCTCGCCGGCGACGAGGTGCAGCAATGCATCGAACTCGATCGGCGGCGCGCTGTTGTAGGTTTCGATCCAGCGCACCGCGAGTAGCGGGCGCAGCACATAAAAATACTTCTTGAGCCGCACCAGGTCGGCCTTGAGGTACTCGCGGTAGTTGGTCTTGGCCATGCTGCGGTAGTGGAACATGCCGCGCTCGTGCGAGTACACGGCGGGCAGCAAGTCGAGCACCGCGGCGCCGAACGCGCCGCTGCGCAGGTACTGGATCGGCGACTGTATCCACTCGACGACCGCCGGGTTCGAGCGCCAGAACAGGCCGAGCGCCTTGCGCAGGTCCCAGCCATTGAGGTCGATGTCGTCGACGATCGGGTATTCGATGACGTCGCGCCGGTGTTCGAGGTCGACCGCCAGATACCAGTCCTTGGGCCGCACGTAAATGAAGCGCACGTCGAAATCGCTGTTGGGCGAGGCGAAGCCCCAGGCGCGGCTGCCGGACTCGATCGCGAGCAGGATGCGCACGTTTTCGTCGCGCTCGACGGCGGCGAGGCGGCGCATGATTTCTGCGTGGATGTCCGGGGGGATGTGTGGATTTTGGTTCATGCGGCAAGGTAGCCCGGCGGTGATCGGCATGTCAACAGCAAATCAACAGGCAATGTTGACCGTTAGAAACCGCAGATGTACACTTGCCAATAGAGAGAAGGCAGCAACAACATCTCCAAGCCCCGCCCCGCCCCGCCTCGCCAACCCTGCCCCGACCGACCATGCGCATCCCGATTTATGTAATGGCGGTCCTGTCCGCCGCAGTGGCCTTCCCCGCCCTGGCCGCGGCGCCCACGCCGGGCGCCTATTCGCTGCGCGACCAGCACAGCATGATGACGGCCCAGCGGGTGCTGAACGACGGGGCCGCGCTGAACGCGCTCAAGGAGGCCGACATTGCGGGCGGCGTGGCGTGCAACTACATCATCGCGAATGAGCGGATCGGCGAATTTACCGGCCACGCCGCGCGGGCGCTGGCGGCGCGCCTCGAACAAAGTATGCGCGATAATCCCGGCCGCCCCGGGGCCGCGCTGTGCTTTGCCCGCCTCGCGTTCGCGCGCGGCGAGTTCGCCGCCAGCGGCGTCCTGTACCTGGCGCAAACCGGGCTCGCCGACGACAGCGTCTTGGTGCGCGATATGGCGTGGGCGCAGATGTACAGCGGCGACGCGGCCGGCGCGGCCGCATCGATGGCGCGCTTTCGGGCGCCGCCTGCCAAGCGCGCCAAGGAGGCCGCGCCGCTGCTCGACTTGGCCGACGAGATCGCATTGCTCCAGCGCGCCGCCCAAGCGCTCGCGCCGGAATTGCGCGCGTCGGCGTTCGCGCACGCCGACGGCCCGTGGCCCGGTCCCGTGCTGGCGATGCAAATCGGACACATCACCCACGCCGCCCTGCTGGCCCGCGCCGGGGAGTTGCCCGCGGACGCGCGCGCGCAAGGCTTGACCGAAGCGTGGTTCTACATCGGCCAGGCGCACCTCGCGGCGGGCGACCCGGGCCGGGCCAGGGCGGCGTTCCAGGCGCTCGAACAGGGCGGCCTGCCGAGCTCGCCGCTGCACGGCCAGGGACGCGGCGAATTGGAGCGCCTGCTGGGCGGCGACAAGCATGTCGCGGCGGGCCAGGACGCGCTCAAGGCACAGCGCTTTGCGCAAGCCTTGGGCGAGTTCGAGCAAGGCGCGCGGGCGGGGCACCCGGTGGCCCAGTTTGCGCTGGGCGTGATGCATGTTTACGGGCACGGCGTCCCGAAAAACCCCGGCCAGGGTTTGCAATGGTTGCGCATGGCGGCCGACCAGGGCCATCCGCGCGCCCTCAACATGATCGGACAGATGTACGCGAGCGGCACCGGCGTCGAACGCGACGAGCAGCAGGCCCTGCGCCACTTCCGGCTCGCCGCCGAACAAAGCCAAGCCGACGCCCAGTCCAGCCTCGCATGGCGCTACCTGCATGGCTTGCAGGTCGACAAGGACATCGAGCAGGCGATTTTCTGGTACACGCGCGCCGCGTATTGGGGCAACGCCGATGCCTACTACCAGTTGGGAGTGCTGCACAAAGAGGGCAAGGGCTTCGACAAAAGCGCCGAGGCGGCGGCGCACGCCTTCCTGATCGGCGCCACGCTCGGCGATGGCGACGCCCAGACGGAAATCGGCTACGCCTACGAAATCGGGGCCGGCGTCAAGGCGGACCTGGCGCAGGCGGTGGACTGGTACCGCAAAGGGGTCGCGCAGGGCAATCAATACGCGCTGCGCCACCTGGGCCATCTGCACGAGATCGGGAGCGGCGTCCCCAAGGACCTTAAAAAGGCGTTCGACTATGCGCGCCAGGCCGCCGAGATGGGCAACGCGGCGGCAATGAACACGATCGGCACCTATTACCAGGGCGGCACCGGCACCAAGGTCGACCAGGCCGAGGCGGGCCGCTGGCTGCTGGCGGGGGCCGAAGGGGGCAATGGCAACGCGCAATACAACCTGGCGCGCAATTATGAACAGGGGATCGGCGGGCCGCGCGACATGGCCAAGGCGCTCGCGTGGCACCGCAAGGCCGCCGACAACGGCGACACCGACTCGATGGCCACCCTCGCCAGGCACCACAGCAGCGGCGAACATCTCGCGCTGGACCTTGTCTTGGCGCGCGACTGGCGGCGCAGAGGCGCCGAACGCGGCGACGCCGAGGCGCAATACCTCTACGCAGGCATGCTCAACGCGGGACAAGGCGGGGACAAGGACGAAAAAAACGCCGTGCACTGGTTCCGCCAAAGCGCGGAGAATGGCAACCTGGAGGCGATGGCCTTTATGGGCAAGGCCCTGGAGTCCGGCAAGATGGGATTGGCGACCGACTACGCCGAGGCCCGCAAGTGGTATCAAAAAGCGGCGCAAGCGGGGCTCGCGCGCGCCAGGTTCAGCCTCGGCGTGATGCTCGAACGGGGCCAAGGGATCGCCAAGGATCCGGCCAAGGGGCTCGCCGAGATCTACGCGTCGCTCGAGGGCCTGGACGACCCAAGCCATATCAATCTGCTCGCCGGCCATTTCATGGACACGGAACGCGCGGCGCTGGCCGAGCCGCTGTACCGGCGCGCGCTGGCCCTGAGCGAGAAACAGTTCGGCGCCGGGCATGCCGAGGCGGCCAAGGCGTATGGCAGGCTGGGCGGCTGTTTGCTGGCGCTGAATAAATTTTCGCCGGCCGAACAAGCGTACGAGAAAAAACTGTCCCTGTTAGAAAAGCTGCACGGCCCCGGGCACCACCTGACGGCCGGCGCGCTGGGCGACCTCGCCCACCTGTACGACGTGCTGGGCCAGTACAAACGCGCCGAGCCGCTCTACCTGCGCATGCTCGCCGGCTTCGACGCGGCCAATGCGGGGCGCGGCTTGCCCGCGGCCAGCTCGACCAATCTGGCGCACATGTACATAAAGCTCGGACGCTACGACGAGGCCGAAAAATTGCTGGACCGCGCGTTGGCGGCGCACACCAAAAACAGGGGCGCCGACACGATTTATGGCGCCGCCATCGTCTACCTCCAGGGTATCTTGTACACGCGCTGGAAAAAATACCCGCTCGCCGAACGGCTCCATCTGCGCGCGCTCGCGATGAGGGAAAAGGAACTTGGCGATACGTTCTACGACACCTCGATGAGCTTCGAGGAGCTCGGCGTGCTGTACGGCGAAATGGGGCGTTTCGACGAGGCCGAGGCGGCGCTTGGGCGCGCCCGCGCGATCCGCGCGACCTTGGCGCCGCCCGACCATCCCGACCTTGCAATGAACATGAACGACCTTGCGCGCGTGTACGCGATGCAGGGCCGGTTCGCGCAGGCCGAAGCGCTGTATGTGCGCGCGCTGGGGATCTTCACGCAGGCGTTTCCCAAAGGGCATCCGGCACGTGTCGAAACCGCCCGCAACCTGGCCCGGCTTTTCCGCGACACCGGCCGCGCGGGCGCCGCGGCCGAACTCGACAAACAACAGCCGGTGCCCGAAGGCGAGTAGCGGCCGTTGCGCCGGCGCGCGCTTGCTTTTAGAATGATCGTCCAGACCACGCACGGGAGACCCGCATGCAATCGAAGGCAAACAGCGTCGCCGACTATCTGGCCGGCTTGACGCCGGAGCGGCAGGCATTGGTGGGCGCCGTGCGCGAAGCGGTGCTGTCGAGGCTCGATCCCCAGTTCAGCGAAGTGATGCAGTACGGGATGATCGGCTACAGCGTGCCGCACAGCGTGTTCGCGCCGGGCTACCACTGCGATCCCAGGCAGCCCCTTCCCTACGCCGCGATCGCCTCGCAGAAAAACTATGTGTCGCTGTACCTGATGGGCCTGTACTGCGGCGCCGGCGACGGCGCCGAGACCCCCGACACAAGCTGGTTCCGCGAAGCGTGGGCCGCGAGCGGCAAAAAGCTCGACATGGGCAAGGCCTGTGTGCGCTTCAAGAAACTCGACGATGTCGCGCTCGACGTCGTGGCCGAGGCGATCGCGCGCGTGCCCGCGCAACTGTTCATCGCGCGCTACGAGGCGACGCTGGCCGCGCCGGGCCGCGCCAAGGGCAAGCCTGCCCCTGCCTGATCAGGGCGCGGCCCCGGGCCGGGCACGAAGCCCAGGATCGGCCGGCACGAATCGTTCGGGGTCAGACCCGGGTCTGACCCCGGTCTGTCCCCGGTCTGTCCCCGGTCTGTCCCCGGTCTGTCCCCGCCGTGGTTTTCAGATGTCGAGGTGCGAGATCAGCATGCGGCGCTTGGCGCCGTCGTCCTCGTCGGGCGAATTGAGCGAGATGCCGACCGACATGATGTCGATCAGCAGCAGTTGCAGGATGCGCGAAATCATCGACAGGAAGGTCGTGCTGTCCTCGCTGTGGTCGACCGCGAGGCAGATCGTGGCCTTCTTCGCGAGCGCCGATTTGCTGCTCGTGATGGCGATCACGTCGGCCCCCGAGGCGCGCGCGGCGTCGACCGCGTCGAGCAGCTCGGGCAGCTGGCCCGAGGTCGAGATCACGATCACGACGTCGCCCGGCACCAGCAGTTCGGCCGCGAGCTTGAACAGGTGGGCGTCGCCGTAGGCCGAGGTCGGAATGCGGAAGCGGAAGAATTTGTGCTGGCCGTCGAGCGCGACCACGCGCGAATTGCCCATCGCGTAAAACTCGACCCGGTTGGCCTTGCTCACCAGTTCGATCGCGCGGTCGATCGAGCGCACGTCGAGCTGGTCGCGGAACTTCAAAATCGCCGACACCGTGTTGTCGATCACCTTGGCCGACAGGTCGTGCGTGCTGTCGGAGGTGCGCACCTGGCTGTGGCGCACCGGGATCGTGCCGGTCAGGCTGCTGGCGAACTTGAGCTTGAAGTCGGCCAGCCCCAAAAACCCGAGCGAGCGGCAGAACCGGATCACGGTCGGCTGGCTCACGTCGGCCAGGCGCGCGATCTCGGCGATCGGCTCGCCGAGCACCTTGCGCGGATGCTCGAGCACGAGCGTGGCCACGCGCTGCTCGGCCGGCGACAACTCGTGCTGCAAATGCTGGACCCGCTCCATCAGCGTGTTGGCGCCGCTGCGCCCGCGCAGGTGCTCCGACAGAATCGTCGCCACGCCCTTGAACGCGGGGTTCGGCGCCATGATCACGTAGGTCGGGATCTGCGCGAGGTAGCCGGTGAAGCGGCCCTTGGCCTCGAAGCGCGTGCGGAACTGAGACTGCGCGAGGAACTCGGCCATGCGCGGCACGATGCCGCCGCCGATGAAGATGCCGCCGAACGCGCCCAGCGTCACGGCCAGGTTGGCCGCCGCGCCGCCGAGCATGGCGCAGAAGCTGTCGAGCACCTCGATGCACAGCGCGTCCTTGTCGTCGAGCGCGCCGGCGATGATCTCGGGCGAAGTGCGCGGCTTGCTCGCCACGCCGTTGCGCTCGGCCAGCGCGCGGTAGATGATCTCCATGCCGGGGCCGGAGATCAGGCGCTCGTTCGACACGTGCGGCCACTCCTTCCACGCGAACTGCAAAATCGCGAATTCACGCTCGTCGGCCGGCGCGAAATTGACGTGCCCGCCCTCGCTGCCGAGCGTGACAAAACCGTCGAGCGTGGGGATCACGCCCGACACGCCGAGCCCGGTGCCCGGCCCGAGCACGCCGACCACCGCGTTGGCGGCCGGCTCGCCCGTGCCCACCTGCAGCAGGTCCTTGCCCGCCAGGCCCGGCAGCGACATCGCCAGCGCCGTGAAGTCGTTGACGATCAACAGCGTGTTGAGGCCCAGCTCGCGCCGCACCTCGTCGGTCGAGAAGGCCCAGTCGCGGTTGGTCATGCGGATCATGTCGCCGCTGATCGGGTTCGCCAGCGCGAACGCGGCGTGGTTCAGGCGGATGCCCGGATGGTCGGCCAGGTAGGAGTGCAGCAGCGGCACGATGCCCGGGTAGTCGTCGCATTTGAGCACGCTCACCGAGCGCAGCACCCCGGGCGCCGTCTCGAGGGCGAAACGGGCATGGGTGGCGCCGATGTCGGCGAGCAGGCGCGGGCCGTCGGCGTACGCGGTGCGGCTGAATTTTTGTTCGGGGTCGAGGTCTTTGGTCATCGCGGGTCAATAGGGCAGTTGGGAACGAGCGTCCCCGATCGCGCGTAGCATACCCTATTGTTGCAAATGCACCAAAATTCACCGTGCGTTTACGACCATCCCTCGACCATCACGCGCCCGTCGCGCGCCCGCCCCCGCTACGGCTTGCCGATCAGCACGATCGGATTGGCCGCGTCGAAACGCACCTTGCCGCCCGCCACTTTGGCGCGCTGGCCCGAATAATAGTCGCGCACCAGCTCGCCGTCCTCGAACACCCCGGCCACCGACACCGGCGTCGCCTTCACCGCGGGCAGGTCGAGCGCGACGACCACCTTGTCGTTCACGCCGTCCTTGGCGTAGGTGCGCGCGAAGGTGTACGGGCTGTCGGCGAGCTTGCGGTGCACGCCGGCGCCGACGGCCAGGTGGGCCTGGCGGAACAGGCCGAGCCGGCTCCAGTGGCGCCGCACGTCGGCCACGCGGTAGCCGTCGCGCTGGGCGTTGGCGGCCAACTCGTCCCAGTTCATGAAGCTGCGCAGCTTGGCGTCGCCCTCGGCGCCGTCGACCTTGAGCGCGCGCGCGGTCTCGTCGCCATAGTAGATCTGCACCGCGCCGGGCGTGAGCAGCAGCTTGGTGGCGGTCTCGAACGGGCGCTTGCGGGCCTGGTCGAACGGGCTGCCGTCGTCGTGCGAACTGAGGTAGTTGAGCACCGAATAGCCCTTGAGCGGGCCGTTCAGGCTGTCGGAGTAGGCGCCGAAGGTCTCCTCGTAGGGCTTGTTGGCGTCGCCCTTGAGGCTGAAGTTGATCAGGCTGTCGAAGCCGTTGGCGTAGAAGTCGACCAGGTTGTTGTTGCCCATGTCGAACTGGCGGCCGTGCCCGATCGCGTAGTTGTAGACCTCGGCCGTCATGTAGAACGGCGTGTTGCCGACGCGTTTTTTCGGGTTCGCGCGCTTCCAGTCCTCGAACGCGGCGCCGGCCTCTTTCTTGAGCTCCTTCCAGATGCCCGGCTCGGTGTGCTTGGCGGTGTCGGCGCGGAAGCCGTCGAAACCGTACTTGCGCACCCAGTCGGCGTGCCACTTGACGAGGTAGTAGCGCGGCGCGCGCGGATAGCCGGTGCGCTTGAAGAACGCGTCGAGTTCGGCCACTTCGCGCGTGTAGCGGTTTTCGGCCTTCCACTTGGCCACCAGCGCCGGCGGCAGCGCGACGTTTTGGTCGCTGCCGGTGAGCACGTCGGGCAGGTTTTTGACCAGCGTGCAGTCGGTCGTGGTCGGCGCGTCCTTGTAGGTGCAGGTCGGGCCGGTGCGGACCCAGTCGGCCGGCCACACGGGGTCGGCCTCGGTGACCGGGCCGGTGTGGTTCATGACCACGTCGAGCAGCACCCGGATGCCGTGCGCGTGGGCCGTGTCGACCAGCGTGCGCACGTCGGCCTCGGTGCCGAGGTTGGCGTCGACGCTGGTGAAGTCGCGCGCCCAGTAGCCGTGGAAACCGTACGATTTGCCGGTGCCCTCGTCGGTGCCGGCGTGGATCTGCTCGACCGGCGGCGTGATCCAGAGCGCGTCGACCCCGAGGTCCTTGAAGTAGCCGGCCTTGATCTTGGCCGTGATGCCGGCCAGGTCGCCGCCCATGTAGCCGCGCAGCGTGGCGGCGTCGGCCTTGCGGCCGTAGGCCAGGTCGTTGGCCTTATTGGCGTTGTGGAAGCGGTCGGTCAGCAAAAAGTAGACGGTCGCGTTTTCCCAGGCGAAGGGTTTGGATGGCGCGTGCGCGGCGGCCGGCGCGCACAACGCGCCGAGGGCGACGCCAAGGGAAACGGCAAGGGCGGATAATTTCATGCTGGGGTTCCTGTCGGTGGATGTGGGGCGAATGGGAATGTCAGGTGATCACGCTCGGGCTGCTGCGGCCCGTGCGCGCGGCGATGCCGGCGATGCGTTCGGCCAGCGTGGCCAGGCTGGCGAGCGCGGTCTGGGTGTCGATCTCGTGGCGCGCCTGATCGGCCTCGTATTTTTCGAGGTACAGGCGGATGGTCGCGCCCTCGGTGCCGGTGCCCGACAGGCGCAGCACGATGCGCGAACCGTCGTCCATGACGATGCGCACGCCCTGCTTGAGCGAGACCGAATGGTCGACCGGATCGGTGTAGGCGAAATCGTCGGCCAGCGCGATCGTGTGGCCGTCCATGGTCTGGCCCGCGAGCGCGGGCAGTTGCGCGCGCAGGTCGGCCATGAGCTGCTCGGCCGGTTTCGACTCGACCGCCTCGTAGTCGTGGCGCGAATAGTAGTTGCGCCCGAACCGGGCCCAGTGCTCGCGCACGATCTGGCCGACCGGCTTGCCGCTGGCGGCGAGCAGGTTGAGCCAGAACAGCACGGCCCACAAACCGTCTTTTTCGCGCACATGGTCGGAACCGGTGCCGTAGCTCTCTTCGCCGCACAGCGTGACCAGGCCGGCGTCCATCAGGTTGCCGAAGAACTTCCAGCCGGTCGGGGTCTCGTAGCACGGCACGCCGAGCGCGGCGGCCACGCGGTCGGCCGCGCCCGAGGTCGGCATCGAGCGCGCGACGCCCTTGATGCCGGCGGCATAACCCGGCGCGACGGTCGCGTTGGCGGCGATGATCGCCAGGCTGTCGGACGGCGTGACGGCGATGCCGCGCCCGACGATCATGTTGCGGTCGGCGTCGCCGTCGGAGGCGGCGCCGAAATCGGGCGCGCCGGGGCCGTCCATCAGGGCGATCAGTTCGGCCGCGTTGACCGGGTTCGGGTCGGGATGGTGGCCGCCGAAGTCCTCGAGCGGCGCGCCGTTGACCACGGTGCCGCGCGGCGCGCCGAGCATGCCCTCGAGGATCGCGTGCGCGTACGGGCCGCCGACGGCGCACATGCCGTCGAAGCACATCGTGAAGCCGCCCGCGAACAGCTTGCGGATCGCGCCGAAGTCGAACAGCTCGCCCATCAATTCGGCGTAGTCGGCGACCGCATCGATGACTTCGACGCGCAGCGGCCCGACGCTGGCCGCGCCGAGCGTGTCGAGGTCGATGTCGGGCGCGTCGATCGTGAAATACTCGCCGATCGACTGGGTTTGCGCGTAGATCGCGTCGGTGATTTTTTCGGGCGCCGGGCCGCCGTTGGCCGCGTTGTACTTGATGCCGAAGTCGCCGTCGGGCCCGCCCGGATTGTGGCTGGCCGAGAGGATGATGCCGCCGAGCGCGCCGCGCTTGCGCACCACGCAACTGAGCGCGGGCGTCGACAGGATGCCGCCCTGCCCCACCAGCACGCGCTCGAAGCCGTGCGCGGCGGCCATGCGCAGGATGGTCTGGATCGCGGGCCGGTTGAAGTAGCGGCCGTCGCCGCCGAGCACCAGGGTTTGCCCGGAGCAATCGCCGAGCGTGTTGAAAATGGCTTGGACGAAGTTTTCGAGGTAGTGCGGGCGGCGGAACTCGACCACTTTCTTGCGCAGGCCCGAGGTACCCGGGCGCTGGCCGTCGATCGGACTGCTGGCGATGGTGCGTATGCTCATTTCGACTCCTGTAGGCATTGTTAGATTATCTCAACAGGTTAACATACGCGGCGCCGAAAGCGGGGCGCCAGCGGCGATTCGCGCATCAATAGCTCAGCGAAAACGCGGCGCCGGAATGATCGATCGTGGCGCGGCTGACGCTGGCCTGGCCGCCGCCGTCGCCCAGAAAGCCATGCTTGCCCGCCGTTAGCGCCAGCGGCTTGCCGTCGAGCCGCAGCGCGGGCGCGTCGCCGAAGCCGTGCAGCACCAGTTCGAGCTTACGGAACTTGGAGGCGTAGCTGCCCTCGACCTTGCCGAAGCTGATGCTGCGCGCGGCAGCCTGGTACTCGATGGTGCGCCGGAAGTACTGCCCCTTCTCGTAGGCGAAGCTCGCGCCGTCGTCCTCGTAGTAGACGGCGCCGTTGTCGCGCGCGCCCTTGTAGATGTGGACCAGCAGCGTCGGCGCGGGCCGCTCCGCGGTCGACTGCACCAGCGACTGTTCGGGCACGATGCTGCCCTCCTTGACGTACACCGGCAGGCGCGCCGGCGACAGCGCGACGACCGCCTCGCGCCCGCCCTCCTCGACCTTGTCGGTGTGGAGCTCATACCATTTCCCGGCCGGGAACCAGACCTTGCCGAACTCCTTGGTGCTGTCGAACGGCGCGACCAGGAACGCCTTGCCGAACAGGTACTGGTGCTGGAACGCCGGCTGGTAGACCTCGGCGTCGTGCGTGTAATCGATGGCCAGCGTGCGCATCACCGGCTCGCCCGTGGCGGCGGCCTCGCTGAAGGCCGAGTACAGGTAGGGCATCAGGCGGTAGCGCAGGTTGATGTAATTGCGCGAGACGTCGAGCACGTCCTGGCCGAAGGTCCACGGCTCGGACGCCTTGGTGTCGCTGGCCGCGTGGTTGCGGAAGTACGGCGTGAAGGCGCCGATCTGCATCCAGCGCGCATACAGCGACTGCGTCGGCACGCCCGTGAAGCCGCCCACGTCCATGCCGCTGAAGGCCACGCCCGAGACGCCCAGGCTGTTCAACAGGCGCACCCCGAGCAGCATGTGGTCCTCCTCGGCGCGGTTGTCGCCGGTCCAGATCGCGCTGTAGCGCTGCAGCCCCGCGAAGCCGGCGCGCGTGAGCATGAACGGGCGCACGCCGGTGGCCTGCTTCATGCCCTCGTAGCTCGCGCGCGTCATCTCGAGCGCGTACACATTGTGGGCCTGCTTGTGGGTGGTGGCCGCGCCGTCGAAGTCGAACAGCAGGTTGTTGGGCATCTTCTGGCCCCAGGTCGCGATCTCGTTCATGTCGTTCCACAGGCCGGCAACGCCGGCGCCGGCGTAGGTCTTGACCTCCTTGCGCCACCAGTCGCGCCCCTTGGCGCTGGTGAAATCGGGGAAGTGGCACCAGCCCGGCCACACCTCGCCGCTGTAGTTGGCGCCGTCGGCGTACTTGACGAAGATGTCGTCGCGCAGGCCGCGCTCGTAGGCGCCGTAGCCCTTCTCGACCTTGATGCCCGGGTCGACGATGACGGTGGTCTTGAAGCCCATGGCGTCGAGTTTCGCGACCATCGCCTTCGGGTCCGGGAAGCGCGCCTTGTCCCAGGTGAACAGCTTGTAGGCGTCCATGTAGTGGATGTCGAGCGTGATGCCGTCGGCCGGGATTTTTTTCTCGCGCAGCGTCTGCGCGATGCGCAGCACCTCGGACTCGGGATAGTAGCTGTAGCGGTTCTGCTGGTAGCCCAGGCTCCACAGCGGCGGCAGCGGCATGCGCCCGGTCAGGGCCGTGTACGCGCCGATGATGCCGGCCACCTGCGGATGGTGGATGAAGTAGTAGTTCATCTCGCCGCCCTGGGCCCCGAACGACGAGAAACGCTGGTTGCTGGCGCCAAAATTGAAGTCGCTCTGGTAGCTGTTGTCGAAGAAGATGCCGTAGCTCAGGCCGTGGTGGACGCCGATGTAGAACGGGATCGTCGCGTACAGCGGATCGGTGCCGTCGGTGTAGCGGAAGGCGTCGGTGTTCCAGTTGGTGTAGGCGCTGCCGCGGCGGTCGAGCTTACCGGTTTTCTCGCCGAGGCCGATGAAGCGCTCGCCCTCCTGCAGCGTTTTGTAAGTGCTCACTTCGTCGCCGATCCACGAGGTGGCCAGGCCCGGCTCGTCGGCGCTGATGATTTTGCCGTCGGGCGTGGTGAAGGTGATCGCGAACGGTTTCTTGGCCACGCGCGCGGTCAGCGCCTCGGTGGCTAGCACGAGCTCGGTGTCGCTTTGGGTGACGCGGGTCGGCGTCGGCGTTGTGCCGGCGATCACGGCGTATGAAAAATCGCGGCCCAGCGGCTGCTTGTCGATCCGCACCCGGATCACCGAAGGGCTGTAGACGGTGATTTCGACGTGCGCGTTCTCGGTGCGCAGGCGCAGCTGCTGGCCGTCGATCGCGACCGATTGCACCGTGCCGACCGGCTTGACCGGCCCCGCCGCGGCCAATTCGCATGCGAGGGCGAGCGCGATTGCGACGAGGGTCTTGAGGGTTGCTTGCATCGGCGCGCTTTCGAGGGTGGGGCTTATTTGTAGCAAAGTAACATGGTGATTTCCAAGTGTCAATTCGAGCGCTTTCATAGCATGGCAAAAATTTGGCTGGCCTTTAGACTCGATTTTTTGTAGTCAAACAACACTTCACGAATCTGACGAGAAACGCTAGCCGGCCCCGCGAGAAGTAAACGTTTTTGAATCACTATGTCCTCGGTTATTCAAAATTGAATAGCTTGAAGGTCCCCTGAAGCTGCCGGCGGAAAACCTGCACAAAATACAAAACCGCTGTTATAGTAAAGTACAACACTATATGGGCATTGCGAATACGACGATTCCTCCTCAACCGCCGACCACCATGGACACCAATGAAATCTCATTTCTGGAAAATTATTTCCCTGGCAATTTCCCTCGCCTTTCAAGCGCCCGTTCAGGCCGGCGTGCTCAAAGACCATCCGGGCCTCTGGCTTGGCGGCATGAAGATCCCCGAAGGACCGACGGTCAAAATCGGGGCCGAGATTTTCACGCGTGCGGACGGATCGCTGTGGGCCAGCGTGGCCAGCCCCGACCAGGACGCGTACGACATTCCCCTGCAATCGGTGCAAGAGGACGGCGCCAGCGTGTCGCTCAAGCATTCGGTATTCAGCTTGACGCTGACCTGGGACAAGGACCATTTCAATGGCGAATGGAAGCAGGGCGACGCCCCGCTCAAGTTCGAGCTAAGGCAGGTTGCGGCCTTCCCCGTCAAAGCGCGGCCGCAGACCCCCAAGGGCCCGTTCCCCTACAAGGATCAAACACTGGCGATCGCGGGCGCCGACGGCGTGACGCTTGGCGCCACGCTCTCTATCCCCGACGGCAGAACCAATCCCAACGTGGTCGTGCTGGTGCATGGCAGCGGACCCGGCACGCGCGATCTCGGCGTGTTGGGCCACAAACACTTCGCCGTGCTCGCCGACCATCTCGCGCGCCGGGGCGTGGCAGTGCTGCGCTACGACAAGCGCGGCAATGCGCGCTCGAGCGGCGACTACGAGCAGCACACGACCGCGCAACTGATCGACGACCTGCACGCGGCCGTCAAGGCCATGAAGGCGCGCAAGGAATTCAAGCGCGTGGGGATTATCGGGCTCAGCGAAGGCCCCGGCCTGGCCGCCGCGGTCGCCGCGCGCGATCCGGCATCGGTCGATTTTCTCGTTTCCATGGCCGGCATCGGCATGAACGGGCTCGATACGATGTTGGTGCAGGACCGCGTCGTTGCCAGGGACCATGGTGCCAATCCGGCCGAGGTCGAGCGCTTGATGGCCTATGTGCGCGGGTTTTACGACGTCCTCATGGCGCACGACGAGGCCGCGCCGCGCATTGCCGCACTGAAAGCGTTCCAGCAGGGGCAGGCGGACGGGGTCATGGCCTTGGTCAAGAAGTTCAAGATGGACGGCGGCTCGCTCTCGCTCGACTGGGCCGCCAAACCGTTCATGATCGCGGCGCTGCGCTCCGATCCGCCGGCCGACTGGCGCCGCGTGCGCAGCCCGGTGTTGCTGCTTAACGGCAGCCTCGACCACCAGGTGCCCGCCAAGGAAAATCTTGGCGGCCTCGTCGCAACCCTGAAGGCGGGCGGCAACAGCAAGGTCGAGTCGCAGGTGCTGCCGTCGCTCAACCACCTGTTCCAGACCGCCAAGACCGGCAAGGAGGACGAGTACGGCAAGATCGACGAGACGATCGCCCCCATCGCGCTCAAACGCATCGCCGCGTTCGTCGTCAAGCAGCGCTGAACCAGATCGTCGAGGTGGCCACGGCAACTAGTTCCGATTTCGGGGACAGACCGGGGACAGACCGGGGACAGACCGGGGACAGACCGGGGTCAGA